>JBKQKP010000108.1:0-12091 GCA_052147435.1 Polyangiaceae bacterium | reverse complement strand
GGCGCTCGCGTTCGTGGTGGGCGCGGGGATCGCCGCGAGCGCCTTCTGGCACGGGAAGAACGACGACGAGTCGACGCAATCTCCCTCGCCGTCCTCCGCTGCCAGCGCGCCCGTCGCGACTTCGACCGCGATCGCGCCCCCTATTCCTTCGCCACCGACTCCCGCCGCCACGACCCCCGTCTTCGCGTCTCCGACCGTCAGCGCGAGCGCACGCCCGGTGCCATCGCAGGCACCGTCGGCGCGGCACCATACCCCTCCGCCCGTGAGCACGGCGAAGGCCCAGCCGAACGAGCCGAACACCGGATCGGCCGACCTCCTCAACGATCGGAAGTAGCGGAGCGCGCGCCTGACCGAGGCCACGCCTTCGCGCGCTGCTACTTCTTTTCGCGCTCGTCGCCCCCTTTGGGCTTCCCCTCGGCCTTCGTCACCACCTCGGGCTCTGCGTCCGGCTTCTTCGCCCGCTCGCGCTCCGCCCGCTCGATGCGCTTCTTCTTCGCGCCGCTCGTGATCCCCGTGAGCGGCGAGAACGCCCGCTTGATCGCGGTCGCGCTCTGCGGCGACTTGAGCGCGTCGGCGAACGCGGTCACGTCGCGCACGGCGCGCTCGGCCATCTTCGTGGCGACGTCGCGCACGGCCTGATCGGCGACTTTCGCCACCGTGGAGACCGTCGCGATGACTTGCGTGGCGGCTTCGCGCGGCGTCGCGAGCGACGCGGGGAGCGCGGGAGGCGGGGCCGACGGGGACGCCGCCGGAGGGGTGCTCTGCGCGGAGAGAGCGTCGAGGATCGCGGGCCTCGAGATGACGCTCAGCCCGCTCTCCACCTCTTGAACCAGCTTCGCGCGCGCGTCGATCACGGCACCCGCGACCTCGGTCATCCAATCGCTCACGCGCATCGCCGACGCCGACTCGACGCTCCGATCGATGTCACGCGCCATCTCGTAGGCGGAGGCGTACCGATCCTGCGGGCTCCGGGCGAGCGCCTTCCCGCAGATGCGATCGAGCTCGTTCGGGACCCCCTTGGCGAAGCGGCTCGGCGGCGCGATCTCCGACCTTTGCACGAGCGACATCGCCTGGATCTCCGTGTCGGCGGAGAAGAGTCTGCGCCCCGCCAGCATCTCCCAGAGGACGACCCCCACGGCGTAGATGTCCGACTGCCTCGTGGCGTCGCCGGCGAGCTGCTCCGGGGCCATGTACGGGATCTTCCCTTTCAGGTGGCCGTCCTGCGTCGTCGTCAGGCGCGCGCGGGCCTTCGCGACGCCGAAGTCGAGGAGCCGCGCGACGCCGTCGGCGCCGATCATGATGTTCTGCGGCGAGATGTCGCGGTGCACGATCCCGAGCGGCTCGCCCCGCTCGTCGCGCGCTTCGTGCGCTGCGTCGAGCCCGCGCAACGTCCCGACGATGACCGACGCGAGGACAGGCGGCGGCATCTTCGTCCCCGCCGAGCGCACGGCCCGCGCGAGCGCGCTCATCGACTCGCCGTTGACGAAGTCGAGCACGAGAAAGAGCTCGCCGTTCTCGGCGACGACGTCCAACGTCGGCACCACGTTGGGATGCTGGATTCTCGCGCAGAGGCGCGCCTCGTCGAGGAACATCTTCACGAACTCGACGTCCCGCGCGTACGGCGCGTGAAGGCGCTTGATCGCGACGGTGCGCCCGAAGCCCACGGGGCCGTTGAGGCGGCCGATGTACACGGTCGCCATCCCGCCGGACGCGATCTCCGCGTGCAGCGTGTAGCGACCGAGCGTGAGCCCCTCCACCATCCTTTAAGATGGTACCAAACTCTCCGCGCTCAGCCGTCGCTCCCGGCGTCGAGCGCCCCGGAATCTTCGTCTCCACCGTCCGGGAGGCACATCCCGGCACCGCCATCGCCACCGTCGAGGGAGCATATGAGTGTGCCGGTCTCCGCCTCGCTCTCGGCGTCGTGCGCGCCGTCCTTCGCCTCCGTGGCATCGGCGGGCGCGGTCGCGTCGGCGGTCGTGGAGGAGTCGGCGAGCGTCGCGTCCACCCCTCCCCCCGAGTCTTCGGGCTCGACCGGCGCGCCGGAGTCGGTCTCGGTCTGGGTGACGCAGCACGGGTTGCCGCTCGTCTGCTGGCCGGCGGAGTTGGTGAGCGTGCTGGGGCAGTCCTGCGCGCTGGTAGGCAATGGGCTCGAGCACGCGCCGTTCAGGCAGTACGGAGTGCACGACCCGAGCGTGCAGGTTCCCCCCGCGGCCGCGCACTCGTTCCCGCTCGAAGAGTTGCAAGCGGTGAAGGGGGTGAAGCTCAGGGCGAGCAGCACGAGCAGAAGGAGAAAAAGCGGCACCGAAAGCCAGCGCATGGGGCGCAACCTACTCACGCTCTCCAGCAACGGGTAGAGGCTTGCCTGCTCGCGCTAGGTCGTTTCGCAAGCCAGCTCTGCCTCAGTTCCAGGCGAGTTGCGCGCTGACGCTTCGACCTGCATCGAAGGGTTTCTTTCGAGCCCCGCCGTAGAATGAGGGTGGAATGCACTCAACGATCCCCGCCGCGCGCTTCGACATCGCGAGCTTCGGCGAGCTGGTGAGCGATCCGTCGCGGGTCGCCATGCTCTTGTCGCTCATGGACGGCCTCGCGCGCCCTGCCTCGGAGCTCGCGAGCCTCGCGGGAGTCGCGCCGTCGACGGCGAGCTCGCACCTGTCGCGGCTCCTCACCGGGGGCCTCGTCCTGGCGGAGCAGCGCGGGAGACACCGCTACTTCCGGCTCGCGGGAGATCACATCGCCGACGCGCTCGAAGCGATCACGCTGCACACAGCTCCCGGGAAGCGCCCCCCACCGCCCGATCCGGCGCGCGCGGCGCTCTCGCGCGCACGCAGCTGCTACAAGCACCTCGCCGGGCAGCTCGGCGTCGCGTGGCTCGCGTCGCTCGAATCTCGGCGTTTGCTGCGTATCCGCGACGGCGCTCTCTCGCTCGCCCCGCGAGGGATCGCCTGCTTCGAAGAGCTGGGCCTCTCGATGCGCGAGGGACGCGAGTGGCCAACAGGGAAGCCGTGCCTGGACTGGACGGAGCGACGAAACCACCTCGGGGGGAGCCTCGGCGTGGTGCTCACGCAGCACCTCTTCGCGCTCGAGTGGCTCTCGAGGCGGGAGGGGGCGCGCGCGCTTCGGATCACCGCGGATGGGCGGAGGGGGTTCAGGCGCTTCGGGCTGGAAGCGGCGCTGCTGGAGTGAGCGATTTGCTATACGTCCTCCTCGATGCTGAGAGCCACCCTCGTACTCGGCCTGCTCGCCGCCGTCGCGATCGCGAGCGCGTGCAATGACGCGAGCTCCGGCCTCGCGGGCGTGAGCTGTAGCCAGACGAGCAACTGCCAGTCGGGGCTAGAGTGCCTGGCCGATTCGCTCCCCCAGGGGGGAGGGTGCGTGGGGCTCGGCATGGAGTGTTTGCAGCCGTGCACGACCACCGCGGAGTGCGTCGCGTCGCTCGGCTCCGGGTACACGTGCTCCAACGGGCCATGCGGCGCGACGCCCACCGCGACGTGCCAGCCGATCATCGAGCTCGACGGCGGGCCGGACGGCGAGACGCCGGTGACGTTGGACGCGACTGCGGCGTCGGACGGGGATGCCACCGCGACGCTCGACGCAACGCAGGTGTCCGACGGCGCTCACGAGTGAGGAGGCGGATGGCGGAACGGCTGGTTGTCGTGGAGGAGGCGTTCGTCGCGCGTGGGCCCGGTGTCCTCGTCGCGCCGCGGATCACGCTCACGCGCCCCGCGCAGGGTCCGTTCGCGGTGCGGCTCCGCTTCCCCGACGGCGCCGAGCGCGCTGCCAAAGCGTCGTTCGACGTCGCGCACATCCGCGGGCCGCTACCGCCGTTCGCGATGGTGCGCCTCCTCGACTGCACGCCGGGCGACGTCCCCGCCGGGACGGAGATCTGGACGGAGGATTAGCGGTCGCCTCCAGGTCAGCATCCGAAGTACTCGACGAACCCTTCGCAATCTTCTTCGCTCGTGGCCTGGGTCAGAGTCTGCTGGCACCAAGCTTGTGCGGGATCTTCGGTGTCGAACTTGGAGCAACAGAGCGCGAGTGCCGTGCAGGGAGAAGTGGGCTCCGACGGCGACGCACCTCCGTCGGCATCCAGCCCCGCGCGCGGGTCGTTGCTGGCGCCGCCCGCCCCGCCCGTTCGAGGCTCCGGAACGGCGGTCCCCTCGACGAGCACGGGAGGACGATTCCCCGAGGGGCCCGAGGAGCAGGAAAAACAAGCGAATGCTGCGAGAAGTGCGGTCGCCGGGAGAGAGAGGTGATGGCGCACGAGGAGGAGCGATTGCATGGCGCACGCCACGCGCGGGGAGGGCGGTTGACCATGCGGAGGGCGCCGAGTAAGAGGGGGCGGGAAGCGCTCTCGATCCCGGGAGCGCGACAGATTGCGCCACTAGCTCAGCTGAATCGTGAGAACCGCGAGGGCCGCGGAAAACACGGCTCAACGACGGCCGCTTCGCTGGCAGAATCCGGTCCAATCCCGTCGGACCGTGGCGGAACCGTGGCGGTCGAAGGTGGCGGCGAGCCGCAAGCGGCGCTCCGAGGCGAGCGGCGCGACCCCGGCGACTGAGGAAACCGCGAACGCAAAGCGTACGCGGCGCTAGGAGCCGCGCCGCGCACGCAATGGCGCGAGGAGCACACGACGAGACCAAAGAAACCACCCACACACGGAGGCTACGGCAATGGCGAAGAAGACGCGGATCGAGGCTGCAAGATTCATGGGCTCGAAAACGGTGGAGGCGATCCGATACCTGCAACGCGTCGGGAAGCTGCACCCGGAGAAAGACGAAAACGGCATTTTTCGCTTCGACGATGCAGAACTCGAGAGGGTGCGGAGCGAGCGCGAAGCGGAGGGCCTCACGCCGCGCCTCACGAGCGGGGAACTCGCGCTCATGCGCTCCGATCGGGCCGCAGAGATGGAGGAGGTCCGCGCGCACAACGCGTTGATGGAAAAGCTTGGCAGAGAATACGACCTGGGCATTCGCCTCCGCGCGGAGGCGCACGAGCGCGACTGCGCGGCGCGCGCGGAATTTGAAAGAGTCCATATGGACCAGCGCACGGCCGCCCAGGCCCTTGGCATCGGCGTGCTCGAACG
The DNA here is from genome assembly GCA_052147435.1 of Polyangiaceae bacterium. Lineage (GTDB taxonomy): Bacteria > Myxococcota_A > Polyangia > Polyangiales > Polyangiaceae > JBKQKP01. The sequence continues at coordinate 7,008 of JBKQKP010000108.1, read as the reverse complement.
GCGCGCGCGGCTCGAAGGGTTGGAGGGCGCCGGCCTGCTGCATCCGGTCCCGCCTCCGTTCGGAGCGCGGATCGTCTGCACGGAGGCCGGCGAGCCTCTCCGCGTGGAACAGGGGCTTTCGCGGATGCACGTCTCCGGGGCGCCGTTTTACCCGAAGGCGGAGGTCCTCGCCGTCCGCCACCGAATGGGTTTGCCGCAACCCCGAATCGATCCATTCGAGGTCTCGTCCGCAGAGACCTTCGCAGGTTGGCTTGCGTCGTTCCTCAAGAGGGCGTGAAGGAGCTCTGGCAAGAGCCATGCAAGGGTTGGTTCAACTGGCATGGTCTTCCTTCCAATCGTCGGCCAGCAGGGGCGACCGCGCCCTGCGCGGCGGGAGCGACGGGAAGGTTCGTGAGCAACGGAGCCTCCCGGCCGCCCGGGTCGCGAGCATCGCTTCACCCTTTCATTCCGGCACGCGGCCGGCGCAGCGGTTGGTCTCCACTTCAGCATGGGCGCCCAGTCCACCCGTCAAATGTTCGCCCTTCTCCCGGCACGCTGTCGCGCATTCGCCGGCCGCCCACGCTGGGACTTCACGCGCAGGGTTCTCCCGATGAGAGAGCAAGGCGAGCACGAGCAAGGAGAGGCGCACGCCCTCGACGGAGAGTATGCGGGGGATAGTACTCAATGGCAGGATCTGCGGCGGCTCGATGCGGATCGGACGCCTCCGTTTCCCACTGAGGCGCTCGGACCGGAGCTGAGCGCGTTTGTCATGAGCGTTGCCGAGTCCGCGCAGGTGGCGCCAGATCTCCCCGCGATGCTCGCGTTGGCGGCGATCGCGGCGTGCGTTTCCGGCAAAGTGCGCGTTAGGCCCAAGGTGGACTACGAGGAGCCTCTCGCGCTCTTCGTGGTTGTTGCACTGCAGCCAGGTGAACGAAAGAGCGCTGTGCTAGCAGAGATGATTGCTCCCATCGCGCAGGCTGAGCGCGAGCAGGTCGAGCGCGCGCGCCAAGAGCGTGAGGCCACGCAGCGCGAGATCTCCGACCTTGAGCAGCGTCTCGCCTGGAAACGGAGCCGGCGACGCAGCGCCAAGACCCTGACCCTGCACGTCCCCACGCTCGAGACCGACATTGAGGAGATCACGCGGCGCCTACGCGATGCACGTGAGAAGGTTGTGCCTCTCCCGCGGCTCCTCGCGGACGATGTGAGCCCCGGAGGGCTCGCTGGGCTCATGGCTGAACAGCACGGGCGCGCGTTCGTCGCGTCTGCCGAAGGGGGGCTTCTCGAAGCTGTCGCCGGTCGTTATTCGAAGGGCGGGGAGGTGAATCTCGACGTTTTCCTGAAGGGGCATTCCGGAGAGTCCCTGCGCATCGACCGGAGGTCACGCGAACCAATCATGGTACGTCGTGCATCCCTGACCCTGGCTCTGACTGTGCAACCGGAGGTTCTGCGGGCGGCTTCGGCGACGTCGAAGCTTCACACGAGGGGTTTTCTCGCGAGGATCTTGTACGCCATCCCAGTGTCGAGAGTGGGGTCGCGGCACCTAGACGCCCCTCCGATCGCGGCCGCGTTGCGCGCGGATTATGCGACGCGCCTTCGCACGTTGCTCGCGCTTCCCGTCCCGGCAGAAGGCCAAGCCCCCCCCGCGATCCGGCTCGACGACGAGGCGTTCGAGCTCCTTCGCCGTCTTTTCGTGAATCACGAACGTCGGCTCCATCCGACGCAAGGAGATTTGGGGGATCTTCCGTATTGGGGAGCGAAGTACGTGGGGGCGATCGTGCGGGTGGCCGGCGTGATCCATTGCTGGAGTCACGCGACCTCGGGCAGCCCGCCGCCGTGCTCGAGGCCGATTGCGGCCGACACGATGAGTCGTGCCATTCGCGTGGGGGAATATCTTCTCGCGCATGCCCGATTTGTCTTTGGGACGATGTCGAGCGGTGCAGTCGAACGCATGACGCGAAGACAGGCCGAGTCTGTGAGGGACTGGGCGCTCGGCCACCCCGGCGAAGCGATTTCGAGGCGCGACCTTCAGCGGCTCCCCCCCCGCCCGACCGGAAAGAACGCCGCGCTCGTCGTGGCGGAACTGGTGGCCCGGAATTACCTGCGACCGCTGCCCCCGCTCCCCCCCGCGGGGGGCCGAAGTCCCGGCCCTCGGTACGAAGTGCACCCCGAATTGAGCGGACAAAGGGACGAAAGGGGCTAGCCCGGGGCTAGCTCTCGAAGATCCCTCGCGAACCAGCCTTGACGGCCGCTGCGGACGAGCGAAGACAGACACGGACAATAGGGGCCCACTGCGTCGAGCTCGCGGACCCCGTCGGTGAGGACGGCGCGTCATGCGCCCCCCTCCGAGCGTCGCCGCCGCCGCTCCCATCGGAACGGCCCGGCTGACCCGACGGCCGTCGCCGCCACCGGGTCGGTGGACCGCACCCTTCATCTCGCGCGGGCGACAACTTCGCTGACACACGGCCTTGGTACGGTGAGCCTATGAAAGTACTTATCCTCGGCGCCTCGCAGGGAACCGGCGCCCTCTGCGTCAAGTTAGCGCTCGCGAAGGGTCACTCGGTGACCGCGTTCTCCCGTACACCCGCCAAGCTCGACGTCACACACTCCGCGCTCACGAAGTTTGCGCGCGACTTCCACGACGCAGCCTCGGTCCGCAGCGCGGTGGCCAGTGATGACGCCGTGATCATCACCGAGTCACCCTCCGGGCGCGCATCTTCGTCGGCTTGCTCGGCTTCGGCCGCGAAGGCACGCCCTGCTCAGACGGTCGGGTCGTTGGGCGCCCCCGGCGGCGCGGTGCGCAGGTCGCTGGCTCGTCGAAGAGCGTTCGGAGCGGCACGTCGAATGTCGACGCGAGCACCACGAGCGTACGCATCGTGACGTTCCGCCGCCCCCCCTCAATGGCTTGGTAGTCGCGAAGGGTTACTCCCAATCTTTCCGCGAGTTCCGCCTGCGTCCACCCTCGGTGCCTGCGTAGCTCGGAGAGGCGCCGGCCCACGTCGTCGAGCGCGCCTTCCAGGGTCTTCGCCACCGGACGACAATCGCGTTCACCGCGGCCATTCTAAAACGTGACGATAATGGCGTAATATTCCCCTGTGTCGCGCGCCGTCGCCGCATGTCGCCTAGAAACGGGAGGTTCGACGGTCGTCGCGCCTGGTGTCTCGGCATCGCACAGGCTGAGGTCTTCGCCGACCGGTGGCGGAAGCAGATGAGCGACGAAGAACTCTCGACGCGGGCTCGCCTCCGCATCGGCACGACGCTGAAGGGGAAGTACAAACTCGATCGCGTCCTCGGCGTGGGCGGGATGGCCGTCGTGTACGCCGCGACGCACCGGAATCGGAATCGCGTCGCCGTGAATCCTTGATCCGGAGCTCGCGGTTGATTCCTCGCTCCGCGCCCGCTTCACCCGCGAAGGGTACGTCGCGAACACGGTGGAGCATCGGGGGACGGTGCGGGTGCTCGACGATGAGGTCGACGACGACGGAGCCGTCTTCCTGGTCATGGAGCTTCTCGAGGGGGAGACGCTCGAGGCTCGTTGGGAACGGTGCGGGCGCAGACTCGACGCGAAAGAGGTTGCAATCCTGATGCGGGACCTGCTCGACGTGCTCGCGACGGCACACGCGAAGGGGATCGTTCATCGCGATCTCAAGCCGGAGAATCTGTTTCTCACAAGTGACGGGACGCTGAAGGTTCTCGACTTCGGCATAGCCCGTCTACGCGAAGCATCACCGTCCGCGACGCGCTCGGGGCACGTGATGGGCACGCCCGCTTTCATGCCCCCTCAGCAGGCCCTGGGTCGTGTTCGTGAGGTGGACGCTCTCTCAGACGTGTGGGCCGTGGGCGCGACCGCGTTCACGCTGCTCTCCGGACGGCTTGTCCACGAGGGGCAAACCCCTGAAGAGATGATGGTTCAGGCGGCGACGAAACCGGCGAGGGCTCTCGCGAGCGTGGCACCGAGCGTCCCCCCGGAGCTCGGCAGAGTGCGCACGCCATGCGGGAAGCGCTTTCCCGCCTCCTCGCGGTCGACGCGGATTGGTCATCGGCGCCCGTGCAAGCGCATGAGGATGGCGACCAGGACAAGACGAGGATCGCGGCGCCGCCGCAGATGACGCCGCCGCCCCGTCAGCTTGGTGAAGATCGCCCCGCTCCGGCACCGCAACTGCCCGGGACGCTCGAGATGCCGACGCTCCCGTTGTCGACGATCGCAGGCGTCGCGTCGCGTTCGACAGCGCGCCGTAGTCGGTCGACGTACACCATCGCCGCCGCGGGAGGCGTCGCTGCAGCTCTGCTGGTCGTCGCTGCAATCGTCACGAGAACCCACGAGGACCGACCGAATCCGACGCCAACTCTCACCTCGTCCGCGTCGTCGGCCAGCGCGATCACGTCAACAAATGCAAGTGCCTCGCTGTCGACAGCGCCCACTGCAAGCGAGGTCATTGAGCTGGTGCCGGTCGAGTCCCTCCCCATCGCGAAGTCCTCCGTGCTGGACGCCGCTCCCGCGAGCACCACCTCCACCGAGCGCGGCAAGCCGATCCCGCCTCCAACCGCTCCGCCTCCCGTGGCAGCACAGGCAGCCGCGCGACCGCTACCCGCGCCACCGTCCGCCGTGAGCCCGCCGGCGAACGGCACGAAGGCGAAGTGCGAGCCGCCGTGCACCTTGGACAAGACGGGAGTGAAGCGATGGAAGCTCGAGTGCCTATGACCAGTCCCGGCCACGCGAAGCGAGGCTCTGCGGCGACTGCGTTTCTGTTCTTGACGCTAGGGGTGCCGGGGAGCGGGTCGCGCACTGCCACGGCTGATGAACCGTCGAAGCTAGAGTGCGTCCAAGCAAACGAGATGGCGCAGTCGTTGAGGCAGAGCGGCAAGCTCCGCGACGCTCGCGCGCAGCTCCTCGTCTGCATCGCGACGTCGTGCCCCGCGCCTGTTCGCAGCGACTGCGCCGAACGCCTCCAGGAAGTCGACAAGGCGATGCCGACGATCGTCTTCGAGGTGAAAGACAAGGATGGGATTGACCTGAGTGCCGTTGCCGTTACTTCTGATGGCGCTCCGCTCGTGGCGCGGCTCGACGCAACCGCTGTACCCGTCGATCCGGGCGAGCACGTCTTCCGTTTTTCGTCCGAGGGATTACCGCCACTCGAGCGGAAATTCGTCGTTCGCGAGGGCGAGAAGGACCGGCATGAGCAAGTAGTGCTCGGTCTCATGTCCGCGCCCGGGCCCGCGCCTCCCCCGACCGGACCACCCGGCCCCGGAGCCTCGACATTGAGCACACAACGCATTACCGGCCTCGCGGCGGGCGGTGCCGGAGTCGTGGGGCTCGTCATCGGTACGGTGCTGGGGTTCGTCGCAAAGTCCACCTACGACGATGCGGTCAAATACTGTCCCAACGGCCCCCTATCGTCTTGCTACCAACAGGGCATCACGGAGGGCGGGACGGCGCATGATCAGGCGACAGCGTCTACGGTCGCATTCGTCGCTGGGGGCGTTCTGCTCGCGGGTGGAGCGGCGCTGTATCTCACTGCGCCGCGAGATAGCGGGGTGAACGTAGGGCCCACCGTCGTCGCCGGCGGACCAGGGCTCAGCATTCGAGGCACGTGGTGAGGCGCGCGAGCCAGCTCGGGGCCGTCGCCTTCGCGGGTGCTACGTCCGCGATGATGGCGTGCGCATCGTTCTGGGGCTTCGACAACATCGGCGGGCCGCTGACGCAGGACGCGAGTGCGGTCTCCCCGGGATCCGAGACGGATGTCTCCGTGGGCCCATCGCTCGACGCGACTGTGTCAGCAGAGGGCGGTGGCAGCGGCGATTCGTCGAGCGGTTCGTCGTCGGATTCGTCGTCAGGTTCGTCGAACGGTTCCTCGTCGGGTTCGTCGTCCGGGTCGTCGAGCGGTTCTTCGTCGGGCTCGTCGAGCGGCTCCTCATCGGGTTCGTCGTCGAGCTCGTCGAGCGGTTCCTCGTCGGGCTCGTCGAGCGGCTCCTCATCGGGGGGTGGCTCGGGCAGCAGCAGCGGCGGCAGCGAAGACGCCGGGGACGGAGGATGCACTCCCGTGAATCACACGGACGGCGAAGGGCAGAATTTCACGGATTGCGCACCCCTCGGCACGTACGACCAGATCGAGGCAGACGAAGCGTGCGCGGCGTACGCTGCGGCGAATCAGAGCTCAAGCATCGACTGCTCGTTCGGTGGCTGTGGCAACTCTTCCCTGATCTGCGCGTTCACGCCGGAGAACGATGACGGCGTCATCCTCCAACTTTGCGACTACTGTTGGGGGTATTCGGGGATACAAGCGGGGGAGGTCTATCCGACCTTCAACGGTCGCGGGTGCACACCGAGCAGCACAGCGTGCCCGACTCCGTCCGCGAGTTGGCAATGAGGCGTCGTCCGAGGGTCACGCCCATCTTCTGGCGGAGCTGGTTCCCGCCGTTCCGCCGAACGACGACGTCGGCCATTCCTTCCGCAGATGGATAGACGCCGCGACGCCGTTCGAGTTCCGCGCGGAGGCCGGAGACGTCTACATCAACAACAACCATCGCACGCTCCACGGGAGACGCGCCTTCATTGACTCGTCACGAGAGTTTCTGCGGATCCTGGCGTGGCTTCACGAGCCCCTCGCCGCGCATGGTCCGTTTGTCGCTCGCGCGAGCGCCGTGTCGCGATCCCTTTCTGCGAGGATGGCTGACGAGCCGCTCTGGGTCCGGCAGGCCTTCGGGTTCGACTTGCCGGCCGCGGGACGTCTCTGCGGCTCCGGGACCGCAGCAGCGGGGCTCGATCCGCGGTTGCGACGCACGGCGTGGTTGTAGTGACGAAGAACTCGTTTTGTCGCGTTTTCCAGGCATGGGCCGGCGGTCAGGCTACCGTAGCGGCCGGGGCGATTCGCCGGTGACGCCGAAGGGGGCCGGCGTCAGGTTGGTGGCGTACTTGCGATCTTGGGGGCCCTACTCGGCGCGCTGTTCTCGGCGTTCCAACCTCGAGCGAGCCTCGTCGTCGAAAACCTGATCCTGCGCCAGCAGCTCGCGACGCTCCGTCGCGCGAAGCCG
>JBKQKP010000107.1:0-6564 GCA_052147435.1 Polyangiaceae bacterium | reverse complement strand
TGAGGAGCGGAGCCAGCGCCCCCGTGGCGGCCGAGATGTAGAGCGCGCGCCCCTTGAGCAGCGCCTCCCGCCCCTCGCTGAAGAGACTCTGGAGCGTGATCGCCGCCGCGGTCCCCTCGGGAAAACGGAGCCGCTCGCGGTTGATCATGCTCCGCTTCATCGGGATGCCGAGCGTCACGCCGAGCGCGGAGATAACCAGCGTCCAGAGGGCGACGACCCACCACGGCAGGTTGTGTCCGTGTGCGTCGGTCGGCGACGTCGTCAGGAGCAGAAGCGCGGGGACGGCGGTGATGATCGACGAGCCGGTGCCGTAGCCGGCGCACGACGCGCACGACTGCATGCAGTTGTTCTCGAGGATCGACATCGCGCTCTTCGCGAAGCCCATCCGCCGGAGCGTCGTCCAGATCGAGAACGAGAGGATGACCGCGGTGATCGCCACCCCGAGGTACAGGCCAGTCTTGAGGCCGATGTAGAGGTTCGTGAACGCGAGGAAGAAGCCGAGCACGCTCCCCATCGCGACCGCGCGCACGGTGAGCTGGGGGACGGCGTCGCCGCGGTAGATGCGCGCGTACCACTCCTTCTCTTCCATCGTGAGGACCTGCTCGGGTCCGATCTCGAGCGGTCGGCTCTGCTCGATCTCCTCGGGGGTGCGCGGCGGTGACTGGAAGAGCGGCATCGATCAGGTCTTGGGTGTCCCGAGGAAGATCCGCATGGCGGTCACGATAGCTGCGAACGGCGCCGTCGTGCACCTCGCTCCCACACCCGCGCAGGGTGAAGGGAAGCGTTGAGTGTCGAGTGTCACTTGACACTTTTCGACCACGCGGTAGGCTGTTTTCTCGTGGCGCTCGTACCTCGCTCGTTGACCGAAGCGTTCGAACAGCTTCGCCGGGACGCCACGATGGTGGCGCGGCGGGTCGCGGGGAAGCGCTCCCCCCCGTTCACGACCCGGCGCCCGAACGAAGGGACCAAACACCGGGCGGACGACGCGGCGGCGCGCATGACCGCGCTCCTCGCGCCGCGGACGGTTCGCGTCGCGCGGGTCATCCGCGAGACGCCGGACGCCGTGACGCTCCTCTTCGAGGACCCGCTCGGCGCGCCGTTCCGCTTCGTGCCGGGTCAGTTCTTCACCCTCATTCTGCCTGTCGGCGGCGAGATGCTCCGCCGCGCGTACTCCGTCTCGAGCGACGCGCGCGAACCCGAGCGGGTCGCCGTCACTGTGAAGCGCGTCGCCGGAGGGGTGGTCTCGAACCACGTGAACGATCACGTGAAGGAAGGGGATCTGATCCAGGTGCTCGGCCCCTCCGGGAGCTTCGTCGTCCCCCCGGTGCAGGCGGGCGCCGGGAGTGCGCGACACCTCGTTCTCCTCGCCGGAGGAAGCGGCATCACCCCGATGATGTCGATCGCGCGCACGGTGCTCGGCGTCGAGCTCGAGACGCGCGTCACGCTCGTTTACGGCAATCGCGGGGAAGGGGACATCATCTTCCGCGACGCGATCGAGGCGCTCGCGCGCGCCCATGGACCGCGGTTCGTGGTGCGTTACGTGCTCAGCGATCCGCCGCGAGGGTGGACGGGGGGGGCCGGGATCCTCGAAGAGCGGATCCTGCACGCAGAGCTCGACGCGTGCGGACCGATCGGCGATGCCCACTTCGTCCTCTGCGGCCCCGAACCGATGATGCGCGCGGCCCGCACGGCGCTTCGCGCGCGTGGCGTCTCCGAAGACAAGATCCTCGAAGAGCGCTTCAACATGCCGCACCTTCGCGCACGTGCCGCCGCGGCCGCCGACGCGGGGCCGCAGGTCCTCACGATCCGCGCGAACGGCGCCGGCGTGCGCGAGGTCTACGTCGCCCCGGAGCAGACGATGCTCGAGGCGGGGCTCTCGGCGGGGATCAAGATGGACTACTCGTGCGCGATGGGGGGATGCGCGGCGTGCAAGGTCCGCCTGTGCGACGGCGAGGTCGAGATGGAGGAGCCCAACTGCCTCACCGCCGAGGAACGCGGGCAAGGGTACGTGCTCGCGTGCGTGTCGCGCGTTCGCAAGCCTGCGACGATCGCGCTGGCGAGCGATCCGGCGTACGCGGCGGCCCGAAAGGAGGCGGCTGAATGACGGCCGTCGCGCGCACGCCTCCGGTCGACCGCGGCGAGTTCCCGTACCGCATGAAGGATCTCTGCGATCGAACGGGGCTCCCTCGCCAGGCGATCCACTTCTACATCCAGCAGGGGCTCCTGCCGGAGGGGGAGAAGACCGGGAAGAACATGGCCTACTACGGCGAGGCGCACCTCGAGCGGCTCAAGCTGATCCGCCAGCTCCAGCACGAGCGATTCCTCCCGCTCCGCGCCATCCGCGCCGTGCTCGACGAAGAGGACGACGGCTTCACCCAGCCGCAGCGCAGGTTCTTTCTCGACGTGAAGCACCGCCTCGGCCCGATCGCGGGCTCGGGGGAAGGAGACGTGCTCGTTCCTCTCCATCCTTTGCTCCTGCGCGCGGGGGTCAGCCGCGAGGACGCCGACGAGCTCGCGCGGATCGGCGTGCTCCACCTCGTGAAGAAGAAGGGGCGGCAGCACCTCGCGAAAGAGGACGCCTGGATGATCGAGCTCTGGGGGGAGATTCGCGCGACGGGCTTCACGAAGGCGCTCGGCTTCGTGCCGCAGGACGTGACCCTCTTTGCGGAGGCGCTCGAGGCGATCTTCGCGAAGGAGCGCGAGATGCTCAAGGACCGCGTCTCGCACCTCCCCCCGGCGGAGGTGGCGCGCATGGTGGAGAGCGCGATCCCGCTCTTGAACCAGTTCATGGCTCGCTACCACGAGAGCCTCATCCGGAAATTCTTCGCGTCGCTACAGCCATGACCGAACGAGCGGATTAGACCGTCGGAAGACCGTGCAAACGTGCCAAGGAGAGCCCCCATGTTCGAGCTGCGTGAGCGTCTGGCCGCCCGAATCCCCGCCAAGGTCCGAAACCAGCTCGACGCGCTCGCCGAGGCGCTCTCCGTCTTCACGCAGGTCAAGGACCCGCGCGTGCTGGCGGCGCTCGGGCCGGCCGGGGTGCGGGGGCTCTTGCTGCAGCGCGGGAAGCAGGGGGCACCGACGAAGATGCCGGCGCACCACTCCGCGCACTTCGACTGGACCTACCCCGCGGATCACGCCGACATGGCGGAGCTGTATACGCGCGCCAAGCAGGGGCAGTGGGACAGCGACGTGCACCTCCCGTGGAAGACGAGCGTCGATCCGCTCGACCCCGAGGTGCCGCTTCTCCCGGAGAACTATTTCGACTGGGACGCGCTCGCCGGGTTCGGCGTGCGCCTCGACGCGCGGGAGAAGCAGCAGTTTGTCTACAGCATGACGTCGTGGATGCTCTCGCAGTTCTTGCACGGCGAACAGGGGGCGCTCTTCGCCGCCGCGCAGGTCACCGAGGCAGTGCAGTTCTTCGACGGGAAGCTGTACGGATCGACGCAGGTGATGGACGAGGGGCGGCACGTCGAGGTGTTCCACCGGTACCTCGACGAGAAGCTGAACAAGCTCTACCAGGTGAACGACAACCTCTTCGTCATCATCGATTCGCTCATGAGCGACGGCCGCTGGGACATGAAGTTCCTCGGCATGCAGATCATGGTCGAGGGGCTCGCGCTCGGCGCGTTCGGCACGCTCTACAAGCTGACGAAAGAGCCGCTCCTCCGGCAGCTCCTCAAGATGGTCATTCAGGACGAGGCGCGGCACGTTCACTACGGCGTCCTCGCGCTCCGCGAGCACATCACCAAGACGCTCACGCAGAGCGAGCGGAACGAGCGCGAGGACTGGGCGTTCGAGGTCGCGCTCCTGATGCGCAACCGGTTCCTGGCGTACGAGGTCTACGAAGAGTGGTTCGAGGGGCGGCTGTCGCGTGAAAACTGGCGGACGCTGATGATCGACTCCCCCGGCATGCAGGAGTTCCGCTCGACGATGTTCCTGCGCCTCGTGCCGAACCTCCGCGAGATCGGCCTTCTCACGCCGCGGATTATCCCGCGCTACGAGGAGGTGGGACTGATGAAGTACTTCGGCGGCGCGGCGGCCGATCAGCTCAGCGGCAAGGGGATGATCGCGGAGCTCGATCAGGCGGTCTGGGCCGCGGCGTAGAGAGGGGCCGTCTGGCGGCGGAGTGGTGCTAGAACCATGCGCCATGCGTCGCGTGTGCGTGTTCAGCGGGTCTCGTCCGGGGAACCGGCCGGAGTACGCGGCGGTGGCTCGCGAGCTCGGCGCGGCGATCGCGCGGGGCGGGAGGGGGCTCGTGTACGGCGGGGCGAGCGTGGGGGTGATGCGCGAGATCGCCGATGCGGCGCTGGCGGCGGGAGGGGAGGTCATCGGCGTCATCCCGCGCGCGCTCGTGGAGCGGGAGGTGGCGCATGAGGGGCTCACCGAGCTTCGCGTCGTCGAGACGATGCACGTGCGAAAAGCGACGATGGTGGAGCTCTCCGACGGATTCGTCGCGCTCCCCGGCGGGTTCGGGACGCTCGACGAGCTCTTCGAGATCCTGACCTGGGCGCAGCTCGGGATGCATCGGAAGCCCGTGGGGCTCGTCAACGTGAGCGGCTTCTGGGACCCGCTGGTCTCGCTCGTCGAGCACATGGTGGAAGAGGGGTTCATCCCGGAGGACCAGCGGGCGCTTCTCCTCGTCGAGAAGGAGCCGGGCGCGCTCCTCGCGAGGATGGAGGGGTGGGTGCCGCCGGCGCTCGGGCCGAAGTGGATCGGAGTGGGGGAGACGTGAGCGCGTCTCGAGCCGGCGGAGGGGAGCTGTCCCCGGACGTGATCGCCCGCTTGCGCGCCGTCGCCGAGGCGCGGGCGACGAGCGAGCCCGCGCATGACTTCCTGCACGTCCTCCGGGTGACGGCGAGCGCGCGCGGAATCGGGGAGAAAGAAGGGGCGCGGCTCGAGGTCGTCGTCCCGGCGGCGCTCTTGCACGAGCTCTTCAACTACCCGAAGGGGCACCCCGACTCGCCGCGCTCCGGCGAAGTGTGCGCGGAGCACGCGCGCGAGGTTCTCCAGGGGGAAGGGGTGGCGAGAGAGACGGTCGATGCGATCGCCACCTGCATTCGCGAGCACCCGTTCTCGCGCGGGATTCTACCGGACACGATCGAAGGGAAGGTTCTCCAGGACGCCGATCGCCTCGATGCGATCGGCGCGATCGGCATCGCGCGCTGCATGGCCACGTGCGCCGAGATGAAGCGCCCCTTCTACTCGCCGGTCGACCCGTTCTGCGCGGAGCGCTCCCCCGACGACAAGGCGTGGGGGATCGATCACTTCTACGCGAAGCTCCTCCGGATCCCCGACGTGCTCCACACGCCGACCGCACGCGCGATGGCGAGCGAGCGGGTGGCGGCGATGAAGCAGTTTCTCGATCAGCTCGCGCGGGAGATCTGAGCCCTCGTCAGTGTCCCACGCGGTCGTACGTCGCGTTCGACCATGGTTCGTGCTTCGCCGCCTCGGTCCACTCGTGCATCGTCGGGAGCTCGTGGATCGCGGCGACGTATGCCGCGGTCACCTCGTCCATCGGGACGCCGTACGTGCGAAAACGCGTGGCGACGGGGGCGAACATCGCGTCGGCGAGCGTGAACTTGCCGAAGAGGAACGGGCCTGCCGCGCCGAACCGCCGCCGGCATTCGCCCCAGATGGCGACGATCCGCGCGACCTCGGCTTCGACCTCGGGGGTGAGCGCGAGGTGGATGGGGTGGCGGCGGATGTTCATCGGGAGCTGGCTCCGCAGCGCGGGGAAGCCCGAGTGCATCTCGGCGCTCGCGGATCGCGCGGTGGCGCGGGCGATGCGTTCGGTCGGCCAGAGGTGCGCCTGGTGGAACTCCTCCGCGAGGTATTCGCCGATGGCGAGCGAGTCCCACACGACCATCTCGCCGTAGCGCAGCGCGGGGACCTTGCCGGACGGGGAGACCGCGGCGATCGCCGCCGTCGGCTTTCCGTGTCCATCGAGCGGGATGACGACCTCCTTGAACGGCGTGCCGACGTGCTTGAGCGCGAGCCACGCGCGCAGCGACCACGAGGAGTAGTTCTTGTTCCCGATGTAAAGCGTGAGCTCCGACATGACGAGCCTCTCTTCTCGCGAGTGCGGCGACTGCGGCGAGACCGGGAGACTATACGCGCGTCAGAGCGCGAGGATCGGCGCGCGTGAAGTGGACCGTGGACCCGATCGGCCGTGCGTGGAAACGGCCGAGGTCGGCCCGAACGATGACCGCGAGGACGGGGTAGCCGCCGGTCGTGGGGTGATCGGGGCCGAGGACGATGGGGTCGCCGGCGCCGGGGACCTGGACTGCGCCGGCGACCATGGGGGTCGAGACGCTGTCCTCCGAATCGACGGCGAGGCGAGGTCCGAAGAGGCGAGTGCCGGTCCGGTCGCTCGCCGGGGAAAGCGTGAAGCCCTCGCCAAGGAGAGCGCGCAGGGCCTCCGGCGCGAACCGCCTCTCGTCCGGCCCCACGACGATCCCGATCGGCGCCTCGACCCCGACCCCGACCCCGACCCCGCCCTCGACCCCGACCCCGACCCCGACCCCGCCGTCGACCCCGACCCCGACCCGATCCCCTTTCCGC
>JBKQKP010000106.1:0-52449 GCA_052147435.1 Polyangiaceae bacterium | reverse complement strand
CCCTCGCGGCCGGCGTGGGCGTGGTCCTGACGGCCGCGCCGCCCTCGAGCGGCAGCGACATCGCCGCGCAGCTCAGCGCGACGATCACCCCGTCCGCGTCGGTGTCCGTGAACGCGAGCATCGGGATCGACGTGTTCGTCGCCTCGGTGGGCATCGAAGGGCAGATCACGCTGCTCGACGTGAGCGCGCCCGTGACCGGTTCGCTCAACATCACCGCCAGTGCGAACGCCTCGAACACCCCGAACGCGACCTTCACGCTCAACGCGAACGTGTCGGGCAACCTGAGCCTGAACGAGCTGTCGGGTCAGATCGATCTCTACGCCTCGGCGGGCGTCTGCCCCTTCTGCGACACGGCCAAGATCTACCTCCTGCGCTGGAACGGGTTCCACCAGGAGATCCCGCTCTTCAACGAGAACACCTCGTGGCCGATCGACGGCATCAGCTACCGCTACCTCGGCCAGACCAACTACGCCGACGAGTCGCCGTGAGAGGAGAGAACGCCATGCGCACGATCAAGACCTGGCAGAAAATCGCGCTCGGCGCCGTCGCCCTCGGGGCACTGGCGCTCGGCGTGGACGGAGCGAAGAAGGCACGGCACGCGCTCTCGAGCGCGCCCGCGGACAGGCACCTCGCCTTCCAGCTCGACTACCCGCGCGGCGAGCGCCTCACGTACGGCGTCGCGTGGCGCGGGACGACGTCGGCCTCGCTCGCGGCCGTGATGGGCGGGACGACGGGGCAAGGTCAGCCCAAGGGGATCGACGGATCGGTCGACCTCGACGCCGACCTGGTGATCGAGTCGTACGGCGCGAGCGGCGGCGCGATCATGGTGCGCGAGCGGATCGAGAACGTGCGCAAGCACGTCGTGCGCGTGATGGGGCAGGACGCGATCGCGAGCGACGCCGATGCGAAGACGGCGCTCGAGGGGCGGAGCGTCCTCGTGGCGCTCGACCCGAGCGGCGTCGTCCGCGGGATGTACTTCGCCAAGGACGAGGCGCCGCTCTTCCAGCACGTCATGCAGTCGCTCGTGACCGAGACCTCCGTGACGCTCGCGGCGGACCACGCCGAGGCGTGGGACGCGGTCGAGGCGTCGAACACCGGCGACGCGAATGTCCACTACGAGGTCGAGGCGCTCGATCCGCCGCGCGTCGGGCGAACGCGGACCGAGTACACGCGCGTCGCGGCCGCCCCCGGGCGCAAGGCCACGATGAGCGCGGGCGAGCTGTCGTCGCGATCGGAGATCGTGCTCGACGCCGCGCGGCGGCTCGTGTCGAGCCTGACCGACGACGAGGACATCCTGCTGAAGGATCCGGCGAACCACGCTGCGGCCGTGCTCAGCACGAACACGCATTTCGAGATGACGCTGCGCGACGTGTCCACGTTCGACCTGGCGACGAGCCAGGCGCCGGCGCTCGCGCAGCTCGACGCCCGCACGCCTGGCCAGCTCACCGTCGGCCCGAGCGCGGACGAGCAGATCAAGGCCCAGCGCATCCGGGGCCTGACGGCCGCGGAGCTCCACGACACGCTCCTCGCCTACGCCGGCGGCGGCCTCCCCCCCGGCGATTTCCTCTGGCGCGCGACGGGCTTCCTCAAGGCGCACCCCGAGGCGTGCCTGGACCTCGCGGGGCTCTTCGAGTCGCCGCGCATGAGCAGCCGGGGTCGCGAGCAGCTCCTCGAGATCCTCGCCAGCGCCGGCACGCCCGAGGCGCAGGGGGCGATGCGCGTCGCGCTCGAGAGCTCCGTCGCGCACGGAGACAAGGCGGAGTGGGACCGGCTCGTGCAGCGCTTTTCCTTCGTGCAGCATCCGACGACCGACAGCATGTCGTTCGTGACGGCGAGCTACGAGGACGCCCGGAGCGGGTCGGACCGCGCCGCGGCGGCGTACGCGCTCGGTGCGAGCGCCGGGAACCTCGCCCGGAGCGGCGGTGACGCGCAGGCCGTCCGCGCGGCGCGCGAGACGCTGATGGCCGGGCTCAAGTCGGCCAAGACGTCGACCGAGCGACGCGACATGCTCGGCGCGCTCGGCAACCTCGGCCTCAAGGGGACCGGGCGGGCGATCGCGCCGTACGCGAAGGACCCGTCGGTCGAGGTGCGCGGCGCGGCCGCGTGGGCGCTGCGCCGGGTCGACGACGACGACGCGCGCACGGCGCTCGTCACCCTCGCCTCGGACGCGAACCCGACCGTCGCGAGCAGCGCGTACCAGGCGCTCGGACAGCAGGCGCTCGGCGCGGACGACTGGCGTGCGCTGGCGGGCGCCGTGACCTCGGGCGCGACGCCGGTGCAGGCAGATCCGGATCTGCTCAACTTCCTGTCGCAGAACGAGGGGGCCGGGGAGCCGGTGGTTCAGATGCTCAAGGCGATGCTGGCGCGCGACACGGGGGACAACGCGCTGATGGCGAGGATCCGGCACGTGCTGCAGGCGATGGGGTGACCCGCCGGATCGGGCCGGACTCCCTGCGTGGAATCGCGGCCCGAGATCTGCGCAGTCTCTGCGCAGATCCCCATGGCGTGGAACGAGAAACCTCCTCTTCGAGTGGATCTCCAGTCCACCGAGGATCGTCGCCTCGCGCTGCAGCGACGAGCGATTCGCGCGGTCCCTGCGCGTTTCGCGAGGCGCTCGGGCGCCGATCGCGATGGCGTGCATCCTGCAAACTTCCGTTCGCGGAGGTGAAGACGTGGAAGCGTGGTGCGTGACGCCGGCAGGCTCGAACCCGGGACTCGTTTGCGATCTCGCCGCTCCGGCGGTCGATCCGCTCGCCCGGACGCAACGAAACGAGCACAGCGTGCTCCGCTCGGTCTTCGGCGGCGCGCTCGGAACGGTCCTCGCGCTCTCGGTCGTCGCCGGGTTGCTCGCGCTCTTTGACTCGGACCTGCGCCCGTTCGAATCGACGGGCATCACCGAGCGCGCCGCGGCGATCTCCAAGGAGGCGCCCGCGAAGCGCCTCGCGATCGATTCGGATCTCTTCGCGAAGCCGGCCACGCGCGCGCTCCCCCCGCCGCGCCCTCCGCACCCTTCGCGCCCGTCGCACAAGCGGCGCCCCGTCGCGCATCCGACCGCGCGGCAAGCCTCGGACGTCGAGGTCGCGAACGCGCTCGCGCACGCGGAGCTGGCGTCGGCGCTTCCGTAGCGAACGCTGTCGCGGGTGGATCAGAACCGCGCCGGAAGATCCGCGGCGGGCGAAGCCGGCACTCCGGACTGCGCCGCCGGGACGGTGCTCGTGCTGGGCGCCGTAGCCGGTAGTTTTCGCTTCGGCTTCTCCACCGTGACAGCTCCCACGCTCGTGTCGATCGTCTCGGGATCAACCTTGTTGTCGTAGAGGTACACGTCTTGGACCATCAGGCGCTTGCCCGTCTTGTCGTAGATGGCGACGAGGAATTTGCGCTGGAACTCCCCGCGCAGGGCGAGCTTTCCGTCCGTGACGACGTGAGGGGCCGCCGCATTGCCCGGGCCGGCGGGGAAGCCGTCGACTTTGACCATGCTCCCTGCCGGCATCTTCAGCGTGAGCATGCCGACCTTCACGTCGTCCTCGGGCGCGGCTGGCGCAGGTGGCGCCGCGGCGGGCGCTGTGATCGTCGCTGCGCTTGCGACCGAAGCGATGGGCGCAGTCTCTCGCTTCTCCACCAGCGCTCTCGCTCCGAACGCCACGGCGCCAGCCACGACGACCGCGGCAGCGCCGTAGGCCGCACGCCGGCTCGTCGGCGCCCCCTTCGTCGGCTCGCGCGGATTGCCCGCGACGGCGCCCGTCGTCCCCCCGACGGCCGCCATCGTTTGCTCTGGGCCGGGCGTCGCGGCGGCCACCTCCGCACCGGGCAGGAGCGTCGCGTCGAGCGCCCCCTGAACCCCGACGAGCACCGACGCGCTGATCGTCAATGCTCCGTCGGTGAAAGGCCGCAGGGCGGCGATGAGTTCACGCGAAGTCGAAAACCGCTTCTCCACATCCCGCTCGAGCGTCCTCTGCACGACGGCGGCAAGCTCTGGGCGGACCCACGGAGCAGTGGCCGAGAGCGGCGGCACCTCGCGGGCGACGATCGCGACGATGAGCTTCCCGATGGTGTCGATGTCCGTGAACGGTAGACGCCCCGCGAGCGCCTGGTAGAGACACATTCCGAGCGACCAGATGTCCGTCCGCGAGTCGATCGTCTTGAGCCCCTGGGCCTGCTCCGGCGACATGTAGAGAGGCGTCCCGAGGAGCGCGCCCGTTTGCGTGAGCCCCTTGTCGTCACCGCTCGGCGGCGCCAGATCGCTGCTGAGCTTTGCGATCCCGAAGTCGAGGACCTTGACGGTCGACTCCCCGTCCTCCGTCGCGAGAAAGATGTTCGCCGGCTTGATGTCGCGGTGGACGATCCCCACCTCGTGCGCCTTCGCGAGCCCGGTCGCCGCCTGCGAGACGATGCGGGCAGCGGCCGTTGGGTTGAGCGCGCCGACCCGTGAGACGAGGTGCTCGAGATCCTCGCCGCTGAGGTACGCCATGATGATGAACGGGAACCCCGTCCCTTCATCGACGCCGGTGTCGTAGACGTCGACGACGTGCTTGCTCTCCGCAGCCGCGGACGCCTGCGCCTCGCGAAAGAAGCGCGCCGTGAGCGCGCGATTCTGCGCGAACTCCGGCTTCAGGAGCAGCTTCACCGCTACGCGCTTGCCGATCTGGTTGCGCCCCTCGTAGACGGCGCCCATTCCCCCCTGCCCGAGCACGCGGACCAGCTCGTACTTCCCCGCGAGGACGCGTCCGATGTTCTCGTCACCCATCGGGAAAAATCTCCGTCCGCTTTCACGCTACCAGTCACGGCGCCCTTGCGCAGCGGAAACCAATGTCCGGGCTCGTCGCATCGGCGAGCGTGTATCCGCGCGCCGCGGCGCGGAGGGCGCTCGCGCCGTCGCGAAAGGAACGACCCCGGAACACGGGGAAGCCGTAGTAGCCGGTTTCGGTCCAAGCCGGATTGGTCTCCGCCGCGCTCGAGTACGGGGCGTACGAGTCTCGCGTCCACTCGCTCACGTTCCCCGCGAGGTCGAAGTTCCCCCAGCTGTTCGCGCCGCCGGGGAGGCTCCCGACGGCCCGGGGCAGGGCCGGCGACGTCGCGCACGGCGTCGGGTCCGCTCCGCATCCGTACGTGACGATCGACTCGCTGGGGGCGCTCTCTCCCCACGGGTACAGGTCGTCGGACGCCCCGCTGGCCGCGGCGAACTCCCACTCGGCCTCGGTGGGCAGGCGTCCACCGTCCCAGACGCAGAAGACGAAGGCCTCGTACCAGGTCACGCAGTTGATCGGCAGATCCTCGTTCGCGCCTCGCGCGGTCGTCCAGGTCGCGAGGTCCGGCGTTGGGCCTCCGAGGACATTCGCGCACGAGAGGTCCTGCTCGAGGTTCGTCGGCGTCGCCGGTAGCGCGGCGTTCCACGATCCGTCCCACGCCGTTCCGACTGCGTTCGGATCGGAGCCCGAGCCCTCGGGGATGCCAGCGTAGTCCCACTGCTCGACGAACGCGCGGAAGCGCCCGACCGTGACCTCGAACGCGTCGAGCTGGAAGGGGGAGAGCGTCACCGTGTGCGCGGGCGTCTCGTCAGCGGAGCACGTATCCGACGGAGGGCACTGGTTGGGCCCCGTGACGCCACGACCCATCGAGAACGTCCCGCCAGGGATGGAGACGCTCGCGCAGCAGTCCTGCGACCCGCACGTGAGCCCGGCGGCGCACGATTGCTCCGGCGATCCAAAGGGGACCCCGCAGACCCCCGCGTCCGCATCGAGGCAGGTCGCGCCCGTGCCGGTGCAGTAGTAGTTCCCGCAGGGCACTCCATAGACCTCGCAGTAGCCGGCGTCCGTGCAGGTGGAAGGCAAACCACCGGACGTCGCGCCACAGCACGCCCCGAAGTTGAACGGGTCGCCGCACATCGGCTCGCCGTCCGTGCACGTGCAGCTCCCGCTCGACGGGTCGTAGCTCCCGCCGGCGGCGGTGCACTCCGCGGTGCAGGAGTCGACGCCGGAAGAGGTCGGCAGGCAGGGGGCGCTCTGGAAGCGGTCGGCCCCCGTGAGGGAGTTGCAGGCGCAGGCGATGGCGAGCATCACCACGATCCGCACGCCGTCGCGCCACCTCATTGCGACCTCGCGCATCGGAGGCCCACGTCCGGGTATCCGACCGTGGGGTTGCGCGGGGCGCGAGCGGCGGCGCGCAGATCGACGCCGGGTGACACGTAGCTCCCGCCGCGCTCGACCTGGAAGGGGAGCGTCCCGATCCCGATGACGTTGTACTCCGTCGAGCTCCCCGATTGATAAGGCGCATAGCTGTCGAAGACCCACTCCGCGACGTTCCCGGCGAGATCGAACAGACCCCAGTCGTCGATGCCTCCTGGCGCGCTCCCCACGGGGACCGGCGACGACGGGGGCACCGAGCACGGAGGCGTGTCCGACGTGCAGTCGTAGACGGCGAGATCGGACGCGGGCGGACGCTCACCCCAGGGGTACACATCGTCGCGCGCGCCGTTCGTCGCGGCGTACTCCCACTCGGCCTCGGTCGGCAGGCGCCCGCCGTCCCAGACACAGAAAGCGAACGCAACGAACCAGGAGACGCACGTGATGGGGCGCGTGTCGTTGGGGCCCAGGGCGGAGGTCCAGGTCGCATCCGGCGAGCAATCGAGCGCGGCCTCGAGCGCCGCCTCAGAGGACGGGAGCTGCGGGTTCCACGCGGTCTGCCAGCCCCCACTCGCCTTGAGGGGGTCGGCCCCAGCGCCCTCGGGGAGGGCGCCGTAGCTCCATGACGCAACGAAGTTCCTGAAGCGGCCCACGGTGACCTCGAGCTGGTCGATCGCGTAGGCGTCGAGCGTGACGGTGTGCTGCGGGATCTCGTCGGCTTCGCACGACGTGCCGCCCTCCGGCGATACGGCGCACCCCATGCCGAACGTCCCCGCCGGGATCGCCGCGCTCGCGCAGCAGTCCACGCTCTGCGTCCCGCCGTCCGGAAGCGCCACGGGGCAGCTCAGCTCTCCCGCGCACGACTGCGCCACGGCCCCGAACGGAACCCCGCACGAGCTGTTCTGCGCGCTCAGGCAGACGAGCCCCGGGTCGCAGCACGTCGACCCGCACGCGACGCTGTCGGCTGTGCAGATCTCGACGCAGGTGGGGCCCGCGTCGGGCAACTCGACGCAATGGTACCCGGGGGTGGTTTCGTTGTTGCAGCAGACCGAGCCGCACATCGGCTCCCAGCCGGTCCCGGGACAGCCGACTCCCGGGCACTGGCAACTGCACGTCGCCCCGTATTCGTTCCACGTGCCCCCGGCCTGCGCGCACCGCTGTTCGCAGAGAGGTCCAGTGCAGGTGGAGATGTCCGCGTATTGATCGGCGCCCGTGAGCGCGCTGCAGGCCGCGCCGAACGCCAGCGCCGCGAGCGAGAGCGCCGCACCGAACGCAGTTGCGCGGGTGCGGGCGCGCGCCATCAGAATGTCCCTCGGATGCCGAGCGCGCCGGGGCCGGCGACGACCTCCACGGGGCGCGCGTGCTCGTGTCCTCGCCCGGCGATGTACAGACCGACCACGCCCACTGCCAACCCGGCGGCGCCCAGGCCGAAGAAGACGTCCGAGAAAGTGCCGAACGTCTTCGAGGTCTGGAGACCGCTCTGGCCCGTGGGGCCGCACTGCTGCGTCGTCGTGTCGCACTCCTGCTTTGCGCTGCCGAGGCTCGTGAACGCAAGCACGCCGGTCACGGCACCGCCGGCCACCGCCGCCGCGCCGCCCACGAAGCCCACCCAGGCGAGCGTGTAGTCGGCCCGCCGCACCGGGAAGAAGCGGACCTCCGTCTTGCCGCCCGGCTCGAGCGTGACGCTCTTGCTCTGATCGTCGTATCCGTCGGCGCGCGCCGACACGACGTGCGTGCCGCGGTCGACGCGCAGCGTGAGCGGGGCGCTCCCGCGGTCCGCGCCGTCGATCGCGACGTGTGTGCCGGACACGCTACTCACGACCGTGAGGGCCGCGCTGAAGTCGACGCGCTCGAGGCTCACCTCCAGGGCCCTCGTCTTGCCCCCCTCGAGCGTCACCTCGGTGGAGAAGGGCTGGAACCCGTCGGCGATGACCTCGATCTTCGCCGTGCCCGCGTTCAAGGAGACGGGCGTCGCGACCGGCGTGGTAGCCACTTGCGTGCCGCGGACCAGGACGCGCGCCCCCTCGACCGTGCAATGGATGTCGAGCCGCGAGATCTTGGCCTTGAGCTCGTCGAGCAACGCGAAGAACCGCTCCTGCTGAGCCGCGGTGAGCGTCCCCGCGGGGGCCTCTGTGATGAAGCGCTGGTAGGCCTCGAGCGCCTCGGGGTAGCGCTCGAGCGCGGTGAGCGTCTGCGCGATGTTGTACTCGATCCGGGCGTCGCCCCCGCGGGCGCGCGCCGCCTGGTACTTTTCGAGCGCCGCGGCGTAGTTGCGCCCGTCGAACGCCGCGTCGGCTTCGGCCTTCGCGGCCGCGGCGTCGTCCGGCGCGGCACCTGCGACGCGGCCCGCGGCGCAGAGCGCGAGCGCGCACGCGAAGGAGAGCCGGCGCAATGCCTTCAATCTGCGTCCTCCAGCCCCGCGTCGTACGACGGGCACGAGACGTCGCACGCGAAACCCTGGTTCGTCGCCGAGGCGAGGCTCGCCGCGCAGGCCGCCCCGCTCGACTCGCAGGCGTCGACGCACGCCTCGAGGCAGTAGAGGCACGCCTGGTAGCTCGCCGAGCTCGGGTCGCACGTATTCGGACAGTACGCGGCGCAGGTCGGCGGGAACGACGACTCCTGCATGACCGTCTCACCGGCCTCCGCGCTCCCCGCGTCGAAGTCCTGGCAGCCGCCGTAGCGCCCCGAAACGAACACCAAGCAGGGCGAGCCGCCGCAATCGGCCGACGATCGGCACGCCCAGCGGCAAACGTCGTTGACGCAGACGGAACCCGTGACGCACCCGCCGACCTCGAAGACGTACTGCGGCGGCGTGTACGGGTTGCACGTCTGCCCGACGTTGGCGGGCGTCGTGTCCTCTTGCGAGCACGCCGCGCCGATGGCCAAGCTCACGGCGAGCCCCGTGGCTCCCGACAGATGGCGCACACCTCTCACGGTTTCACGCTATCGCAAGTGGCCGATCCGGAGGGCAGGAAGAGCTACGCATCTTCGCGCGTCGAGCGACGCGCTTAGTCCTACTCGCAGACCTTCCCTCCGCCGCAGATCGGCACATGAACGCCCGCCGGTGTGCACGTGCCGGTCTCGATGTTGTACGAAGTCCCCTTCGGGCAGCAGAGGTTGCTCTCACACGTGTCGCCTGACCCCGCGGGGCAGGCGCCGCCGTTCGAACCGCACGTCTCGGTGCGACCGCACTCGTCGACGAGCGTGCCGCACTCCCCTCCGCTGAAGCAGCCCCAAGACGGAACGCACTCCACGACGGTCCCCTGAACCATACTGTCGAGGCTCGTGCCGTAGCTGGTGCCGATGACCTCCATCTGGAACGCACCGGCGGTCGCATACGGGTTCGCCGAAAGCGTGATCGTCCCCGTGACGCTGCCGCTAGACGTGGTCGTGAGCGCGCCGACGCTCGCGGTCACTCCCGCCGGCAAGCCGCCGAACGAGAGCCCGAGCGAGCTCGCGGTCATCCACGAGCCAGTCGCGGTGACGGTGAGCGTCGTCTGGTCGTTCTGCTCGACGTTGATCGTCGCCGGGGTCACGTTGAAGTACGTCGAGAACGGCGTCGTCGGGATCTCCGAGACGGTCCACGTGTTGTTGTACGAGCTCCAGTCGCCGGTCCACGGGTTGCCGAAGGCGTCCTGGAAGTACACGTCGAGGTTCTCGCTCGTGCGCGCGACGAGCGACACGTTGAAACCGGCGTACGTCGCGTGCGGCAGCGCCGTCGCCGCGGACCACGTCCCCCCTTGCGCCCACTGCGACTGCGTGTCCTGCGAGGAGCTCCAGTAGAGCGTCCCCTGGTTGCCGAGGAAGACGACGTCGAGGTTCTGATAGATGCGCGACACCGCCGACACGCTCTGCCCGGGCGCGGCGATACCCGCCGCCGAGATCGCGACGTTGCTCCAGCCGCGCGAGCTCCAGCTCGCGAGATGTAGCGCGCCGTCGTTGCCGATGAAGAACACTTCGAGCGCGCTCGTCACCGCCGAGGTCGCCGAGAGGTGCGCGCCCGGGGGCGCGGTGCCCGCCGGCGATTGCGCGCTCGGCGGCGACCACGTGTTACCGCCGTTGCTCGACGAGCTCTGCTCGAGCGCGCCGTTCACGTCGAAGTAGAAGACGTCGAGGTTGGTGATCGTGCGCGCGGTCGCCGCGATGCCGCCCCCCGCGGGCGCTTCGCCCGTCGGCGTCACTTGGATCGGCGCGCCCCAGCCCGTCGGCGTGTACGGCTCTTGGTAGACGGCGCCGTTCGTCGCGACGAAGAAGACGTCCTCGGAGACGGGCGTCGGCGTCGCCGCGGACACGTTGCCGTTCGGCGCCAGCGTGGGCGTGCCGCCCCCGGTGATCAGCATGCGCGCCTGCCCGGTGCCGAAGTCGACCCAGCTCGCCGAGTCGAGGTCGCCTTCGGCGTTCGCCCAGAACGTGTCGAGGTGGTCGAGGTCGCGGCTGATCGACGCGATCGGCGTTGTCGCCGAGAGTCCGAACGCGAGGCTCGCCGCACTCACCATCCAGCCGTTGCTGCCGACGTAGTTGCGATCGAGGGTGGTGAGCAGCGGGTTCGGCAAGAACTCGTCGTTCTCGCTCGGCGTGCGCGCCGTCGCGCCGTCGCCGGACTTGGGCGAGGGGCCGGTGCCGGTCGTCCAATCGCGCGCGACCGTGAGGAAGATCTTGTGGCTCGACGAGCAGGGGTGGTGCACGCCTGCCTCGACCCAGACGTTCGGGTCGCTCTCTGCGACGTCGACTTCGAGCGTCGCCGTCCCGGTCGCAGTGAGGTTCTCGAGATCCTGCGGCGTAAAGTACGCCTGCGAGACCGAACCGGGGCTACGCAGCGTCGGCTCGAAGTAGATCGTGTCGAGGCCGATCTTGCCGAGCGAAAATTGGCTGCCGGTGACCTCCCACGCCGTCGCCGACGGACAGCTCGACGCGTTGCACGTAGGGTTGGTCCACGGCGGCGCCGCCACGAGACCGCCGGCGCACGAATAGAGCTCACCGCCCGTCGGCAGCGAGCCCTGGGCGGAGAGATCGTCGCCGGCGACCTGTATCGACGCGCCGATCAGTCCGATGAACGCGCCGATCCCGGTCCAGGCCGTCGACGCGGCCGCGGCGATCGCGATCGTCGACGACACCGCCGACGTGCCGTCGCCGATCGACGAGACGAGCGCCGAGTCGGCCGTCGATTGCGCGTTCCCCTCGACGTTGTCGAGCGCGAACGCGACGAACACCTGGTCGTTCGCGTTGGTCACGACGACCTGCTCGCTCAGCTTGCCATTCGGCGTGACGAGGTTGTTCTGCGGATAGCCGGCCGCGCACGTCGTGAACGTCGTGCCCGTCGAGGCCGGCCCGAGAATGCACGACGCGCTCGTCGTGTTACCGAGGACGAGCGCGTTTGCGGAGATCGTCTTCACCGCGAGCTCGCCGCGCTCGATGTACCCCGTGTCGTACGTGACGTCGGCCGGCGGCTCCTCGATGTCGGTCGCCACGATGTGATCGATCGTGAACGTGTACCGGGTCGGCGCGAAGTCGTCCTCTTGCGGCACGAGCGCGCTCGACGAGTGGCTCGCGACCTCCGACGGCGCGCTGCTGCAAGCGACGCCCGTTCCGACCACCGCGAGCGCCAGGAGCGCGCGAGCGGCGGAGATGCGCAGGCACGCGCGTTCGGAGTAGATGACTGTCTTCGCTTCGATGCCCATGGGAGGAGCGTCGTAGCCCCGCGCGCCGAAGCGCGCATGTCGCCTGGACGGGTGACGTGTCGCCGATCCAGACGACTCGAGATCGCCCCCTTCACGGAGAGGCTTGTTTTTGGCGCAAAGGCTTCCTATTGGCCTACGACCATCTGCTTCCCCTGCGGCGCGATCATCCATAGGCGGGTTTCGAAACGCCGTTCGGCGACCGCTACCTGTCGCCCCTCCGGGGACACACGGAGTTGAGAGATCCACTCGGGCTGCTCCGCGACCACGCGAACGTGACCATCGAGATCCGACGTGGCGAGCGCGAATGGGCCGTTGAGCGTGTACCCGCCGATCACCAGGTGCCGCCCGTCGGGCGTGTAGTCGAATTGCTGCACCCTGAACTCGCGGTTGAAGCGAACCAGCCGCGAGTCTCCCGAGTCGAGCGTGACGAAGCGCATGGACCTGCGTCTCTCCTCGAGGATGGCGAGGGTCTTCGCGTCCGGCGACAGGCTCCACTTCGGAGAGACGTAGTCGTCGTGCTCTCGACTCGCGTGAAAGAGCGGGGCTCCCTTGCGCCCAGTCTCGATGTCCACCGGCCACCATGTGGTCGTGAAGCCGTCGAGCCGACTCACGACGCACTGCCGGCGGTCGCTCGCTCGAGTGCAACGCATGGACGCGTTGCACTCGATGAGCGCGTCGCTCTTCGCTGGCGCCTCCAGGAGGGGGTGGACGCCATTCGCGTCGATCCGAACGAGCGCGCATTGTGTGCCCGCGTCGTTCTCCTCCGTCCACCCGAGCACCTCGCCGGTGGACATCTGCCGCGCGCTCCGGACGCCGCGCGCGATGAGCGCCGACGGCTCACCCGCTCCCCCCCGCGCGTAGAGCCCGGACATCCCTTCGCGCTTCGACAGGAAGAGCACGCGGCCGTCGTCGAGCCACCCGACGGCCTGGTCGGCCGTCTCGCCTTTGGCGATCGGCGCCATCGGAGACGCCATTGCGCCCAGATCCTTGGCGAGCGTGCCGACGGAGACCTCTTGTCGGGTCGCCAGCTTCAAGAATGCGATGGCGCCTCCCGCGGCGGAGATCTCGCTCACCCCCGTGTCACTCCACGAGTGAATGACCCTCGGCGCGCCCACGCCTTGGCCGAGATCGTCGACCCCGCTCTCCACGAGCTCGGCCCAGTCGGCCCCTTGCCTAACCCAGAGGAGTCGATGCGGCTCGGGCCAGGCCATGGGGATCTGTCCGGCCTGGCTCACGAGGTGTGGCTCCTCGAGGAGGGGGTGCCTGCGTTTTCCGTCGACGGATGCGATCTGGATGGCCCCATTCCCCTTTCCGAAGGTGGTGGCGTAGACGACCATGTCGCTCCCCGGCGACCACGCCGCTTCGGCTGGCTCGTCGGCAATCGCGGTGGATCCGTCTCCCTCGAGCGGCTCGACGTACGGTCGCCCGGCGCGCGCCACGAGCAGGAGCCTACCGTCGGGTGACAGTCGGGTTGAATCGGCCGGGCGTTGCGGGTGCCCTACCGGCTGCATCGAACCGTCGGCGATCCGGATCTTCCACAGCGATCCGCCGTGGCCGCGCGGCGGGCTCCACTCCATGAGAAGACTGCCGTCCGGGAAGAACCCGACGACGTCGCTCCACTCCCCCTTCGACGCTCCCGGCGGCGGCGCGATGCGTGCTCGCTCCTCGCCCCGGACACTCTGCGTGTAGGCGGCGGGCTCCTCAGCCTCTCTCGTCGCGATGTAGGCGACCGTCTCTGCGTCCGGCGAAAGGGAGAGCGAAGTGAGTACGTCCGCGTTCTTCAGGACGGGACGCTCGAAGAGGTCCAGGCGCGGGGTCACGGGCGAGGCGCTCGCGGCCGACGCGCCAGCCATCGTCGGGGCGGACGGGCCGGGGTTGCCGTGTCGCAGCCACCGCAGAGATGCGAAGGCGCCGACCGCAAGCAGGACGAGGATCGCCGCGACCCCTGCCTGGCGGCGCGGGTCGATGGGGGACCGCTTCGTCGCGCGATCGAGGCCTCTCAGGAGCTCCTCCATCGAGGCGTATCGGTTCTCCGGTTGCGGTCGAAGCCCGACGAGGAGCAGGCGGCGCACGCGAGCTGGAACGTCCCCGGGCGCGGAGGGCGCGTGGATCGCTCCGGACTTCTTCTCCTGGTAATGCGCGAGAAGCGACGTGCTGCCAAACGGAAGCTCGCCGTACACCGCTTCGTAGAGCGCGACACAGAACGCGTAGATGTCGGAACGCGCGTCCACGGCCGTGCCGTCGAGCTGCTCCGGACCCATGTAGGCCGGTGTCCCGGCGAGCGTCCCCGTCCGGGTGAGCGGCGCGGGGACCGCGGAATCCAAGGCGACGTTCTTCGGCTCGGTTCCGCTGGAGAGTGGCGCGTCCTCCTCCCGTACGCTCCGGGCGAGCCCGAAGTCGGTCACACGCACGCGGCCGTCGTCCCCAATGAGCACGTTGTCGGGCTTGAAGTCGCGGTGCACGATCCCGGACGCATGTGCCTGAGCGAGCCCGCGCCCGGCGCGGGCATAGATGGCCACGATCTCGCGCCACGCGCGTGGCCTGTCCGCGAGCCACTTGCGGAGCGTCGAGCCGACCACGAGCTCCATCGCGATGAAGATCCGATCGCCGTCACGTCCGGCGTCGTAGACGGAGACGATCTCCGGATGGGACAGGCGCGCCATCGCCTTGGCCTCGCGCAGGAGGCGGAGCTCGAGCTCGGGCCCCGCGACCTGCGCGCGAATCAGCTTGAGGGCGACCCTGCGGTCGAGGTTGGGGTCGTGGGCGGCGTAGACCGTGCCCATCGCACCTGCTCCGAGGCGCTCGAGGATCTCGTAGCGCCCGACGCGAGCTCCGCGAGGGAGGTCGTCGGGGTCGGCGAGAGGATTCGAAGGCGACATCGGAACAGCCGACGGGACGAGCACCTGCGCGGGCGCCCCGCTCCCTGCGCCGAGCGATGGGGTCGCGAGGAGGTCGTTCATCGACGGGAACCGAGCCGTCGCGCTCTTCGCGAGCGCTCGCATGATCGCGCCCGACATCGCCGCGGGGATGGCGGGGTCGACCTCGTGGGGGGGGCGCGGCGTGTGCTCGAGGATCTGCGAGACAACCGGGATCGGATCGTCCGCCGACCATGGCCGGACCCCCGTGAGGAGCTCGTACGCGACGACGCCCCACGCGAACTGGTCAGTGCGTCCGTCGAGGCTCTCGCCACGCAGCTGCTCTGGCGCCATGTAGTCGAGCGTGCCGACGATCCTCGACGAAGCCGGGGGCGCCTCTCCGGTCTCCCCGAGCCCCGTCACCGCGTGGACCGCAGTGAGCGTCGGAAGACTGTGCCCCTCGGTCGACGACAGGACGTCGAAGCTGGTCATGGTCCGCGCGATGCCGAAGTCGACCACCTTGACGGCGCCGTCCAGGGTAAGCATCACGTTCTCGGGCTTCACGTCGCGGTGGACGAGGCCTGCTTTGTGCGCGGCGTCGAGCGCGCGCGCGACGGATGCGAGCCACTCGAGCCGCCGTTCCATCGGCACCGTGGCGTCGCCGACGTACGCTCTCAGCGTCCGGCCGACGACGAGCTCCATCGTTATGTACGCGATCCCGCGGAGCTTCTCCGGCTCCGTCACCTCGCCGGCGTCGAAGATGGCGAGGACGTTCGGGTGAGAGAGCGCCGCGACGGCGCGCGCCTCGCGCAGCACGCGTCGCGTCCCGTCGGTGGCGAGGGGGCCGTCGCTCCGGACGATCTTGATGGCGATCTGCCGCTGCAGCTTCGGATCGAAGGCGCGGTAGACCTCCCCCATTCCTCCCCTGCCGAGGAGCTCGGCCACTTCGTAGCGGTCGATGCGGTCGCCTGCCGAGAGGGGCACAGGGGACGTATCTAACTCGCCTCGGAGAACGCTGCCATGCCCTCTCTGGGGGATTTCCTCGGCTGGGGCCTTCAGGGCACGACTCGAGCGATCTGGTTTGCCCCGTACTCGGTGAACCAAAGGTTGCTGTCGGGCCCCAGGACGATGAACCAGAGGTTTCCGTCAGGGCCGGTCACGATCGATGTAGCGTTGGCATCGGCAGTGGTGATCGGGTACCTCCGGTGCGTCCCGACGTGATCTCGCGGAAAGACAGTCGCAGAGGGACGGAAACGATCCAGTGAGAGTGCCCGAGACGGTGCTTTGCTTCTGTGTGGATCCATCTCGGACCAACGCGCGCTACATTGGCGCCCGCATGAAATCCTACTCCCTCGTTTTTACCTCCCTTGCGCTCGCGTCGCTCTCGGGCTCTCTCCTGTTCGCCTGCGGGAGCTCGTCGTCGACCCCTCAGCCCGACTCCGGCTCACCCTCCGGCAGCTCCGGCGGTTCGAGCGGCGGCTCCAGCGGCTCCGGCTCCGGTGGCTCGGGCAGCGGGTCGGGCGGCTCCTCCGGTAGTAGCTCCGGGAGCTCGAGCGGCGGGTCGAGCGACGGCGGCGGCGGAGTTGACGCCGCGGCGGCGACGACGACCATCGCCGCTGCGCGGACGGGCAACGTCACGACGAGCATCACGGTCGCCGCCGTCGTCACCGCTGTGCAGGGCCCCTCGGGGGACGAGGTCAACTACTACATCGAGGATCCCGCCGGCGGTCCCAATTCGGGCATCGTCGTCTACTGCGATCCCCTGGAAACGGACTGCCCTGCCGAGCCCCGCGCGGGAAACCCGAGCGTAGGCGACTACGTGCTCATCACGGGAGCCATCTCGACCTACAAGGGCCAGCTGCAGATCGCGCCCACGAACTACGCGCTGATCCAGTCCGGCTACGCGCTGCCGGCGCCGGTCGCGGTGCAGGGGAGCGACGTCGCTGCGGCGAACACTTCGGCCCAGTACCGCGGGGTCCTGGTCAAGCTGTCCGAGACCCTGACCGTGACGAACCTCACGCCGGCGGCGCTCTACGACACCCAGTGCAACACGGACGGCGGCACCGGCATGCCGCTATGCTCAGGCTGCGCGCCCCCGACGTACTCGGGCTTCCAGGCGACCGACAGCGCCAGCGACGTGATCTACGTGGAGCAGTACCTGTTCCCCGGCGACCCGCTCCAGAGCTCGCCGGAGTGCGTCTCGGCGGCGGGCCAGGTCGCCGTCACGAACGGCGAGACCTTCCCGTTCATGGAGGGCATCCTCGACTACGACCCGTACGCGAGCGCGCAGTTCATGGCGCCGCGCGTTCCGTCCGACTACTGACCAGACCTCGGCGCTCCGACGATGTTCCGGCGCGCGCCTGAGAGGACGCGAACCTCCGGCCGCGCCGGCAGTCGGTGCGCACGGAAGAGCGGATAGGATGGTGGAGCAGGGGGCGCTCAAAGCATGTCCGCGACGCCGAACACCGGGCTGCCCGCCATGTCTCGCTGGACGGCGGCCTTCTCCGACCCCGAGCTCGAGGCGGCATACCTGCGGGACTGGGCCCGAACGAGGGGGCGGCTGACGCGGCGGTTCACGCCGTTCGCCATCGTCGTGTGGTGTGCCTTCTCGGCGTGGGACTGGGCCTTCGTGCCGGCGTCGGAGCTACCGACGATGGAGCTCTTGCGCCACGGCATCGGCACCGCCGGGTTGCTTCTGGCGTTCGCGCTCGACGCCTGGGGACCCGAGCCAGGTCCCCGCCGCTTGACGGCCGCCGTCGTGATCGGCAGCGCTTCCCCCCTGGCGGTGTGCCTCGCGGCGGAGGCGCTCCTGCCGGCAAACTTGTTCCCCATCCTGTTCGCTGGACTGTCGATCATCGTCTTCGTCATTCACACCCTGCCGGGGACGCGCGTCGCGCAGGTGGCACCGGTCACCCTCGGGGCCTGCGCTGGTTATTTCGCGCTCGGAGTGGCGGCGCGGGTGCCATCACGGCTCCTGTGGAACGACGGCACATGGGTCGTGTGCGCCGAGCTCATGGCCCTCGTGACCAACGTCTCGCTCGAGCGTCTCACGCGCACGAACTGGGCGCAGCAGCGGAGCCTCGACGCCGAGCGCCGGCGCTCGGAGCAGCTCTTGCTCAACGTGTTGCCAGAGGCCGTCGCCCGACGTCTCAAGGCGGGGGAATCGCCCATCGCCGACCGCGTCGACGCCGTCACCGTTCTCTTCGCCGACATCGTGGGCTTCACTCCGCTGTCGCAGCAGCTGACGCCCGAGGCGCTCGTCGGGATGCTCGACGGCCTTTTCCGAAGGTTCGACGCGATCGCAGCGGCGCACGGTCTCGAGAAGATCAAGACGATCGGCGACGCTTACATGGCGGTCGCGGGCCTGCCGACACGCTGCGACGACCACGCCCGGCGCGCCGCACGCGCGGCGCTCGACATGCGCGACGCCGTCGCGTCGCTCGGGCCCATGGAGGGCGCGACCCTCTCGGTCCGGATCGGCCTGCATTCGGGCTCGGTCGTCGCCGGTGTCATCGGCTCGCACAAGTTCAGCTACGACGTATGGGGCGACACCGTGAACCTCGCGAGCCGGATGGAGTCGCACGGCGTGCCAGGGTCGGTGCACCTCACCGCGGAGGTCGTGGCGGCGCTCGGCGACGGGTTCCGGACGGAGGCACGCGGCGAGGTGGACTTGAAGGGAAAGGGGAAGCTCAGCACGTGGCTACTGCTGGGGGCGGCGTAGCGAGCGCTCGTCCTCGGGCGGGTCGGAACCGTGATCCGCGCGGACCGTCGTGGCGGAGCGTCGGGTGCACGAGCGTGGAGGCGCGGATCACCCTCGTGCACCGGCCGGTGCATGATCATGCACCCGGCGGAGAACGAGGAAGCACCTCCACGTGCAGGACCGTGCACCCGCCCGATCGCGACGGCGCATCGTGCGGTGGGCGCAGGTGACCCTCGCGGATCGGAGGCGCTCACCTCGCGGTGCGAGGCCCTGCGCCGCGACGGAGCGCGCCTGAAAGCAAAGGCGAGTCGCGCGGTTGCGCAAAATCGACCGCGGCTTTCGTCAAATCTCGGTTCTCGCCAATAACCCCCTAGGAGGAACAGAGATCATGCCCGGGAGACCCAACAACGCCACCGTCGTCGACGCCTGCACGCAGCGCCTCCGCGCGCTCACGAGCTACGTGGACGGCAAGGCCACCATCGCGATCAACGGGCGCAAGCTCGCGCTCAAGGAGGTGCTCGCGATCTTCGAGGAGTCCCTGGACTCGCGAGCCGAGCTCGCGCGGCAGCGGGCGGCGGTCAAGGCGGCGATGGCGCGCCGCGCGACGGCGGAGGCCGCGCGGCGGGAGACGGAACGGGCGCTCAAGGCGTGGGTCGGGAACGAGTTCGGGATCGCGAGCAAGGAGGCGATCGACTTCGGGTACCCGCCGGCGAAGAAGCCGGAGATCAGCGTGGAGGTGAAGGCGCTCGCGGTCGCGCGGAGGAAGGCGACGCGGGAGGCGCGGCACACGATGGGGAAGCGGCAGAAGGAGGCGATTCGCGGGGCGATCGCGGTGGCGGCGTCGCTCGCGGGTGCCGCGACGGGGGCGGGCGCAGGGAGCGTGACTGCGACCGAGGAGGTCGTCACGGGGGCGGGGTCGCTCGCGACGGGGGAGAGGCCATGGCCGTCGATCGACACGAGCTGAGCGGTGCCCCGGGTGCCCTTCGGCCGGGCCCGTGTCGAAGCCGCTCGGCCCGGCAGGGGGAGGACGGCTAGCTTCGCGGTCCCGTGGCGACTATCAGGATTCGGCACGTCGATGTCATCCCTTCGCGCCAGTCTTCGCATCTTCGCCGTCCCCCTCTTGCCCCTCATCTCCGCGTGTGCGGGCGCGGCTCCCGCAACGGTTTCGACCGCGGCACCCGCGGCTGCACGCTGCACTGCCGAGCCGACGCTCGCCCCGGATGCTGGCGTCCCCGCCGCGAAGGCGACGCCGCCAGAACCCGACGCCGGCGCCCCGCGCCAGGTCGTCCGTTTTCCCGCGGGGACGCTCGCCCTCACTCACGTTCTCCTTCTCGATGGCACTCTCGCTGCGCCGCGACCGGACCAAACGATCGTGGTCGTTGGGGAGGGCATCGTCGATGTCGGTCCCTCAGGTTCAGTCTCGATCCCTAAGGGCGCAACGGTGCTCGATCTGTCCGGCCGCGCCGTCCTCCCCGGCCTCGTCGGGATGCACAATCACCTCTACTACAGCGTCGAAGCCGGCCCTCCGGGCGATTCGACCGCGCTCCTCCCCGAGCTTTTCTACAGCGCGCCTCGCCTCTATCTCGCTGGGGGCGTGACGACGATGCGCACGACCGGCTGCGTCGAGCCGTACGCGGATCTGAACCTTCGTCGACTCATCGACGAAGGAAAGACGCCTGGCCCGGCGATGGATGTGACGGCCCCCTACCTGGAGGGGCCCGGCGGGTTCTTCCCGCAGATGCCTGTCGTGAGGACGGCCGCCGAGGCGCGCAAGTTCGTCGCCTTCTGGGCCGATCAGGGCGCGACGTCGATCAAGGCGTACATGAACATCTCGCGCGACGCGCTCAAGGCCGCGATCGACGAAGCACACCGGCGCAAGCTGAAAGTGACGGGCCACCTCTGCTCCGTCACGTACGCCGAAGCGGCGTCCCTGGGCATCGACGATCTCGAGCACGGCTTCTTCGAGGCGACGGACTACGCGCGCGGAAAGAAGTCCGACCGCTGTCCGGAGGAGAGCCGCCACCCGCTGCTCAGTGACCTCGCTCCCGACGGGCCCGAGGCGAAGGCGCTCATCCGCACCCTCGTCACCCATCACGTGGCGCTGACCTCGACCCTCCCCGTCTTCGAGCAGCTGCTCCCCAAGAGACCGCAGGACCTGCGTGGCATCGCGCTCCTCACTCCGGAGCTGCGGGCGCGCTACGAGGACGCACGCAAGGAGATCGACTCCGGCGCATGGGGCGGCGACTTCTGGCCCGCGGCGTACAAGAACGACCTCCGCCTCGAGCGCGCATTCGTCGCGGCGGGCGGCGTGCTGCTCGCCGGCCCTGACCCGACCGGAGACGGCGGCGTCATCCCAGGCTTCGGCGATCAGCACGGCATCGAGCTCCTCGTCGAGGCGGGTTTCTCGCCCGTCGAGGCGATCCACATCGCCACCTACAACGGCGCGGCATACCTCGGCCGCCTGGACACGATCGGCACCGCAGCGAAGGGAAAGCAGGCCGACCTCGTCGTCGTGCGCGGCGACCCAGGCGCGCACATCGAGGCCATCGAGTCCGTGGAATGGGTTTTCAGGAAAGGGGTTGGCTACGACCCGGCAGCGTTGATCGATTCGGTGCGAGGAACGGTGGGCCTCTACTAGCGATCTGGACCACGCCCTCTCGACAGGCCCGTGGCAGGCCGGTCTGCTCGGGGCATCGTCGGTCACCTTGGCATCGTGTACCATTTTCGGTACATTCTCGGGGTGTGTCGCGCTCGAGTCCGAAGCTGGGATGCGCCTTCTACCGGACCGATACCGGCGAGGAGCCGGCACGTGAGCTCGAGGTCGCACGGACACGCCACCGCACCCTGCGGAGGAGAACATGAAGAAGCACATCGGATCGTCGTTCGAATCGTTCCTCGACGAGAAGGGGATCAAGGACGATGTCGAGCTCCGCGCTCAGAAGGAGATCCTCGCTGAACAGATCCGCGAGGCCATGGAGCGCAAGGGGGTGAGCTTCTCGGCGCTCGCGGCATCGATGGGGACGAGCCGCACCGTCGTGTATCGCCTGCTCGATCCGAACGATACCGGCGTGACGCTCGAAACGCTGTCGCGCGTCGCGCGCGCGCTTGGCCTCGGGCTCAAGGTCTCGCTGGCGCGCGCCGGGGGTGCGCGTCCTCGCACCGGCCTGCGCAAGACGGCTTAGGTGCTACCGCGAAGACTCGCGGCGACCGTTGGACGGGAAAGTGAAGACTCCCAAGCCCTTCGTCGGGCGCTGGCGGATCACGGAGACGGAGGTCTGGGACCGCGAAGCGCTCGACATGCTCTGCCCCGCGAGCTCGTCGAGGTCGATTCTTCGCGTATCGCGGCGTCTGTCGTCTCCGGGATCGGGTTCCTTGCCGGCGGTTCGATCCTTCGCTCGGGCGTGACGGTCCAGGGCCTGACGACCGCAGCCGCCCTCTGGCTGGTCACCGCGATCGGCATGTGCTCGGGGGCGGGCATGTACGTCGAGGCCGCCGTCGTCACCGGCTTCGGGATTCTCGCGCTGACGGTCCTGCGCCGGTTCGAGGACAAGAACGACCATCTCGTCTCGCGCCAGGTGTCCCTCGTCCTAGGCGGCATCGAGGTGCTCGACGGCGTCATGCTCGCCCTGAAGCAGCTCGACGTGGTCGTCGAGGACTTTGACTACGACCACCGTCTCGAAGACGACAAGAAGCGCGTCGAGGTGAGCTTCGGAATGAGCGTGCCGCGCGATCTCGGCGTCCCGAAGGTGATCTCCGCGATGGAGGCCGTGCCCGGGGTGCGTCGGGTCCAGGTCGCTCGGGGGCACTGAGCCCGATGACGCACGTACTCCGATCCTGTCATCGAAGGTCCGAGGAAGGCTGCCTGCGCTCCGCCGATTCGCTCGGCCGTCGCCCCTTCCGCCGCTGGAAGCGCGCGGTCACCGGCCCGAGGCGGTCGCGGAGCGCGTGGTCGAAGCGCGACGCATTCCGCGCGAGCTCGTAGAAGAAGGACACGTGACGCGCGAGATCGGCCTCGATGAACAAGCGCTTGGCGTCGAGGCGCGCGCGCACGAGGTCGAGCGCTTCGAGCTGCTGCCGGAGGACCTTGGCTTGCTGATGCGAGGAGAGCATGTCGTCGACCGACGCCGGGCCGCTCCCGTCCAGCCCGGATTCTCGGCACACGTCCGCGATCTCCATGACCGCCGCTTCACGGCGCTTGCTGAGGCGTGGGCGGCGGCGAACCTCGTCGCCGGTCATGGGCCAATCGCGCGCACTAAAGAGTCTTGCAAACTCTTACTCGAGCAACCATGCTCTAAGGGCCATGAAGCAAGCCAGGGCGACGAAGGTCGCGGAACCTCACCAAGCGGCTCTCGAGGAGGCTGCGTTCCTCGCTGCCTATCGCCCCGGTGACTTTGCGCGGCCCTCGGTGACCGTCGACGTGGTCGCGTTCACGATGATTGATGCCCTGCTGCGCGTTCTGCTCGTCCGCCGTGCCCAGCCCCCGTTCAAGGGGTACTGGGCCCTGCCGGGCGGGTTCGTTCGGGTGGGGGACGGCCAGCGCGAGCAAGGCGAGAGCCTGGAGGCGGCCGTCAGCCGCGAGCTCGAGGAGGAGACCGGGCTGCGCCCCAGCGACGTGTACCTCGAACAGCTCGGGGCCTTCGGCGCGCCCTATCGCGATCCGCGCATGCGCGTGATCAGCGTGGCCTTCTACGCCCTCCTCCGCCCGGACTTGGTGGCGCGCGTGCGCGGCGGCGGGGATGCGAACGCGGCCGAGTGGGTGGAGCCGTCCGCGAAGCTGCGACTCGCCTTCGACCATGCGACCATTCTCGCCGCCGCCAGGGAGCGTCTCCGCGAGCGCGTTCGGAGCACCAGCATCGCGGCCAGCCTATTGCCGCCGGCGTTCACCATTCCAGAGATCCGACACGTGTACTCGACCCTCATCGGCGAGCGTCAGGACCCAGGGAACTTCCGGCGGCGCTTCCTCGGCATGATCGACGAGGGGATCGTGGAACGGGCACCGGGCAAGCGCATCACGATGTCGAAACCCGCCGCGGTCTATCGTTTTTGCGGACGGAGGTCGTGATGTCGCTCGCGACCGCCGGCGACGTCGCGCCCTACTTCCACGTCACCGTGCTCTCGAACTTCGCGCGTGCCTACGACAAGTACCGGCGTGTGTACTCGAAGCGCCGCGTGCCCGAGAGCACCTACCCAGCGTGCTTCTAT
Organism: Polyangiaceae bacterium; assembly: GCA_052147435.1. GTDB lineage: Bacteria > Myxococcota_A > Polyangia > Polyangiales > Polyangiaceae > JBKQKP01. The sequence continues at coordinate 28,895 of JBKQKP010000106.1, read as the reverse complement.
GTCCTCGGCAAGAGCGATCTCGCGGTTGGCCGCGCGAAGGCGTCGGTCCTTCTCGAGAAGCTCGCGCTTTCCGGCGACGACCTGCTCGTCCTCGAGTCGCGCCTGCCGCGCGCCGCGCTGGAAGCCCACCCGCGTGGCGGGCCCGGCCTCGTGTGGCCATCGCCGGACCTGCCCATCGATCGCGTCCACCGCATCTCAGGCGACGACATCACGCCGACGACGGCCGAAGACTCGATGGCGCGGTCGTTCGCCGTCGGCGGCCACCCGTTCGCACCCTACGCCTCGCTGCGGCCCCGGTCGATCTCGTTCCTGCCGATCGCACGCGGCTGTCAGGCGCGCTGCCCATTCTGCTTCTCGGAGGCTTCGGTGTCGTCCGAGCAGCGGCAGTCGAGCCTCGATGCAGCGACGGTAGACGCATGGCTTCGCTCGGCGGGGGCGCGCGGGGCGGAGCGCGCAGTCATCACAGGGGGCGGCGAGCCGACGCTCCTCGGCGAGGAGCGCACGCTTGCGCTCATTCGCGCCTGCGCCTCCCGGTCCCCCAAGGTCGTCCTCATCACCAACGGCGTCTCCCTCGCGCGCGCGGCCGACGCGGCCGCTGCGGCAGGCACACTTCGCGCCGCAGGGCTCTCTGTCCTCGCGGTATCGCGCCACCACCCCGACGAGGAGGTGAACGCACGGCTCATGGGGCTGTCGACCGGGACGCCGCGCCTGCTCGCCGCTGTGAGCGACCGCGACCGCGGGCTCCGCCTGCGACTCGTGTGCGTACTTCAGCGGGGGGGCGTGGAGACGGAGGCCGACGTCGAAGCGTACGTCGCGTGGGCCGCCGCCGAGGGCGCCGACGAGGTCTGTTTCAAGGAGCTCTACGTCTCCACGAGCCACGAGTCCGTGTATCACTCGCGCGTCTCGAACGAGTGGGCTGCCGCACACCAGGTTCCGCTCCGTGTCGTCGTCGACTGGGCACACGCGCGAGGCGCGAGGACGGCAATGACGCTTCCGTGGGGCGCGCCGGTGTACGACGTGTTCGTGCACGGCCGGCCCATCCGCATCGCGGCGTACACGGAACCGAGCTTGTTCTGGGAGCGGACGCGCGGGATCGCGCGGAGCTGGAACATCATGGCTGACGGAAGGTGCCTCGCGTCACTCGAGGACCGCGGCAGCGTCGTCGCGCTCGACGAGGCCGAGGTGGCGTCATGAACTTCGCAGAATTTCTCGCATGGCAGGGGCACGTGCGGCGCGAGCAGCCCGACGTGGTGCCCATCTGCGAGACGCGGATCGCGCACGCCTTCGCGACGATGCGCTCACAGCTCGGCTCCGCCGCCAGCAAGGTGCACAGATGCGATCTCGCTCGCGAATGGTGCCGCGTCCGCGGATTCCCCGAGACGATCGCGGCGAGGGCGCTCGTCTCACGCGGGGTGCGGCACTCGCTCGCTATCTTCTTCGCCTACCTCGCGCGCGAGTCTGCAACCATCGCGCTTCCGTCCGACGTCTACCCCGTGTATCGCGCACTCGCCGATGCCGCGGGTGCGCACACCGTGCGCGTCCGTACGTTCCCCGAGCTCGAGCTCGATCGCGTCCTGGGCATGGAAGCCGACCACGTCCTCCTCCCTTACCCGCTCAAGCTCCACGGCCGCGCATGGACCTCGGCCGAAATCGCACGTGCGACCGCGTGGCTCGCGGAGCGGCGAGAGCGACGTCTTTGGCTGGACGGCGTGTACTCGTTCGGGCTTCCGCTTGATGGCTCGCTCACCGGCCTGCTCGCAACCGACCAGGTGGTCTATCTCGACTCGTTGTCGAAGGGCTGGCTCCATGAGCAAGTCTTCGGCGTCGCCGTCGTACCGGAACAGGATCTCGCGCGCTACAAGCCGGTGTTTCGCGACGAGGCCACGCAGCCGGACGACCTCACGAAGGCGCGCGTGCTACTCACACGTGAAGCCGATTTGCCCGGCCGCGTCGTAGCCGCCATCAACGGCGGGCGCGAAGCCCTCCAGACGCAGTTGGCGCAACGGGGCGTTCCTTTGATCGGGGCGCAGCGGGGATACCTCGTTCGTGTAGCGCTGAATGCCGAGACGCTGCTTGCGCGTCACGGCCTCCTGGCGATCCCAGCGAGCGCTTTCGGCGCAGACGCCCCCGGGTTGTCGATCGCGAGCGCCCTGCCGGCGAACGACGCACCGTGACCCTTCTTGCCGAGGACGCGGGTCTCTGGGACGTGGTCTTTCCCGAGCCCGCCGACCGACTGCGCTTCATCCGGCGCGTTCTCCGCAAGACCGGACGTGACGTTCTCGACGTCGGCTGCGCGACTGGGTCGCTCGCGCGGAAGCTCCGCGAGGGCGGCGCCCGGCCCGTCGGTATCGACTTGAACCCTACCTTCATCGCGGCCGGGCGCGCGAAGGACCCGAGGGGAGAATACTTCATCGGCGACATGCGCGCGCTGCGTCTGCGGAGGCGCTTCGACGTCGTGCTCTGTCTCGGGACGACGCTCGCCTACTGCCGCACGAGCGATGAAGTCGCATCCACACTCGCCGGCTTCCACCGGGTGCTTCGGCCCGGCGGTGTCGCTGTCATCGACGTCCTCAATGCGATTGCCTTCGTCCGCCCGACACGCTTTCGCCACTACACGCGTCATGCGTTCGTTGTCGATGGCGCGCCACGGACGGCGACCATCGCGCACCGCCTCGACCTTGAGGGGCAGCGAATGAGTGAGCAGGTGACGTGGCGTGGCCGGGACGGAGGCCGTGCGTGGACTCGGCGCGACCCGGAGGAGTGGCTGCGGCTCTTCTTTCCGCAGGAGCTGGTGTACTTCCTTCGCGTGGCCGGCTTCGCCTCGGTCGAGCTTGCCAACGGCTTCGGGCGTCCCCCTGATGGATTCGGGGGCCGCCGCCTCGTGGCACGCGCCACACGCGGTCAGTAGGTACTCAGACGGGAAGAAGCCTGATGGTCTCCGGGCCGCGGAAGGAACACAGTCCCTGCGGTCCGCCGCATCTCCGACTTGGCGCGCCCGAGAGGACTCGAACCTTTGACCAACGGCTTAGAAGCGCGGGGACACGCACGAAGAGGCTTGTTTTCCGCGGCTTGCGCCGTCTCTTTGCCCGCCACTGTACCCGGCGCTGGCGGACGGATGCCTCCGCGCGTGCCAGTGTCTCAAGCGGTACGATGGCCTCTTCCCATGCGCGTGCTGTTTCTCTTGCTCACTTCGCTCGCGGCGAGCCTTGCGGCCGTGGCTAGCGGCTGCCAGACCCGCGCACCCCTGGCACCGGCGTCGCAGGCCACCACCTCCCCTGTCGCCGCCCCCTCCCCGGTCCTCCCAGACGACGGCATGGTCGAGATCGGCGGCGGCGAGTCGCTGCACGTCCACTGCGCCGGAGCCGGCACGCCGCTGGTCGTGTTCGACGAGTGTCTCGGCTGCGAAACCCCGTTTTACCGCGCGATGCAGGATGGCGTCGCCCGCTTCACCCGTGCGTGTGCGTACGACCGCGCGGGTGTCGGGTACAGCAGTCCGGCTCCCAAGCCGCACCTCGTACGGCAGATGGTCGGCGAGCTGCGCAAGCTCCTCGGTCCGCGGGACGAATCGGGGCGCGTCGTCCTGGTCGGCCACGGGCTCGGCGGTCTCGTCGCACAGCTCTATGCGCGCGACTTCCCGAGCTCGGTGGCAGGTATGGTCCTGGTGGACGCACAGACCAAGGACTCCCACGCGCGCTACTACTCGGCCTTTGCCCCCGAGGCCGTCGCCAAGATGAGGCAGTTTTACATCGAGACCGCCGAGAACCTCGACCTCGACGACCAGTTTCGCGCGATGGACGACCTGCGCAGCGCGCCGCTCTCGCTCGGCGAGCGCCCGTTGGTCGTGGTGAGCCGCGGCAAGTCCCAGGCGCCGTCGCTCGGGATACCGGCCGACTCCTGGGAGAAGCTCGAGACAGCGTTCCGCGGGTTGCAGGCGGAGATCCCGTCCCTATCAAACAACTCGGCGCAGATCGTGGCGACGGAGGCGAAGTGGATCCCGGACGAGGCGCCCGACCGTGTCGTGACCGCGACTTGGCAAGTCGTCTCCTCGGCGCGGGCCGGCGTCCCGCTGAGCCGGCTCGCGGCGGCACCCTCGCCCGACACGTCGATCAGGGGTAACCCGCCCGACCAGGCCCACGCGGCTCCCGTCGATGATGGCCTGATCGACGTCGGGGGAAGGTCGTTGCATCTGCATTGCGCCGGGCACGGCACGCCCACGGTGCTCCTGGAGGCGGGCGCTGCGACGGACGGCGGCTCGTGGCGACGCGTTCAGAAGGACATCGCGCAACAGACGCGCGTCTGCGCGTACGACCGTGCCGGCCTCGGCTTCAGCGACAAGCCCGGGAAGGCGCGCGCCGTCGCCGACGTCGTTCAGGATCTGCGCGCGCTCCTCATGACCGCCCGGATCGAGCGTCCTTACGTGCTCGTCGGGCACTCGATGGGCGCCGTCTACGTGCGGCTCTATGCGGCCGCGCACCCCGACGAGGTGGCGGGAATGGTGCTCATCGATGGCTCGACGGAGGACCAGGACCTGCGGCTCTGGAGTATCGCGTCGCCCGCGCAGTTGAAGGCGATGGATGACCCCGCGGATCCTGAAGCCATCTCGTACGACGCCGCCCGCGTCGGCATGGCGCAGCTCCGCGCCTCGAACCGTTCGATCGGCGACAAGCCCCTCGTCGTCCTGACCGCGGGCGTTTGGGAGGAGCCGGAGCCGGGCGAGTCGCCGGAGCGATTCGCGCGACAGGGGCGCATCTGGCAGGAGATGCAGGCCGAGCTGCCGCACCGGATCTCCTCGAACGCCGCGCAGATCGTGGCCACGAAGAGTCACCACTTCATCCAGCTCGAGAACCCGAAGCTCGTCATCGCGTCCGTGCGGCTGGTGGTGGACGCGGCGAGAGGGCGCGGGCGGGTGGACGCGAGCGCGCTCGCGCCACTCGCGGGGGAAGGTGGGGATCCCTGAGGTTTGGCAACGTCGCGCGCACGACCTTGGGCGGGATCGGCCCCCGAAGAATCCGCGGGTTCCTCGGGAAAAGTGGCGCGCCCGAGAGGACTCGAACCTATGACCAACGGCTTAGAAGGACGGCCCGAGCGATCGAAAACGCCTGGAAAACAAGCTATTCCGTGGCGAGCCCCACGAGTGGCCCCACTAGTCGATCAACCCGCCGTCTAGGATGCACTCGCATCCAGCGTCCGGGACAACACAGCACACGAGGTAGGGGTTCATGTTCGTCGGGCAATCCTGCGCGCTCGCGGGAGCCTTGACCTCACATTCGGGACCGCCCCAGCAAAACGCGCCCGCGGCATTGCACGCACTTCCGTCATTCGCGTTGCTACTCACAGAAGCCGGGCCAGAGTTGCACGCCGTCAAGAACGCCCCGAGCAACGAGAACAGGAGCGCGCGCATGGAGGAAGGCTACCCCACCTTGCGGAACATGCTCACGACCTTGGCCATTGCCTCACGCTTCTCGTCGCCGCTCGCCAAAGGGCTCGGCTACGTAACGGAAAGGAGGACGCCCTAGGAGAGATGCTCGCGCTTCGGGGCTCTAGGACAGGCAGACGCGCGCTCGGACGGGAGCGGTCCCCGTGTTCTTGAGCCATGCGCGGAACGGAGCCCCGGCGGGGACCTCAGGATGCAGGCTCGTGGGGGATGTGAGATCGCCGCCACACACCTCCCGATTCCAGACCTCTGCGCGCATGACGAAAAGGGTCTCGGGCGCGCCCTCGTAGGTGATCTGCGCATGCGATAGCCGCTCTGCATCGACACGAACGGGAAGTGTCTCGCCGGGTGGGATCAAGACCTCTTCGTAAGACGACATAGACTACGACTCGACGAACGTTATCCGATCGTTCGGCCGTGGGCGCGCGCCGCCCCGGACCTCTTGATCGATAATCGTGCAGGTGAGGCGTTGCACGTTCCGCCGTGCTTCCTCTTTGGAGAATCCGTAGACCAGCGCGCCCGGAACCGCGGGTACCTGCGCAATCCAGCGGCCATCGTCTTCGCGGTCGAACTCTGTAGCGAGGAACATGGGCGGAACCTAAGCACTCCCGTTCGCTCGCGCCAGCCCCGTGGCGCACACCCCCGGGGGTGACCCGTTTCCCCCCGAGTAGCCCCACGAGTGCAGCGCGTGTCACGACACTTCAGCGCGTGTCACGCTCGCCGCCCTCGAGAAAAACCCTCGAGAAAGAGCGCGCCCGAGAGGACTCGAACCTCTGACCAACGGCTTAGAAGGCCGCCGCTCTATCCAACTGAGCTACGGGCGCGGAGCTATTTCAGCCCGTGTACCGTACGCGGCTCCGGACGTCCATCTGACGCTCCCTTCCCCGTCGGCACGCCGTCCCGTCGCGTCCCCCCGCGCAACCGGCGCGTCGCTTCGGCGTCCCATCGCGTCCTCCCGCGCGCCCGGCGCTCCCCTCACACGAAGAAATCCGGAATCAGCTCCGCCCCCGGCACCATCGCGTACTTCGACAGGTCCTTCACCCCCTCCGAGGCGAGCACCTCGTCGTCGATGAAGAAGTTCCCCGTGTTCTTCGGGTCTCTGCTCGAGCGGACCAGGATCGCGTACGCCGCGTCGGCCATGATCTCCGGGCTGCGGCTCCCCTTGATGATCTCGTCGCCGCCGAGCAGGTTCTGGACGGCCGCCGTCGCGATGACGGTGCGCGGCCAGAGGGCGTTCACCGCGATGTGCTGCGGTTTGAGCTCGTCGGCCATCCCGAGGACGCACATGCTCATCCCGAACTTCGCCATCGTGTACGCCACGTGCGGCGCGAACCAGCGCGTCTCCATGTTGAGCGGAGGTGAGAGGTTCAAAATGTGCGGGTTCTCGGCCTTCGCGAGGTGAGGAATGCACGCCTGCGAACAGGCGAACGTTCCGCGCGTGTTCACGTTGTGCATCAGGTCGTAGCGCTTCATCGGCGTCGCGACGGTGCCGGTGAGGCTGATCGCGCTCGCGTTGTTCACCAGGACGTCGATCCCGCCGAACTTGGCGACGGCCTGCTTCACGGCCTCGGCGATCTGCTCCTCGGACCGGACGTCGACGATGCAGGCGAGCGCCTTCCCCCCCGCCTTCTCGATCTCCTCGGCCGCCGTGTAGATCGTGCCGGAGAGCTTCGGGTGCGGCTCGGTCGTCTTCGCGGCGATGACGAGGTTCGCGCCGTCGCGCGCCGCCCGGAGCGCGATCGACTTGCCGATGCCGCGGCTCGCGCCGGTGATGAACAGAGTCTTGCCTTTGAGGGTCGCCATGCAGCCGCTATCGCATCCCACGCCGCGTGGCGTCAATCGGTGCGCTCTCCGTTCGTGATAGACCGGGGCGATGCCCGCACATTCGCAGGGGTTCCGGAGCGAGGCGCTCACGCGGGCGCTCGACGTCGCCATCGGGGGGGACGCGCGCGCTCTCTACGATCTCCTGGCGCGCATGGGGGGGTTGCCGGGGCCGCGGGTGAACTCCGGGGTGGTGCTCGCGTTCGCGAACGAGTGCGCCGCGCGAGGGACGAAGGCGGACGCGCTCGTCGCGAAGATGGCGACGCTCGACGTCGACGCGGCGCCCGGCGCCTCGAAGTACGAGATCCTCCCGGTCTGCGGCGTGGCGGCGCTCGGCGCACGTGCGGCGTCGGATGCGGCGGCGATGCGCGCGCTGGCGACCCTCCACGACTGCGCCGAGGATCTGCGCTTCCGCGTGCGCGACGGGGTCGCCGACGCGCTCGCGCGGATCGGCGAGGTGCGCGGCGAGCCGCTCGTGCACGATCTGGCGAGCTGGATGGACGGCTACTTCCACGCCGCCGCGGTCCTCCGCGCGCTCGCGGACCCGCGGTGGCTCACGCGGATCAAGTCGGCGAGCGCCGTCGTCGAGCGGCTCGACGAGGGGTTCGAGCTGGCGAAGAACGCCCCGCGCGCGACCGCGCGGTATCCCGGGTTCAAGGCGCTCATCGACGCGCTCACAGTCGCCCCCGTCGAAGCGGCGGCGCGCTTCGGCGTGCCGGTGTTCGAGCTCCTCGCGCGGTGGAGCGCCTCGAAGGATCCGACGCTCCGCGACGTGGTGAGCAAAGTGCTCGACGCGCCGAAGCACGCCGGCCGGTGCGCCGAGGAGGACACGCGCACAACGGCGGCGCACGTCGCGACGGAAGCGCCGCGCCGGGATCCGCGGACGTACGTGGGGCCGACGCGGGGGCGCGGGAGGAAGCGGTAGACGACAACCGAGACGGTGCCTGCTAGGGGCAGGGATTCGTTGTGGGGCAGTTATTGTCGCTCTGCGACTGACAGCAAACCGAGACGCACTGGGAGGGGGTCTGCGTGATCGTCACAGTCCCCGTCGTCTCGACCCCCGTCGGCCCCTCTCCCTGGGTGCCAGAAGCTGCGCCGCCGCTGTTCTGGTCGATTCCGAACCAGGGCTCGCCCCCAACTGTGAAGCCGGACAGAGGCGTCGCGACGATCGTGACCGTCGATTGGAAGGGGACCTCCGCGCTTACCGTCTGCTGGTTGGCGGTCTCGGCGCCATTGATCGAGATGGAACACCCGGTTGCGACGTTGATCACGTTGAGCGTCACCGGGCTGCCCAGCGTCCCGCCCGACGACGACCCGCTGCTGCTGCTTCCGCTGCCAGACGACGCGCCGCTACTGGTCCCGCCCGACGACGATCCGCCGCTGCTCCCGGTCGGCGCGCCGCTGCCGTTCCCGCACGGCGCCCCGGATGTCGTCTGAGAACTACCCCCTCCCGCACCTGTGGCGTAGACGTCGTTCGCATAGTTTCCCCCGCACGTCAGCGACGGGTAGCCCTCGCACGGCATATTGCAGCTGCAAGACGATCCATACGATCCGTACGAGTTGCCGCAGAAGCACTGGTCTCCGTCCTGGACCCCCGCGAACGCATAGGGCGGTGACTGCTGCTGGCAAAAGGTGACGCAAGCGCTCGGAGACATCGACGGGTTCGCCCCGGGCTCCGACGCGCCGTTCAGGTCGCGGTTGTTTTCGTCGGCCCAGCAGCCCAAGAACGTGCCGGCCGGGGAGGAGAAGCCCCCACTCGAGCTGCCGCTACTCCCGCCGCTCGAACCGCCGCTGCTCCCCCCACTCGAGCCCCCCGACGATCCGCCGCTCGTCGTCGAAGGTGCAGCGTCGGCCCCTTGCCCGCTCGCGGTATAGGTGCACCCCGTCGCCCCGTTGGCGGCGAGCGCACCGACGAATCCGAGGGTCGCGACGAGAACGAAGGCGGGTTTTCGCAAGACAACCTCCCCTCAGCGAGACTACGCGACGACGCTCCCAGCGACTACGGGCACGCCGGGGGGGTGAGGTTCTGCCAGCTGTTCCCGCTCCATTCCCACGTTTGCGCCAGCGGGGTCCCGGTCGCGGTCGCCCCCCCGAAGTAGACGACGACGTTGCGCTGCGAGTCGTACGCCAGCACTCCGTTGGTGGCCGGCGGGCTCCCCCCGCTGGGAGGGAACTCCGTCCAGACACCGTTCCATCCCCAGGTCGAGCTCGCTGGACTCGCTCCGTACAGGATCCCCTGGCTCGTTGACGCGTTGTAGGCCATCGAGAAAATGCCCGGCGCGCCGGGCTGCGGAGCCTGGCCGCCCCCTCCTCCCGAACGCTCCGTCCACGTCGACCCGTTCCATGTCCACGTATCGCTCAGCGGATCGCTGCAGCCGCTGCTCGAGCATCCGCCCCAAAGCATGACGACCGAATTGGTCTGATCGTAGATCATCGGGAAGTAGCACCGCGCCGCAGGGCCACTGCTCGGGGTCACGTTGCTCCACGAGTCGCCGTTCCACTCCCACGTGTCGCTCAGCTGCTCGAAGCCGGTGACGTTTCCGCCGAAGAGGACGGCGACGTTCTGCGAGGTGTCCCACACCATTCCGGCGCCGTTCCGCGCCGGGGGCGATCCGGCGGCGCCATTGGGAACGACCTCGTTCCACGTCTTTCCGTTCCAGGTCCACGTGTCGTTGTAGTCGGTCTCGTTGCTGTTGATCCCCCCACCGAAGAACACAGTGACGTCGTTCGCTTGGTCGAAGACCATCGAACCAGTCGCTCGGGCGGAGGGGCCGTTCCCTGTCGCCACCTCCGACCAGCTGGTCCCGTTCCACTCCCAGGTGTCACCGAGGTACGGGCCGCTGTTGCAGTTGGTCCCCTGGCAACCGCCGAAGAGAACCGTCACTCCCCGCACGGAGTCGTAGGCGATCGCCGTCCCTCCGCGCGGCTGCGGGCTCTGCCCGCAAGGGGAGCCGGTGGAAGAGTCCTCCCCCGGAGAGTGGCCGATGCTCCCGTCGTCCCCCGGGGGGAGCGAGGTGCTCGAGTCTTCCCCGCCGGTCGAAACGCCGGTGCCCGAGTCCTCGTCGCCTGGCGGTCCCTGCGTCGTCGACGCGGCCGCGTCGGCGCCCTGTCCGCTCGCCGTGTAGGTGCATCCGATCGTCCCGTTGGCGGCGACGGCACCGACGAATCCGAGAAGCATGAAGAAGCCGAAGGCAGGCGTTCGCATCGGAAGCTCTCCCCGATCGATCATTTTATGCCGAAGCGCGCGGAGGCGCGACGGACTTTCTTCGGGAGGTCGGCGGCGGCGGCTCCGCCAGCTTCGACGCATCGGCCACGATCCGCGTCGCCGCTGCCGCGCGGGCTCCTTTCTGCTGGAGCGTTGCGTGATCCACGACGGCATGCCCATCGAGCAGATCGAGATAGTCGAGGTCGAGCTTTCCGCCGCTCGGTAGGATGAACACCCCGAAGAGGTGCGCTTGGCGGCGCAGCTCGACGACGAGCGGCCGCGGGACGTGCAGCGCCGCGTGTGTGACGAGGTGGACAACGAGGTCCCGCTGCTCGCGCGACCGCACGAGCGCAAGCTCCGTGGCGAGCTGCGTGAAGACGCGCGCCGGGTTCCGCCCCCGCTCCCCCTTGAAGCCGAGGAGGTACGCGGCAGGGAGCTGCCGCTCGCGCGCGCGCTGGACGTCGTAGAGGCGCGAGTCGAAGAACCGGAACCAGACCTCTTCCCCCGCGAGCTGCAGCTTCTTCCCGAGGGCGATCGCGAGCCCGCGCGCGAAGACCTGGCGATCGCCGCGCATCGAGGCCGACGCGTCGATGAGCACGTAGTGGAGGCGGCGCGCTTCTTCGGGCGCCTGCTCGCGCGTGTAGAAGAGGAGCTCCCCTTCGGCGAGGCGGCGCGCGAACTCGTCGTCGTCCCACGCGAGCTCGGTGAGGACCATCGAGTCGAGCGATCCTTTTCCGCCGATCCCCGCGTACCCCTCGACCGCCTGCGTGCCGGTCGCGCGTGTGCGGCGCGTCTCGAGGACGCTCGGCAAGAGCTCGAGGGAGAAGTTGACGATGTCGTTCGCCTCGGGAGAGCTGATCGCCGCGAGGAGATCGACCTGCGCGAGCGCGCTCGCCGCCCCGGACTCGGGGCCGAGCATGCCGAGGAGGCGCAGCGTGTCGATGTCGAGGGCGTCGGCGAGGGTGAGGACGTGCAGGCGCGTCTTGGCGACGGCCTCGAGCGTCGAGCGCTCGAAGGTGCGCGGGACCGCGGCGTAGAGCGCGGGGAGCTGCGGGTCGAGATCGCGCACGAGCTCGGGGTCGTAGGGGACGTCGGGCGGGTAGGGGGCCTTGGCCGCGGCGTTCTCGACGATCGCGCCGATGACGCGCGCGAGGACGACGACCACGAGGTCGTCGGTGAGTCGAAGCGACCGCGCGCGGACGCTCGCCTCGCTCTCGCCGATCTCGGAGACGACCGCGAGGTACGCCTGCATGAGCTCGCGGAGCCCGGGGCTTTTCGCGACGAGCCCGTCGAGGACGGCGCGCGTGCCCATGTGGAGCTGCTCTTTCGGCGCCGCGTAGAGGAGGCCGAGGTCGTGAACGAGGAAGAGTGGAGCGTGGAGGCCGAGGCGCGCGAGGTCGCGGTACCAGCGGATCGCGCGGACGATCATCATCGGGACCGCGGGGCGGACGACGCTCAGGGCGAGGGTGCCCAGGGGGCCGGCGATGGCGGGGTCCTTCGCGAGAGCGGTGGGGACGGGCATGCGGAGAGGGGAGCGTAGCGCAGTGTCTCTGGCCGGCGATCCGCCGTCGCGAGAAGAAGCGGGGGGCCGGGGGGGTGGGGTTAGCTCGTCAGCCTCTTGTCGAAGCTGAACGCCGCCGTCTTCCTCCGTCGAATCACCCCCGCGTCCGCATGACGCGGGTTGATCAGCACGACCCTCTCGCTCGGTATGACGGCCGACGGCACGAGCAGAACCGCCGTCCGCCCCTCTCGCACCCACCGCGCACCGAGCTCCTGAAGAGCCGCCGGCGCCGGCGTGGTCCCCCAGTCCTTCGGCAGCTTCGCCGGCGTCCAGGTCTCCACGCGAACGGACTCGGGCACGTCGATCGTCACTGCCACGTAGTTGGTGGGGAGCGCGTTCGGCGAGAAGTGAACGAGGCACTCCAGCGCGGCGAGCGAGAGCGTGCTCGCCGCGTAGACCATCGGCACCCCCTTCGGGTTCCAGCGGCCGCCGTAGAGCCGTGCCCCTTCGCCGTCGAGCGCCACGAACGGCCGACGGCAGAGGCGGTAGGCGATCAACTGAAGACGCCGTGCTCGATCCTGCCGAGCACGTCACGTACGGCATCGGCGCCGACGTCGGTGTCGAGCATGTCGAGGGGTTTCGCGCCTCCCAGCGCGCGATTCCCTTCCGCGAGCCAGTGGCGTGCGTTCTCCTCGTTGCCGAACACTTCGACCGTGCGCGCGGCGACCTCGGCCAGGCGAAGGACCCGCTCGGACTCGAGCGCATCGAGCTGCCCCGTCTCCTTGCGGCGCACGAGCGTGCGAGACGAGAGGCCGAGCGACTTCGCCGTGGATTCGATCGACAGCTCCAGGTAGGCGCCGATCGCCTCCAGCGCGGCGTACGGCAGCCCTTCGCGGACCATCGGGATCAGCTCGAGGCGAGAGCGCGGCGTACGGCGAAAGACTGCCTTGCCGCCGAGGAGGGCGACGACGGCGTCGAGTGAGCTGGGGGGAGGGGTGGCATGGGCTGCCATTTGGCTAAGTATGGGGCGCCAATTGGCGGGGGTCAACTCGCCTGCGTCGGCCTCCACCGCAGCACCGGCTTCCTCGCCGCCCGCGCCTCGTCCAGCCGTCCGAGCCTCGTCGTCTGCGGCGCCGCGTGGATCAGCTCCGGCTTCTCCTGCGCCTCTTTCGCGATCGCCTGCATCGCCTCGATGAACAAATCGATCGTCTCCTTCGACTCCGTCTCGGTCGGCTCGATCATCATCGCGCCGGCCACGACGAGCGGGAAGTACACCGTCGGCGGGTGATGCCCGTAGTCGATGAGCCGCTTGGCGACGTCGAGCGTCTTGATGCCGGTCTCCTTCTGGAGCCGCTTGTCGCTCACGATCACCTCGTGCATGCACGTCCTGTCGAACGCCGGCGGGTACCACTCGCCGATCCGCGCGCGGACGTAGTTCGCGTTCAGGACGGCGAGGTCGGTCGCCATCTTCAGCCCCTCGGGCCCCATCTCCCGGATGTACGCATACGCGCGCACCATCATCCCGAAGTTGCCGAGGAAGCTCCGCACCCGCCCCACGCTCTTCGGCCGCTCGTAGTCGAGCGAGTACTTCCCGTCCGCGTAGCGCACCGTCGGGCGCGGCTGGAACGGCTCGAGGCTCCGCTTGAAAGCCACCGGCCCGCACCCCGGTCCGCCGCCGCCGTGCGGCGTCGTGAACGTCTTGTGCAGGTTGAACTGCATGATGTCGATTCCGAGATCGCCCGGCCGCGCGCGCCCCATGAGCGCGTTCAGGTTCGCGCCGTCGCCGTACACGAGGCCCCCCTTGTCGTGGACCATCTTGGCCACCGTGGGGAGGTGCGTCTCGAAGAGCCCCAGCGTGTTGGGGTTCGTGATCATGATCGCGGCGGTGTCGTCGTCGAGGAGCCCGGCGATCTGCTCGGGATGCACGATGCCGTCTTCCCCTCCAGGGAACGGCACGGCGACGAGCCCGTTCAGCGTGCACGACGCCGGATTCGTCCCGTGCGCCGTGTCGGGAATGAGCACCCGCTTCGGCGAGCGCCCCTTCTCGGCGTGGTACGAGCGGATCATCATCAACCCGGTGAGCTCCCCCTGGGCCCCCGCGGCCGGCTGGAGCGAGACGGCGTCCATCCCGACGATCTCGGCGAGCGCCTTCTCGAGCCGCGTCATCAGCTCGAGCGCCCCCTGCATCAGATCTTCCGGCGCGTACGGATGGAGGCGCGCGAACCCGGGGAGGCGCGCGGCCCACTCGTTCACCTTCGGGTTGAACTTCATCGTGCACGAGCCGAGCGGATAGAACTGCGAGTCGATCGCGAAGTTCATCTGCGAGAGGCGCACGAAGTGCCTCACCACCTCGGGCTCGCTCACCTCGGGCAACCCGGCCGCATCCTTGCGCGCGAGCCCCCCGAGCACGCTCGCGGGATCGACCGCCGGCACATCGAGCGGCGCGAGCGAAAGCCCCGTCCGCCCAGGCGAGCCCCGCTCGAAGATCGGGAGCTCGACGAACTGTAAACCGCGCTCTGCTTCCTGCATTGGACTGCTGTTCTCTAGCTCACGTTCCCCCCGCGCTGCCTGCGGGGCGGGGGGCCAGCGGGGTGGGGTTGAGGGGGGAAGGTCGTGCCTACTGCCACGAATCCTTCGACGCCGGCGGAGCCGCCGTGCTGTCCCCCTTGATCGAGTTGAGATCGGGGTTCATGCGAACCTGCTTCACGTTGTGCCAGTCGGCCCCCGTCTCGTCGTTGTCCATCCCGAACTGGCCGTCGAGCTCGGGGATTTTCTCTCCGCCGACCTTGTAGATGAAGTACCCCTTCCCCTGCGACTCCGCGGCCGGCCCGACGAGCCCGTACTTGTGCTCCTTCCAGTGGAAGTGCAGCACGTTCCCCGTCGAGACTCCGGAGAGCTCGCCCCACGCGCTCTGGTCGGCGCGCTTCCACTTGCCGACGACGTTGTTCTCGTTCGCGACCATGTGGAGGTAGCCGTACACGGGGTGAAAGTAGACCCCCGTCCATGTCTCGCCGGCGGGCATGTCGGCCGCCTTGATGTTCGCCGCGGTCGCGCTCCCGCCGCCGCAGGCGACGAGCGATGTGGAGGCGCACGCGAGGGCGCAGGCAGTGAGAAGTGGGCCGAGGAGACGAGCGGTTCGCATGGGGCGGGACTGTACCAAAAAAGAGCCCCGCCAACCCTTTCAGGCTGCGATTCGGCGCTTGAAGGTTCCAAAAAAGTACGTCGCCAGCAGCCAGGTCGTGCAAAGCCCGTAGATCAACGTCCACGACGACCGCTCGACGCCTAGCCCGAACCGCGACGCGAACGCCACGATCCCCAACGCGAGCGGGATCCGCGAGCCGAGCGCGGTCGGGATCGCGAGGACGAGCAGCGCCGCGTCGAGCGCCAGGGCGATCGTCAGCGCGTGCGGGACCGGCGCCGCCGTCAGTCGCGCGTTCTCGACCAAGCGGTGCCCGATCACCCCGTCGAGGACGCCGTCGGCGGCCGCCGCGAGGACCATCAGGATCGCCGCGTTCCGGAGGAGCTTCCGCGGCTCGAGGTCGCTCCCGGGGAGGTGCGTCCCGTCGCGAAGGAGCTCGATTCCGAGCACGCCGCGGAGCCGGAGCGAGAGGACGGACCCGTCGGGGAGGGGGACCGACGCCCCTTCGCGCGGGATCTTGCTCCGCTCGACGACCGCCACCTCCGTGCCGTCGAAGAGGACGCGCACCTCGCGGAACGAGGCTCCCCAGCGGAGCTCCACCCGCTCCGGCCCCCCGTGCTCGAACGGGTACCCCCTCGACGTTTCGATCTTGGCCACGTCTACGGGCTCGCGTCGTCTGCGTCGCTGGCCCCTTCTTCTTCGAGCGCGGCGCCGTGGCACTTCTTGAACTTCTGTCCGCTCCCGCACGGGCACGGATCGTTTCGGCCGATCTTCGGCCCCTCACGCCGCACGGGCGCCTGCGGGGGGAGCGATCGGGGCTGCGGCCGCCGAGAGGGCTGCGCCGCTTGCTCGGGCTGCTCTTCGGCGCCGTCCACCACGGAGCCGTGACGCATCTGAAGCGCGCGCTCCTGTTGCTGGTGGCGGGCGGCGTCCTCGCGCTCGATGCGCTCGATCTCGGTCTCCTTCTGGACCTTCACCTTGAAGATCTTCGTCGCCACGTTGCTGCTCGTCGCGGCCATCATGGTGATGAAGATGTCGTAGCCCTCCTTCTTGTACTCCTGCTTCGGGTCCTTCTGGCCGTAACCGCGGAGGCCGATCCCGTCGCGCAGGTGCTCCATGTTCGTGAGGTGCTCGACCCACTCGCGGTCGATCTCCTCGAGGTAGAAGTGACGGAAGATCCGCAGGAGGAGCTCGGTCCCGAGCTCCTTCTCCTTGTCGGAGACCGCCTTCTCGGCCTGGACGTACAGCCGGTGCGCGACCTCCTCCGCGTCGGTCGTCGACTCGAAGTCGGTGGGCTTTACGCCGAAGTGCTCGAAGAACCCGTCGCGGATCCCCTTCCAGTCCCAGTCCTCCGGCGGCTTGCTCTGCGGGCAGGTCTCTTCGACGATCGCGCCCAGGATGCCGTCCACGAGGTCCAGCAGGCGCTCGCGCTGCTCGGTGAGCGACTGCGAGATCTCGGTGAGAAGGCGCTCGTAGACCTTCTTCGGTTCCTTGGCCTCGCTCTCCTTGAAGTCGATCTTGTAGCCCCAGAACTTGTAGATGTCCTCGCGGAGCGAATCGAGCGAGTAGAGCTCCTTCACGTCGTCGACCTTCGTCGGCCGCGGCGGAGGGGCCTCGCCCGGCACCGGCGCCGTGAGCGGCGTGCCGTAGTGGACGATCATCTGCTCGACGGCCGACTTCACCTCGTCGACGAGCCTGGGCAGCGCCTTGATCTCGCGCATCTTGCCGGTGGGCTTGCCGTCGTCGTCGATGTGCTCCGGCGTGTAGATGCCGAGGAGGAGCTGCTGGCGGATCTTGTAGACCGTCTTGCGTTGCTCGCTCATCACGTCGTCGTACTCGAGGAGGTTCTTCCGGATGTCGAAGTTGCGCCCCTCGACCTTCCCCTGCGCGTCGCCGATCGATTTGGTCACCCACGGGTGCTCGATCGGCTCGTCGTCCGGCATACCCATCCGCTCCATGAGCGACTTCACGCGGTCGCCCGCGAAGATGCGCATCAAGTCGTCCTCGAGCGACAAGTAGAAGCGCGATGAGCCAGGGTCCCCCTGCCGTCCTGCGCGCCCGCGGAGCTGGTTGTCGATCCGCCGCGACTCGTGCCGCTCGGTGCCGACGATGTGGAGGCCCCCGACGGCCTTCACTTCCTCCCCCTCCTTCTTGCACGCGGCTTCGTACTTCTCGATCGTCTTCTGGAACTCCTCGGGCTCGGCCTTCTCGTCACGGCTCTGCTCTTTGAACTCGAGACGCGCGAGCATCTCGGGGTTGCCGCCGAGGATGATGTCCGTTCCGCGTCCGGCCATGTTCGTAGAAACCGTGATCGCCCCCTTACGCCCCGCTTGCGCGACGACGAACGCTTCCTTCTCGTGCTGCTTCGCGTTCAAAACCGCGTGCGGCACCTTCTTGACCTTCAAGATGCGCGCGATCGCCGAGCTCTTCTCGACGCTGGTCGTCCCGACAAGGACTGGGTTCCCCTTCTCGTGGTACTCCATGATCTCGCCGACGAGAGCGGTGAACTTCTCCTTCTCGGTCTTGTAGACGAGGTCCTCGTAGTCGGCCCGCATGATGGGCTTGTTCGTCGGGATGACGGTGACGTTCAGCTTGTACGTCGCGTGGAACTCCTCGGCCTCGGTGTCCGCCGTGCCGGTCATTCCGGAGAGCTTCTTGTAGAGGCGGAAGAGGTTCTGGAAGGTGATCGTCGCCATCGTGCGGGTCTCTTCCTGGATCCGCACGTTCTCCTTCGCCTCGACTGCCTGGTGGAGGCCGTCGCTCCAGCGCCGCCCGGGGAGCACGCGCCCGGTGAACTCGTCGATGATGAGGACCTTCCCGTCCTCGGCGACGAGGTAGCTCACGTCGCGCTTGTAGAGCGAGTGCGCGCGCAGACATTGGTTGAGAATATGGAGGGACTCGAGGTTGACGGGGTCATACAGGTTGCTGATCCCCATCAGCTTCTGCGCGGCGTCGACGCCGTCGTCGGTCAACGTCACCGAATGCTGCTTCTCGTCGACGACGTAGTGCTCGTCCTTCCGGAGGCGCGGGATGACCTCGTTGATCTGGCGGTACTTGTGCGAGGAGGGCTCCCCCTGGCCGCTGATGATGAGGGGCGTCCGCGCCTCGTCGACGAGGATCGAGTCGACCTCGTCCACGATCGCGTAGTTGAGCTCGCGCTGCGCGTAGTCGAGCGCGCTGAACTTCATGTTGTCGCGCAGGTAGTCGAAGCCGAACTCGTTGTTCTGGCCGTACGTGATGTCCGACCGGTACGCGGCCTTTTTCTCGTACTCGCCCTGCGAGTGGACGACGGTGCCCGTCGAGAGCCCGAGGAAGCCGTAGAGGCGCCCCATCCACTCCGCGTCGCGCTTGGCGAGGTAGTCGTTCACCGTGACGACGTGAACGCCCTTGCCTTCGAGCGCGTTCAGGTAGCAGGGGAGGGTCGCCACGAGGGTCTTCCCTTCACCCGTGCGCATTTCGGCGATCGACCCTTTGTGAAGGACCATCCCGCCGATAAGCTGCACGTCGTAGTGCCTCATCTTGAGGACGCGCTTCCCCCCCTCGCGGCAGACGGCGAAGGCCTCGGGGAGGATGTCGTCGAGCGACGCGCCGTTCTCGAGCTTCTGCTTGAACTCGGCGGTCTTCCCCTTCAGCTCGGCATCGCTCAGCTTGGAGATGGTCGGCTCGAGGGCGTTGATCGCCTCGACGCGCGGACGGAGGCGCTTGATCTCGCGCTCGTGCGAGGTGCCGAGGATCTTCTTCAGGGCCCAGGTGATCATGAACGGACGGTCCGCATTTCGGGGTGATTCGCAGAGCGAGGGGGAGGCGAGGGATAAGTGTGCGTGACGGCGGAACGTAGTGCCGCTCGTCCTTCAGCGCAAACCCGCGGAGACCAGGGAGTATGCCCCGCCCGGTGGGAGCAAGCGTTCAGTGCGGGGGGCTCAAAGCCAGCCGTTGTCCTCGTACCAGCGGGCCGTGATCGCCGTCCCCTCGCGGAGGGAGACGCGCGGCTCCCAGTCGAGGTCCTTCCGCGTGCGCGCGGAGCTGCAGACCCAGTGGGGCTGGCGGATCTCGTTGATCTTGTCGCGATTGAGCATGACGGCCTTGTTCGAGAGCTTGCCGTACAGCTCGCTCGAGACGGCCGCCAGCCAGATGACCGGCATGGGGAGGGGGAAGCGGAGGAACGCCTTCTTGCCGAGCGCCTCCTCGATCCCCTCGACCATCGTCTGGAAGGGATACGGCTCCCCGTCGTCGACGAAGTAGACGGACCCGCTCGGGACGTCGGCCGTGATGGCCTTCACGCAGGCCTCGGCGCAGTCCGACCCGAAGACCATGCTCATCGTCGAGTCCCCTTTCCCTACCGTGGGGAGGACGCCTTTCTTCACCGACTTGAAGAAGACGAGGATTTCGTGGTCGCGCGGCCCGTAGATGATCGCGGGGCGGAGGACGGTGACCGGGATGGAATCCTTCGCCGCGAGGACGACCCGCTCCGCGTCGAGCTTCGACCTTCCGTAGTGGGTCACGGGGCCGGCGCCGTCTTTCTCGAGCGGGATGCCGTCGAGAGACGGTCCGGCGGCGGTGAGGCTCGAGACGAAGACGAAACGGCGAAGCTTCGGGGCGTGCGTCTTCGCGGCCTCGATCAGGTTGCGCGTCCCCTCCACGTTCGTCTTGCGGAACTCGTCGGCGGAGCGCGCCTTCACGAGGCCCGCGGAGTGGATGATCGCGTCGACCCCCTTCACTGCCTCGGCGACCTTCTCGGCGTCCTCGACCCCGCCGTAGGCAAACTCGATCCGGTCGAGCCGCTCGAGGAAATCGCGGTTACTGCTCTTTCGCACCAGGGCGCGGACGTCGTGCCCTCCGCGCGTGAGCTGCTCGGCGACATGGCTTCCGAGGAAGCCGCTCGCGCCCGTGACGAGAACCTTCATGAAGAGTTTGCTCCGTTTTGCGCCGGTGGGAGCGGGGTCTTAGCGCGAGTTGGGGCGGGGGGAAACTAGGGGCGAGGAGCCCGCGTACTGGCGCTCCCGTGCTCGACCAGAGTCATCGAGCGCTCGCCCGGCGAGAACCCGAGCGCGAGCTCGCCTCCGCGAGGGACGCGAACGCTGCCGACGAAGCGCACACTCGCCGTCTCGAGCGAGAAGGTCCGCTCGTCGTTCGCGACGTCGACGTGGAGCTCCTGTCCCTCGGCGATCGGGAACGTGCGCTCGCCGATCGTGAAGTGCCCGCCGCCCGACGCACGCACATAGAGCCCAGGAGCCCGTGCTTCGGCAGGGACCGAGCGATCCCGCACGCGATCGACCGAGGCTCCCAGCGCGGCGTCGGGATAGAGGAGCGCGACGTGCTCTGGCCGCTGGCCAGGCGTGCCGTCGAGGGGGATCAAGACCGGGTCCGCGAGGGCGAGCTTGGCGCGCAGCCCCGACTCCGCGCTCTCCGGCGCCGAGCGATAACCGAAGACGTAGACGGAGAGGACCGCAGCGTCTGGCGGGAGGAATCGCCGTAATGCGCCCGGCCGAACGTGCTCCTGGCCCCAGAGCATCGCCGCGCGGACGCGCGACGACGGCGCGGGGAGCGACGAAAGGCAGTGAAGCTCGCGCAGGCGGAGGAGGGCGTCGTCCGGGAGCCCCTTCAACATCTCCGCGACGGGCGCGGGCATGTCGCAGCCCGCGAACCGTAGGCCCGGTTGCCCTGCTTCATGCGACGAAGCGACGGCCCTCGCCGTGACGAGCAGGTCCGTCATCGTTCGCTCGTAGCCGAACTTCCACGCCGCGTAGTCGCCCGCGCTCTGTCGCCGCGAGAGCTCGTCGAACGCCGCGAGATCGCCACGCTCGACGTACGACGCGAGCTCGAGGTCGTCCCCGCGCTCTGCCTCTTTCGGTGCGCCGCGCCAGTCGCCGTCGGCGCGGAACTGCTCCGCTGCGACGAGCGTGAGCCCGCGGAGCCCCCCGGGGCCGATCACGCGCTCGAACGCCTCCACCTGACCGGGAGCGTCGTGGTAGGTGCCCCAGAGAACGTAGGTGGCTCGTCCGCTCCGGGTCGCACCGTCGAGGAACGACTGAAGCCACGCGACGATCTCCCCCTCGCCCGTGACGAGCGTGCCCCAGCCGTGCGCCGACGCACGGGCGAGTAGGGCGTCGGCAGAGAGATCCGCGCTCGCGAGGTCGGGCTCCCTTCTCACGGTCCGGGAGTCGATGAGGGCTGCAGCGGCTTCCGCCGTTCGCGGAAGCTCCGGCCAGGGGGGCCGCTCGGGCGCTGGCGGCGACTGCCGGCAAGCCGCGAGGGAGACGCACGCGGCGAGGAGAACGCGTCTGCAGGGGCCCACCGCGGGAGCCTAGGTGATCGTCGGCGGATCGTCAGCGACGAGTCGCGTAGACTCGCCCCGTGGACGCGCCGCACGCCCAGTCGCCGCCGGCGCCCACTGGGGTCCAGGGCGCCTCGCGAACGGCGCGAGTAGCGCTCACGGCTCTCGCCGTCTGCGCCGTGAGCGGCGTCTACGCGGCCACGCTCCTGGCCATGTCGCCCGACCACCAGCCGTCGGCCGACAGCCACTACCACTTCTCCGTCGCCCGAGACATCGCGGGCGGCACTCTCGTCCCCGACGTCGCGCGCGGCCTGCCGTTCACGGTGCTCCGCGACATGCCGGTGGACCACTACTGGGGCTACCACGTGCTCCTCGCGCCGTTCGCCCTCCTGCGCGACGCCGAGCTCGGGATGAAGATCGCCACGGTCGTCCTTTTCGCAGCGATCTTCGCGTCGGCGTATCTGTTTCTTCAGGCGCGCGGCGTCGTTTACGCCTGGGCGTGGGCTCTCGCGCCGGCGTGCTTCTCGACGCAAGACTGGCGCTACCTCCAGCTCCGCGGCGGGCAGCTGATCCTCCCGCTCCTCTTCGCGCTGGCGCACGTCGCGTTCTTCGAAGAGCGAGCGCGGCGACGGCGATGGTGGTTGCTCGGGATCTCGTACGTCGCTCTCCTCAGCTACAACGGCGGGATCGTCCTCTTGCCGTTTCACGTCGGCGGGATCCTCGCGCTCTTCCTGCTCCGCCGCTCCGAGCTTTCACCGGGCCAGATCTTCGAACCGGCGATCACCGCGGTCGGAGCCGCGCTCGGGCTCACGGTGAATCCGTACATGGACGCGCGCGCCTCGCCGTGGCGCTTCTTCGCGCTGCACGTCGGCGAAATGGGGCGCGATACGAAGCACCTCTACGACGACCAGGAGATCGCCGAGTTCCACGGCTTCCCCGCGAAGGTGTTCTTCGCGCACCCCGAGTGGCTCCTGCTCGCGGCGGCGCTCGCCATTGCGGTCGCCTACGTCGTCGCGCGCCGCGCCACCGTCGGACGCGACGCGATCGTCCTCACGGGGATGGCGCTCGCCGGCGTCGTCCTCACGGCCCAGGCGATGCGGACGCGCGAGTACTCCGTGCCGATGGCCTTCGCCCTCTTCGCCGTGCTCGCACCCCGCCGGGCCCCTTCGCGCCTCGTCGCGGCGATCGCTTCCCTCACACTCGTCGCCGCCCTCGCCTTCCACGGCGACGAGACGCTCCCGCTCATCGCGACCCACTTGCCCACGAGCCAGTACCGCGGCGCGCTCCCGATCCTCGAGGCGAACGGCGATCGCCCCATCCTCAACATCGCCGAGGCGGACTACTGCATGCTCCGCTGGGAGTACTCGCGCGTCGTCTGCGTGCAGGCGCTCAGTCGCTACTTCATCTACCCGTACCCGGATCTCTTCCACGACGTCTGGGTGCTCCACGACGACGCGGAGCGCTCCCCCGAGACGCTCCCGATCCTGCGCCGCTTCTGGGACCGGGGCGTGCGCCTGGTGGCCGTGCACCACACGAACGGGATGATCCAGTTCGCCGAGGCCCACCCCGAGGTGCTGAAGCCGGTGTTCACGTCGCGCGCGAACGGGGCGACGATCTTCGCGCTCGAAGAGAGCGGGCTGCCTTCACGCTGAGTCGCGTCAGCTCGAGGCGAGCGCCTTGTCGAACACGCGGTACTTCTTGTACGGCTTCGCCCCCATCATCCGGATCCCCGCGTTGACGGGCCCGTTGTCCTCGAGCGTCCAGCCGAGCTCACCCCACTCGATCCCGAGCTTCTTCCCGGTCTCGTTCAGCTCCGCGTAGAGGAACGCCGAGAGCCCCGCGTACTTTCTCACGTTCCGGAATTTCTTCCGGATGCCCAAGATGAGGAGCCGCGCGCTCTTCGGCCCCTGGATCTTGAGCCGGTAGAGAAGCTTGAAGAGGCCAATCGGGAAGAGCTTCCCGTCGAGGTCGCGCGCCAGCTCGTTCAAGTTCGGGAGCGCCACCGCGACCGCCGCCGGCTCGCCGTCGATCGTCACGATGCGCGTGAGCTGTGGCTCGAGGATCAGCTTGAAGTCGGAGGCCATCTTGCGGACCTCGTTCTTCGTGGCGGGGACGAACCCCCAGTTGTCGGCCCACGCGTCGTTGAACACGTCGACGATGATCCCGACGTCGCGCTCGACTTCCTTCATGCTCACGGTGCGGCTCTTCACCTCGGCCAGCGCGGAGATCTCGTCGTGCCCCCGCTTGGCGCGCGCGTTCAGCTCGCCGACGACGTAGTGCCACCCGAAAAAATCCTTCAGCTTCTGGTATCCGGCCTGCTCGATGAGCCCCCCCTGATACGGGTGATGGTGCGGGTTCATGAACACCGGCGGCGTGTCGAACCCTTCGACGAGGCACCCGAGCTCCTCGTTGATCGACATCGAGATCGGCCCGCGCGCGCGCTCCATCCCCTTGCCGCGGAGCCACGACTCCGCGCGCCCGAGGAGCTCTCGCGCGACCTCGGCGTCGTCCACCGTGTCGAAGAAACCCCAGAAGCCGGTCGCGTCCTTGTGGCGGGCCAGGTGCTCGCGGTCGATCGTCGCCGTGATGCGGCCGACGCACTTTCCGTT
The DNA here is from genome assembly GCA_052147435.1 of Polyangiaceae bacterium. GTDB lineage: Bacteria > Myxococcota_A > Polyangia > Polyangiales > Polyangiaceae > JBKQKP01. The sequence continues at coordinate 4,912 of JBKQKP010000106.1, read as the reverse complement.
TCGGTAGGCGAGGAAGATCGTCCCCTCGGCGTGCTCGAAGAGGGGGTTCTTCTTCGGGTTCAGACGATCCTTGATGTCCTGGTCGAGCGGACGGATGAACGACGGATCCCCCTTGTAGATGTACGAGACGACATCGAGGAAATCGCGGACGTCCCCCCCCATCGGGACCTGGCGGATTTCGAGCATGCGAAGGCATATCGCGTGCTCGCCTGCGCGCGTCAACCTCCGCTCCTGGTTCGGCTGGGTCGGCTTACTTGTGCAGAGCTGCGTAGAAGGACTGGCCACGCCGCTGCACGCGGACGACGATTTCCCCATCCGCGGCCGCTTGCTGCACGTCCGCTGACGTCGGCGCGACCCTCCCATCGGCCTCGACGATGAGGTCCCCCTTCTTGAGCCCAGCGCGGTCCGCCGCCGAGCCCGGCGTCACGTCGATGATGACCGTGGCCCCCTGGCCGCGCGTGCCGACGCCGACCTGCTCTGCCTGCGCCGCCGAGATGTCGCGTACGCTCATTCCGAGGCCGGGATGCGGAGTCCCCTGCATTTGGACGGGGACCTGCTCGATCGGCTCCTCGTGGCGCGTCCCGAGCGTCACGTTCGTTCCGTAGTGCTTTCCGTCACGAACGATCTCGAGGAGAACCGTCTGCCCGGGGTCGTGGGCGAGGACGCCGCGCACGAGATCGCGTCCGTCGTGGACGGGCTGTCCCCCCATCGCGGCGATGACGTCACCCGCGCGAAGGTTCGCCCTCGCTCCGGGCCCCCCTTCGGCCACGTAGTTCACGAGCGCCCCCGACGCCGAGCTCAGCCTCATCGCCGATGCGAGCTCCGGCGTCACCTCTTGCACGCTCACCCCCATCGTCGCGCGCTCGACGTGCCCCGTCTTCTGGATCTGCTCGGCCACGCGGCGCGCCATGTTCGACGCCACGGCGAAGCCGATGTGCTCCCCGCCGCTGCGCGCGCCGACGATGAGCGTGTTGATGCCGAGCACCTTGCCGTCGAGATCGCAGAGCGGGCCGCCGGAGTTCCCCGGGTTGATGCTGGCGTCGGTCTGGAGAAAATCCTCGATCGCGTTTGCGTTGAGGCCCCGCCCCTTCGCGCTGAGGATCCCCGCCGTCACCGTGTAGCTGAAGCCGAGAGGGGAGCCGATCGCGACCACCCACTCGCCGACGCGCGCGGCGTCCGAGTCGGCGAACTTCGCCGGCACGAGCCCGGTGGCGTCGACCTTCACGACCGCGAGGTCCGTCTCCGGATCGCGCCCGAGGAGCCGTCCGGGGAGCACCCGCCCGTCGCGCAGGTGAACGCTGATCGTGAGCGCCGCTTCGATGACGTGGTTGTTCGTGAGGATGGCGCCGTCGGAGCTGAGGACGACGCCGGAGCCGGTCCCGCGCGCGATCGGCGAGTCACCCGTGCCGCCCAGCAAGCGAATGAGAGGCTGGTCTTGTCGCTCGTCTCGCTCGGTGACGTCGATCTGAACGACGCTGGGGCCGACGCGGTCTGCCACGAAGACGAAGGCGTCGGAGAGCCGCTGCGCCTCGGCCTGCGATTGCGCGACCTGCGCTGGGCGCGGCGCCGACGTGTCCTTGCCTTGCCCCGCGGGGGCCCCTTGCGCCGCCGCCGTCGACGCAAAGAGCGCCATGGTCGCGACTGCCTTTACGAGCGTTCCGATCGTCCTCATCGGGGGGAAGAATCCCACCACCTGTTCAGGAGGCAAGTTTCCTCGCGTCAGACCGTCTTCTCGACGACCCGCGACCAGGGGCGCGCGCCCGTCCGGAGCCCGGCTTCGTAGAGCACGGCGCCCGGAGGGGTGAGATCCGTGAGCTCCATCGTCGGGGCTCCGCGCGACGCCGCCAGGCGCGATCCGAGCGCGACGAGCGCGGCGACGCACGCCGTCGGATCGCACGCCGGGTCGACGGCAAAACGCCCCAGGATGGCGCGCTTCACGGGGAGAAACGGCGGCTCGAGCAGGGCGACCGCGAGCGTCGCCGATCCACGCAGGTCTCCGCGCGAGTCGACCGCGACGAGCTCGGACGGCTCTCCCGAGCTGGCCCTGCCGAGGTGGGCCGCGATTCCCCCGACGACGGTCGCGTCGACGGCGCGCGGCCGGTCGAAGCGCATGTCCCCCGAGGCGCGCCGCCGTGCTGCGAGCGTCGATTCGAGGAGCGCGATCGCGAGCGCGTCGCGCGGGTCGGCGATTCGGGCGGCCATTCCGTGCCCGCTGATCGGCGCCGCGGCGCCGAGCGACGTGACGATCCTCTGGTTGTACGAGACCGGCGTGTAGGCGCACTTCGCGTAGAACGTGTGCGCAGGGTTCGGCTCGAGGACCTCCGCGGCGAGGACCACCTGCGAGCCCCGCCCCATCCGCCTCGCTGTCTGCGCGAGCTCGTCGAGGAGCGCGCGCCCGACGCCGGACGCCCGGAGCGTGGAGCGCACGATGAGCGAGCGCACTTCGCACGTGTACGGCGTCTGCGCGTCGATCCCGTGCCGCTCGAACCACCCTTCGACCTGCCCCGCGACCTCGCCGCGCCACGTGGCGATCAGATGAACGTGCCGCCCGAGCACCGGCTGCCCTGCCCGCACGCGCGCGTCCTCCTCGAGTCGGCCGGCGAGCTGCGCGTAGACGCGGTCGTCGTGCGAGCCCGGGTAGCCTCCCCACGCTTCGTGCGCGTCCCACAGCTCGCGCCAGAGCCCGGCCACGGCGCGCCCTTCGCCCGGCGCGGCGGCGCGCACGAGGATGTCACTCGTCTTGCTCAGAGCGGCCACGGTGCACCCGCCCCTTCGGGGAGATCGACGTCGATGCTCTCGAGCGTGAGCCCGTGCGCCGGCGCCGTCGTTCCGGCGAGTCGCCGCTCTTTTCCTTCGAGCGCGCGAAGGACCGCGTCGTCTCCGAGCTTTCCGCGCGCGATGTCGAAGAGCGTACCGACCATGATCCGCACCATGTTGTAGAGGAACGCCTGCCCCTCGATCACGACGGTGACGACGCGCGGATCTTCGCCAGGCTCGACTTCAACCCGCGTCATCGTCCTCACCGTATCTCTCCGCGCGTCGTGCGACGAGCGGAAGGCGGCAAAGTCGTGCGTCCCCTCGAAGTGACGCGCCGCGCGACGGACGCGCTCGAGGTCGACCGGCCAGCCGATGCGCCAGGCTCGGCTGGTCCAGCGCGGGTCGCGGATCCGGTCCAAAAGGACCCGGTACCTGTATCTCTTCCCGCGCGCGGCGAAGCGCGGGTTGAATTCGGCGGGGACGCTCCTGGCGCTCCGCACGCACACGTCGTCGGGGAGATGCTGATTGAGCGCGAGCACCCACCCGCGGGGCGGGATCACGAGCGACGCGTCGAACGCGGCGAGCTGGCCGTCCGCGTGAACTCCGGCGTCGGTGCGGCTCGTTCCTCGCGGCGGCGAGCCGCGCGGATCGAGCGCGATGATCGCGCCAGAGACCGCCTGGTGCACGGTCCGCGCGCCCACCTGCGGCGCCCAGCCGGCGTAGGCCGTGCCGTCGTACGCGACTTTCAGGAGGACGCCGAAGCGGGCGTCTGCGACGGGCGGGGACACCGGCTCATGTAACCATGTAGCGGCCGGCGCGCAGAAGGGGCGCGCCGTCGAGATCGACATCGGACCCGGCGCACGTCATGGGGAGCTGGGCGCGGGTGGACCACCCCGCACCGGTCTGGTCCGCTACCGAGGACCCGAAGACGATGTGAAGCCCCGGCAGGTTCTGGTCGGCGACGATCTCGCCGGTCGGGGACAGGATGCCGACGTTCGTACCGAGGCTGATCGCCCCGACGCGGAGCAGGTTGTGCTCGCGCTGGAGGAACGACTCGACCTCGCGTTGAACCGAGCGATCCGAGCACCGGACGCTCCTGCACATGGTCCCGTCGAGCTCGACCCGCACCGGCGTCTTGTCGAGGAGCCCGACCCCCTGCCCGAACTGCCCCCCGACGCTGGCGTCGCACACGAAGACACCTCTCACGGAGGCCGGGGACGTCGTCAGCTTTCCGGACGGCAGGTTCTCCCACTTCCCCGGCCGAATGACCCCCACGTGCTCGGCCCACCGCATCGACGCGTCGAGGCGTACCTCGAGATCGGTCCCCGCTTGGGTCCTCACTCGGAAGAGCGAGTCGGGGCGGAGGCGGGTGCGGACGGCGCGCGTCGTGGCGAGGATTCGGGCGTGGTCGACCGAGAACCCCGCGATGAGCGACTTTCGGGAGATGCCGATCATGTGTGCGTGACGGAGCGAGAGCGCCTTCACCTCGTCGAGGAGCTCGTGGCGCATCGCGATCTCGCCGTCCTCGAAGCCGATGTTGAGGAGGCTCGCCTGCGCACGCCCAAGCGCGGAGCGGATCGCCTCGGGGAGCTGGCGCAGCGGACGCTCCCCCTGCGACTCGATCTCGTGGACGATCGGATCTGCGCCGATGTCGCGCGCCACCTCGAGGAGAGCCGTGCCGACGTCGCGGCGCGATCGATCGACGACGAGCACGACGCGCTCTCCCCGGACCACGCCGAGCGCCCCTTCGATCACGCGCCTCGCGGCGTTCGCCAGATCGTAGTCAATCGCTCCGAAGCGAAGCGATGGGAACGAGATCCGGCCGGGGGGACGCGATGGAGCGTCAGTGCCGCGCGAGGGGCGGTCGAGGCCCGACGGACGCACCGAGCCGCGCGGGACGGCGCTCGAAGATGTCGCGGGAGGGGGGCGAACGCTCGACGGAGCACGCTGGCTGGGCGGAGGGGGGCGCTGGCTGGACGGAGGGGGGCGCTGGCTGGGCGGAACGATGCGCTGGCTCGGCGCAGGGGTGGTCGGCCTCTGCAGCGGCGGCTCGGACGGACGCTTCGAATCCCCCCCCGGCATCAACGACTCACACGGGGAATTCTTGGCGATTCGTGAGGACGGCGCGTCCGCGCTCCGCGCGGCGCGGTCTGCA
>JBKQKP010000105.1:0-26188 GCA_052147435.1 Polyangiaceae bacterium | reverse complement strand
GCGCGGTCTGCACCTGTACATGGCGTCGGCCCCGTCGGGGCTGGCGTCTTCGGTTTCGCTGTCGGATTCGTCGTTCATGGCGGCGTCGTCTGCGTCCTCCGCCTCGGACGCGTCGCCAGCGTCGCCCGCATCGCTCGCAGACTCTGCGTCGTTCGCGTCGGCAGAGGAAGCTCCGTCGCTCGCGTCCTCGATCGCTGGCCCCGAATCGTGCCCTGCGTCAGTCGCGACAGGTGGGCCGTCCGTGGCGGAGTCGCCCGAGGAGTCGGGCTTGGAGGGAGACGCGGAGTCCGTTGCGGCCGTGCCCGTGTCGGGGGAACCGCCGCCTCCGCTGTCTTCGCTCACGCTCCCGTCCTCGTAGCTCGACCCGTTCAGCGTGTTTGGCGGGTTCGAGCACACCTGCGCCACGCAGTAGTTCGTCAGGCAGTCTGCGTCTTTGAGGCAGTTCTCGCCGTTCGGCCGCTGGTAGCTGGTGCATGCACCGAAGCCCGCGCCGATGGCCGCCACGATCGCGACGAAGGCGATTGCTGCGCGAGTCTGCAAACGGCGAGCGTCCTTCATGACACCGACGATAACAAGGCCCCGGCGCGGCGGCCGAGAAAACGGCCACGCCTCGCGATTGGGGAGGTGGGGGGGGGCCGGGCCGGTCACGTGCGGGGGGCGGGTCCGGGGGGCCTACCCGTCGTGCGCGTCGTGGTTCGCGTCGGCGACATGGGAATCGCTCGCGTCCTCGGCGTCTGGCTTCGAAGCGTCCGTCGGAGGCGTCGTCGCGTCGGAGGCGTCGGGCTTCCCGGCGGGAGAGTCCGTGGGAGAGTCGCCCGGAGCGTCGGTCACCGGCGCCGGCTCCTCGACGGCGAGCCCATCGAATGCAGCAGCTTCGACGAGCTCGCCGCACCCGGACTCCGGGTCGTTGGCTCCGTCTGGGTAGTCGCACATCGGCGTCACGCCGGTGCCGTTGCAGCCCGCCGCCGGGGCGAGGGCGCCCATCACCGCACAACCGAGCGACGCGATGAGCACGGTCATGCGGTGCGGCTTCACTGTCCGCCTGCCTTCGAGAAGTTGATCGGCACCGCGAACTCCGCGCAGTTCCCCTTCGGCGGCGGGAGGCTACGCGCGGCGCGGAACGTGTTCGCGACGCAGTTGGCGACCGAGTCGGTCCCCATCTCGTTGCTGATGATGCTCGCCGCGCAGACCGAGCCGTTCGAGCCGACCTTGACCTTCAGCGTGACTTTCCCCTTCAAGTCGCCATTTTGCGCCAGAGCTTGGTCGTAGCAGCGATGCGCCTTCTTCGCCTGGTACGCGATCGATCCCTCGAGCTCCTGTGTCGTCGATCCCGTGCAGGTCTTGATGGTGCAAGGGTCGTACGTCATCGCCATCCTCATGGGGCCCGAGTCGGGGACCGGCTCGTCCGGCGGTGGCGGAGGCGGGATGTTCATGTCGTCGTGGGAGAGCGGCGCCGCGTCGTAGGTGGAGACGGGTCGCACCGGGCCCGTGACGGGGGGCTCGCTTCCGCGCATCTTGAGGATGACGACGCCGACGGTCCCGAGGAGCAGCAGGATGACGATGATCGCGTACTTCGAATTCCCCGAAGGGGGGACCCCCGCGGGGGAGCGCATCGAGGGTGTCGGCGGAAGGCTCGGGCTCATCTTCGAAGGGACCTCTCGATCACGAAAGCTGTCTCGACGTCGACGACCCGTCGGTAGCCGGGCTTTGGCCCGCGAGTATAGGGTGCTCGCTCACTCGGGGCCAGCTTCGCACGCCCGCGTTCCGTGAAGGTAGCCCATCGCGCCCGATCATTGGCCATCCATTCACGATCGTTCACGATCGTTCATGATCGTGCTTGGGGCGAAGGCGCATAGAAGGTGAGCGACGTGTCTCCGTAGGTGCGCGCATCGCTCTCGACGAGCCCGGCGATGTCGGGAGAAGGGTCGCGCGAGGCGTGCTCGAGGACCAGCAGCGCGCCGGTGCTCATCAGTGGGACGATGAGGGCTTCGAGCGCCCGCACAGCCGCGCCGCTCTCGACGTCGGCATACGGGGGATCGGCGAAAATGAGGTCGAAGCGCGCTCCGGCCAGCCCGCGCGCGGCCCGCTCCACGGGTTGGGCGAGCACCCGTACGCGGCCGGCGACCCCCAGCGACTGAACGTTGGCTTCCAATGCCGCGAGCGCCTCCTTCGATCGCTCCACGAAGACGGCCGATGCTGCCCCCCGTGAGACCGCCTCGAGGCCGAGCGCGCCGGTGCCGGCGTAGAGGTCTAAGACCGACTCAGCCGCCGCCCGGCTCCCCAGGATGCTGAAAAGTGCTTCGCGCACACGGTCGGACGTCGGGCGCGTGAGGCTCCCTTTCGGTGCTTTGAGGGGTCTCGATCGGTACTGCCCGCCGGTGATCCGCATGATCCGGCCCCCCCTTACCCGGCGCCGGCGGCCCCCGTCCACCGGGCGTTTGCCGGGATCGCTCGCGTCGCGGTATTCTTCGTCCCATGCGTGGGCTCTTGCGCCTCTTGGCGATCTTCTCGGGGCTCGCGATCCTGTGGCTCGCGTGCGCGCCTCGCGTTGCTTACGCGGAGGCGCCGGGCCCCCGGACGTCGCCGGTGCACGTCCTCGGGATCGACTCCGACGACGCGGAGGATCAGGCCGACGCGCTCACCGGAGCGTTGCGGTCGCGCGTTCGGAGCGCGCCGGGATGGTCCCTCCAGGAGACGCAGCACGCGCTCGGGATGCTCACCGCGGCGCTCCGTTGCCCGCAGAAGCCCGACGCCGCTTGCCTCCAGCGAATCGGCGATCAGCTGCACACGGACCGCTTCGTGTGGGGGGTGATGTCGAAATCGCCCGGAAACCAGGTCACGACCGAGATTCACCTGTGGGCCCGCGGGCGCCCGGACGTCTCGGCGAAAGAGACGTACAGCGACAACCTGCAAGACCAGAACGACGAGACCCTCCGCAGGATCGCGGCGCGCATCCTCGACAAGATCACCGGCACCACGACGAAGGGGACCGTGACGATTCATGCGGGCGACTCCGAAGGGGTCGTGTGGATCAACGGGCAGAAGAATCGAGCCCTCGAGCACGGCGCGGCGACGATCGAGCTCGTCCCGGGGCGCTATGATGTCGAGGTGCGCGCGGAGGGCTTCACCACCGCGACGCAAGAGGGGGTCGTCGTTACCGCCGGGGAAGACACGAGCGTGCCGCTCAAGTTGGTCGCCGCGGGGGCGCGGCCGAGCACCGAGACCGCAAGCTCCGGGAGCAAGACCGACGTGCAGCGCGTCTTCGGGTGGGTCCTCGTCGGGCTCGGGCTGGTGAGCGAGATCGTCGCCGGGGTCGAAGGGATCGAATTTCTCTCCGCGAAGAGCACTCTCGACAACGAGAGGGCGCAGGTCTCGTCGCAGATCAGCGACGTCTGCGCCAACACGGCCCAAGCACAGTTCAACGCCGCGGCGACGACCGCCTGCCAGAACTACAACCAAGCGGCCAACGATCGGTCGATCGGGATCGGCTTCGGCGTCGCAGGTGGAGTCGCGCTCGTCGCCGGGGCGGTCATGCTCCTCACGGATCATCATAAGGAGACCGGCGGGGAGAACGGCACCCCGACGGCGCGCGCGAAGCGACCGCGCTTCCAGGTGCTCCCCTATGCCTCCACTCGCGGCACCGGCGGCGGCCTGAACCTGGCCGTCACGTTTTGAGCATGTCGTCCATCGCGTAGCGGCCGGGAGTCTTGCCGGCGATCCAGCGGGCGAACCGGAGCGCGCCGCTTGCGAAGAGCTCCCGGCTCGAGGCGCGGTGAATGAGCTCGATCCGCTCGCCGGCGCCGAGCAAGTACACGGAGTGGTCCCCCACGACGTCGCCGCCGCGCACGGCGTGGACGCCGATTTCCGCTGCGCCTCGAGCGCCCGGTCTCCCTTCGCGGCCGTGAACGAAGCGCGCGCCGCCGCGGGCTTCACGGGCGATCTCCGCGACGCGGAGCGCGGTTCCGCTCGGGGCGTCTGCCTTGAGGCGATGGTGAGCCTCGATGATCTCGATGTCGAAGTCCGGACCGAGCATCGCGATGGCGCGGGCGACGAGCGCGCCGAGGACGTGCACGCCGACGCTCATGTTGGGCTCCCACGCGACAGGCACGCGAGCCGAGGCGCGATCGAGCGCGGCGCGCGCTTCCTCTCCGAGACCCGTCGTGCCGCTCACGATCGCGATGCCTGCCCCCGCGGCGACGTCCGCGAGCTCCGTCGTCGCGCCCGGTGACGAGAAGTCGATCGCGACGTCCGCGCCGGACGTGGCGAGCGCGCTCATGCGATCGCCCGCGTCGATCGCGATCGCGACATCGATCCCCCGATCCGCGGCGAGCGCCACGATCGTGCGCCCCATCCGCCCCCGCGCCCCGACGACCGCGATGCGCATCAGCCGCGCCCAGCTTCGGGCGATTTCTCCCAGGAGGTCAGCGCCGCGGCGATCGTGTCGCGCGCTTTCTGCGAGGCGGCCACGAGCGGCCCGCGCACGACGTCGCGCATCGCCCCTTTCGCCGCGAGGCCTGCCTTCACCGGCGCCGGGTTCGACTCGACGAACATCGCCTCATGGACCGGAAGGAGGGCGAGGTGCGCCCTCCTCGCCGCATCCCGATCCCCTGTGAGCGCGAGCTCGGTCGCGCGCGCGACCGCCGCCGGAAGGAGGTTCGACGTCACGCTGATGACCCCTCGCGCGCCCGACGCGATCATCGGCAGCGTGAGGGCGTCGTCGCCGGAGAGGACCGCGAGGCGCGTCCCGAACCTTCGCACGAGCTCTTGCGCGCGCAGCACGTTTCCCGTCGCCTCCTTCACGGCCACGACGTTCGGCGCCGAGTCGAGGATCCGTCCGAGCGCGTCGGGGAGGAGGTCGCTCGCGGTGCGCGCCGGGACGTTGTAGACGACGACCGGGCACGGCACCTCGCGCGCGATCGCCACGTAGTGGGCGACGAGCCCGTCTTGCGTCGGCCTGTTGTAGTACGGCACGACGATCATGACCGCGTCGGCGCCGGAGCGGTGCGCCTCGCGCGACAGGTGAATCGCCTCGAGGGTCGAGTTCGAGCCGCACCCCGCCACGATGTGCGCCCGCTTCCCCGCACGCTTGACCGTCCGCGAGATGACGGCGAGCTGCTCTTCGTGGCTCAGCGTCGGGCTCTCTCCGGTCGTGCCGCACGGGACGAGCCCCTTCACGCCGCCGGCGATCTGGGCCTCGAGGAGCGCGTCGAAGGCGTCCCAGTCGATCGACTGGTCCTCGCGGAAAGGGGTCACGAGCGCGGTGTACGTGCCTTCGAAGGGTGCGGCGGTCATGAGCGGCTCCTCGCCGCTATTTCCTCGCCGATCGGGGGGGGAAGAGCAAGTACGAGGCGTGCTACTACCCTCGTGCGATGTCGATCCAGTGGTACCCGGGTCACATGACGAAGGCCCGGCAGGCGATGGCCGAGGTCATGCCGTCGCAGGACGTCATCATCGAAGTGCTCGACGCGCGGATGCCGAGCGCGAGCGAGAACCCGGTCGTCGCGGAGCTCCGGAAGCAGAAACCGTGCATCAAGGTGCTCAGCAAGAGCGATCTCGCCGACCCGGAGGTCACCGCGGCCTGGCTCCGCTACTTCGAGAAGGCGCGCTCCGAGCCGACGAAGGACCGCCCCGGCGGACGGGTGGCCGCTCTCGCCACGCGCACCGATCGTCAGGCCGAGGCGAGGACCCGCATCGCGCAGCTCTGCAAGCGACTCGCCCTCCACCCGAGCGGCCCGGGGAAGACCGTGCGCGCCATGGTCGTCGGCATCCCGAACGTCGGGAAGTCGACCCTGATCAATACCCTCATGGAGCGAAAGGTCGCGAAGGTGGGGGACGAGCCGGCGGTGACGAAGTCGCGCCAGAAGGTCACGCTGAAGAACGGCATGACGCTCTCGGACAACCCGGGGATCCTCTGGCCGAAGATCGAGGACGCCGCCGCGTCGTTCCGGCTCGCGTTCGGCGGGGCGATCCCCGACACGGCCATGGATTACGAGAGCGTCGCCCTCTTCGGCGCCGCATTCCTCCTCGAGCGCTATCCGGAGCTCCTCCGCGCGCGGTACAAGCTGGGCGAGCTCCCCGCTTCCGCAGGCGAGCTTCTGACCGAGATCGGCAAGCGGCGAGGGGGGCTCCGGAGCGGCGGCGTGGTGGACGTCCACAAGGCGGCGGACGTCCTCGTCCACGACTTCCGCTCGGGGGCGCTGGGGCGAATCAGTCTTGAGTCCCCTCAAGAAGAGTGACGTACGACTGCCCGCGACGCCCCGTTGGTAGTATGACCCTAGCCGTCGGGGAGCCACTCGGTCAGCCCGCGTTCGTGCGCGTGGGCAGTATTAGGAGCAAGCCTTGAACGCGAAGCGCGCGCTCGTGTCCTCTTCACGTCGGTCACGCGATCGTCGGCCCTCTCGGCGGCTCTCGCTCCTCGTCCGCATCACGCTGCTGGCGTTCATCGCAGGCGCGCTGGGGACCGCGTGCTCGTCGAACGAGCCGACGCGCACCGACAGCGCTGCGACCCCCGCAGCGCCGAACGCGCCTCGCCTCGATCCGAGCGCCGTCGACGACTCGCCGCTCGTGGTCCTTCCGCACAGCACCCACCCAGCGGTCAGCAAACCCGGGCAGGTCGTGGGCCGTGTTCCGCGCGACACATATGTCCCCTACATGCAGCTCATTCTGAAGCGCTCACCCCAGCAGGAGGCGGGCCTCGATGCGTTCATCGACTCGCTGCACGACAAGACCTCCCCGCAGTATCACCAGTGGATCGGGGTGGAGGAGTTCGCGGACAAGTACGGCGTCGCGCAGGCCGACGTGAACGTCATCGTCGGTTGGCTGCAGGCCCACGGGTTCCGCATCGACCACGTGGCGCCGAGCCGCATGTTCGTCGAGTTCTCGGGGACGATCGCGACCATCGAAGACACGTTCCACACGGAGATGGGCGCGCTCGATGTGAAGGGTACTCCGCACATCGCGAACCTCCGCGACCCGCAGATCCCGAGCGAGCTGGCGAAGGCCGTCGTCGGCGTTTACGGGCTGAACGACTTCATGCCCCACGTGATGCACAAGAAGCGCGGCGCCGTGCAGCGAGATCACACGACCGGCGCGTGGCGCGTGACCAACCCCTCGCCCGACTTCACCTTCTCCGTCAGCGGGTGCACGGCTGACAGCCAGTGCGCGACGGGCCAGCACTGCAACGCGAACGGCACCTGTAGCTGCACGTCCGCCACCGACTGCACGGCCACTCCGAGCGGCAGCCCCGCCACGTGCACCGCCAGCGCGTGCGTCGCGTGTCGGTCGAACGCCGACTGCTCCGGCCCTTCGACGTGCAATACGGCGACGAGCGTCTGCGAGGAGACCTTCTACGGGGTAGCCCCGGCGGACTTCGCGACGATCTACAACCTGAACCCGCTCTTCAGCGCGGGGCTCACCGGCGCTGGTGAGACCGTGGCGGTGATCGAGGACACCACGCTCGCGAACACCGCCGACGTCACGAGCTTCCGCACGGCGTTCGGGCTCTCCAGCTACCCGGGGACGTTCGCGCAGATCACCGCCACGGGCAGCTCCGCGACGTGCACCAGCTCCGGGGTCAACGGGGCGGAGGGCGAGGCAGCGCTCGACGCCGAGTGGGCCGGGGCGACCGCGCCGGGCGCGGCGATCGAACTCGCCTCCTGCAAGGACAACCTGACCACGTTCGGGGGGCTCAGCGCCCTCGAGAACCTCGTCAGCAGCGCGAACCCCCCCTCCGTCGTCAGCATCAGCTACGGCCTCTGCGAGGCCGACAACGTCGACCCGTCGAACGCCGCGTACGTCACTGCGTACCAGGAGGCCGTCACCAAGGGCATATCGGTGTTCGTTTCGTCCGGCGACGAGGGGGCGGCGAGCTGCGACGCCGACGAGGGGGTCGCCACACACGGGATCGCCGTGAGCGGGTTCGCCTCCACGCCCTACAACGTGGCCGTCGGCGGGACCGACTTCATGGACTATTACGACAGCGTGCACGGCGGGCCGGCCGTCAGCACCTACTGGCACACCACTCCGAGCACGACCCCCTACGGCTCGGCGCTCTCGTACGTCCCCGAGATCCCCTGGGACAATTCGTGCGCCAGCCCGCTCCTCTGGGGGACGCCGGCGATCGCGCTCGGCACCTACACCCAGGCCTACGGCGCGACCGGCTTCTGCAACAGCACGTTCGGCGCGAACTTCCAGACGACGGCATCCGGGAGCGGCGGCCCGAGCACCGTCTCGGCCCAGCCGTCCTGGCAGACGGGCGTCGTGGGGCTCCCCTCCGCGTCGGGCGGCAAGCGGGTGCTCCCGGACGTGTCGCTCTTCGCAGCGAACGGAGTCTTCGGCCACTTCCTGATCTTCTGCATGAGCGACACCAGTCAGGGGGGGGGGCCGTGCACGTACACGAGCACCGCGGACACCCTGGCGCTCGCCGGCGGGGGGACTTCGTTCGCGGCGCCGTCGATGGCAGGCATCCAGGCGATCATCGACCAGAAGGCGGGGGGGAAGCAGGGCAACCCGAACTACGCCTACTACGCCCTGGCGGCGACGGAGTACGGGGCGACGGGGAGCGCGAGCTGCAACAGCTCGGGCGGGGCGCCGACGGCGCCGGTGCTCCCGGCTGCCGACTGCATCTTCAACGACGTGACGGCCGGCACGATGGCCGTCAACTGCACGGGCACGAACTGCTTTGGCGCGAGCGGCACGGACCAGGGGGTCCTCTCGACGTCGACCACCGCGCTCGACCCCGCGTACAACGCAGGCACGGGCTGGGACTACGCGACAGGGCTCGGAACCGTGAACGCGTACAACCTCGTTCAGGCCGCGGGGGGATGCGTCGTCGGCGCGACGTTCTACCCGACCGGCGCGGCGAACCCCAGTAACCCTTGCCAGACTTGTCAGCCCTCGACATCCAGCACCACCTTCACGAACATCGCCAACGGCGCGAACTCGAGCTGCCCCGCCGGAGACGTTTGCGACAACGGCGCGTGCACGCCGGGGTGCTTCATCGCCGGGACGTACTACGCGTCGGGCACGGTCGACTCCGCCAATGCGTGCCTCGTGTGCGCGCCGGGCACGTCCACGACCGCGTTCTCCAACGAGCCGGCCGGCACCACGTGCACGGGCACCAACCACTGCTTCACGACCAACACGTGCCAGGCCGGCGTGTGCACGGGGTCCAACCCGGTAACCTGCCCGGCGCCCGGCGAGTGCCATGTCGCGGGGACGTGCGATCCGTCGAGCGGCACGTGCTCCAACCCCAACGCGCCCAACGGCACGGCGTGCGGCACCGATGAGGAGTGCGAGAACGGCGTCTGCAGCTCCTCCACGACCGACGCTGGTGCCGCGGACGGGAGCACGACCACCGACAGCGGTGTGACTACCGACAGCGGCGCGCACGACAGCGGTGCGCACGATAGCGGTGCGACCGACAGCGGCGCGACCGACAGCGGCAGCGACTCGAGCAGCAGCTCGTCGAGCGGCAGCAGCAGCGGATCGAGCAGCGGAGGCAGCTCGGACGACGGCGGCTCCAGCAGCAGCGGGTCGTCGAGCGGATCGAGCAGCGGCTCGTCGGGCGGCAGCAGCGGATCGAGCAGCGGAGGGAGCTCGGACGACGGCGGCGCTTCCAGCAGCAGCGGGTCGTCGAGCGGATCGGGGAGCGGATCCTCGAGCGGCGCCTCCGATGACGCCGGCGAGGACGGCGGGTCGACCAACGGTGCCGTCGGCTCTCCCGGCGGTTGCAGCTGCACCGTCGTTGGCACCGGCGCCGACACCGGCAACCTCGCTCTCTTCGGCGGCGCGTTCCTCGGCCTCGTGGCCGTCGGCCGGCGCCGCCCCCGCCGCCGTCAGGGTCGGTAGCGACAGCGCTCGACGGAGCTCTAGGAAGAGAGAGGAGAGGAGCTAGCGCGGCAAGACGAGAGCCGGTACTTTTCTAGAGTGAGGGGCGCCCTTACGGTTGCTTCGGTCATTCTGATGGGCGGGGCCCTCGGTGGATGCGCATCCATCGCGGGGCTGACCGCGTATTCCAACGGCGACTGCAACGGCGGCGATTGCGACGCGGGCCCGGACGCAACGGCCGAGGGGCTCCCGGGGGACGCCACGCCGGACGGCACTACGAGCGGCGGCCAGACCGCGGACGATGCGACCGCCGGGGGAGGGAGTGACAGCACCGCTCCGCAGGACGCCACAGGCGTCACCCCCGACGTCGGCGCGGGCGACGCGGTGGCGTCATGCGATCCGCCCTGCCCGGGCACCTGCACGACGCACAACAACGGCGTCGGCCAGAGCTACTACGACTGCAATCCTCTTTATTCGTCCAGCAATCCGTGGACGCAGACTGCGGCTACCGAGGCCTGTGCCGCGCTCACCGGGGACTCGGCGAAGTGCGCGGTGTTCAAGTGCAACGGCACGTCTTCCGTCTGCTCGAGCGGCGACGTGGTGTGCGACTGCTGGGAGTACTCCGGCTCAGAGTCCGGCCACGTCAACGCCTCCGGCAACTGCGACTGCGTGACCGCCTCGAATCCGACCTGGGACTGACCTACATGGTCCCACGGTCATCGCAGCGACCTCTCGCTCTCTTCCGGTGCGCGCGCAATAATGACGGCAGTGAGTCTTGCGCCGCCGCGCCCGTCGCCCATCGCCGCGGGGTACAGCCTCGATCGCTATGAGCTGATCTGCCCTATTGCCGAGGGGGGGATGGCGAGCGTTTGGATCGCGCGCCAGACGGGCAAGCACGGTTTTCGAAAGCTCGTCGCCGTGAAGACCATCCTGCCGAAGTACGCGGCGGAGCCAAAGTTCCAGCGCATGTTCATCGACGAGGCGCGCATCGCGTCGCGCATCGAGCACGCCAACGTCGCGCAGATCCTCGACGTCGGCGAGCAGCACGACGTCACGTACCTCGTCATGGAATACGTCGACGGCGACTCTCTCTCGAAGATCAGCCGCGCGGCGCAGAAAAAGGGAGGCCAGATCCCTCTCGGCATCCTGCTCCGCATCATGGCGGACGTGTGCGGCGGGCTTCATGCCGCGCACGAGCTCCGCGACGACGACGGCGCGCCGCTCGGCGTCGTCCACCGCGACGTCTCGCCGCAGAACGTGCTCGTCACGACACGAGGCGTGGCAAAGCTCATCGACTTCGGGATCGCCAAGGCGCGCGACCGGCTCGCGGGCGAGACGCATGGCGACACGCTCAAGGGCAAGGTGCAGTACATGCCGCCCGAGCAAGCGCTCGGCATACCGGTCGACCGGCGCGCCGATGTGTGGGCCGTCGGCGCGGTGCTCCACCACCTCATCGCGGGAGTGCCCCCCTTCGAAGCGGACAACGAGATCCAGACGCTCTTTCTCATCACGAGTGGGCGTGAGCCGTCGCCCCTGCCGTCCGACGTCCCCGCGCCCGTACGAGACCTGATCAAGCGCGCGCTCGCGCACTCGGTCGGGGCGCGCTACGCGACGGCGGCGGAGCTCCAGCAGGCGCTCGAGGATGCGATTGTCGCGTGCGGGCTCGTAGGCAGCACCTCTTCCGTCGCGGCCTTCCTCGAGCAGCTCGTCGGTGACCGGGCGAATAAGCGGAAGGAGGCCATCGCAGTCGGTCTCAAGGCCGCCGAGGAGCGCGAGAAGGTTGCGGCGATCATGCGTTCGAATGCGGAGGCCAACGGCGGGTCCGATACGGGCCGGCGCGAAGGCGCGGCGCTGACGCAGCCCGACATGCCGCGACTGCCGCTGTCGATTCCGGAGCCCGAGACCACGACGTCGCCGACAGGTCAGACGCTGGGGTCGGCGTCGATGGCCTTTCCGGCCCCCCATCGAGCACGGGGCTGGTCCCTCGCGGTCGCGGCGGGGGCGCTGGTCGTTGGCGGAGCGATCGCGCTGATCGCGTCGCGATCGTCGGGCGACAAGGCCCGCGCGTCCGCGGCGCCCGTGTCGCCGCCGACCGCGGAGGGGGCGGAGAGCGCTCCTCGATTGGCGCCTTCGGCTCCGTCGCCTCCTTCGCCTCTCCCCTCGGAGACTGCGTCGGTCGCGTCGTCGGCTCCGCCTTCGCCCGCGCCTCCCTCCTCGGGAGTCCCCGCATCGCGAACGCCGCCGCGCTCACGGACACCGGCGGCCGCGGCGCCTTCAGCCCCCGCTGCCCGACCTACGCCCGCGGCCACCGGCACGCACCGGGAGAACTATGGGTTCTAGATTCCGCCTCGGGCGGGCTCTCTGGGCCGCGATGCTCATCGCGAGCGTGGCGCGGGCCGACCCGACCGCGATCGATCGGGAGACGGCGCGAACTCTCATGGACAAGGGCCGCGAGCTCGAGCGCAAAGGGGACACGAAGGAGGCGCTCAAGCGCTTCATGGCGGCCGATGACATCATGCATGTGCCCACGACGGCGCTGGCCGTCGCGAAGAGCCAGGCGGCGCTCGGGCTACTGGTAGAAGCGCGCGACACGCTGGCGTCGAGCATGCGCCGCACACCGGAGAAGCCGACCGATCCGCAGCCGTTCCGGGAAGCGCGCGCCGAAGGGGACAAGCTCGACGCATCGCTCGCCGGGCGGGTCCCGGGGCTTACCATCAAGGTGAATGGGTTGGCCGAAGGCGAGCAGCCGGCGCTGGCGATCGATGGCCTCGGCGTGCCCGCGGGCACCGTTGGGCTGCCGAGGGCGGTCGATCCCGGCCACCACGTCGTCGTCGCGAAGACCGCCACGGCGGAGGCCCGGCAGGAGGTCGACGTCCGCGAGGGGGAACAGAAGCAGGTCGAGTTGATGCTCGTATCGACGGGTCGTCCGGCTCCGGCGGCGGTCGATCGGTCCGGGGCCGCTCCAGAAGCCCCGGGGTCGCCGAGGACCTCGCACGCTCCCGACGCGGTCACCTGGGTTGGCGTCGGTCTCGCGGGCGCAGGCGTCATCGTCGGCGCGGTGACCGGGGTCATCGCGATATCGAAGGGGGCCGGCCTGGCGGGCGAGTGCACCAACAATGTGTGTGGCCCGGCGGACCGCTCGGACCTCTCCTCCGCTTACTCGGTGGCCACGGTCTCGGACGCCGCGTTCGCAGTCGCCGGAGTGGGCGCGCTGGTGGCCGTGGGCTCGCTCGTCATCGGCCACGCGTCTCACCCCGAGGCGCCCGCGCAACCGCCGGCCGCATCGGGGCTCACGACGCATCTGTGGGTGGGCTTCGGGGTCGGTGGGCTTCGGGGAACGTTCTGAGCCGCGCTCGGGGGCTGAGTGGGATGTGCGGACAGCGGCTGTCAGAGGCACGTCCCCAGTACGAGCCCCGCGGTCTTGAATGGCGTGCACGTGTTCGGGCTCACGCACGGATCGTTCGCGGCCGAGCAGAGCTGCACCTGGCCCGCGCCGCAGCTCGCCGCGCACACCGACCCGGTGAAGCCGGTGCCGCGGTAGAAGCCGCACGTCGAGTCGTACGCGGTCGTGCCGCCGACGGCGCAGCAGACTGACCCGGCGGCGTTCCCCTCGCAGTCGAGCGGGTCGGCGCACGCCCAGTCGAGCGAGCCGGTGATGGGGCACGTGGCGCCCGCGTCCTCGCACGTGGAGCCCGTCCCGCCGCTCGGCGCTTCGCAGCACTCTTGCCCGGCGGCACAATGGACCGCGCCCGTGGCGGTGAATGGGCAGTACGTCCCCGGCGTGGTCTCGGGGTGGAGCACCGGCGCGGTCCCGCAGCTCGGTCCCGAATCGACCGGCGCTGCCGCGTCTTCGCCCGGAGTCGTGGGGTTGCACTCGGCCGCGGCGGTCGCCGACGCCGCCGCGCAGTCGGTGCACGACACGCACGCGATCTGAGTCCCCCCCGAGAAGACGATGCTCGCCGAGCACGCCCCTCCGGCGCTCGTCTGGACGCAGGTCCCGTAGGTCTCCCCGTTCGCGCACGACCCGATCAACTGACACTGCGGTGTGGTCGGCCCGGTCGTCGTCCCCGAGTCGCACGTTCCCGTCAGGGTGCACGACGACGTGGGAGCTCCTCCAGAGTCGAACGTCGTTCCGCTGCCGCCGTCGAGCCCTCCGCAGTATCCCGCTGCCTGGTAGCTCTCGAGGTAGTCCTGGCAGGACGTGCTTCCGTTCGCGACGCCGCTCACCGATTGCTCGAGCGTCTGGCACGAGCTACCGGTCGCCCCCCCGATGCTCGCGCAGCAGCTGCTGAGCGTGGCGCACGCATTCGCGCCCCCTGCGTTCGCGGGCCCCGACGTGCTGGACGAGCACGCGAAGACGAATGCGCCGAAGGAGGCGGCGAGAAAAGAGACGGCGAGAAGGCGATGATTGGAATTCATGTTCGGTTTGCGCGCCCCTCTACAAGCGACGTGCCACGGTTCGGCTCTGGCCCGAGGTCTTACGTGGGCCGAGAAAAGAGCCTTCCCGCGTCGATCCGATTCGGCGATCGAACGGATGTTCTCAATGCCCCGTGAACTGCGGATTGCAGCGCAAAAATAACCGGAGAGAACGACGCGGAGCGAGGGAAGGTTCGACGACGAAGGGGCGTATGACCAAGCGCGGAGACCCCTCGCCGCTACATCGAGATCGATTCCTTTCGGAAGTCCGTTCGCGCGAGGTGGGCGTTGACGACCACCGGGGTCCCCTTCCGCGTCTCCGCGAGCGCCCCCTTGAGGACGGCGGCGGCGTCGGCGCTCTTCGGCACGACCACCCCCGCCGCTCCGAGCCCCTCTGCCGCGCGGTGGTAGTCGCTCCGGCGCAGCGTCGTCCCCACGTCGTCGCCCAGCATCGGTACCTGATCGCGCGCGATCTGCGCCCACGATGCGTCGTTGCCGATGAGCGCGAGGACGCCGAGGCCGTGGCGCACGAACGTGTCGATCTCCGCGAGGCCATACCCCGCCGAGCCGTCCCCCCACAGGAGCCAGACGTCGCTCTCGGGGCGAACGAGCTTCGCCGCGAGCGCGAACCCGGCGCCGACCCCCAGCGTGCCGAAGGCCCCCGGGTCGAGCCACGAGAGCGGTCCGCGCGGGGACACGATGTACGAGGCCGTCGCGACGAAGTCGCCGCCGTCTCCGATGAGCACGGAGCCGTCGGCGAGCGACGCATCCACCGTCCGAAGGAGGTGTACCGGATCGACGAGATCTCCGGTCGCGAGCGACTTCCCGGCGATCTCCGCTTCGCGCTCCTCGTCGCGGCCGCGCAGCGTGGTCAGCCACTCGCTCCGCGCGTGCGGGCTCGACGGCGCGGCGTCTGCCAGCGCGAAGAGCGTCTCGGCGGGATCGGCGACCATCGCGATCGTCGGCCTCCGGTTCATCCGGACGTCGTGCGCGCTCCGGTTGGCGGCGATGATGCGCGCCTTTCGCGTGATCGATAGGCCGTAGTTCAGGCGAAAGTCGCACGGGACCCCCGCGAGGATCACCAGATCTGCTTCCTTCAGCGCCTTCGCGCGGTTGTGGCGGAAGAACAGCGGATGCCGCTGGCCGAGGAGCCCGCGGGCCATTCCGGACAGATACGTCGGGATGCCGAGCCGCTCGATGGCATCGGCGACACGCCTTGCCCGCTCGGGCCCCCCCAGCGTGGCCTGACTCCCGAGGAGGACGACCGGGCGCTTCGCCTTGCGCAGAAGGTCGGCGGCGCGCTCCACGTCGCGCGCCTCCGGCTTCGGGGGGAGGGGGGGAACGGGGACATGGGAGGGGATGCGTGACGCGCCCCGGAACGTCCGCGCCAGGTGTGCGCGGATGACGAGCTGGAGCACCGCATCCTGAGGCCCTTTCGTCGCGCCGAGCGCCTTCGCCCCCGACATTTCACGAACGGTCTTCTGGTCGTAGAGCAGGTCGACCGGGCACTCGATGAAGACCGGCCCGGGGACCCCCTCCTGCGCCACCCGAAACGCGCGCGACAGCGCGGGGGCGAGGTCCCTGACCTTCTTCACGGCGATCGCGAGCTTCACGTGCGGCGCCACGAGCGCCATCTGGTCGATGTCCTGGAGCGCTCCACGCCCACGCAGGAGAGTCGCCGTCGCGCCGCCGAGAAGGATCAGCGGCGACTGAGCGAGCTGAGCATTCTTGATGGCTGTGATCGTGTTCGTCACGCCGGGCCCAGCAGTGACGGCCGCCACCCCCGGGATGCCCGTGAGGCGGGACATCGCGTCCGCGGCGAACACTGCCGTTACCTCGTGGCGCACGTCGATCACGCGGATCCCGCGCGCTTTTGCCCCTACGAGGATGGGGGAGATATGGCCGCCGCAGAGCGTAAAGAGAAAGCGCACTCCGTGGCGATGAAGAACGTCCGCGACGATGCTGCCGCCATTGCCATTCATGGGTGCGTGCGCTTCCGATAGCAGGGGTTGGTGGTGGAAGGGTGGGCGAAGAGTGGGCGAATGGTGCTTCGTCGAATCGTCGGCGCGATCTTACACGCCGGACGGTTCAGCTGACGTATCCTGGAGCCATGCCTGATCCGGCATCTTGGACTCACGTCGCGCTTCCGAAGACGTGGGTCGATCACTTGTCGCTCGCCTCACCGCGTGACCTCTTCACGTTCCTGGGTGGCCCTGTCCGGAGCGCGCTCCGTCGATCGCGTCCGGTCGAGCTCCCGAAGGGGGTGCCTGGCAGGGCAGCGCTGCCCGACTACCTCCTTCAAGAGTTCCACGGCATGCCCAACGGCTACTACTCGTCGACCGTGGCCGCCGGCTATGCGCGTGGCTTCGAGGTCGTCATGCTCGGGCGCATGCGCGCTCTTCGCGGGCGAATGGCCGATCGCCTCGCGAGGGGGCGCTCGGTGCTCGACGTCGGGTGCGGGGCTGGGCGGCTCGTCGAAGAGATCCAAACGCGCGGCGTGAGCGACGTGTGGGGGATGGATCCGTGTCCCTATGCGCTCGACGTCGCCGCCGCGCGCGTACCGAGCGCGCGCTTCGTCCAGGGGATCGCCGAGGACACGGGCTTCGCGCCCGAGCGTTTCGACAGCATTGGCGTCTGCTTCGTCCTTCACGAGCTTCCACGCCTCGCGGTCGAGAAGGCGCTCGACGAGTTCCGGCGGCTCTTGCGACCGGGGGGCGCGCTCGTGATCAGCGAGCCCTCCCCCAAGCACGTCCTCGGGTCGTGGCCGGACCTGGTGAAGCAGCATGGAGCCCTCGGCGCTTACTACAAGGCGCTCGCCTGGCTCGTGTTCGAGCCCTTCCTGGGCGATTGGCTCTCGGTCGACCCGAAGGCCCTCCTCGAGAAACACGGCTTCCGCGTCGAGAGCGACCGCCTCGGCGTGCCGTTTCGGGAGATCGTGGCGCGCGTCGCCTGAGGGCCCTTCAAGGTCCCCGCGGGGCGACGGATTGGCCCCGAAAGGTCGCCTGATCTCCGACGAAAACCCCCTCCGGCGCCGGTGCGTCCGGCGGTCATCAAGGGGTTCCGCGGTGATCCAGTCGGCAGGCATCAATCCGAGGGGGGCGGCCTGCGCCAGGACTGAAAATTGGCCGTTTTGCGCGTCCACCGGGGGCCCCATCGCCGGGCACCGAAGTTGCGATTGGGAGTCTCAGCACCCCTCTCCCCCGGATTCGCCGTGCCCCAAAGCCATTCCAACCTGACCTCCCTAGCGACCCTCCTCGAGAACGCCGAGGCACGGCGATCGGCGCTCCCCCCCCCTCCCCCCGTGGAGAAGAAGGACGATTCGGGGGTGATCGACCTCCTCGCCATGCAGCAAAGGGCGAAGGAGGAGCGGGCCAGCATCGCCGCGTCCGCGACGCGGACCCCCGTTCCGATGGTCGCGCCGGTCCCCGATCCGGGCCTCGTCTCGACGGCCACGAGCCTCCAGCGAAGCAACAGGCGGCGGTTGATCTCGGTGATCGCGGCGAGCGCGGCGATGCTCGGGATCGCGATCGGTCTGGGGCTCTCGCGCGGGCACGCCGCCCCTCCTCACGTCGCGGCCGTCGAGCCCACGGTCGCCGCGGCGCCTCCTCCTCCGCCCCCCCCGGCCGCTCCTGTCGTCGAGCCTCCCCCCGCCGCACCGGTCGTGGTCGCGGCGGCGCCCGCGCCGACCGATCCGCGCCCTGCCGAGCACACGTCGAAGCCGAAGAAGTCC
The DNA here is from genome assembly GCA_052147435.1 of Polyangiaceae bacterium. Classification (GTDB taxonomy): domain Bacteria; phylum Myxococcota_A; class Polyangia; order Polyangiales; family Polyangiaceae; genus JBKQKP01. The sequence goes on along the minus strand of JBKQKP010000105.1, from coordinate 8,214 downwards.
AGGAAGTCCCACGCGACGCAGGCCAAAGGGCCGAAGATCGTCAAGGTGAACTTCTAAGGCGAGACGCCTGCTCGGCGTTGCTTGGGCCAAAAAGGGGTCGTCGCGCTACGCTCTTCTCATGCCCCGCATGCGATGGCTTCCTGCGACGCTTCTCCTTTCGCTTCCGTTCACGCTTGCCGCCGTCCAGTTCGTTGCCTGCTCGAGCGACGACAGCAGCACGTCGACCGGCCCTCTCCCCGACGCGAGCCAGCCCCCCGCCACGAGACTCGAGGCCGGCGCGGCTTGCGGCTCGTCGTCGGATTGCGAGACGGGGCTCCTCTGCCTCTTCCCGGCGACGTCCACGTCGACGTGCAGCGAGTTCCCCGTCTGCACGCCGGCGCCGCCGAGCCCCTGTCCGCAGCCGGTCACGATGTGCTCGTGCCTCGCGGAGCCGATCCAGGTTTGTCAGGGGTACGCCGAGAACGCCGTCGATCCGACCGGCGCCGCGTGTGATGCAGGAGTGATCCCGACGGAAGCGGGGGTCGATTCGGCCGCTCCCCCCTCCGACTCCGGCACGGACTCCACGGCTCCGGCCAACGACGCGGGCGACGCGGGCGGCGACGCAGCCGACGCGGCGGGCGACTAGGCCCCCTCCGCCAGCGCGCTCGGACCCCCTCGCACATTGCTCGGGCGCGGCTACACTCGCCCGCCATGCGTCGTCTTGCTCTGCTTCTTACGGTCCTCGGGCTGGCCTCTCTCGGCCCGATCGTCCCCGCCTGCTCGTCGACCGGCGAGACCAGCTCGTCGAGCAACGACGCGGGGGGGGACAGCGCGATCGGTCCGCTCCAACTCGGGGGCCAACCGTGCGATCCGACCCTGCCGAACCCGTGTCTCCAGCAGCCTTGCTACGCGGTCTCCTGCGTGATCACCGCGAGCACGACGCCTACGTGCGTGGAGACCTCGCTCGGTGGTGCGTGCAACCCGAGCGACGACGCTTCGATCGACTTCGACTCGGGGAGCACCACGGTCGTCACCTCCGGCTGCTACACGAACGCCGACTGCCCCCCCATTCCGTCTGCGATCGACGGCGCTCCCCCCACCTTGCTCGCCTGCGGATATTCGGCCTTTGACGGCTGCTCCTCGACCGGCGTCTGCGTGACCCCCGAGCCGCCTACGACGCATGACGGTGCCGTCGAGACGGCCTGCGGATGCGACGGGCAGTCCGTCCCTTACGTCACGTCGGATCAGACATCGGCCCCGGTCGCAAGCCCGGTGCCGTGCGCCGCTGCGATTCCGGACTCGGGGGCCGATGCCGGGATCGAGGCGGGGACCGACGCCGGGGTGGATGCGTCGGCGGACGCGGCGGAGGATGCCCTCCTCGACGCACCGAGCGACGGGTGAGCGACTCGCTGACTACGGAACCATCTTCCGCATCCGCTGCTGCACGCGGAGCTTGCGGAGCGCTTCGCACTCGATCTGGCGGATTCGCTCGCGCGTGAGCGAGAACGATTCGCCGATCTGCTGGAGCGTGTACTCGGCCCCGCCGTCGAAGCCGTAGCGCATCCGGATCACCTGCTGCTCGCGCGGGGTCAGCGTGCGCAGGAGGTCGTGCGTCTCTTCGGCCGCGCGCTTGTCGAGCACCGTCTGATCCGCGCTCACGACGCGCGTGTCCTCGATGAAGTCGATGACTCGCGCGCTCGCGTCCTCGCCCACGGGGGCCTCGAGGCTGATCGGCTCGCGCCGCGTCTGCATCGCGAGGCGCACCTTGGTCACGTCGACCCCCACCGCCTGGGCGAGCTCCTCCTCCGTCGGCTCGCGGCCGCTCCCTTGCTCGAGCTGCCGGCGCGCGCGCCAGACCTTGTTCGCGGTCTCGACCATGTGTACCGGCGTGCGGATCGTGCGCCCCTGATCGGCGAGCGCGCGCGAGATCGCCTGGCGGATCCACCAGGTGGCGTACGTGCTGAACTTGTAGCCGCGGCGGTAGTCGAACTTGTCCACCGCGCGCATCAGGCCGATGTTCCCCTCCTGAATGAGATCGCTCAGCTGGAGCCCCCGCTCCTTCTGCTTCTTCGCGAGCGAGACCACGAGGCGCAAGTTGGCCTCGACGAGCGCGGCCTTCGCGGCGTCCGCTTCGGCGAGGCCGTTGCGGAACGACCGGAGCGTCACGTCGAGACCGCCGCGCCCTTCGCTCGCGAGCTGGCGCAGCCGCCGCGCCATTCGCTCGAGCATGAACCGCGTGAGCCGGATGCGAACGAGCGCGGCGAGCGCCGCCTCGCGCCGCGTCTTGAGCGTTCGCGGGTGCAGAGCGCGGCGCGAAGGGGGCGGAGTCGTGGACGATGGCTTGCGCGCGATCGCCTTCGCGAGCTGGCGAACGGGGGCGAAGGCCTCGAGGAGCTTCGCGGTCGCGACCTCGCGATCCTCGTCTTCGTCGTCGCTCGTGTTCCGGGTGACGTCCTTCGGCGCCAGCTTCCCGGCGGCGAGATCGTCCACCAGCGCCATGAGCTCGGCGACCGCGACGGGCGATTCGATGATCGCGCGCACCACTCTCGCCTCGCCCCGCTCGATGCGCGAAGCAAGCTCGACCTCACCTTCTCGCGTAAGCAGCGGGACGGTCCCGAGCTTGGAGAGGTAGTCGATGACGGAACTGTGGGTGGTTTGGCCGAGGGGGGACGCTGAATTCTTCACTGCGATCACATCCGGTGGTCTGAACGGGACCACCGAGGTTTTGGAAACGGTTGTGGATGGACTCTTTGGATGCGTACGCGCGAGGACCGTTGCAAGTTCCAATTTGGAAAATCGCGCTAGCATTCCCGGCCGATGGACTACGACTTCGCAGTCATAGGCTCTGGTTTCGGCGGGAGCGTCTCGGCGCTCCGCCTGTCGGAGAAGGGGTACCGCGTTGCGGTGCTCGAGCAAGGAAAACGCTGGACGAAGGATGACTTCGCCAAGACCAGCTGGGACCTGCGGAAGTTCTTCTGGGAGCCCCGCCTAGGGCTGCACGGCATCATGCAGATGACGCAGATGCGGGACGTTTTCTTCCTGCACGGGGCGGGGGTAGGGGGGGGGAGCCTGGTTTACGCGAATACGCTCCTCCAGCCCCCGGCAGAGGCGTTCCGCGACCCGCAGTGGGTCGGGCAGGACTGGGAGAAGGCGCTCTTGCCGCACTACGAGACGGCGAAGCGGATGCTCGGCGCCGTGCCGAGCGCGTGCGTGGTCGAGACCGACCGGCTCCTGAAGAAGGTGGCCGACGACATGGGGCGGGGGCACACATGGCACCGCGCCAACGTCGGCGTGTACTTCGGCGAAGCGGGGAGGACCGTGTCGGACCCGTTCTTCGACGGGGCCGGCCCCGAGCGGACCGGGTGCACGATGTGCGGCGGGTGCATGATCGGGTGCCGCGTCGGGGCGAAGAACTCGCTCGACTACAACTACCTCTACCTGGCCGAGCGGATGGGGGCCCGCGTGTACCCCGAGTCGCGCGTGACCGACGTGCGCGCGCTGTCGAAGGACGAGGGGGGTGGGTACGAGCTGACGATCGCGAAGTCGACCGGGTTTCGGCACCCGATCTCGAAGATGCGGGTGAAGGGCGTGGTCGCGTCGGCGGGGTCGTTCGGGACGGTGGACCTCTTGATGCGGAGCAAAGAGCGGGGCTCGCTCCCGCGGATCTCCGGGCAGCTCGGCGACTATCTGCGCACGAACAGCGAGGCGATCCTCGCGGTTCGATCGCGGCAGACGGACGTGGATCACTCGAAGGGGATCGCCATCACCAGCGGCGTGTACGTGGACGATCGGACGCACGTCGAGGTGGTCCGCTACCCGGAGGGGTCGGACACGATGGCCATGCTGGCGACGGTCCTCACCGACGACGGGCCGGTTTTTCCGCGGTGGATGCGCTGGGCGAAGAACGTGGCGCTCCGGCCGCGCGAGTTCGTGAGGACGCTGAATCCGGTCGGGTCGGCGAAAGGCGGGGCGATTCTTCTCGTGATGCAGCCCGTGGACAACCACATGCGGTACGTGATGCGCCGCAAGTGGTTCGCGCCTTGGGCGAAGAAGCTCGACAGCGACCGCGGGACGAACAAACCGACGCCGACGTACATCCCGATCGCGAACGAGGTGGCGAAGCGGATGGCCAAGGAGATGGACGGGATTCCGCAGAGCGGGATCATCGAAGTGTTCATGAACAAGGCGACGACGGCGCACATCCTCGGGGGGTGCCCGATGGGGCTGAGCGCCGACAAAGGCGTCGTCGATACGAAGTCGCGCCTCTTCGGGTACGAGAATTTCTACGTGGTCGACGGTTCGATCGTGCCGGCGAACCTGGGGGTGAACCCGAGCCTGACGATCACGGCGCTGGCGGAGCATGCGATGAGTCAGGTGCCCGCGAAGGAGTGATGGGTTCCCCCGCCGCGCCGCTAACGGTCTGCGCGTGGTGCGGCGTCGTGTGCGCACGCGAGAGCAAGTGCAGCCACTGCAACCGGATCCACGAAGGGCGTCCTCGCGACATCCCTCCGCGCGCCGACGACGCGTACTGGGTGTGCATCGAGTGCACCTTCAAGTGCCGCGCGTGCGGCTTCGACGTCCCCCTCAATCGCCTCGACATGGACGGCGCCGTCCTGTGCGTGCGGTGCGGGGTCGAGCAGGCGTTCGAGGTGGCCCGCTGGCGCCAGGCGCTCGGGCACGCTCAGGGAGTCGGCGATCTCTTCGGCGACCGGGCCGCGGGGATACCCGTCGAGAAGAACCCGTTTCGGACCGTGGGGACGTCCCGGACGTCGGCGAAGCTGACGACGGACGGCGCGAACGCGCTCGAGATCACGGCGAGCCCCGGCCATCCTCCGTGCGAGACATGCCGCCTTCCGCTCGACGTCGAGGTGACGTCGGCGGGGCGATCGACGGCGGTGTGCAAGGCATGCGGTGGGCCGGCCGCGGAGTACGGCTTGCCGGCTGCCGCACAGAAGATGATGCGTGGCTTGATGGCGATCGTCGCCGCGGAGCACCGCACCGATCGGGCCGAAGTCTCCGTCGAGGAGACGGGGGCGGCGATCGCCGTCAAGTGCCCGAACTGCAGCGCACCTCTCGACGTGGAGAAGGACTCGAAGCTCGCCACGTGCAAGTTCTGCAAGGCGATCGCGCGGATCCCGGATCGCACGTGGGCGCGCCTCAGCGGCAGCGCGCCGGCGCGCGAGTCGATGTGGCTGCTCTTTCGTGGCTCCTCCCCCGTCCGCGACGCGCTCGACGACGCGAGGGAGCGCGCGGAGGCCGAGGCGCGGCGGCAGCGCGAGAAGGAAGAGCGACACGCCGAGACGGAGCGCATTCAGGCCGAGGCGAGAGCGAAAGAGCGCGCGGAGGCGGAAGCGAAAGAGCGCGCGCGTGCCGCCGAGCGCGAGGAAGAGGAGAAAAAGACGAGGGCGCTCGCGGAGCAACGTGGGAAGGGGGTGAGGACGGTCGTTCTCATCGTGGCCGTCCTGGTCGCGCTCGGAGTGGGGGTCGCGTGGGTGGCGTTCGGGCTCGCGCGCGGGGGGTGAGCGCCTGGAAACGTAAACCGCCCCCGCGTCCGCATGGTTGACGTTTACGTGGCACGCTTTACGTTTACAGGCGATGACGGATCGCGAGCGAATCCTCTCCCTGGCGCAGCGAGACGGCAAGGTCACTTCCGGCGGCGTCGCCCTCAAGCTCAAGATCTCCCGTCAGGCAGCGCATCGAAAGCTCCAGGCTCTGGCCGAGGCGGGGGACCTCGTCCTTCGTGGCGCCGGACGGGGAGCCGTCTGGGAGCCGTCCGCGAAAGCGCCGCGACGGTTCCGGTACAAGAGCGCCGGACTGGCCGAAGATCGGGTCTTCGCGCAGATCGAAGCCGAGGTCCCCGCGATGCGTTCGCTCGAGGCCGCCGCGCGATCGGCCGTTGCGTACGCAACCACCGAGATGGTCAACAACGCGATCGACCATGCCTCCGCGAGAGTCGTCGAGGTCCTTGTCGAGCCGCGGCCCGCGGGGCTCGCCGTCGAGATCATCGACGACGGGGTCGGTGCGTTCGCGCGCCTGCGCGAAGGGCTCGCCCTCTCCTCGGAGCTCGAGGCCGTCCAGGAAGTGTCGAAGGGGAAAGTGACGACCGACCCTGCCCGTCACACCGGTGAGGGCATCTTCTTCACGTCGAAGGTCGCCGATCGATTCGAGCTGGAGGCGAACGGTCTCTCCTGGATCGTCGACAACGTTCGCGACGACGTCACGGTCGCCCCCGCGGCTCCCCGGAAGGGGACGCGCGTACGCATCGAGGTCTCGCTCCCTCTGCGACGGAAGCTCGTCGACGTCTTCGCAGCCTGGACGACGGACGAGCAGTTCGATCGCACGCGAACGGTGGTGAAGCTCTTCGCGATTGGCGTGGAGTTCGTCTCGCGGTCAGAGGCCCGACGGCTCGTGCACGGCCTGGAGCGTTTCCGAGAGGTCGTGCTCGATTTTCGAGGGGTCACGTCGATCGGACAGGGCTTCGCGGATGAGGTCTTTCGCGTATGGGCGGCGGCGCACCCCGCCACGCGACTCGTGCCGCAGAGGGCCAACGAGACGGTGGCATTCATGCTGGGGAGGGCAGGGGTGAAGTGAAGCGGGACCCGCGAGGATGCGGGTGACGATTCTTCCGGCGCGTCGGGGCTCGGCGCGATAAGACCGGCGCATGCCGCTCAACCACTACGTCACGCTTGGACACTCCGGCCTCCGCGTGAGCCCGCTTTGCCTGGGGACGATGACGTTCGGCAAGGAGTGGGGCTGGGGCTCGGAGCCGGACGAGGCGAAGCGCATCCTCGACGCCTACCTCGATCGCGGCGGCAACTTCCTCGACACCGCGAACGGGTACACGAAGGGGCACTCCGAGGTGATCATCGGCGAGCACCTCGCGCACGATCGGAAGAAGCGCGACCGCGTCGTCATCGCGACGAAGTTCCTGACCAACATGTTCCTGGGAGACCCGAACGGCGGCGGATCGAGCCGCAAGGCGATCGTCTCCCAGTGCGAAGAGTCGCTCCGCCGTTTGCGAACCGACTACATCGACCTGTACTGGCTCCACGCCTGGGACAAGACGACGCCGGTCGAAGAGACGATGCGCGCGCTCGATGGGCTCGTCGAGCAGGGGAAGGTTCGCTACCTGGGGTTCAGCGATACCCCCGCCTGGAAGACGGCGCAGGCGCAGACGATGGCCCAGCTTCGCGGGTGGTCGCCGCTCGTCGCGCTGCAGATCGAGTATTCGCTCCTCCAGCGCACCGTAGAGGGGGAGCTCGTGCCGATGGCGCAGGAGCTCGGCCTCGGCATCACCCCGTGGGGCCCCCTGCGCGGAGGGGCGCTCAGCGGCAAGTACAAGCGCGCGGACAAGGGGAAGCACGAGGCGGGGCGCGGCGCGCGCGTCACGAGCTACCTCGACGATCGCACGTTCGATCTCCTCGACCTCATGGAGAAGATCGCCAAAGAGGTCGACACCACCGTGCCGCGCGTCGCGCTCGCGTGGGTCCAGGGGCGGCCGGGCGTGGCATCGACGATCATCGGCGCGCGCACGATCGGGCAGCTCGAGGACAACCTCGGCGCGCTCGAGGTGAAGCTCACCCCCGAGCACGTCGCGGCGCTCGACAAGGCGAGCACGCCGTCGCTTCCGTTTCCGACCGACATGCTGTCCGCCGTGCCGTCGTTTGCGTACGGCGGGACGACGATCAATGGGCAGCAGTCGAAGGCGTGGGGGCAGGCGCCGCAGAATGACGGGGAGCGGTTTTAGGGCAGGCGCCCACGAATCGGAGCGGTCGCGCACCTCGAGCCCTCACCCCCGGCCCCCTTAGGGTTCTCTTGGACCAGACTCACCCGTGCACCGCGCTGATCGTGGCGCCGCACCGTCGGGTGCAGCGCGGTGCACCGCGCGGATCACCGTCGCGCACCCGCAGGTGCAGGGGCGTGCACCGTCGGGTGCATGGTCGTAACCCGGCGGATCGCCGTCGTGCACCGCAGGTGCATGGTCGTGCACCGTCGGGTGCATGGTCGTGCACCCGGCGGATGACCGTCGTGCACCCGCAGGTGCGGGGGCGTGCACCCGCGGGTGCATGGTCATCCACCCGGCGGATCGCGCGCATGCACCTCGCGATGTGAGCGACCGGGTTCTCCCTTGACGATTTAGACCGGGTGCTTGGTTGACAGGTCCGCTGCCTGACAAACCACGGCCTGGGGTAGCGCGCCAACGAAACCGGGTGCTCGCTGGACACAGACCGGGTG
>JBKQKP010000104.1:0-10472 GCA_052147435.1 Polyangiaceae bacterium | reverse complement strand
AGCGACACGGGCACCCTTGTTCTCTGCTCCGACCGAGAGATGCGATGAATGCACAGCTGCCTGCGGGGAAGGGGGCCGGGGGGAAGGGGTTGCGCGGGCCCCGAGACGGGAGAAGCCGGCGAAACAGCTCACAGCCGGCAATCGACCCACGACGCGAACGCGCTCCGATTGATCGCCTCGTTCGTGCACGGGGAGCCCTGGCGGGAGTTCGGCCAGTCGCAGTACGCCTTCGGGAGCTGCGCGAACTCGTCGCCCAGCCAGAGGAGCCCTACCTCCTTGTCGAGATCGGGGTCTTTGAACTGGTCCTGGAGGTGCAGATAGACCGAGGTCGCGCGCTTGTGCGACAGGGCGCGGTTCGTGTCCGACGAGCCGGTGGTCGAGGCGCGCGCGACGACGAAGAAGTAGCGCGCCCCTCTTCGGTCGAGCCAGCGCTCGTCGAGGAGCTTGACGGCGTTCGCGTCGAGCGCGTCCTGACTCTCGTCGAACATGAGGACCACGCCGCGATCCTTCAACGGCGTGAAGAGCGCGTTGAAGTCGGCGTCGTTGATCGACGCGAAGGTCTTCACGTCGGCGGGCTGGCACCCGCGCCGCCCCTCGCCGCCGACGAGGCCGCAGGCGTTGAGCACGCGATCGAGCACTTGCTTGAACGCCGGCGTGCAGTACGACTCCTCGCTGTCGTCCGCGACGGCGACCGCGGGGGCTGCGGTCGCGGGCTTCTGGAGTCGCTCGGCCGCGCCGGCAACCGTGGTCCGGACGAAGAGGAGAACGCCGACGAGGAGCGCCCCGCCGACCGCGAGGCCGACGACCATCGGGAGGAGCGCGCTCTTCGGGGGCTCACCGGGCGGCGGGGAGTCGAGCAGATCGACGGCGCGGCGCGGGCGATCGTTCATCGCGCGCTCACTTCAGCACGTCCGGCGCGAGCTGGGCCAGCGTGTATTTCAGCCCGAGGTCGGTGTCTTCTTCGCACACGCGACGTTCGCCGAGGAACATCTGCGGCGTCGAGACCGGGACGTGGTTGGACGAGGCGTAGTGGAGGTTCTGGTTGAGCCGCTGCGAGGTCTTCTTGTCCTCGGCGCAGGCCGCGACGGCGGGGCCGAAGCGCGCCGCGATCTTCGCCTTGATCGCGTCGGGCCCGGCCTTGCCCGCGTCGCGGAGGTCGTCCTGGTTGTCGTACGCCCACTCGAGCGCGGCGCGTGCGTCGTCGCCGGCGCAGAGGACGGCGCCGGAGACGAGGCAGGCGCCGGGGTGGAGGGATCGATCGATCATCCAGTTGCAGGTCGTATCGAGCGGGAACAAGACGAGGGTGATGTCGAGCTTGTCGAGGACGTCGTCCGCGACGAGCCGCTCGTGGAACGCTCGGCACGTCGGGCAGAGCGGGTCTTCGAAGAGGGTCGCTTTCTGGACGGGGTGGGTCGTTCGGATCTTGACGAGCGCGCCGTGAGGCTCGGCGCCGAGCGGGACGGAGCCGCACTTGGTGAGGTAGGGACGATAGTCGGGGAGCGACGCGACGTAGACGATCGCGGGGAGGATGGCGGCGAGGCCGAGACCCGCTGCCCACGCGAGGATGAGGAGAGGGGCGCCGCGCGAGGAGCTCGGGCTCGGGCTGGTGGTCGCGTCTCCCTCGGACTGGCGGGGGCGAAGCGCGTCGAGGAGCGCGAGGATGCCGGCGACGGCGAGGGCGAAGGAGGAGACGTAGATGCCCGCGCACAGTTTGCAGAAGGAGTGGAGCTTCGTCGCCGAGATGACGAGCATGACGAGCGACGCGGCGAGCGGTCCGAGGGTGGCGACGCCGAGGAACCCGAGGGCGGCGCGGGAGACCCGCTCGCGCGCGGCATAGAGGTACGCGCCGAAACCTAGGAAGAAGGCGAACGAGCCGACTGCGAAGAGGGAGATCGGGACGCCGCCCCAGTAGGTTTCGCGGAAGAGGGCCGAGTACGGGCTGAAGAGGGCGGTCTTGCAGGCGTTGTCGGCGTCGGCGCTGGCCGGAGCACCGGGGATGAAGCTGCAGTGGACGGCGTGCATCTGGCGGTCGAGATGCGCGACGTAGTCGTAAGTGGAATACGCCGCGAAGACGAGGCCGAGGGCGGCTGCGGCGATGACGAGGAGAGCGATTTTTGCCGGTTTGCGCAGGGGCTCTACCCTCCGGTGACGACGCCACGCGAGAGGCGACGAACCTCGTCCTCGAGAGCGCGGACGCGAGCCTCGGCGGCCTCTTCGGGGACTGGGAGAGGCCGGCCGTCGTCGTCGACGAGGCGCAGTCCGGCCGGCTCCGTTTGAACGGGGCACACGACCCAGTTGAGGCCGAGAGAGAGGCACGGGGTGCGATCGCCGGCGATGACCCTCTCGACCAGGTCCTCGTTGACGCGATCCCAGACGCGAAGTCGCTGGCCGTCGAGGCTGGTGGGATCGAAGCGCACGAGCTCTTTGACGCCGAGCTCGTGGTACCGGGCAAGCGTGCGGTCCCAATCGGGGCCTTCGTCGTCGCTCGGGCTCGCGATCTCGACGGCGAGCTCGGGGACGCCCCCCTGCTCCCACGTCTTCCAGGTGCGAAACGGAGTCATGGCGCGGGGGAGCGTACGCCCCGGGGTGAGGAGCGTCGAGACGCGGGCTTCGGGAGAGCAATGCGGATGCCGCGACGAGAGACGGGATTTGTCGGCGGAATGATGCGGGCGCGGTGACGTGGCCAGTTTTGGCGGTGGTCCTGCCACGTCGCGCCGAGCGGGAGCGGGAGCGGGAGCGCTCTGGGCGATCGCCCGGCGCAGGGCTCGGTGCTCGGCGTGGGTGGGGGCCCCCACTGTCGTCGGCGCGGACACGGACCCCCCCCCCCCCTCCGCGCCGAGCCCTGCGTCGGGCTGTAGCGTTGTTGTCCCGAGGAGCGAAGCGACGAGGGATCCGCGTGACGCTGGATCTCCAAAGTCACGCGGATTCCTCGGCCGAAGAGGCCTCGGAATGACAACGAGGCGTCAGTCGCCGGGCCCGGCATCCCGCGGTAGTGCGACGCAGGTGTCCGCGGGGTTGTTGACCGTGATGGCGCCGGTGCCCGGAACCGGACCGAGGAAGCTCGGGCACCCGCATCCCTGGTTCTGCGAGGTGAAGGTCACGTCGGTCGAGTAGGTGAACCCGGTCGCGAAGGTGAGGACGATGTGGCACTCGCCTGGGCTCTGCGCCGTGACGGCGACGTCCCATTCGGTCTCGGCCCCCGTGTACCACTCCAGGCTGGCGTCGGGATTCGAGCAGGGGCCGGTGGCGACGACGCTCACCAGGTCGTTCGGGTTGCACGACAAGTGGAAGGTCGCGGACTCCGCGTCTGTGCAGAGGTCGGAGCACGGGGTGTCAGCGCCGCACGCTACGCCGAGGCGCGCGACGAGGGCGGCTGCGGCGACTGCCAGTGGAAGCCAAACGCGCATTCGGAAAAGGATACCGCTCCACTACGCCGCGCGCTCCCGAGGGGAGCTTGAAGAGGGCGCCGCGGGCGTAATCCGCTCGGGGTCTCGCCCGAAATGCGTCGGGTCACGTCCGAGATCCGTCGGGTCGCCTCCGATTTGCTCGAGGTCACGCGAGACCCCGGCGAGGTCACGCGAGACCCCGACGAGGTCACGCGAGACCCCGACGAGGTCTTCCCCAAAATGCGTCGGGTCACGTCCGAAATCCGTCGGGTCGCCTCCGATTTGCTCGGGGTCACGCGAGACCCCGACGAGGTCACGCGAGACCCCGACGAGGTCTTCCCCGAAATGCGTCGGGTCATGTCCAAAATCCGTCGGGTCGTCTCCGATATGCGCGAGGTCACACGAGACTCCGACGAGGTCTCGCGTGACTCCGACGAAGTCACCGGTGACTCCGACGAAATCACCCGCGACCCCGCTCAGTTGGAGTGCAGCGCCGCCGCCCTCCCGCACGATTCGAAAAAAATCGACCGCGTCCTTCGCAGATTCCTCTTCGCCGCCAATAACCCTCCATGAGGGGACGACGACGCTCGAAGGCGCCGGCGCCGCTCAAGTCTGGGACAGGAAAGGAGGTGATAGGAAAATGTCTACGAACATAAGCAACGCAGTCGTTGTCGACACGTGCACGAAGCGCCTCTTGGCGCTGAAGAGCTACGTCGGCAACAAGGGCACGATCCCGATGAACGGCAAAGAAGTAAAACTCTCTGACGTCGTCGGGATCTACCAGAGCTGCCTTGACTCGCGCGCGTCGCTCGCAACGAAGCGCACGGAGGTCAAGGCTGCCCTGGCCGCGAAGACGAGCGCCGAATCGGCGCGCGTCAGCGCGGACACGGCCCTGAACGCGTGGGTGATCACGAAGTTTGGCGCCGGCAGTCAGCAGGCGCTCGACTTCGGGTTCACCCCGCGAAAGACGGGCGAGCGCACGGTCAACGAAAAGGCGAAGGCAACAGCCCTCGCCCAGGCCACGCGCAAAGCCCGCAACACGATGGGCAAGAAGCAGAGGAAGTCCATCAAGGGGTCACTCGTCCCCACCGCGCCGGCGGCTCCGGCGACCAACACGCCCGCGGGGGCTTCTCCCGCGGGCCAGCCTGCGGTCGTGGTCGTGCAAGCGACCCCGGCGCAGCAAACGCAGACGCTCAACGGCGCTTCGACGCCCGCGACGACTGCGAGCGTGGCACCGGCTTCACCCTACGCCGGTGCCACGCAGGGCCGAGGAGCTTCGAAGCGGGGTGCGACTCCCCGCCGGCCCACCACCACTTCTCGTTGTTCACGTTCCCCCTGCCCTGCCTGCGGGGCGGGGGGCCAGGGGAGTGGGGTTTCGCGGAGAGGAGGTACGAGGCCGATGGACATGCCGATGAACCGAACGAACGTCGTCTCGATCGCCGAATGGAAGCGCGCCCGCGCGCTTGACCGTGCGCGGGGCTCCACTACGGTGCGCGCCGTGGACGCCGGAACGCGCCTTCGTACCGAGGACTGGGGGAAGATCCAGGCGCAGGTCACGGCGTTCGCGTACCGGCGTACGCGGCGGCGGTCGTGGGAGCACGCGGAGGATCTGGCGCAAGCGGCGATCACGCAGCTCCTGTCGCGGCCGAGCGCCTGGGAGCCGGCGAAGGAGCCGCTCCTCAAGCATCTGTGCAAGCGGGTCATCAGCCTCGCGTCGAACGAGTGGCACCACAAGCGCTCGTCGTTCGAAGTGGCGATGGAGAAGAGCGAGCTCGAGGATCTCGAGGTCGCCGACGACGGCGAAGCGATCGAGGAGGTGATCGACCGCCGCCGCCTCGCCGCGCAGTTTCGCGCGCGGCTCGAGCAGCGGTTCGCCGGCGACGAGACGGCGCTCGCGGTCATCGTGCTCATGATGGAAGGGCTCGACTCGCCCGCGGCGCTCGCGAAGGCGACGGGGCTGCCGCTCCCGCAGATCGTCGAAGCGCGGCGGCGCATTTTCTACAACGCCGAGACCATCGCGGCGGAGCTCGGCCACGAGATCGACGCGGGAGACGGCGACGAGGAAGAGGAGGTCGTCCGATGAGCGGCAAGCAAGGCAGAGACGGCGTGGCGCTCTGGCGTGCGATCAAGGAGCAAGAGGTCGAAGACGACATCGCCGAGATCGAGGCCATGTCGGACGAGGAGCTCGATCGCCACATCTCCGACAATGGGGGGGACCCGAAGGCGATCCGCGCCCGCGGCCAGGCGCTCGCCAAGAGCCTCCTCGCGCGCCAGCAGGCGTGGCAGGGGGAGGTCCTCGCGAAGCTCGAAGCGCTCCGGGCCGAGGCCGCCGCGCGACGCGAGCTGCCGCGGCTGCCGCGCGCGGAGCTTCTCGCACGCCTCGAGACGGCGCGGAAGGATCCGCGCTTCGAGGCCCCCGTGACGACGCTCTTCCAGAAGAAGGCCCTGGAGGCGAGCAGCGACGAGGAGCTGCAGTCGCTCCTCGACGCGATCGAGCTCCTGGCGAAGAGCGGGCAGGCCTGAGCCGCGCGGCACGCACGAAAGACCCCCTTGCCCAAAGCCCGCCCCTTCGCCGAGCGCTCCGTCGCCGCCGCCCGTCGCGTGCTCGACGAGGCCGGCGTGTCTCGCCCCCACGAGATCGACGTCGAGGCGCTCGCCGCGAAGAACGGCGCGATGGTCGTCTACGGGCCGATGGCGACCGCGCGCGCGATGATCGTCCGCCGCGGGCGCGAGGCGATCATCCACGTGGACGAGCGCCTCCGCGGGAAGACCGCCGCGCGCTTCCCCGTGGCGCACGAGCTCGCGCATCACCTCTTGCACGAGCACGTCGATCACTACCGCCAGTGCACCGTGAGCCACGAGCCGCGGGGCGAGGCCGAGTGGGAGATCGAGCACGAGGCGAACGACTGTGCGGCCGAGATGATCATCCCCGAGCCGCTCGGCGCGCCGTTCTGCGCGGCGCCTCGGGCCACGGTCGAGGGGATCGACCGGCTTGCGCGCGCGTTCTCGGCGTCGTTCGAGATGAGCGCCATCCGGATGACCGAGCTCACGATGGCGCCGTGCGCGGTCGTCGCGGCGGAGCACGGGCGGGTGAAGTGGGCGATCGAGTCCTTGACGTTCCCGGGGACGATCCGCCGGTTTCAGCGGCTGCACCGGGAGTCGCTGGCGGCGCGCCTGCCGGGGAGGGTGCGCGCGGACCGGGAGGAGGAGGTGCCGGGGGGGGCGTGGAAGAGCGACGGGGCGCTGGTCGAGCGGGCGTGGAGGGTCGGGAGGGGGCGGGTGCTGAGTTGGATCGTGGCGGGGTAGCGCCGAGATGCGGTAACAGTACGCTTCCTGGGGTCGAGGGAGCCGGGAAGAGCGAAAGGAGCGAGTAGAGGAGTAGAGAGAGAGATTCCGCGACTGTTTGGATTGGCCCCCGTAGCTCAGCTGGATAGAGCAGCGCTTTCCTAAAGCGAAGGTCAGAGATTCGAATTCTCTCGGGGGCGCTTGTTTTCCAGGGGTTTGGTGAAGCGCGTTCGGTACGGATGGGGTGGTTTGGTCCGTTGCGCGGTACAAAATCGGCACACCCGTGAAGGTGGGGAGCGGCGCCGCGGGGAGCGCGCCAAGAGCCGCGATAGGCGTGGCTGGGGGGAGTGCCACGGGGCTGCCGGCCGGCGGCGCGCAGGCGGGTGATCCCGCGGGCTCGAATCCCAGAAACCTCAGGTCCGGGAGAGCACGGATCTGGGGCCCGACGAGCGCGGCCACTTCTTGCCCGGTCACGCGCGCGTACGTTGTCTGCGCGAGCTTGTCGGTGGTGTGCCGGAGGAGCTTCGATGTCGCGTTCTGCGAGACCCCGGCGAGGACGTGCCACTTCGCGAACCCACGTCGGAGGTCGTTCGGGGTCAGCCTCGGGATGCACGCACGAACGCATGCCGCCGCGAGGTCGCGCGAGAGGTTGCCCCACGGGCGGAAGAGTCGGTCGCGACCCGGCGCGCGTTCGAGCGACCACTGGAGCAGCAGCTCCGTGACGGCCGTGATCGGGACGTCGTCGTACGACGCCTCCGTCTTGGTGCCATGGACGTGCACGAGCCGGCGCGACCACTGAGTGTCCTGACGGCGCGCGCGGAACGACTCCTCGCGGCGGCATCCTGTCGCGAGGATGTAGACGATCTGCGCCGCGCGGTGCTCCTCCAGATGCGGAACGAGCGCAGCCATCTCGGCCGGCGTCGGCCAGCGACTCTTCGGCTTGTGCTTCGCCGAGAAGAACGGAGGGAAGATTCGATCGAGCTGCTCGTGGAACGTGCCCACGTGCCGAGCCAGTTTCAGCGTCTGCCCGAGATGCCCGAGCTCGTCCTTGATCGTGATGTCCTTGGCGGTCTCGCGCTGCCTGCGGTCGATGTACTCGAGCACGAGCGCCGCGGTGACGCGAACGAGCGGCATCGAGGCCCCCCAGAGGCGTACGAAGTGCCCTACCTTCTGCCTCGCCTTCGCCTTGGTGGCGTCGGATTGCGGATTTCGCGCGATCGTGAACGCGCGGATCGGACCATCGTGAACGCCAAGATCGGCGCATCGTGAACACGCGGATCGGGATGGTGAACGCCCGGATCGGCATCGTGAACACCGCCAGCCAGGGGTTCGCGGGCCGCTGAGCGAAGCGCACGCAGTCGTGGTGGCAGACGGCCCCCCGGTGCACGGGGGCGCATGCCCACGGAGAGACTGTCGATGCGGAACACCAGGGAGATCGTGCGTCAGAAGTGGCTGCTGAAGCGGCCGCACCGCGCGATCAGCGAGTCGGTTGGCGTGAGCGTCGGGGCGGTGAGCCTCGCGCTGGAGCGCGCCACGGAGGCGCAGCTCACATGGGAGGGAATCGAGTCGCTCGACGACGCCGAGCTCGAGGCGCGCCTGTACCCGACCGTCGTGGCGGCAGCGTCGCGACCCGAGCCCGACTGCACGTGGGTTCACCGCGAGCGCCATCGCCCCGGCGTGACGTTGGAGCTGCTCCATCACGAGTACCTGGAGCAGCACCCGGACGGGCTGCGATACACGACGTTCTGCGATCGGTACCGCACGTGGCTCGGTCGGCGCGGGCTGGTGATGCGGCAGGTGCACATCGCCGGCGACAAGGCGTTCGTCGACTACTCCGGGAAGAAGGCGCGGATCGTCGATCCGACGACGGGGGAGGTCATCGAGGTCGAGCTCTTCGTCGCAACCCTCGGCGCGTCGAACCTCACGTACGCCGAGGCGTCGTACACGCAGCGCAGCCCCGACTGGATCGCGAGCCACGTGCGGGCCTTCGAGTACTTCGGCGGAGTGCCGGCGGCGCTGGTGCCGGACCAGCTGAAGTCCGGCGTGTCGCACGGGTGTCGGTACGAACCGGAGGCGCAGCGCACGTACGAGGAGCTCGCGCGGCACTACGGGACGACGGTGTTGCCAGCGCGTCCGCTGCATCCGCGCGACAAGGCGAAGGTGGAGGTCGCAGTGCAGATCGCGCAGCGATGGTTGCTCGCCCGCATCCGCGACGAGGTGTTCCACTCGATCGGCGCGCTGAACGCGCGCCTGCGTGAGCTGCTCGTCGACTTGAACGGTCGCGTGATGCGTCGGTACGGCAAGAGCCGCCGTGCGCTCTTCGAGGAGATCGAGCGCTCGGCGCTGCGTCCGCTGCCGGCGTCGCGCTTCGAGTACGCCGACTGGCAGAAGGCGCGCGTGAACATCGACTACCACGTGCAGGTCGACGGGCACCTGTACTCGGTGCCGTTTCGCCTGGTGCACGAAGAAGTCGAGGCTCGTCTCACCGCCGACGTCGTGGAGATCCTGCACGGCCGGGTGCGCGTCGCGTCCCACCGCCGCTCGAGCGTGAGAGGCGGCTTCACCACGATCACCGAACACATGCCGAGCGCGCACCGCGCGCACGCGGAGTGGACGCCGTCGCGGATCCTCACGTGGGCCGGCAAGGTCGGCGAGGGGACGCGCGAGCTGTGCGACGCAATCCTCGCTGACCGGCCGCACCCCGAGCAGGGCTTTCGCTCGTGCCTCGGCATCCTGCGACTCGGCAAGCGCTACGGCGAAGCCCGTCTCGAAGCGGCGTGTAGCCGAGCGCTGCGTGTCCGCGCCCGCTCGTACCGGCATGTCGAATCGATCCTCAAGAACGGGCTCGATCGCGTCGCGGTCACCGACGAGCAGACCTCTCTTCCGCTCACGCACGAGAACGTGCGCGGGCGCGACTACTACCACTGACAAAGCAAGGAGGACGAATGCTGACCGAACCGACGATCGAGAAGCTCTACAAGCTGCGCCTGGGCGCGATGGCCGTGGCGTGGACGACTCAACGCGAAGACCCGAAGATGAACGACGTCGATTTCGACGGGCGCTTCGGGATGCTCGTCGACGCCGAGCACCTGGCGCGCGACAACAAGCGACTGGCGCGGGCGATACACGAGGCGAAGCTGCGGATCGCGGGCGCCTGCATCGAGGACATCGACTACGGAGCAAAACGCGAAATCGATCGCGCCCTCGTGCGGCAGCTCGGAACGTGTGCGTGGATTGGCTCGCACGCGAACGTGATCATCACGGGCGCGACGGGCACGGGGAAGTCCTACATCGCGTGCGCGCTCGCTCAGCAGGCGTGCCGCAGCGGATATCGCGCGGTCTATCGACGCATGCCCCGTCTGCTCGAGGAGCTCGCGCTCGCGCACGCCGACGGCACGTACACGCGACTGCTCGGTCGTCTCGCGAAGATCGACGTCCTGGTGCTCGACGACTGGGGCCTCGCGCCGCTCCGCGAGCAGGAGCGCCGCGACATGCTGGAGATCTTCGAGGACCGACACGGCGCCCGCTCGACAATCGTCACCAGTCAGTTGCCCGTCGAGACCTGGCACGACTACGTGGCCGATCCGACGATCGCCGACGCGCTCCTCGACCGCGTCGTGCACAACGCCCATCGGCTCAAGTTGAAGGGGCCGTCGAAGAGGAAAACGGAGACCTGACCGACCACCCACCCAGAACGCCACCAAGAGAGACGTCGCTTCGCTCCGACCGGTGATCACCATCGCCGATCTGCGCGATCACGATGCTCCGATCCTGGCGATCACGATGGGCGGAATCCGCAGC
>JBKQKP010000103.1:0-3047 GCA_052147435.1 Polyangiaceae bacterium | reverse complement strand
GGCGTGCATGAACGCGCCGGGGCGGGCCCGTACGCGGCGCGCGTCGAGGACGCGCCCCGTGCATCCCATCCTCCTCGGGCGGCGCGCATCGCCGGTGCAGCGCGAGTCCCTCGGTGTTAGGAACGATCGTATGTGGTCCAGGACGGAGTTTGCGGTGGGGGAAGACATCGGCGTGAACCCCTGGGGGCCCTTCCATGTCACGCGCGTCAACCCCCCGAGGACGGCAAGCACGCGCTACGGCGGCTTCTTCGGCGTGCGCCGACGACCGGGAAAGGACTGGACCGTCCAGGCGATCAACACGCGGGTCGTTTCCCCCAACGCGCTCGCGCAGGTCGAGTCGAAGCTCGGACGGATGCGTGCGTTGAAAGAGCGCCCGATCCAGTACATCGAAGGTCTGTACGACGCCGACGGGCACCCTGATCTGCTGCTCGTGGTCCTTGAGTCTGATCCGGCAGACGCTCTGCCGTTGCGACAGTTCCTCAGGATGAGCGCGCCGCAGCGTGCGATGCTTGCCTGGCATACCGCGCATGCGATCTTTTTGTCGCTCGCCGAGCTTCACGCGAAAGGACTCGTCTGCGACGAGATCACGCTCGACACGATCCTCGTGGAACCTCAAGACACGGCGTGGCACCACCCAACATGGAGCTCGCGCCTGCGCTCGGCGATGCGTCTGCGGTCCCAGGCTAATCATTTGGGTGCAGATCCTCTGCGGCGGGCTGAATCCTGCTGATTCCGCACGGTTCGTGGAATTAACGCGCTCGGCGTGAGGTTCAAGCGGCGAGGGCGTTGGTTGCCTTCGGAAGGAGCCGCCCGATGAGCGCCGTGCATGCCACCCCGATCGAGACCGTCGAGAGCCCGTTCGCGCGCGCGAGAGCGCATGCCGCGAAGGTGGAGGGTATCCTCGGAAGCGACGAGATGATCCGCAAGCCGCACTCGGACCTGGAAGCGATGCTGGATGGGCAGGGCAAGGAGTGGGCACGCCTGATGCTCGAGGAGAACCTCCGGCTGCGTGCGCAGCTCGAGAGGAAGACCCCCGTGGTCGGGGCCGACGGAGTCGAGCGCCAGTCGACGCGCGACAGCGAGCGGCACCTCGAGACGGTGCTCGGGCGCGTGCCGGTTGTTCGGTTGGCGTACCAGGCGCCGGGGAGCCCGGACCTTCATCCGATGGACGCGGCGCTCAATCTGCCGCGCGAGATGTTCTCGCATGGCATCCGTCGCATGGTCGCGAAGGAAGCCGCGAAGTCGTCCTTCGACGAGGTGGTCGAGACGGTGCGCGACTTCACCGGTGCGTCGATCGCGAAGCGCCAGGTCGAAGAGCTCGCGATCCGGGCGGCCCAGGACTTCGATGCGTTCTACGAGCAGCGCGCGGCAGCCCGGGACCCCGGCGACGATCTCCTCGTCATCAGCACCGACGGCAAGGGCATCGTGATGCGCCACGAGGACCTGCGCGACGGCACGCGCCGCGCCGCGGAGAAGAGCGTCCGCAAGCTCGAGACGCGCCTCACGCCCGGCGAGAAGAGCAACCGCAAGCGGATGGCGCAGGTCGCGACGGTGTACTCGATCGCGCCGTTTCCGCGCGGCCCCGCCGACATCCTCCATTCGCTGCGGGACGCCGACCAGGTCGACACCGAGCGCCCTCGTCCCACGGACAAGCGGGTGTGGGCGAGCGTCGAGAAGACGGGACGCGCTGTGATTCGAGACGCCTTCGAGGAAGCGTTGCGCCGCGATCCCACGAAGGCCCGCCGATGGGTCGTGCTCGTCGACGGCGAGCCGAAGCAGCTTCGCTACGTGAAGGCAGAGGCTCGACGCGCAGGCGCGAAGGTCACGATCGTCGCCGACATCGTCCACGTCATCGAATACGTGTGGGACGCCGCGCGCGCGCTCTTCGGAGAGAGCAACGCCAAGGCCGAGAAGTGGGTGGAGGATCGACTCCTCGCCCTCCTCACGGGCCGCAGCGGCGGTGACGTCGCGAAGACCATCCGCTGGTGGGAAGCGCGCGACAAGAAGCTCGACGAGGCGGCGCACGCCGCCATCGACACGACCTGCGGCTACCTCGCCGACCGCACGCGCACGCGCATCCTTCGCTACCAAGACGCGCTGCGCGATGGGCTCCCGATCGCCACCGGCGTGATCGAGGGCGCATGCCGGTACGTCGTCAAAGACCGCATGGATCGAACCGGCGCCCGCTGGTCTCTCACCGGAGCCGAGGCCGTCCTCCGGCTCCGCGCCATCCGCGCATCGAAGGACTTCGACACCTACTGGGCATTCCACCTCGAGCGAGACAAGGAGCGCAACCATGCTTCACGCTACGAGGACGCGAAGATCCCTGACCCGCTGCCGCCGCCCAAGCCGCGCCTCAAGAGGGTCAAGTGATCGATCTCCCTCGCATCCCCCACGCCGGAGAGGAGCCGCACCCTAATCATTTCGAAGCATCGTTTGTTCCCAATCTCTACCTGCGTGGCTTCGCCGTCGACCGCCTCCTCGAAAACGGCTCGCTCGACGCGGCGCACGCCGCACCCGAACGGCTCGCGGGGGCGGAGCCTTCACCGGCCAGCGACATCTACTCGCTCGGCGTCGTGCTTCACGAGCTGCTCGCGGGACGATGCCATCGAGGAGGGCCGCCGGAATCTCTCGATCGCCTTGAGCATGGGGCGCCACACTCCGTCGGAAAGCTTGTGATGCGCGCGCTCGACCCCTCTCATCGGTCTCGACCCGCCCGTGCGGCCGATTGGGCGCTCGCGTTCCAGGAGGCCTTCCTCAGCGAGCCCAACGCCATGACGATGAAGTGGACGGGGCCACTGCTCGTGCACTTCCCGGAGCTGTCGACGACCTTGCGCGCGTAAGGCAGGTGGCTCAGGCACGGGGTGTTTGCGGGATCTCGGTGCTGAGTCCGCCGGACAAAACAACAGGAGCACCCAGCGGCAACGAAGGCACGAGCGCGTCGCATGAAGGTTCGAAGCCTCACTCGCCCGATAGGCGACGCTTCACCCAATCCATCCACGACCCACGCGACGACTCCTGGGCGGTGGGGGGCACGGACGGCTTTT
>JBKQKP010000102.1:0-2974 GCA_052147435.1 Polyangiaceae bacterium | reverse complement strand
GTTCAAGGCGTACGGCGCTGCGTTGCCGGCGACGACGGATGCGGCTTGATGGACGACGGCCGAGAGCCACCCGAGCGCCGACGTCGCCTTCGCCGTCGTCGGGTCGGAAGGGTCGTCGTAGTGGACGGTGCGGACGACCCAGAGCTCACCGTTGCCACCGGAGTTGGTGAAGAACCCGAGCGCCGCCTGCGACAGATCGGAGGTCGGAAGGATCCGGCCGAACGTGTTCTGGTAGTCGGGCAGAGACGAGCAGCGCGTCGCCTTGCCGACCGGGCCGCGCTCGGTGATCCCGACGGCGCCGCACACGGTGGTTGGCGCCCCGGCGATCCCCCGGACTCCGGGATCCTCCTCTTGAACGATGATTTTCGATGCCGCGAGATCGTTGCTCACGTGCGTCCTCCGATCCGAAGTCGGCCCAGGCGGATGGCGCGCGCGATCTCGGGGACCGAGAGCACAGCGTGCGCGACGAGGAGCTCTTGCTGCTCTGCCAGCGACAGAACAGACGGGCGCTTCGTGCCGAGCCGCAGCGCCGGGATGCACGCGCAACGGCCGCGTGCCGTGCAGTAGCTGTCGTGCGGCAGCACGAAGGTCTTGCGACCGTCGGTGACCTTGGCGAGGATCACGACGCCCTCGCGGCGGGCCGGACGCGGACGTTCGCGCCCGACGCCACCGGCCGCGCGCGGTCGATCGCGATGAACTCGTCCACGGGGAAGCCGCGGATCACGAGCCCCCACTCGAAGGCCCGCCGGTCGTCGGTGCGGCCCGCACGCCCGTCCTCGCCCTGGACGACGGCGGCGCGGGCCTCGCCGTCAGCGGCGAGAACGAAGCGCACCGTCTCGCCGTCGGGTGCTGCGGCGTCGCGGCCGATCAAGAGGTACGGGTTGCGGTGGAAGAAGGAGACGAGCGCGGTGAAGAGCTCGAGGTGCTCGGCGGTCGAATTGGTGACCGCCTCGAGCACGAAGCGAAGATCGACGGCCGTGGGTGGACGCAGCGTCTCGATCTCGAGTCCGTCGGGCGTCGTGACGGCGCGCTCGACGAGCTCGCTCGACGCGTACAGGCGGTTCTCCCGGACGTCGGGGCCCAGCACGGTGAGCGAGGGAACCTTCGCGATCGGAATCGCGGCGGTCGTCGTCTCGCGGTAGTCGAGCGAAACCGGCGTCGAGGTGTTCGCGAGGACCTGATCCTTGAGCAGGCGGAGCAGCGCGCGTACCAGGCGCGTGAGGTCCGACTCGCGCCCGATGGGCGCACGCAGGAAGCGAAACGGCGCCGAGGCGGATTCGCCGGGTGTGCCGTCCGCCAGGAGGTTCGTGATCGTGAGCGCCGTCGGTCCGGGCGGTGCCGCCGGCGTGCGAATGTCGATCACGAACGCCGCGCCCTCGGGGCGCAGGGAGAAGATCTCGGCGACCGCGTCGCCAAAGCGGATCTGGATCGGCGCAGTCACCGCGCGCGCCACGACGCGCACGAGCTCCCCACCGGAGGCGCTCCCCGTCGCGGGGGCTACCGAATCGATTGCCAGGGTCACGCGCGTTCACACCTTGAAGAGGTCTTGGCCGATGCGACGCAGGAAGCGCTCGCGCACTCCCACGCGCCACTTGTCGAAGGCAGGTCGGAGGAAGGGGCGCGCCGGGATGTGAACGATCACCATCCCGGCGCCCCCCGCCTGACCCGGTCGTTGGGCCCCGCCCATCTCGCGCAGAAGCACGGCGAGGAAGCGCCGCATTCGCTCGGTGATCCGAATGGCGATCGGACCGAACCCGAACTCGTTCTCCTTGGCGATATCGACGAGATCCTTGCCTCGAACGGTCTTGCGCGGCACGCCGACGAAGACGGCGAGGTCGCGCGCGACCACGGTGATGGCGTTGCGAAGATCGGCGCGGCGGATGAGGGCCTTGGTGCCCTCAAACCCAGCCAGGCGCCGCGCCGCCAGTGTGGCGGGCGCGAGCTCCCGGATGGGCGAACCGCCGGGGGACTGCTCGGTGAGCCCCGTGACGATCTCGGTCCGCAGCCCCTGCGCCTCTGCGCGGAGGGCTCGGTCGATCGAGGAACGCGTCCCTCGAGCGGCCCGGCCGAGAAGCGCGGCGGCCCGCGCCCAGTCGCCGACCTTCGCTACGCCCATGCGCCTACGCGCTCTCCTTCGTCTTCAGCACGTCGGCGACGGCGTCGAGGAAGTCGACGGCCGCCTCGATCGCCGCCTGCACGCTCAAGCGCCAGAAGCGCTTGACGTAGTCGAGCGACGGCTTGGGCGCGGGCGTCGTCGTCCCGTCGCCGTCCGTGCCGCCCGGCTCGGGCGACGGGGTGGGCGTCGTCACCGGGCCCGGAGCCGGGGTGACCGGCGCGGGCGCGCCCGAGCCCGACGTCGGCGCCGGGCTCGGGGTCGCTACGGGCGCCGTGCTCGACGCGCCCGAGCTCGAGGAGCTCGAGCCCGAGGAGCCGGTCGCTCCGGTCGCCCCGCTCGGCGTCGAAGACGATCCGCTCGGTCCGGTTGCTCCGGCGCTGGGGGCGCTCGGCGCTGCCGGCGAAGCCGGCGTTCCACTGGTATCAGCCATGATGGTTTCTCTCTTTCGGAAAAAGAGGGAAGCGGTGGCGCCGAGCACCATGCGCGGCGCCGCCTCTCCCTCGAGTCACACGCGGTTCACGCGCCGCCTCCGCGCACGCTCGCGGCGCGCGCTTCGAGGACGACGAGAAGAAGGTTTCGGCGGGGGCGCAGCAGGCCGAAGCCGAAGCTGATGGGCCTCGCCTCGGTGACGTACAGGTCGGCCTCCTGCACCAGGGCGCCCGCGGCGTCGTAGAAGCCGGTCACCCGATCGCCGGGCAGGACGAGCGCACGTCCGCTCGCTCGGTCGACCAGCCCGCGCTCTTCCAGGTCACGGAAGTGGAGGACGAGCTGCACATGCGACTGCGGCTCGTTGCCTGCGCCCACCATGGAGAGCACTTCGAAGCTCTCGGGCTCCACCTGGCAGGGCACGCGCACCGG
>JBKQKP010000101.1:0-18359 GCA_052147435.1 Polyangiaceae bacterium | reverse complement strand
AGGCCGACGAACCCGATGCCCGCTAGGATCAGCCCGGGCCGCGCGCGCTCCGTTGCCGTGAGCGCGCGGCCGCGGAGTCCTCTTTCGAGCGCGGAGTAGGTGGACTCCACGTAGATCGGCGACTCGTCGAGCGGCGTGTCGCGCCCTCCGAGCAGCGCGTCCGACTCGCGCCGCCCTGCTTCCGAGATACCCGGCGTGGCCCACGAGCCGACCTCGTGGATGAAGCCGAGCGATGCCTCGGGCTCGAACCGTAGCTCCCCCTCACCGGAGACCTCGATCCGCTGGACCGCCCCCCCGCGAGCGAGCGGCGGTGTGAGGACGACCTCCTCCCCTTCGCGAACCAGCGGCGCGCGCACAACCACGGTCACGTCCTCGCGCCAACTGGAGAGGCGCCGCGTGTCGACGACGAAGGCGACGATGGCCCCTTTTCCGTCGGCGACCGCCGCGATGCCCGGTGAGCGAGCCGTGTCGAGCTCCGCGAGAACGGGCCGCGCGAGGTCGATGCGCTCCCACGCGGGGGGAGACTCGGACGTCTCGGCGGACGTATTGCGAACGAACGACGTCTGCCACGTGACGTGGTCTCCCTCGATCCGACCGAGGTGCGCCGCGGCGCTGGGCCACGCGGAGCCACGCTCCTCGGCGGACGCAGCTCGCGGCGCGGCAAACGCCAACGCGAGCGTCGCCGCCGTTGCCCAGGTGAAGAACGATGTGGAGCGCACGGGTCACTGCCTCTCCAGCTGATGAGCCAGACCGTCGATGCCGCGGTCGACGTGCGTGTGCTCGGGGAGGATCGGCGAGACGAGCGCGATGAGCTGAAGAAGGGTCGCGATCTGGATGACCTTGAAGACGGCGATCGGCAGGACCACGGTGCGCCGGTCTTTCTCGAGGCGGCTCATGACGCTCCGCGAGAAGACGATGGTGCCCGACAGGAGCGAGAGGGCGATCGCAATCTGCGCGAGCACCGGCCCCGCCCACTGGCTCGACTCGTAATAGAGGGCGACGACCGGGCCGAGGACCGCGAGCACGAGGGTGCCCGTGAAGACGCCGCCTGAAAAGCCGAGGAGCAGATCGGTCGCTCGGCACTTGGCTTGAGACAGCTTCCACGCGAGGAGCCCGGCCGGGATCGCGAACGCGCTCGAGAGAAAGATCACGAGCGGAACCTTCCAGGCGTTCGCGATCATCAGCGCCGGCACGCGAATGCCTACGGCGACGCCCCACACGAGCGCGAAGAAGAGAGACAGAAGGAGGGCGGCGATCACGAGCTGGAGGCGCCGGGCGCGACCATCGTCCTCCGGACGAAGAGGTTGGCCGCAGGCGAGGTTGAGCAATCGAACGAGTACGCTCATCGAGGTCTCCTTTCCGAGATTCGTCGGAACGAAGAGAGCGTGAGCACCGCGCGTGAACGGCGCTCGGCCCGGGGGGTGAAACGCTTCGGCGGATCGTGTGAACGCGGTGTGAATCCCCCCGAGCGCCGTCCACCCGGTAGGGAGCCTGCGCGGGGCCGAAGAACGTCGCCCTGTTCGATCTTCGAGCGATCGTCCGCGAGCCTGTTCGATTTCCGAGCGAGCCGGATGCGCTTCGGCCCTCGATTCTTCGGGGTCTTCGCAGGTTGCGGCGACGACCTCCGGTGGATCGTCGCTTGCACCAGCCGACCCACGGCCGCAACGCCCCTGCGGAGACCCCTTCATGCACCGACCCGCCCAAAGGATCCCAGCGCCTCATTCCGAAAGCGTCGCGCGGAAGCTAGAGGCCGTAGCGTTCAAAGTCTTCGATCTCGTCGTCCAGCGTGCGACGGTCGACCTCTTCGAGTCGTACGGAACCGCGATCGCACCGTCACGTGTTGCGGACGTTGCGCCCGCCGTCGCCACGCGAGGCGAGCTCGTCTCGGTCATCCCCTTGCGCGGAGACCTGCGCGGCAGCCTGCTCCTGCGCACGAGCAGACGAACGCTCGACGACACGGCGCCTAGCGACGGCCGGAGCAGCCCCGTCGATTGGCACCGCGAGCTCGTGAATCAGCTGGCGGGGCGGATCTGCAATCGCTTTGCCCGCTGGAACGTGTTCGTGAGAGCGGGGACGCCGGCGTCGCTCGGGGGGGAGACACCGGCTCCCAGCAGCGCGGAGCTGCGGGCGCTCGCCGAGCTCCCCAAGCGCTTCTACCTGTTCAATACGATCGGGAACGACGTCGTGGTGACGATCGCCGGCTCGGCGAGTGAAGTGCTCTTTCGCTTCCTCACGAGCGCGCTGGTTGCGGTCGAAGGCGAAGTCATTCTCTTCCCCGAGCCGTCACAGACAAGATAGGAGGAAGGTTCCGCGTCCAGGCTCCGTAGGAAAGGAGCACGCCTAGCGCTTGCCTCGAGCGCTAGGAGGGGGCAGACGAGGATGATGAACGAATCGCCGTACCGCGCCGCGACCCTCCCCGCTGCGCGGCCGATTCCGCCGGTCGAGCACGTGTATGTCGCGCGCGAACGGGACGTGAATGCGGCGTTCCATCGCGTGTGGATCCGCACGATGCTTTTTGGTGTCGGCGGCGGCGTCATTGCGGCGGCAGTGGTGTCGCCCGCTGCCGCGTGGCTCGTCATCGCCGGGGTGCTCGCGTGGTCGATCGCGAGCTGGCGGCGCACGCGGAAGGGGGACGCGATCGTCTTCCGGGTCGAACATGGCCAGCTCACCGTCATGCGGCGGGGATCGGCTCACCCGCTCCTGCCCCCCCTCCCGCTGAGCAGCGTGCTCGACGTTACGCTCGACTCGAAGTCGATTACCCCCGTCACGCGCGACACGAGCATCTCCGCGGTCGCCCCTCAGATGAAGATCAGGGGTGAGGTCGATATCTCGCGCATCGTCCTCGTCCCGGCGGCACCGCGTGAGCCGGTGGCGATCACCGAGGAGCACGTCGCCCACATGGATGCGATCGAGGGGGCAGGGAGAATTCGGTCGTTTCTCCGCGCGCACGACTGGCTACCGCAGGACGAACGCGGGCGGACCAAGCCGGCGGCGTGATCAGAGGCAATCGGTCGGGTCATCGTCCCGATCGACCCATACGCCGTCGTCGCACTGGAGGGTCGACGTGCAGGTGTTCTGCGCGTCTACGGAGCCGCTGTCCGTCAAGCATGCGCCGCCGGGCTCAAAGCCCGTGTTGCAGCTCGAGGGGTCACTGTCTCGCGCGACCCAAGCGCCGTCATTGCATTGCAACGTCTCGGTGCACGTGTTCGTCGCGTAGCTATGTCCGCCGAGCGCGCAGTCGCACGCGGCCGGATCGGTGTCGCGGTCGACCCACACGCCGTTGTCGCACTGAAGGGTCGAGGTACACGAGTTTTGCGCGTCCACGGAGCCGCTATCCGTGAGGCACGCTCCCCCCGGTTCCACGCCCGTGTTGCAGCTCGAAGGGTCACTCGCTCGTGCGACCCAGGAGCCGTTGTCGCACTGCAGGGTCTCGGTGCACGTGTTCTGCGCGTAGCTCTTCCCGGCGAGCGTGCATGACTTGCCAGCGGGGGGCGGCGGCGGCGGCGCACTCCCTCCGCCGGGCGCGGGCGCGAGGAGGAAGTCGGCCTGGTCGCAATCGACGGCGCCGACCCCGGGGATACTGACGTTGCCGGCATACTGCCACGCGCGATTGTTGTCCGAGAAGTAGCTCCCGATCTGGTCCAAGTCGTACGGCGTGAGCGACTCGAAGCCGTCGTAGAAGTAGCTCGCGACCCACACCGCATCGATGCCGAGGTTTGCGGCGGCCATGGCGTTGATGCCGTCGGGGTTCGAGTAGACGTACGCGAGGTAGCCCGCCCCTTTGACCGCGCTCACCCAGCCGCGCACGTAGTCGAGGGTGCCGCTGGGGTCGTCCTCGTACGTGGCTTGCTCGACGTCGAGCGTGACGGGGATGCTCTTGTTCGCGTCCCAGCCGAAGCTCGGCATGATGGAGGCGGCGTCGTGGCCGTCGGCCTCTCCCTGCGCGGTCGTGAGGTTGCTCGCACCGCAGATGGATGAGGACTCCTGGCCGACATACGTGGGGAGGAAGGACCACCCCGTCGCGTCGTAGATCGCTTGGACCGAGCTCCGGTTCCACCCGAAGCCCGCGCTGCAAGCCCCTCCGATGTAGACGCCGGTCCACCGCACGCCGTAGTCGTTCTTCAGCGTCTGGGCCGCCGACGGGCTCAACGCGCCCGCGCTGTCCACGCCACGTTGCTCCGCGACGCTAAGCGCTTGCGAGGAGGAACCCACATCGTCGCCGGGCGCACCGCTGCAGCCGGTAGCGACGATGGATGCGAAGGCCATGACGGAGAGGACGAGGAGGGAGGTACGCATGCAGCCAGTTTTTGCAAGCCGCAGGCCGCTGCTAAGTGGCGCCACACAAGCGCAGAATCGCGGGGATTTGGCCCCCCATCACCGATGGAGTGCACTCGCAAGGCATTCCCGGTGTCGGTGCACGACACGCGAGCTGGTGCGCTCGCTCCCCAGCCCCCTACCGCGGCAGCGTAAGGGAAAACGTCGCCCCCTTCCCCGGCGCGGACTCCGCGTGCACGTCGCCCCCATGCGCGACGATGACGGCTTTCACGAGCGCCAGCCCCAGCCCTGTCCCCTGCGCGCCCCCGCGCGTCGTGAAGAAGCGATCGAAGACGCGCGGCACGTCGACCTCCGCGATCCCCGCGCCGGTGTCGCGCACGGACAGCTCCACGGCGTCGTCACCCGGCTCGACGCGCACCTCGACCTCTCCTGCCGGAGCTGCGAACGACGCCGCGTTCTCGATCAGGTTCCTCAGCGCCGACTCGAGGCGTAGCGCCACGCCGGGGACGATTGCTGCGGCCGGGGACCTGACCGCGAACGTTACGCCGCTCCAGCGGACGTCGGCGCGAACCGACTCCACGATGCCGCGCGCGAGCTCGGCCAAGTCCGTCGGCGTGCGCGCTTCGCTCGGCATCCCGGCTTCTGCGCGCGCGAGCTCGAGAAACTGCGTCACGAGCGCGTCGAGCCGCTCGCTGCTCGCCTCGAGTATCCGGGCGAGGCGCTCGGTCCGCGGATCGGCGTCGCGCGACCGCAGCTGCTCGGCGCTCGCGCGGATCGCCGCGACCGGGTTCTTGAACTCGTGAACGAGGTCGGCCACGAAGGCCTCGTTGGCGAGGCGGCGTTCGTCGAGGGTGCGAAGGAGACCATTGAACGCGACGGCGAGGTCGCCGATTTCATCGCGCCGCGGGAGATCGACTTGCGGCCTGGGGCTCTCGTCGGCGGCCTGCGCGAGGACCTGCTCGCGGAGCATCTCGATCGGGCGGACTGTCCGCCACCCTAACCACCAGGCGAGCAGCATCCCCACGGGGAGGAGGATGACGACGAGCTTGGAGATCTCGTACCGCAGGTCGTAGAGCGCGCGGACGGCGCGGCGAGAGCTCGCCTGGGCATAGACGAGATGCGGCCCATCGGCGGTCGCCACGATGCGTGCGGCGCCGCACGCGAGGAGCTTCGCCCCTTCCGAGGTGCGGCAGACCGGATCGCTCGCTTGCTCTGCGCGCGCGCGCCGAGACTCGGTGCGGCCGAGGACCGGTCCGAGCGTGTCGTCGAACGCGCGCGGGGAGGGGGCGCCGTCGTCGCCGAAGAAGAGCGCCCCGACGGAGGCAAGCGGGTTCGTCCCTGCCTCGTGATCCACGTCGACGATCGCACTTCCTTCAGCGTCGAACACGCGGATGCGGAGATCACTGCGGCGGGCGATCGCGTCGAGGGCCGACGGATCCTCCGCGGCTTCCTCCACCCCCTCCCGAACGTTCCTCGCGAGGCGCGCTCCGACGCGCCGCTCATCGACGCCCGCGATCGCCACCAGAAGGAGCGGCATGAGGACCACGGCGACGACCACCGCCATGGCTCGCACTCGCATCGAGCGGAGCCAGGGGATCCGCGTCCCCAGGACGACCCCCCACGCGCGAACGACGGCGCGCGGGTCACGCGCCATCGTCTCTCCAGCGGTAGCCGGCGCCCACGACGGTATCGATCCGGTCGAACGCAGGGTCGACGGCTTCGAGCTTGCGACGGAGGCGACGCACGTACGTGTCGACGATCCGATCTCCGACGATCGAGCCGTCCCCCCGGATCTCCTCGAGGAGGCGCGCGCGAGACATCACGATTCCCGGCCGCCGCGCGAGGTGCTCGAGGACGCGAAACTCTCCGACGGTGGTCGTGATCTTCGTCCCCTGCCAGCGAATCTCGAGGCGCTCGGGATCGATCGACAGCGCGCCGCGAACGACTACGGGTTCCGCGTCGTCCAGTGCGTCCGGAGCCTGCAGCGCGCTCCTTCGGAGGAGCGCCGCGACGCGGGCGAGAAGGACACGCGTGCTGAAGGGCTTCGCCACATAGTCGTCCGCACCGAGCTCGAGGCCGAGCGCCTCGTCTATCTCGCTGTCGCGCGACGTGAGAAGGACGATCGGCACGCGATCACCCTTCGCGCGCAGCGTCCGGCAAAGCTGGAAGCCGTCCACGTTCGGCATGTTCACGTCACTCACGATCGCGTCTGGACGCTCGCTCGCGATCGCAGCGAGCCCTTCGCGACCGTCATGCGCCGTCGCCACCTCGTGGCCGGCTTCCTCGAACGCGAGGCAGAGGACGTCGAGGAGCTGGCGATCGTCGTCGATGAGCAGGACGCGAGACATCGCCGAGAAAGGTAGCTCCGTTACCCGCGCGGATCATGCCGCATCACTCCTTCGGGGATCCCCCCCGTCACGGCCGTCTCCGCCACTGCTCCGCGCGCCCAGAGCGTCCGCTCCACCATCGCACGGAAGATCCAATCCAGCGCCCCTTGCACCGCTTCTCCGTGCTCCCCTTCGAGGACCCGCAGTCCGCGGCCGATCGCCTCTATTGTGGCGAGCCCCTCTTCGTGCGCATCGACGCGCAGGCGGTAGTTGGACAGCGCGCCACGCGGCAGGGACACGCACGGGATGTCGCGCAGACCTGGGACGCGGTTGCGGACCTTCGAAGCTTGGCGCCACGTCCCGTCGGGCACGACGAGCGTGACGGCGCGCGGGGACGTCGCGAAGCGCTCGATCGGGACTGCGTCGGGGTGCGGGAAGAGAAGGACGGGCTGTGCTCCGACCGGGAACGTCAACGGGCCGCTCGGCTGCGTCTCGTGACCACGCACGACGACTTCGCTGTTTCTGAGGCATTCGGCGGCGAGGCGGCCGGTGTTCGTCGGCTTTCGGTCCTCGTAGCGGTGGATGACGAGCACGAGGCGAGTGCGCGTTTCAATCCGCGGGATGAGCGCACAGAGGCAGAGGCTCCCGTGCATCCGGCAGCGTTTGCAGCGAAGGTGCGGGTTGTCTCTGCGGCTCACGGCAGGCGCTCTGCGGCGAGAGAGTGCTCCGCCCAGAAGAGGCCGAGAGACAGCAGCGGGGCGGCGAGGTCCTCAGGTACGGGCGCGAGGACGTCGACGCGCGCGCGCGTGACGGGATGACCGAAGGCGATCGCGACGGCGTGGAGCGCGAGGCGGTGAAGCGCGTGCTCGGTGCGGTAGTGGCGGTTGATGTCGCCGCGCCCGTGCTTCACGTCGCCGACGATCGGGTGGTGAATGTGCGAAAGGTGTCTCCTCACCTGGTGCAGCCGCCCCGTCTCGGGCACCGCGAGGACGAGCGAGCAGCGGTCGACGGTCGAACGCGCGAGGACCCGGAAGCGGGTCACCGAGGGGACGCGTGGCCCCCCTTCGCTCTTTGGTATCGGATGGTCGATGATCCCTTGGTCTGGGGGGGCGCCGCGTACGAGCGCGAGGTAACGCTTGTCGACCTCTCCCGACTCGAACGCACGCCCCAGCGTGGCCGCCGCCTCACGTGTGCGCGCGAAGACGAGGGCGCCGCTCGTCCCGCGGTCGAGCCTGTGCGCCGGATGCACGTGCTGGCCGCCGAGCGCGTCGCGCACCCGGAACATGGCGACGTCGTCGTCGTTGTCCCACCCGCGGTGAACGAGCAGGCCCGACGGCTTGTTCGCGACGACGACGTGATCGTCGACGTAGAGAAGCTCGATCGAACGGTCGGGTTGGGCTGTGCGTGGAGCGATGGGTTGCAACGCCCGGTCGTATAGCACCCAGTCGCGCGCGCGCTCCGCTCGGCTCTCTCAGACGACCCGTCGTGGTCGCCTCCGCACGAGGAGCCCGATCGCCCCTGCACAGAGGATCCAGCTCAGGCCCGTGCTCGTCGACGCCCCCCGCGCCGTCGCGCACCCGCCCGCCGAGGCTCCCGGTCCGCTGGCGACCGCCCCGTTCGTGGTCGCCCCGCCGTCCTCGGACTGTTCGGGGGACCCCGTTCCCGGAGCTCCCGGCGTCGCTGCTCCGCCGTCGTCCCCGCTCGCGGCGCCTGCCCCCCCTTCGTCGTTCGCGCCACCGCTCGTTCCGCCGTCGGCTTCGGGCGTCTCTGGAGGGGTGCTGTCGATGACGTAGATCGCGGCCTGTCCCGCCCCCTGGAACACGAACGGGGTTGCGGGCCAGTCCGGCCCCTGCGCGTAGGCATCGACTTGCGCCGCCGTCCACGTCGTCGCGGTGAAGCTCCACGCCGTCATCGACGCGGGGTTGATCACGTGACGCCGTACGCTTCCGTCGATGACCCACACCGAGGGCGCACCGCTCGCGACGACCACGTTGGGGCTCGCCGGCATCGTCGCCCCTGTGGGGTACGAGGCCACGACCGCATCGGTCTCGGGGACGATGTCCGGCGTACTGAAGTGCCATGCGGCGAGCGACGTCGGATCGGTGAACTGCCTCTTCACCCCCGCCGACGCCGAGAGCGGTGGATCGGGAGCGGCGACCACGACGATGTTCGCTTCGAGGTCGGTGTCGGACGGCCCGCCTTCGCCTGGATCGCTGAACCAGGCGACCCCTTCTTGGACGAGATTGAAATACTCGAGGTACGTCCCAGTCGTCGCCGGCGCGTGGAGATCGAACGTGAACTTGTACGAGGAGCCGGTCGGGACAGTGCCGGAGACGCCGGACGGACGGTTCGTCGCGAGCCACGTGCTGTCGGCGAACACGCTCACGCGGTCACGCGGGTTGCTCGTACCGAGGTGCGTGCTCGAGTCCCACGTCACGGTCCCCGTGTTCGTCATTTCGATGTACGAGGGGATGGTCTGCCCCGCGAACATCGTGAGCGCGGTCGACGCGAGCGGGAAGGACTGGCTCACGTACGCGGCGGCGTAGTCGAAGGTCCCGTAGTCGGCGAGCGCCGTCTCGGCGTACGCGATCCGGTTGGACTGGTCGCACTCGCCGCACCCCTCGAAGTCCGTCTCGAAAGCGATCGTCGCGTCGGTGACGTTCGTGCTCGCCTGGAGGGCGCCCAACCCGTACCCGGAGAACGTCGTCAGCTCGTACCAGATGAACTGGAGCTGCAGCGTGAGCGACGTCGCAGACTCTCCCTGCGTGCCGGCATACCAAAGGACGTTGTCGTTCGTGTCGGTGTCCCACCTCCCCCCGATCGACCACTGGGCGATGCCCATCCCTGGTCCTCCGGCCTGCGCTGCCGTCGGATCCATCTGCGATTCTTGATCGAGGTTTCCGACGATGCCGGCAGCCTGGAAGTTTGTCAGACCCTTGGCGACGAAGAAATCGAAGGCGGTCTCGTTCGCGGGGATGTCCGGCGACGTGATAGCGGACCCGGTCTGCGAAACGTTCTCGCTCGCGCCCGGGGGCGCGCTGCAAGCGACGAGCGCCAGGACAGCCGGAGCGAGGAGGTGAAGACGGTGTCTCATGCGCATGTCGCGTGTCGCTCCCACGCGCAGTCATTGCGCGGGCCATGCCAGCTCCCGCGAGCGTCGGTGGGTCGCGCTCTCGCTCGAATCTCGCCAAATCCGCGCGCTAGTGGCCACGCGCTCGCGCTACGCGAGCCGGGGAGTGCCGCGAGAGGACACCCGCGGTGTCGGGCCACGACCCTCGTATGCGGATGTAGGTCTCGTCATGCGCGACGGCCGCGGAGCGATACGTCGTGCGCGCACGCATCGATGGATCCAGAATTCGACTCGCGGACGCCAACGTCAGGAGGCGACGATGGAGCGCGCAGGCAGGCTGATGGTCTTCCTCTTCGCTATCGCTGGGCAGGCGGGGTGCGCCAGCACATCTCCGCTCGAGCCCGGCTTGGCCAACGTCCCAGCCGTCCCGCTCGGCGGACCGTTCGACGTTCACGACGTGATCGCGAACGGACGCGATTCGTGTCCCGGCGCGCGCGTCGCTTCCGGCGATCCACTTCGCTACCGCTATCCGGCCTGCCCGGGTGGCGAGACCACGCCAGTGAACGTGACGCTCTTGGCGGTTCCTGTTCCCCCTCCAGGGCCGGAGGACGATCTGTGGAACCTTCATCTTCGCGGACTCCCGCCGTGCGAAGGGGACCTCGCCGAGCGCGCCGGGGCCGAGATCGCGTTGGCGGTGTGCCGCCCGAATTGAGCTCAGCGGCGCTATTCTCTAGCTCACCTCATGTGTCGCAACATCCGCGTCCTCCACCACTTCCAGCCACCGACAACCGAAGAAGAGATCCGCGCCGCGGCGCTCCAGTACGTCCGAAAGGTGAGCGGATCGACGGCTGCGCCGCGCGCTGCCGAAGAAGCGTTCGCGCGCGCGATCGAAGAGGTCGCGGCCACGACCGCTCGGCTACTGGCGGTACTGCCGGCGCGCGGCGAGCCTCGGACGCGTGACGGCGAGCGCGAGCGAGCAAAAGCTCGATGGCGGATCCGCGAGGCGCGGATGGCGAAGTGAGTTTCGCCGGCCGCCCGCAAGCTGTTCGCGATGGCGAACGAGCTGCGCCCCGCCGATCGAGCAAGTTGCAGGCAAAAGCGCCGTGAAGTGAAAGGCACATGAGTTGCGTCTCGCCTCTTCGGCGCCAGTGCGCGCACAAGAGGGGCCATGGTCGCGAGCAAGGGCTGGCTGAGCGACGAATTGACGCGACGCGGGGTGAGTCGCCGGGACTTCGTGCAGTTTTGCGCGGGGGTAGCGGCGTACTTCGCTCTGCCGAAGGGTGCCGCCGCCGAGATCGCGGCCGCCGTCGAGAAGACGCTGAAGCCGTCGCTCGTGTGGCTCGAGTTTCAAGACTGCGCCGGGAACACCGAGTCCCTCCTGCGGGCGTCGCGGCCGACGGTCGCCGAAGTCATCCTCGATGCCATCAGCGTGGACTACCACGAGACGATCATGGCCGCGGCCGGCAAGCAGGCCGAGGAGGCCCTACAGAAGACGGTCCACGATCAAGCCGACAAGTATCTCGTCGTCATCGAGGGCTCGATCCCGACGGGTGCTGGGGGCGCGTATTGCGCAATCGGCGGCAAGAGTGCGCTCCAGATCGCGCGCGATGTGTGCGAGCACGCCGCAGCGGTGATCGCGGTGGGGACCTGCGCGGCGTTCGGGGGCATCCCCGCCGCCGCGCCGAATCCCACGAGCGCTCTCGGGGTTGCCGACGCCGTCCCGGGTATCAAGAACCTCGTCAACCTCCCCGCGTGTCCCGCGAACGTCGAGAACCTGACCGCGCTCCTCGTCTACTTCCTCACGTACCACCGCTGGCCGCCGCTCGATTCGAAGCACAGGCCTCTTTTCGCCTACGGCAAGACCATCCACGACAACTGTGAGCGCCGCGCACATTTCGACGCCGGTCAGTACGTCGAGGCATGGGGAGATGAAGCGCACCGTAACGGCGAGTGCCTCTTCAAGATGGGGTGCAAGGGGCCGGCTACCTATCAGAACTGCCCCGTAGTCCGGTGGAACGAGGGGACGAACTGGCCGATAGGCTGTGGGCACCCCTGCATCGGGTGCGCAGAGCCGGACTTCTGGGACCGGATGACGCCCTTCTACCAGCATCTCTCCGGCGTGCCTGGCTTCGGTATCGCGTCCGACGTCGACAAGCTCGGTGTGCTGGCCACGGCCGCCGTTGGGACCGCCTTTGCGGCGCATGGGCTCGTACAACTCGGCATTCGGCGACGGGCCGCACACGAGGGGGATAGCGCCAAGAAGAAGGAGGAGCCGTGAGCCACGTCGTCGTCGACCCGGTCACCCGCATCGAAGGGCACCTTCGAATCGAAGCCGAAGTGGACGGCGGCACGGTCAAGGACGCGTGGTCCTCCTCGACCATGTTCCGTGGCATCGAGCTCATTCTGAAGGGACGCGATCCGCGCGATGCGTGGGTCTTCACTCAGCGCATTTGCGGCGTCTGCACGACCGTGCACGCGATCGCCTCGATTCGCGCCGTGGAGAACGCGATCGGGGCGAAGCCACCGCCGAACGCGCGCCTCCTGCGCAACCTCATCATGTCCGCGCAGATGGTCCAAGACCACGTCGTGCACTTCTACCACCTGCATGCTCTCGACTGGGTCGACGTGGTATCTGCGCTCTCTGCGGACCCGGCCAAGACGTCGGCCCTCGCGCAGTCGATCAGCGACTGGCCGCTCTCGAGCACGAAGTACTTCGCCGGCGTGCGCGACCAAGTGAAGGCGTTCGTCGAACGCGGCCAGCTCGGCCCCTTCGCCAATGCCTACTGGGGCCACGCCGCATACAAGCTTCCGCCAGAAGCGAACCTTCTGGCCGTCGCGCATTACCTCGAGGCGCTCGACTGGCAACGCGAGTTCATTCGCTTGCACGCCGTACTCGGCGGCAAGAACCCGCACCTACAGAGCTTCCTCGTCGGCGGCATGGCGACACCGATCGATCCCGACAAGCAGGCATCGATCAACGTCGGCACGATCGCGCGGCTGAAAGAGCTCATCGCGAAGGCGCACGATTTCGTCGCGCGCGTCTACATCCCCGACGTGCTCGCGGTCGCGTCTTTCTACAAAGAATGGGCGTCGTACGGTGCCGGCGTAGGCAACTACCTCGTGTACGGCGAGTACCCCGACGACGACGGAGCGACGCCGGCGCTGTTTCTGCCGTCGGGCGTCATCTGGAACAAGGACCTGGCGAAGGTCGAGGCGCTCGATCCCGCGCGCATCACGGAATACGTCACTCACTCCTGGTACGAATACGAGGGGGGCAACGACAAGGCGCTGCATCCGTCGGTGGGCGAGACGAGCCCGAAGTACACGGGCCCGCAGCCCCCCTATGACCGCCTCGACACGAGCGCCAAATACAGCTGGCTCAAGTCGCCTCGCTACGACAACCACCCGATGGAGGTGGGGCCGCTCGCGCGGATGCTCGTCGCCTACGGACGCGGCCAGCCCCGCGTGAAGGCGCTCGTCGGCGACGTGCTGGGAAAGCTCGGCGTCGGTCCGGAGGCGCTCTTCTCTACGCTCGGGCGGATCGCGGCGCGCGCCATCGAGACGCTCGTGCTCGTCGAGAAGATGGGGAGCTGGGTGGATGCCCTCGCCGACAACATGGGTCGCCACGATCTCAGGATCCACGACAACGACAAGTGGGACCCGTCGTCGTGGCCGCGAGACTGCACCGGGGCGGGCTTCCACGAGGCGCCGCGCGGCGCGCTCGGCCACTGGGTGCACATCAAGGACGGGACGATCGCCAACTACCAGTGCATCGTCCCGAGTACATGGAACGCAGGCCCGCGCGACGCGGGCGGCGCGCGCGGCCCGTACGAGGCCGCATTGCTCGGGACTCCGGTCGCGAACCCCGAGCAGCCTCTCGAGATCCTTCGAACGGTGCACTCGTTCGACCCGTGCATGGCGTGCGGCGTGCACGTCGTCGATGCGACGGGGCACGAAGTGCTGCATGTGAGGGCGGTATGAGCGCGGCCAGCATGAGTCGCGCGGGTGGCGAGGACATCGTGCGCGTGCGCGTGTGGGATCTCGTCGTCCGCACGACGCACTGGCTCATCGCGCTGTCGATCGTGGTGCTATCCGTGACCGGCTTCGAGATCGGTCACCCCGTCCTCTCCGTGCCTGGGCCCGCAGGGCAGCATTTCGTCATGGGGAGCGTTCGGATCGTTCACTTCTACGCGGCTATCGTGTTCACTCTCGCGGTCGTCTCGCGTATTGCGTGGATGTTCGTCGGTCACGGGCACGCGACCTGGCGCGAGTACATCCCGGTCGACGCGGAGCGGCGCGCGGGTCTCGTGCCGATGCTGAAGTTCTATCTCTTCGCGCGAAGGAATCCGGTCGAGGGGGTCGGGCACAATCCGCTCGCGGCTGGCGCCTATTTGCTCGTCTTCTGCCTCTACGTCGTGATGATCGTGACCGGGCTCGGTATGTACGCCATCGACGCCGGCGCCGGCTCGCCGGTGGCGTGGACCAAAGGCCTGCTCCCGATCTTCGGCGGCGTCACCGGGGCCCGGTGGATCCACCACGTGACGATGTGGCTGCTCCTCGGCTTCTTCGTCCACCACCTCTACAGCGCGATTCTAACTTCGGTCGTCGAGCGCAATGGGACGATGGAGTCGATCTTCACCGGGACGAAGTGGCTCCCGCGCAAGGTCGTCGAGCACGACAAGGCGTCACGATGACCGAGATCGTCGACTTGCTCATCCTCGGCCTTGGGAACCCTCTGTGCGGCGACGACGGCGCGGGCGTGGCAGCCGTCGCACGACTCCGCGAGCGCTACACGCCTCCGGCGGGCGTTGCCGTGCTCGACGGAGGTACGCTCGGCCTCTCCCTGCTCCCCTACTTGCGACAGGCGCGCACGGTCATCCTCGTCGACGCCATCGCTGCGGATGCTCCCGCGGGCACGTTGGTCCGCCTCCAGGGAGACGACGTCGCGCCCGCGGCTGCGCATCGCCTATCGCCGCATCAGGTCGGCGTGGCTGACCTCCTCGACGGAGCGCGGCTACTCGGTGGATACCCCGAGACCATCGTCCTCGTCGGGGTCGTGCCGGCGCAGATCGAGCTATCGATCGAACGCTCGCCCGTGGTGGAGGCGCGCATCGACGATCTCGTCCGCGCCACCGTCGAAGAGGCAGCGCGGATGGGACACGTCTTCACGGACAGGGAAACCGATGCGGATCAGTTTCTGCGGAGCGCTCCTCATGATCGCATTCTCGGGTTGTAGGGGCCCAAGCCACGTGACGGATGCAGCCCTAGATTCATCCGCAGCGCGTGCGCGTGGCAGGAGTCTCTTTGTGGAGCACTGCGCGCTCTGCCATGGGGAGAACGCCGACGGTCGCGGCCAGCGCCGCGAAGGGCTGACGGGGCGCCCCGTCGACTTCACCAGCGCTGCATGGCGGGTATCGGCCACGCCCGAGGGCGTCTTCACCGTCATCCGCGACGGGAAGCCGGGGACGTCCATGCCCGCGTGGCGCTCGCTCGACGACCGCAGCATCGAGGACCTGACCGCCTACGTTCTCTCCGTGCGCGAGGGGGGGCTGCGATGAGCGTCGGACGCCACATCGAGATCCGGGGCATTGTGCAAGGGGTTGGCTTTCGCCCCTGGGTCTACCGAGTGGCGCGCACGGCCGGGCTGACCGGCTCGGTGAGCAACGACGCTGCCGGCGTGATCATCGAGGCGTTCGCCCCAGTCGAGAGCGATCTCGACGCCTTCGTCGCGAACTTGCGCACGGACCTCCCTCCAGCGGCCCGCATCGAGGCGCTCACTTGGGCGGAGATCCCGGTGACGGAGCCGCCGGGCTCTTTTGACATCGTCGAGAGCTCGACGGCGGGCCTGCGCCGACCGTCGATCCCTGCCGACCTCGCCACGTGCGAGGCGTGCGCCCTCGAGATCGCCGATCCGGAGGATCGCCGCTACCGGTACCCATTCACGAGCTGCACGCACTGCGGTCCGCGCTTCACTATCGCGCTCGACGTCCCGTACGACCGCGCGACGACGACGATGGCTCCGTTCCCGATGTGCGCCGATTGCCTTCGCGAGTATGGAGACCCCGCAGACCGCCGCTTTCACGCTCAGCCGAACGCATGTCCTCGGTGCGGCCCGTCCCTTCGCTTGGTCGATGCCAACCGGGCGCCGGTCAGCGACCGATTCCCCGCCAAGCGCGACGCCATCGCGCGTGCGGCGACGCTCCTCGCGCGCGGCGCGATCCTCGCGGTCAAGGGGCTCGGCGGATGGCATCTCGCGTGCGATGCGACGCGTCCCGACAGCGTCCGCGAGCTCCGGCGGCGGAAGCGCCGCGACGAGAAACCTTTCGCGCTGATGGTCCGCGACCTGGAGACAGCGGGGCGCCTGTGCGAGATCGAGGAGGCCGCACGCGCGCTCCTCGCGAGCCCCGCTCATCCCATCGTGCTCTTGCCGCTTCGCGACGGCGCGGGCGTCGCGGCCGCCGCGATCGCGCCGGACAGCAAGCGCCTCGGCCTCATGCTCCCGTACACGCCGCTTCACCACGTCTTGATGGCGGACATCGGCCGCCCTCTCGTGATGACGTCGGGTAACGCGAGTGACGAGCCGATCGCGTGCGACGATGACGACGCTTTCGCGCGGCTCGCGCCGATCGCCGACGCATTTCTCGTCCACGATCGCGTCATCGCAAGCCGCGCCGACGACTCCGTCGCAGTCGTGGCCCTGGGGCGCCCTGTTGTCACTCGCCGTTCGCGCGGCTACGTGCCGGGCCGAATCTCGCTGCCGCGTCCCCTCTTGCGTCCCACGCTCGCGTGCGGTGCGCAGCTGAAGAACGCCTTCTGCCTCGGTGACCGCGACGGCGCGTACTTCGGACCGCATATCGGCGACCTCGACAACCTTGCCGCCTACGAGGGGTACGAGCGCGCCATCGAGCGACTGGAGCGCTTCCTGCGCGTTCGTCCCGAGCTCATCGCCCACGACTTGCATCCAGACTACCTCTCGACGCGCTACGCACGCGCCCGCTCCGCACGCGATGGTTCTGCGTGCGTCGCCGTGCAGCACCACCATGCGCACGTCGTCAGCGCGCTCGTCGAGAATGGTCTCGAGGGGCCGGTCATTGGCGTGGCCTTCGACGGCACAGGTTATGGGACGGACGGCACGTCGTGGGGGGGGGAGATCCTCGTCGCCGACG
This sequence comes from Polyangiaceae bacterium, assembly GCA_052147435.1. Classification (GTDB taxonomy): domain Bacteria; phylum Myxococcota_A; class Polyangia; order Polyangiales; family Polyangiaceae; genus JBKQKP01. The sequence goes on along the minus strand of JBKQKP010000101.1, from coordinate 1,521 downwards.
TCGCCGGCTTCGAGCGGGTCGCCTCGCTCCGATGTCTGCGACTTGCGGGCGGAGACCGAGCGATCCAACAAGTCTGGCGGATCGCCTTGGCGGCGCTCGACGACGCCTTCGAGGGGGACCCGCCACTCGATCGGCTCGCCTTGTTCGACGCCGTCCCGCCCGCGGAGATCGCGGTTGTACGCCGCATGCTCGCCGCCGGTATCAACGCACCGCTCGCGAGCGGCGCAGGGCGGTATTTCGATGCTGTCGGTGCGCTCGGGCTCGCGCGCCCGCGAGCCAGCTTCGAGGGGCAAGTGGCCATGGCGTGGGAGCAGGCGGCCGGATCGTCCGAGACGCGATCCTACCCATTCGCCGTCGACACCGCGCAACCCGTCTGGCGTATCGATCTGCGGCCGACCCTGCGAGCCGTCGTCGATGATCTCCTCGCAGGGCGACCCGCTTCACTCGTCGCAGCACGCTTCCACGAGACGCTCATCGACGCGACCGCGGACGTCGTGCGAGGGGTGGTCTCGTCCCGCGGGCCAATGCCCGTAGTCTTCACGGGCGGCTGCTTTCAGAACGTCCGCCTCGCAGAAGGTCTCGCACGCGCGCTGCGCCCCGACCTCGCCGTGTACATGCACCAGGAAGTCCCCCCCGGGGACGGAGGCATCGCGCTGGGCCAGCTCGCCATCGCAGACGCCGTGTTGCGCAATACGCCCATTCAGGGAGGAGGTGTGCCGTGTGCCTCGGCGTCCCCGGAAAGGTGATCGAGCTGGACGGCCTCATGGCGCTCGTCGACTTCTTTGGCGTCCGCAAGCAGGTGCGGCTCGACGTCGTCGACGAGCCGGTCGCAGTGGGCGACTACGTTCTGAACCACGTCGGCTACGCGATCCGGCGCATACCCGCGGAGCAGGTCGAGGTCACGCTCTCTCTCTACGAGGAGCTCCTCTCCAAGGCGTCCGCCGACGACCTCATGGCAGCCGACGTGCGCGGCGAGATCGCCGCGGGCCACCCTGGGCGGAGGGGGAGCCGATGACGCCGAGCGCGTTCGATGCGTTTCGTGACCCTGCTCGCGCGCGTGTGCTCTCGGACGCCCTCGCGAGGGTGACGGCGAAGATTGGCCGCGACCCCGTCTCCGTAATGCACGTATGTGGGAGCCACGAGCAGGCAATCGCCCGATATGGACTTCGCGCCACGTTCCCTCCGGCGCTCGACGTGATCATGGGGCCGGGTTGTCCTGTCTGCATCACCGACATGCCCGAGGTCGACGAGGCGGTCGTCCTCGCGCAACAGGGGGTGCGGCTCGCCACGTACGCCGACATGCTCCGTGTACCCGGTACGGCAATGTCCCTCGCGGAGGCGCAGGCGCGCGGCGCGCGCGTCGAAGTCGTCTACAGCGTCGCTCAGGCGCTCGAGCTTGCCCGCGGGACGCCGGAAGAGATCGTCTTTTTCGCCACTGGTTTCGAGACGACCGCCGTCGCGACTGCCGCCGTGCTCCTCGCTGATCCCCCGCCGAATTTCTCGGTGCTCTCGGCGCACAAG
>JBKQKP010000100.1:0-73511 GCA_052147435.1 Polyangiaceae bacterium | reverse complement strand
GGGGGACAACTGCGGGACGATCTCGAACGGCTGCGGCGGCACGGTGAGCTGCGGCTCGGCCTGTACGTCGCCCGATACGTGCGGCGGCGGCGGGACGGCGAACCACTGCGGCTGCACTGCGATCACGACGTGCCCGACGGGGGACAACTGCGGGACGATCTCGAACGGCTGCGGCGGTACGGTGAGCTGCGGGTCGGCCTGCACGTCGCCCGACACCTGCGGCGGCGGCGGGACGGCGAACAAGTGCGGCTGCACGGCGGCGACGACGTGCCCCAACGGGGACAACTGCGGGACCGTGTCCGACGGCTGCGGCGGGACGGTCAACTGCGGAACCTGCACGTCACCTCAGACGTGCGCAGGGGGCGGCACGGCGAACGTCTGCGGCTGCACGCCGGCGACGACGTGCCCCACGGGGGACAACTGCGGGACCGTTCCCGACGGCTGCGGCGGGACGGTGAGCTGCGGGACCTGCACGTCGCCCCAGACGTGCGCAGGTGGCGGGACCGCGAACGTCTGCGGCTGCACGCCGGCGACGACGTGCCCCACCGGTGATACGTGCGGCACCGTCTCCGACGGTTGCGGCGGTACGGTCGCTTGCGGGACATGCGCCGCGAACCAGACGTGCACCAACAACCAGTGCACCGGCGGCGGGACGAGCGAGGACGGGGGGATCACGCTCCTCGACGCGGGTCAGGGCTCCGACGGGAGCGTCGTCAATCCGAACGACTCCGGCGCGGGTCCGACGGGCGGCGACGACTCGGGGCTCGAAGCGGACGGATCGGCGGGCCAAGGATCCGGCTCGACGGGGAGCCCGAGCGGTTGCAGCTGCAAGACCGCGAAGCCCACTTGTTCGACGTCGCCCGCGCTCGCGGGTGCGGGAGCGCTCCTGCTCCTCGGCGCGATACGCCGGCGCCGCCGCCGTTTGGCGGCGTAGGCTTCCCGGATGGAGCGTCTGCCCAGGAGTCGGTCCGTGCGCGGGCACGAGGCGCGATTCCGGACGCTCTTCCAGCGGCTCCTGGTCCTCTCGCTCGGCGTACCGGGAGCCGTGCAGGCGTGCAGTGGCAACGGCGCGCAGGCTCCGGCGGACGCGGGGGGGGTCGATGCCACGCTCCCGCGCGACTCCGCCGCGGAGGGGAGTCTCCCCGACGACGCGACGAGCGGCGGCGAGGACGCCACGCTCGATACGTCGGTCGCCGTCTCTGTAGACGGGGGCGCCGACGGTGACGCCGGCCAGGCCGTCGCCGACGACGGTGGTGACGGCGGCCAGGAGGCGGCGGTAGACGCGGGCCCGTCGTTCCCCGGGTGCAGCGACGCGACGTCGGGGGCGCCGTACACGACCGAGGCTGGCGGAGCGTGCGCCTACTACATCGATTTCTCGTGCGCGCTGAACGCGTACGCGCCGGCGCACGGCACCTGCACGCCGTCGGCCGAAGTCTGCCTGGCGGTCTGCACCCTCGACGCAGGCGCCCTCTTCGGCTGTGACTACGAGTTCCCCGCGTGCAGCCCGGCCGGTTTTTGGCTCGCCGACGCCGGCGAAGCGGTCACGATGCGGTGCGAGCTGTGCCCAGGCATCGGTCGGCGCCCGGCGCGGCTGCGCGCGGCGCGCGAAACGCCGTCGTCGAGCGCGCTCGGCGCCTACTTCGCCCGCGCCTCGTACCTCGAAGCGGCGTCGGTGTTCGCGTTCGAGCGCCTCGCGCGCGAGCTCGGCGCGCACGGGGCTCCGGACGATCTGGTGCACGGAGCGCGGCGGTCGGAGGTCGACGAGGTCCGGCACGCGCGGATGACCGCGCGCATCGCGCGTCGCCACGGCGGCGAGGTCCCCCGCGCGCGCGTGAGGCGCGGGGCCGTTCGCTCACTCGCGTCGGTGGCGCTCGAGAACGCCGTCGAGGGGTGCGTGCGCGAGACGTTCGGCGCGATGGTGGCGACCTGGCAAGCGGCGCACGCGCGCGACGCCGACGTGAAGCGCTGCATGGAGCGCATCGCGGCCGATGAGACGCGTCACGCCGCGCTGGCCTGGGCCGTCGCCGAGTGGGCCGACACTGCGCTCGACGCCCGCGCACGGGCACGTGTCGCTCGCGCGCGTGAGGCGGCGGTGCGAGGGCTCGGGCGTGAGCTCGATCTCCTCCCCGCGGGAGACGTGGCTCGTCGCGCGGGGCTCCCGACGCGCTCTCAGGCGCGCGCGATCATGCGCCACCTGGCGGGTGAGGTTTGGCGAGCAGATACCCGACCACCATCTTCGTGAGCTCCCCCGCCATCGCCTCGCGACTGTAGCGGTGCTTGTCGGCGTTCGCCGCGTGCACGAGCGCGAGCACCATGCGGACGATCATGAACGCGGCGAGCTCGGGATCGGCCACCTCCGGCGTGGGCTTCACGCGGCGAATTGCTTCGACCACGACCGCCTCGAGCTTCTCCTCGTACCCGCGGAGCTCGCGCCGCGCGCTCGTCCGCATGACCTGCTCGATGAGCACGCGGTACAGCTCCGGCCGGATCCCCTCCGCGAGAATGAACGACGAGATGAGCGTCCCCACGACCAGCTCGAGCGGCTTCTCCCCCACGGCCTCGAGCTGCGTTCGCACGAAGTCGAGCCGCCCCGCGCGGAAGCGACGCGCGAGCTCGACGGCGATCGCGTCCTTGCTCGGGAAGTACTGGTAGAGGGAGCCCACGCTCGTCCCCGCCGCTTCGGCGATCTTGTTCGTCGTCGCCGCCTCGTACCCTTCGGCCGCGAACTCGCGCGCGGCCGCCTCGAGGATCGCGTCGACAGTCGCTTCGGAGCGCTCCTGGCGCGGGCGCTTGCGAGGTGCCGTGCGGCGTGTGCGCTTCGCGGTGGCCATCGTTGTCGTCGCTTGTAAGGAAAAGACGAGCACGCCGCAATCCGCCCCTCCTGGCACCTCCAATTGCCAGCTCTTTTCGACGAGTTTCCGCCGTCCTTCGAGTCGACACGCGTCTCCGACTTGGTGCGTCGAACGCGAGTGGCCGGCTCAGCTTCCGGCAGCCATCCTATCGAGCGGGAGATCGATGCCAAACGCGAACGACGAGACCAAGGGGACGGACGAAGCGGCAGGGCTGAAAGAGCCGCAGGCCCCAGAAACGCAGCGCGAAGGGCGGGCGCTATCCCACCTGCGCCCCGGAACGATCGTCGAAGGGAAGTACCTCGTGGACCGGATCATCGGTCGCGGGGGGATGGGGGTCGTCGTCTCGGCCACGCACGTCGAGCTGAACAAGCGCGTCGCGCTCAAGTTCCTCGACGTGAAGGACGAAGACGGCGCCCCCGAGACGGATTTCTACGCGCGGTTCGCCCTCGAGGCACGCGTATGCGCGAAGCTGAAGAACGACCACATCGCGCGCGTCAACGACGTGAGCGTCTGGCAGGGGAAGTACCCCTTCATGGTGATGGAGTTCCTCGAGGGGGAGGACCTCCGGCACCGTCACAAGGCGGGGGGGAAGATCCCGCTCGGGCAGGCGGTCGACTACGCCGTCCAGATCTGCGAAGGGCTGGCCGAGGCGCACAAGCACGGGATCGTCCATCGCGACCTCAAGCCGCCGAACCTCTTCATCACCCGCCGGCACGACGGCTCGGAGCTCGTCAAAGTCCTCGACTTCGGCATCTCGAAGTGGGCCTCGGACGGAGTGGGCGAGCTGACGAAGACCGGCGTGATGCTCGGCTCGCCGAAGTACATGTCCCCCGAGCAGCTCAACGGGACCCCGATCGACTCGCGGTCGGACGTCTGGTCGCTCGGGGCGATCCTCTACTGGATGCTCACGGGGCGGGCGCCGTACAACTTCCCGCAGGTGACGCAGACGTTCATGGCGATCGCCTCGGGGGCGCGCCCCACGCCGCCGAGCGCCCTCGAGCCTTCGATCCCACCGGAGGTCGACGACGTGATCCTCCGCTGCCTCACGAAGGATCGCGACCAGCGGATCCAGAACGTCGCCGAGCTCGCAGGCGAGCTCCTCGAGGCGGTCGGATCGCCGTTCGCGAAGCAGTCGAGAGAGCACATCGCGTCTGTGCTCGACCTTGCCGGGTCGGCACCGCCGGGCGCGCTCTCGGCGATCACGACGGGGAGCCATGTCGCGTTCGCGCTGCCGTCGAACCGACTGAGCATCCCGAACTTCCTCGGCGGCGAAGCGCCGACCGTCGTGCCGCCGCCGCAGGAATCCGCGACGCCGCCGCCGATGTCGGCGCGGGCGCATCACGGCGTGAAGTCGTGGTGGGGTTTGGCGGGGATCGCCGCGGTCGTGGTGACCATCGTCGCCGTGGGGGCGAGGGCTCCCGCGACGAGCGCGACCACAGCGCTCGACTCCGCCCGCGTGCGGAGCTTCGAGCCGAAGCAGCTCAGCAAGGAACCGGCGACGTTGCTGGTCGCTCCGCCGCAGCCCGTCTCACCGGTCGAACCGACTCCGGCTTTCGCGGTCGTGGCCGCGCCTGCGATCAAGGGCGCGCAGAAGCCGACGAGCGACGCTCCGCCACCCCCCTCGCACGCCGAAGCCCTGGCGGCGGACCCGCCGGCGGCCCCGGTCGCGCCCCCTCCCGCGCACTCGGCGCACCCGCAGTCCGCTGCTGCCCGCGCTGCCCGCGCCGCAGCCGCACTCGACGACCGTCAATAGCGCGCTCTCGGTCGACTCGGCGCGCCGCCGCGCTACCTTGCGGGCAGGTGCGCCTCGCGCGCCGAGCCATGCTCGCCATCGACCCCAAAGATCTCGACGTAGACGACGCGCTCGCGCGCTTCGAGCGCGACGGCTTCGCGCGGCTCGGTCGCGTCGCGAGCGACGACGCGCTCGATGCGATGCGCGCCCGATGCGACGACCTCATGCTCGGTCGCGTCGCCTACCCGGAGCTCTTCTTCCAGCTCGACACGGACACGGGCCGCTACGAAGACCTCACCTACGGCGAAGGGTGGAAGGGGCCGTCCTTGAACTACCGCAAGATCGAGAAGGTCGAGGTGGACCCCATCTTCGCCGCGTGGATCGACAACCCGCTCTTCGAGCGGATCGCGCGGGCGCGCGTCGGCGACGAGGTGGTGATCTACCGCGCCGTGATCATGTCGAAGCACGCCCGCGGCGGGACGGTCCTGCCGTGGCATCAGGACGGGGGGAAGTTCTGGGGGGTCGATCGCGATCCCGAGCTTCAGATCTGGACGGCGCTCGACGACGCGCCCGTGGAGGCCGGCTGTGTCGAGGTCGTCCCCGGGAGCCACCGCGCGGGGCTGGCGACGCCCATCGGCGGCGTGGTCCCTCGCAACGTCGTGGACGCGAGCGGCGCGGAGAGGTCCGTCGTTGCCGTGCCTGCTCGGGCCGGGGAGGCGATCCTCATCCACAACCATGCCTGGCACAGGTCCGGCGTGAACGCGACGGGGGCGCCGCGTCGGGCGCTGAGCGTCTGTTACATGCCCGCGAGCACGCGCTGTCTGCGAAAGCGGCGGGCACCGCGGCAGTTTCACCGGGTGTTCACGCGCGGGGCGGGGTAGCGAGAGGGGCTTGTCCTCCTTGCGGTGGCGAGCTACCAAGCGGCCATGAAACGAATCTTCAGCTCTGCGGTGCTCGTTCTCCTCTTCGCGTGCGGCGGCTCGGAGCCTCCGCCGGCTGCTCCCCCTCCCCCCCCGCCGCCTCCGCCCGAGGCTCCCGTGGCCGAGGTCGTCGATGCGGCCCCACCGCCTGCGCCGGAGCCGACCGCCGAGGAGAAGAAGAAGGCCGAGGATGCCGCGAAGCTCAAGGCGGCTCGCGCGAAGTTCGACGACGAGAACAAGGCGGAGATCGCGCGCTGGACGCCCGAGATGCACGCCGCCGCGAAGGCGCTCGCCGAGAAGGCCTATCCCAGCGGGAAGGCCGCGATCCAGGCCGCCCTCAAGGGGACGCAGCGCACGCCGGGGGCGGCCGATCGCGACAAGTATCGCCACCCGGTCGAGATGCTCGACTTCTTCGGCTTCAAGCCGACGGAGACCGTCGTCGAGATCGGCCCCGGCGAGGGGTGGTTCACGGAGCTCCTCGCTCCGGCGCTCGCGAAGAAGGGGCACTACTACGTGACGAATGGCGACCCGAACGGTCCCGAGGACAAGTGGGGGACGTTTTATGCGCAGCGCTTCGTCGCGTTCCTCGCGAAGGCGCCGGAGCTGTACGGCAAGGTGCAGCCGATCGTGATTGACGGCAAGGCGCCGAAGCTCGGGCTCGACGGGACGGTCGACCTCGTCCTCGCGACGCGCGAGCTCCACGGGATGAAGAACGACGGCACGCTCGACGCCTGGCTCGCCGAGATCCAGCATGCGCTCAAGCCGGGCGGGGTCCTCGGGATCGAGGAGCATCGCGCACCCGACGGAGCGAACCCCGACGAGTGGTCGAAGAAGGGGTACCTGCCGCAGCAGTGGGTCATCGACCACGTCGAGGCGGCGGGGTTCAAGCTCGCGGGCAAGTCCGAGATGAACGCGAACCCGAAGGACACGAAGGACTACGACAAGGGGGTCTGGACGCTCCCGCCGACGCTCACGCTCAAGGACAAGGATCGCGACAAGTACGTCGCCATCGGCGAGAGCGATCGGATGACGCTCAAGTTCGTGAAGGTGGCGCCGAAGGCGGCGAAGCCCGAGGGGAAGCCCGCGGCGACTCCGACGGCGAAGCCCGCGGCGAAGTAGCTCAGACGAGCGCCCTCCGCTGCGTCCCCGTGCGCGGATCCCAGATGCGGACGGTGCCGTCCTGGCTCGAGGAAGCCAGGAAGGCGCCGTCCGGGCTGAAGGCGACCCACGTGATGAGCGCTTCGTGTCCTAAGAGCGGCGCGCCGAGCTGGCGTCGCGTTCGTACGTCCCAAAGGCGCACGGCGCGCTCGTAGCCCGGGTGCCCGCTCGCCGACGCGAGCATCGTCCCGTCCGGGCTGAACGCGACGCACTGGACCCAGTCCGTGTGGCCGGTGAGCGGCTCGCCGATCGGCGCGCCCGTGACGCCGTCCCAGAGGCGGACGTCGCCGTCGTCGCTCGCCGAGGCGACCATCCGGCCGTCGGGGCTGAACGCGACCCAGCGGACGAACAGGCGATGCCCCGTGATCGGCGGGGTGATCGGCTCGCCGGCGATCGCGTCCCACAGGCGGAGCGTCGCGTCCTTGCTGGCGGTCGCGAGGCGCTTGCCGTCGGACGAGTACGCGACGCATCGCACGGCGTCGGCGTGCCCGCGCAAGACGCGACAAGGCATCATCGACGAGGTCTCTTCGAGCTTCGTGAGATCCCAGAGGCGCACCGTCGTATCGCGGCTCGCGGAGGCGAGGGTCTTGCCGTCGGGGCTGAACACGGCGGATCGGACGACGTCGGTGTGCCCGTCGAGCGGAGCGCCGAGGGGGAGGCCCGACTCGGCGGACCAGAGTCGGATCGTGTGATCGAAGCCGGACGACGCGAGCACTTGGCCGTCCGGGCTGAAGGCGGCCATGAGCGCCGCGTCGACGTGGCCGACGAGCAGCGGACCGTGCGGCTTGCCCGTCGCCGGATCCCAGAGTCGGAGCGCCCCCGTGCGGTACGCGACCGCGAGTGTCTTGCTGTCGGGGCTGAATGCGAGCGCGCTCGCGACCGGGAGCTGTCGCCCCTGCACGGTCCCCTTTGGCTTCTCCGCGTCGAGGTCCCAGAGTCGGAGCGCGAAATCCCAACCGGCCGACGCGAGCGAGCGCCCGTCGAGGCTCCGCGCGACCGAATAGATCGGCCCGAGGTGCTCACCGAGCGGGTGCTGCGGAGGGGGCTCGGCGTGCGACGCGCGCGCCGTGTCCCAGATCCGTATCGACCCGTCCCAGCTCGACGAGACGAGGCGCGCGTCGTCGACGAACACGAGCGAGAGGACGACGTCCGTGTGCGCGGCGAGCGGCGGTGCGATCGACTCGCCGGTGTGCGCGTTCCACAAGCAGATCCGAAGCGCGTGGCTGGCCGTCGCGAGGCGCGTCCCGTCGGGGCTGAACGCGACGGCGTGGCGCGCGCCCGGGCGGCGAAGGAGCGACTCGACCGGGACATCGAGGGTGCGGACGGTGCGCCACGTGGCATCGGGGGCGAGGCTCTCGCGTACCCAGAGGATCGCTTTTCCGTCCTCGCTCGCCGACGCGAGCCGTAGCCCATCGGGGCTGAAGCCAATCGCGTAGACGGCCTTCGCGTGCGCAGCGAGCGCGCCCGCCGCGTCCCCCGTAGCTCCGTCCCAGAAGCGGATGGTGCCGTCCTTCCCTGCCGACGCGAGCGTCTTGCCGTCGGGGCTGAAGACGGCGGCGAAGACGTCGGACTTGTGCCCCTCGAGCGGAGAGCGGAGAAGCTCGCCCGTGCGCGCGTCGAGGATGCGGATGGTCGCGTCGCGGCTCGCGGTCACGACGCGCGTGCGCGCCCCTTCGGGGCTGTAGGTGATCGACCAGACGTGCCCCATCCGCCCTTCGTGCACGGGGATCGGTTTGCCGAGAGGCTCGCCGGTAGCCGCATCCCAGAAGCGGATCGTACCGTCGCGGTTTGCGGAGGCGACGGCGTCGCCGAGCGGGCTGAAGGCGACGGCTTGGACGCGGAAGCTGGGGGAATTGGCGGCGGTGAACTCGGTGGAGGGTTGGGGACGACCGCCGCCACCGCCTCCTCCTCCGCGCCCGCCGCCGCCCCCGCCTCCTCCACCGCCTCCGCCTCCCCCGCCCCGGCCGCCGCCTCCGATCGGATCGCCCATCGAAAGATCTTAGCGCTACTTCATCACCCGGTCGGTCACCCCCGCATCGCGATCATCCCCACCGCCGCCCCACCCGCGATGAGCCACGTCGCATTCACCTTGAACCGCAAGAGAAGCACCGCGCTCACCACCGCGATCGCCGCGGCAATCACATCGACGATCGCCGCCCGCGCCAGCTGCACGCTCACCACGGCCATCAGCGCCAGCGCCGCGACGTTCACTCCATCGAGGAACGCGCTCGCGACCGCGGAGCGGCGGACGCGTGCGACGAGCGGGCGGATCGCGGCGACGAGGACGAAGCCTGGGAGGAAGATCGCCACCGTCGCGACGATGGCGCCTCGCGTTCCGGCGATGAGGTACCCGATGAACGTCGCGGTCGTGAACACCGGCCCGGGCGTCACCTGTCCCACGGCGACTGCGTCGAGGAGCTGCGCCTCCGTCAGCCAGTGCAGGCGCTCGACGAGGTCCGCGCGCAGGAAGGCGAGAAGGACGTAGCCGCTCCCGAATACCACCGCGCCGATCTTCAGGAACGCGAGGAACAGCGGGAAGAGCCCCACGGAGGCCGTCGCGGTTGCGATGCTCGAGCCTCCGGCGATGGCTCCCCAGACCGCGACCGGTGCCCCCTTCGTCTTCGTCGTTCCAACCCCGCGCACCCCCATCGACAGGAGCCCGGCTCCGACGAGGACGGCGAGCGCGTTCACCCCCAGCGCCGACGCGGCGCACCCGAGGACGCCGATCGCCGCCAGGACGCGCGACTTCACCGCCTTGGGAGCGAGTCCCCAGAGCGCCTGCGCGATCACCGCGATGACCACGGGCTTCACGCCATAGAGCACGCCGCCGATCTGCGGGAGCGATCCGAATCGCACGTACGCGAAGGCGATCGCGCCGACGAGGAACGCCGCCGGGAGGATGAAGCACGTGCCCGCGACGAGGAGCCCGATCCACCCCGCGCGCTCGAAGCCGATGAAGATCGCGAGCTCGGTCGAGCTCGGGCCGGGGATCAGGTTCGCGGCGCCGAGCAGATCGAGGAAGCGCTCGTGCGTGAGCCACCCGCGCCGCCGTACGAGCTCGCTCTCCATGAAGGCGATGTGCGCCGAAGGTCCACCGAAGGCGGTCGCTCCCATCCGGAGGAAGACGAGCGCGAGCTCGCCGAGGCCTCCGCGATCCTCCTTCGAGCTTTCCATCGAGCTCAGCTCACGCCACGGGGCCGGGCGCGCGCGCTCGCTCCATCGCGACCTCGGCGCGCAGGCTGTCGAGATCTCGCCCGATCGTCACGACGGCGAGCGTCTTGTCGCCGAGCTTGTACCCGAGGGTGCAATCGCGACCGGCGATGCTCCCGGCTACGTCGATGCGGTCCCACTTCTCGGCGTGCCCAACGTACGAGATCTGCGTGTCGTAGTGCTGGCTCCAGAAGAACGGCACGATCGCGCACGCCTCCTTCTTTCCGAGCATGTTGCGCGCTGCGATCTGCCCGTGACGCTCGGAGACGACCCAGTGCTCGACGCGGATGCGCTCTCCGCTGTGCGGGTCGGGCCAGCGTGCGATGTCGCCCGCCGCGAAGATTCCCGCGGCGCTCGTCTCGAGGTACTCGTTCACGACGACGCCGCGATCGGTCGTGAGGCCGGCTGCCTCCGCGAGCGCCACCGCGGGCCTCACGCCGATGCCCGCCACGACGAGCTCCGCCGCGAGGACCTCTCCGCTCGCGAGCGTCACGCTCGTCGCGTCGATCGCTTTCGCGGTCTGCCCGAGGTGGAAGACGACGCCGTGCTCCTCGTGAAGCGCGCGCACGAAGTCGCCGACCGCGGGGCCGAGGATCCGCTCGAGCGGGCGCGCTTCCGGGGCGACCACGTGGACCTCGACGTTGCGCGTGCGGAGCGCCGCGGCGACCTCGAGGCCGATGAAGCTCGCGCCGATGACGACGGCGCGCTTGGTCGCGCCGAGGCGGGCGATGATCGCGCGGCTGTCGGCGAGCGTGCGGAGCGAGAAGACGTGCGGGAGATCGCTCCCGGGGATCGTCAGCTTGATCGGGTCGGCGCCGGTCGCGAGGAGGAGCGCGTCGTAGGGGTAGGCTCGCGCGCCGTCCACGGTGACGATCTTCTTCGCGACGTCGATCGCCGTCGCGCGCGCGCCGAGGACCAGATCGATCTTCTGCTCATCGAAGAACTCCGGCGGTCGGAGCGGGATCCACTCCTCCGGAGCGTTTCCGGCGAGGTAGTCCTTCGAGAGGTTCGGGCGATCGCACGGAGGAGAGGAATCGGCGCTGAGCATCGTGAGCTTCCCGGCGAAGCCCTCGTGACGGAGCATCTCGGCAGCGGCGTGTCCTGCTGCCCCGCCGCCGAGGATCACGATCGACGCGGGGTGCGTGGGTCGTGAGCCCGGCCACGTCGTTCTCGTCTTCGACTTGCCGATCACGAAGAGCCGGTCGCCGCGCCTGTCGACGTCCCAGCACGCGATCGGATTGAGCGCGGGGGCGTGCATCGCTTCGCCCGTGCGCAGACTGAAACAGGCGTGGTGCCATGGGCAGCGGACCGTCTCGCGGTCGAGCAGCCCTTCGGCGAGAGGGCCGCCATAGTGTGTGCACGTGGCGCCGATGGCGAAGACATCGTCGGCGCGTCTTGCCAGGAGGACCGCTTCGCCGTCGGCGTGGCCGAGCAGCATGGCGCCGTCGGCGAGGTCGGAGGCGGGGACACCCTTGGCGAGGTCGGGGCCTTTCAGCTCGGTGGGGGCGCTCATGGACGGGTTTGTACCAGCGTTCGGGGAGGGAAAAGGAGCCGACATTGCGTGTGCGTTCTCCCCGGCGCGTCGTGCTAGACGAAACCGCGATGTTTTCCGCTCGAGCTTTCACGAGAGCGTTTGCTTGGTGCTCGGCCATCGGGATGGCCCTCGCCGCTACAGCCTGCGTTCGCGACACGAGGGTTCGAGGTCCCGACGGCGAGGACGCTCACTCGCTCACCTGCTCGACGGCGGAGCAGTGCTACCAGCGCGCCGCGCGGCTATGCGTGGGCGGGTACGTCATCCGGAACAGCGGGGCGACCGCGATGGGGTTCACCCCCAACGGGACGGGCTCCGTCTCGTCGCGCGTGCACTTGCTCGTGAGCTGCAAGGCAGACCTCGCCGCAGCGTCTCCCGAGCCCGAGCCCGAGAAGTCCGAAGACGAGCAGGCCTGTGAGAGCGCGCATCGGGAGGCGTCAGACTTCGCGGACTACTACGCCAGGCTCACGCCCCACGGGAAGCGGCTCGACTCGCTCCCGACTCGCCGCGACTTCGTGGCCGTGTGCCGAAAGCTCCCGGAGAACGTCAGGACCTGCCTCCGCGACCGCTATCGGGAGGACCATGCGAAGGCTTGCGACGCCGTGCTCACGAGGCTTGATCCGCGCGATCGGGATCGGATCGACGGCTTGTTCTTCGAGGCCACAGTGACGGGAACGGCGCCAATCCCGAGCCCCTGATTGAATGCGGCGGGCCGCTACGACCCCGCCGCCTCGCCGTCTGGACTGGCGATCACGACGACGTATCCATCCGGATCGCGCATCCACATCTCACGATGCTGCGGTGCTGGATTCACGTGCGGCTCCTCCAGGACCGTCGGCTTGAGGGAGCGCGCGCGCTTCACGGCGGCGTCGAAGTCGTCCACCTCGAACCACAGAAGGACGCCGTGTCCAACCGGCGCGGCATCGGCGTTGACGAGGTTCGGGTGGTGCTCTTCATCCCATGCGTGCAGCTGGAGGATGATCGAGCCGTCGTGCAGGAGGCGTTGGTAGATGTCGGCGTGCTCGTGTACCCCGAGGTTCGAGACGCCGAGGAGCTTCGAGTACCACCGGGTGCTCGCCCTGACGTTACGAACGGCGATCAGCGGTTGCGCACGAACGCCGTTCTTCGCGGCGAGGACCTTCTTGGCCGCGCGAGACTTGGGCGCCTTCGTGCTAACGGGATGGCGACGGACCTTCTGCGTCTTGCTCATCGGCGGCGCCGAGCGTACTCGATCCGCTAAGAGGAGGTCACGATGGCGCAAGCGAAGATCTACCCGTTTCTCTGGTACACGAAGGACGCCGAGGCCGCGGCGAAGTTCTACGCGTCGATCTTCCCCAACTCACGGATCGAGACCCCGGTGGCCGTCGAGAGCGACTCGCCGAGCGGGCCCGCAGGCTCGGTGCGCGTCGTGGAGTTCACGCTGCTCGGCCAGCGCTTCACGGCGATGAGCGCGCCGCACGAGCACACGTTCAACACCGCGATCTCGCTGGTCGTAGTTTGCGAGGATCAGGCCGAGCTCGATCGCTACTGGAACGCGCTCCTCGAAGGAGGCGGCAAGCCGATGGCGTGCGGATGGCTCACCGACCGGTTCGGCCTGTGCTGGCAGATCGTACCGGCGGTGTTTCAGAAGATGATGGCCGACGCCGATCGCACGCGGTCGAAGCGCGTGACTGACGCGATGATGAAGATGGTGAAGTTCGATATCGCGGGGCTCGAGGCGGCGTATCGGGGCGGGTGAGGCGCCCAGCGTTGCCTCAGTCGCAGCAGTAGATGCCGTTGTCCTGCCCCGAGCAACCCGGTCCGCCCTCGAGCGAGGGCGCCGCGTTGGACGCGCAGGTCATGCAGCTCGAGTCGTCTTTCCCGATCAGGCCCGAGACGCTGCCGACCTCGCAGGAGTCTCCATACTGGTACATGCCCATATTGCCGCTGCACCCGACGGCGACCAAACCTAGAACGAGTAGAGGCAATACGCGGAGCATCATGAGTGGACCCTTCCCTTCCGCTGAGGGTCCAGAGCAGCTTTCAAGCCAAGGCCGAGAGCGCGGCTATTTCGGCCTGCTTGGACGATTCGTCCAGCGCCGCTTGGACGAATCGTCCAGAGGCGCTTGGACGACTCGTCAGGGCGACGATTACTCCCTCGCGAACCCCTCCAGCACGGGCGTCTCCGACCGTGTGACATAGCCGACGGAACCACATGCAGAGGACTGCTACCAGAGGAGTACTGACGCGTCCCACGGTTAGAGCAGGAGCCCAACGACGGCCTTCAGCGCGATCTGCAATGCCTTCGTGCAAACCTCCTCCAGTACTTGGTTGAAGACATGCGCTCGACCGCAGACTTCAAGAATACTTTTGGAGACAGGCGTGCCGCCTTTCAAGGACTCATCGTGGCGGGCAAGGACATGAAACTCTCGGCACAAGAGCAAGATCGGCTGAAGTGGCGAATGGACAGAACGCTGATCGACTCCAATCACGTATCTTGCATATCGTTCGACGGCCTTTGCGATGACCTTGATCAGTGGCTCAATAACTATTATGGCGTCTGATACGGAGCGGTTGCCGCTACACGCGAGTTTCTCGTCGATCAGCCTGGAAGGAGGAACGCCGTCGGCCGCCTTGACGCGGAGGAGACCCGGTTCCAGGCTACGGCATCGCGTTGACGACCCAGGCCTGCAGCTCGGTGGATAGCTTCGCCAACTCAGGGAAGATCAAGAGAGAGGCATGGACGACCTCACCCGTCACAAGCTCAATACTTGCGGGATGGCCTGCGTCATTTCGACTCGCACGAATCTGCTGCAGGAACGCGGGCCAGTTGTACTGGAATGACTCGCGCAACTTCACGGGCATCGACTTGGCGTGCGCCGTGAGCTCCGTCGAAATTGCGTCCAATACGGTCTTCGCTCTCCAGTCTGCAAGGACCGCGGGAACCTTCCGCCCCAGCGTGCCAAGCCGCGCGACAATCGCGTGCCGCAGCGCGAGCAGCAGAGTCTCGCTGGCTGCGCCGATCATGACTGCAGCCGCCTTGAAGCAAGCCGTATTGTAGGTCGCCACCGCCTCCTCGACATACGACTCCGCCGTTGGAGGCAGCTTGGCGGCTGCCTTCACTGCAGCGATGTATCCGTCGGGGTTCGCCGGATCCCGGCTGATACTCTTGAGCGTCTTTCGACCGAGCTCAGTGAGATGGCAGAAGGGGGCGTCCGTGTTGCTGAGGTTGTAACCCGTCGCGACGATGCCCAGACGGAACATGTCTCCCCAGAGCGTGAGGAGCGCCTGTTCTTGGGCGTCGCCTCGAAGGCCTTCCCGTCGTGCGACCTCGTGAAGAATTGGTTTCGTCTGAAAGAACCCCGGCTGGCCCGCGTATTCGTTCATCACGGTGAGCAGCGTCTCGCGAAGCTTTCCGGACATGGCAGCCACCTCGTCTTCTTCCGCGTCCCGGCGCAGGCTAACAGGCGGGGGCCAACCTTGGGTCTCGGCCCGGGACGGCCGGCTCCCTGTACTGCTCCTCCCGCGCCGTCCTTGGTTTATCCAGTAAACCAAACGGGCCTGCGCGGCCCAGCCCTGAGCCCAAGGTGCCGGCGCACAAGCCCCTGACTCGATTCAGCTTTTCTGCGGAGGAGAAGGGATTCGAACCCCTGGTACCGTTACCGGTACGGCGGTTTTCAAAACCGCTGCCTTCGACCACTCGGCCACTCCTCCAGGCTCTCGTCCCAAGATAGCGCTGAAGTGCCTTCGAAACCTGCCGTTTCGTGCGGCTTCGAGCGAGATGACTTCACGACCCTCCCACGCTCGCGGCCGGGCTGACGACAAGCGTGACGAGAAGCTCGTCCAGTTGCTCGAACGTCTCGCGCAACCCCTCCCCGAAGCCGATGGCAGCGTCTCGTGCTTCCTTCGAGGGATGGAGCTCGCGCACGACCAGGAACGTCTTGCCACCCTTTTCCTCGAAGGTCACCGTCGTGATGGCCTCACCGCCATCACCTTCCTCGTTGGTCCAGACGAGGCGCGAGTGCGGTGTCACTTCGAGGTACCGGCCGAAGAACGCCATCGGTTCTGAGGCGCCATGGCGGAACACGAAACGGTACTTCCCCCCGACACGAACATCCGCCTCGCAGGAAAGCATGGACATTCCCGTCGATTTTGGTGTCCACCACCGCTTGAGCAGCTCCGGCTTGGTCCACGCCTCGAACACGAGGCGCGCCGGGCCGTTGAAGGTTCGCGTGACGACGAACTCGCGCTCGGACTTCGGTTCCACCGTCGTGCGGTTCTTCACGGGGGTGGGATCACTTTCTCTTCTTGCGTCCATCGACCTTCTCCTTCCGTTTCAGTTCCTCGACAACCTCGTCCAGCTCGTCGAAGCGTGAGGCCCAGAGCTGGCGGTACCTCTCGATCCACGCCGTCTCTTCCTCCAGTCGGCGCGCGCCGAGCTTGCAGGTCCGCACACGCCCGACCTTCTCCGTGGTGACGAGCCCGGCCTGCTCCAAGACGCCGACGTGCTTCTTCATGCCCGTGAGGGTCATGTGGAACTTGTCGGCAAGGTCCGTGATCGAAGCGTCTGCACGTCCGAGCTGCTCCAGAACGCCGCGTCGGGTGGCGTCCGAGAGCGCGGCGAACGAGGCATCGAGGCGGGCCGTCACATACTGAACCATGAGGTTCAGTATGTAACGCACGCATCGACGGCGCGCAAGGGGAAGCCGAGCGCACGCGCAGCGTGGTCGGTCAGCGCCGGGGGAGTTGAGCGAGCAGGTGGCGACGTCGCCCCGTGCGTCCGTGCCTCGCTGACGACAGAGCCAGCTGCGCTCCGAAGACTGACCAGTGGCGACTCAACCTCCGTCGAAAGCGCCGGTATCAGTGCGCCCCTCACGCATTAATTGCACCCCGCTTCCCCCGCACAAAAGGCACCGGTATCAATGTGGTCTACACATGAAAAAAGCGCCCAGGTATCAAAGAACCTCAACGATTCTCACCGGTACACCGGTATCAAGATCGGTATCAAAATCGCTAAAGGGCGGTATCAGTATCATCCCCCTTAAGGGGTGATACCTGAGCCCGACCGCGATACCGATACCGCCGCGCGACCACCGGTCGAATTCCCCTTGCGCGCAACACCACGTGGTGTTATTTGCAACCCCATGATGTTTTCAGTGAACGGGAGGGCCGCGTCGCAGCGGAAAACGAAGCGCTCATCGCAGGAAACGTCGGCGTGCCTCGGGCCGACGAGCTCGTTCATCGCGAGAACGCGGTCCTTCACCGGCGGAACGAGATCGTTCATCGCTCCAACGACGTCGTTCATCGCAGGAACGCGCTCGTTCATCGCACCGACGAAATCGTTCCCACCGATTGCCAAGTCGCCCTGAACCACGAGCAAATCGTCCCCCCCCAAGACGAAATCGTCCTGGTCCTTGACCACGTCTGCCCCGTCCATGACGAAATCGGCTTCGTCCACGACCAGATCGCCCTCCGCCATGACGAGCTCCGCATCGGTCATGTCGAGATCCTCATGACCCATTAGGACTTCGCTCTCGCGCACGACGACCTCGCCTTCGCCGTGAACGACTTCGTCGCGAGGACGCACGAGAGCCTCATCGATTGGACCGATGACGTCATCGGCGAGAACGCGTTCGAAGCTCGCGTGAGCGAAATCCTCGGTCGCGAGAAGGAAATCGGAAGGACACATGACGAGTGCGCAATCCTCGAAGAGGACCTCGTAATGACCATGAACGACCAAGCTCGCCCGCATCACGTTTGGTGCAAACGGGTGCAAACGGGTGCACCGAAACCCCATTGGGTAAGCGGCAAGTAACCGCGACGTATCTCCGCATCGAGTCCATCTCAACCGAACGAAAGGCGAATCCCAATGTCTTCCAAGCACAAGCAGTCCACGCACGTCACGAAGCCCGCGACGAAGGCCTCGAAGAAGTCCGCCGCCAAGAACCACGCTCCCGAGACCGTGGAGGCCGCGCAAGCGGTCGCCGCTGCCCCGAGTCCCACCGTCGCTTCGACCCCCGCGCCCACTCCCATCGCCAGCGTCGTGCTCCCCATGCTCCCGGCGCCCCCGCCGAGTGCGACCATTCCGTCTCCGCCCTCGGGCGCCGACGCGCCGGGCGGTCAGAATTACCGCGCTGTCGTCCCTCGGAAGCTCGAGCTCGCGGCGCTCCCCGGCGCGGTGACCGATCTCCAGCGGTGCACGACCTACTCGCAGATCTTCGGCACCACGGGCCTCCCGTACACGCAAGTGCTCCAGGCGTTCGAGATCTCGAACGAGTGGTCCACGATGCGTAACACGACCGACGCCTGGGACGCGTACTGCCAGACGCAGGAGGGAATTTGCTGGGGGGTCCTGCGAGTGATCATGGACACGCTGAAGCCCGCGTTCGATGTCGCGATCGCCGGCAATCCAGCGCTCGCCGCGACGCTGCCAAACTTCGCGACGCTGTTTCACGCGAAGAATGTCATCGCGCAGAAGGCAGCCTCCACGCGGCGCCTCAACAAGGCCGCCGTGGCAAAGGGGGAGGCGCCCACGCACGGGGCAGTCGGCAAACAGCGACAGCGCGCCGCGGAGAAGGCAGCCCTCGCTGCGACGAAGGCCTCGGGGGGAGCGGCGGTCGCTCCTGTGCCTGCGGTGTCGTCGCCGCCGCCGGTCGTCACTCCCGCGCCCGTGCCGGTAGCCGCTGAGCCCCCGGCGACGACGGGGACAAACGGAGCAGCGCACTCGTAGAACAGCGACGGCGTGAGTCCCGGAGGCCCGCTCGCGGTTTCGGCCGCGGGCGGGCCTTCCGTCGCCCTACGGTCCTTTTCTTCGGCCGAGTCCCAACCTCGTGAGCGCCCGTCGCACGAGCACAGGCACCATGTCGCGCCGCCACTCGACGTCATCGTCGAGGTTGGCGACAGGGCGACACTCCTTCCACGCTGCCCGGGCGATCGCGTCGATGTCCACACTCGACGGCGATAGGCCCACGGCGAGCGGGGATGCGCCGAGAACGACGCGGGGACGCGCTGCGAGCGCAGAGACGACGACGTCGAGCGCGGAGATCTCGTCGTCGCGAACGTCGGCGCGCGCGGCGACGGAGAGGAGCGGAAAATCGATCGACGCGCGCCTGCGCAGCTTCTCGTACGCGCTTTGCCGTCCAGCGCGGATGGGGATCGAGAGCTCGACGAGGACCTCGTCCGGTCGCCGCATCGTGTTCGCGATCCCGTCGGTCGTGTAGAAGTCGCGGAGCGCGACCGTGCGCTCTCCGCCCGGCCCGGCGAGCACCACGGCCCCTTCGAGCGCGATCGCCGCCGTCGCCGTGTCGTTCGACGCTGCGGCGACGCACCGCTGCCCCCCCGGGACGACGTGGCACACGGTCCCGTCCTTCTTCAGGCAGTAGCCGAGCGCCTGGCGCCAGAATGCGCTCTGGTCGTAGTAGCGGCACCGGGTGTCGAGGCACAGGTTCCCGCCGAGAGTTCCCATCCTCCGGTGGTGGGGACCTCCGACCGCGCGCGCTGCCTCGCCGAGCGCGGGGGCAAGCTCGAGGACCCTCGGATCGTTCCCGAGCACGTCGAGCGTGGTGGTCGCGCCGATGCGGAGCGTGTCTGCGTCGCAGCGCACCCCCGTGAGGCGCGGGATCCCGCCGAGCGCGATGAGGTCGCGCGGAGAGGCGAGGCCGAGCTTCATGCCCGGCAGCACGTCGGTCCCCCCCGCGATCAACATGGCGCCGGACCCGAGCCGCTCGAGGAGCGAGACCGCCTCGTCGAGACTGCGCGGCCGGTGAAGCGCGAACGGCGGGAGGGGGAGCATGGCTAGGCCCCCTTCTCGCGAAGCGCGCGGCGAACGCGCGCCGGGGTGAAGGGCAGACTATCGAGGCGCACCCCGATCGCGTCGTAGATCGCGTTGGCTACGGCCGGAATGCTCGAGTGGAGCGGCCCCTCGCCCGCCTCCTTTGCGCCGTACGGCCCCTCGGGATCGATCGACTCGACGATGAGCGAGTCGATCTCCGGAACGTCGAGGCTCGTCGGCAGGCGATAGTCGAGCAGGTTTGGGCCGCGATGAAGGCCGTTCTTCTCGATCACGTGCTCCTCGAACATCGCCTCGGCGACCCCCATGTACACGCTCCCGTCGATCTGCCCCTTTACGAGCGTGGGGCACAGCGCCCGGCCGCAGTCGTGCGCACACCACACCTTCACGACATCGACGACGCCGGTCTCCTCGTCGACGCGCACCTCGGCGATGTGCGCCGTGAACGAGTACGCGGGCGACGCGCCGATCGTGCCGCCGCGGTACGGCCCGCCGAGCCCCTCCGGCGCGCGGTAGTACCCGACGGCCGAGAGCGTGCCGTGCTTGGACTCCGCAAGGCGTATCGCGGCGTCGATCGCCACGGCGCGCCCGGTCTCTCCCGCGACGCACAGGAAGCCGCGCGACACGAAGACGTCCGGGGGGGCGACGCCGAGCTCGGTCGCGGCAGCCTCGACGAGGAGCTTCCGGATCTGCCGGGCGGCCGACAGGCACGCGTTGCCGTTCATGAACGTCCCGCGCGACGAGTATGCGCCGAGGTCCACGGGGCACAGGTCCGAGTCGGCCGACACGACGCGGATCGCGCCGAGGTCGAGACCGAGCTCCTCGGCGACGATCGTCGCGAGCATCGTGTCGGTCCCCTGCCCGATCTCGCTCGCGCCGTTGAAGACCGTGACCACGCCCGATCGGTCGACCTTGAGGACGACCGCGCTCTGGGGCATCTCGTTCGGATAGATCGGGTAGTTCGTCCCGGAGATGTAGGCCGACGAGGCGACCCCGAGACCGCGGCCCCGCCCGAGCTTTCCGCGCCGCTCGCGCCACCCCGAGGCGCTCTCCACCTGCGCGAGGCACTCGAGGTACCCGCTCGACGTGACGCGCATTCCGTTCACGCTCGTCGTGTTCGGCTGGACGGCGTTCCTCCGGCGGAGCTCGATCGGGTCGATTGCGAGCCGTTCGGCAACCTTGTCGAGCGTGATCTCGAACGCGAAGCGCGGCTGCACGCTCCCGTGACCACGCTTCGGACCGCACGGCGGCTTGTTCGTGAAGTAGCGCGTCGACGAGAAGCGATAGCGGGGGGACACGGACGGGAACGACAGGAGCTGCCCGGAGTAGTACGTCGTGACGAGCCCGAACGAAGAGTACGCCCCGCCGTCGATGTCGGTCTTGGCGTCGACCGCCGTGAGGGCGCCGTCCTTCGTGGCGCCGACGCGGAAATGCATCTGCATCGGGTGGCGACCGCGGTGAACGTAGAACTCCTCCTCCCGCGTGAGGAGGATCCGAACGGGCCGGCCCGTGACGAAGGCCAGCTTCGCCGCGCAGATCTCGTGCCCGAACGGCTCGCTCTTCCCGCCGAAGGCGCCCCCGACCGGAGGCTGGATGACGCGGATGCGCGCGGGGGAGACGCCGAGGACCCGCGACAGCTCGCGGTGAAGGTAGTGCGGGACCTGCGTCGAGGACCACACCGTGAGGAGCCCATCGCCGTCCACGTTCGCGAGCGTGCAGTGAGGCTCCATCGGCGCGTGCGCCGAACCTTCGAAGTAGTAGTCGCCCGAGACGACGACGTCGGCCGCAGCGAAACCCTCCTCGACGTCTCCGAACGCGAGATCGACCTTCTTGCTCACGTTGTTGCCGGGCTTCGCGCCGAGGCCGATCTCGGGGTGGGCGATGGCGGTCTTCAGATCGGTGGCCGCCGGGAGGACCTCGTACGTCACATCGATGAGCGCGCACGCTTCGTCCGCCGTCCGCTCGTCGCGCGCGGCGACCGCCGCCACGGCGTCGCCGACGAAGCGCGCTTTGTGCACCGCGAGCGCGTACTCGTCGGGGGTCCAGGGGATGATCCCGAAGCGAGCCGGGAGGTCCTCGCCGGTGAGGACCGCGGCCACGCCGGGGAGCGCGAGCGCGCGCGCAGCGTCGATGCGCACGATGCGGGCGTGCGGGTACGGCGAGCGGAGGAGCTTCGCGTGGAGCATCCGCGGGAGGGAGAGATCGGCCGTGTAGCGGATCTCGCCGCGCGCGCGGCGGATCGTGTCGCCGCGCCGCGCGACGGCGCCGATGCGTCCGGGCCCGCTCATTCGCGACGCCCTTCGTACACCGGAAGGGGGGGCGCCGGGTTCTCGGTGCCTGGGAGACCGACGCCGGATGGCTCGAGGCCTGCCCCGATCTGCGAGGCCATCTCGATCGCCTGCAAGATGGCGCCGTACCCCGTGCAGCGGCACAAGTTCCCGGCGATCGCTCGGCGGATGACGTCGCGCGACGGGCGTGGCTCGCGCGTGAGGAGGGCTTTCGCGGCGATGAGCATCCCGGGAGTGCAGAAGCCGCACTGCGCCGCGCCGCACCGATCGAACGCATCGAGCAGTGGGTCTGGGCTCGGCGCCCCGCGCAGAGCCTCGACCGTGGTCACCTCCTTGCCGTCGCACATGAGGGCGAGAGTGATGCACGACAGGACCGGAGCGCCGTCGACGAGGACCGTGCAGCAACCGCAATCCCCCTTGTCGCACCCCTGCTTCACGCTGACGAGGTCGAGATCGTCACGCAGAGCGTCGAGCAGGGTTCGACTGGGGCGCACGGAGATCTCGGCGGGGTCGCCGTTGACGGAGAAGCGCAGCGGGACGAATTGCTCGGGCTCGCGGGTGACGCGCGCGGGCGGGGGTCCAGCGGCGACGACGTCGAGCGCGTGGACGGCCAGGTTCCGGTAGCGACCGAGAGCCCCCTCATTGGGCGTCCGCCGTCCCCCTCGGACGCCCATCGCGAGGAGAAGCTGCTCGATGGAGGGGTTCCCTGTGCGCTCGCCTGTCCCGAGCGCCGTGCCGTGGACGCGGTCGATCCCGGAGCGGACCGCCGCGAGAGCATTCGCGAGCGCGAGGCCGCGATCGTTGTGACCGTGCCAGTCGAGCTCCACGTGGGTTGCCCCGAGGTCCGCGAGCGTCTGTCGCGTGAAGGCGATCAGCGCCGACGTTCCGTAGGGATCGGCGTGGCCGACCGTATCGCAGAGGCAGAGCCGCGACGCTCCCGCATCGACCGCGGCGCGGAAGAGAAGGCGAAGCACCTCCGGAGACGACCGCGTCGTGTCTTCGGTGACGAGGCAGAACGGGAGCCCCGCCGCACGCGCCGTTCGCGCGGCGACCTCGACGCGCCCCACGAGCAGCGCCGTGTCCCACCCCTCGACCATCTGCCGGATCGGCGAGACCCCGATGAACGCGTAGACCTCGATCGGGATACCGGCGCGCGCGCTCGCCTCCGCGATGGCCAGCACATCCCCCTCCGTAGTCCGCGCCGCGGCGGTCGGCTTCAGGGAGAGCCTCGACGACGCGATCGCGCGCGCCAGCTCGGTCACGTCACGGGCCGCTCGCTCGCCCGCCGCCGGCAGCCCGAGCGAGACCACGTCCACCCCGATGTCGGCCATCGCGTGGAGAAACTGGATCTTCTGCTCGATCGACGGATCCCGGACGCCGGCGCTCTGCAGGCCGTCGCGCAACGTCTCGTCGACGACCCGCGCTCGCCGAGCGGGATCCCGCTGCGGGGCGACTTCGGCAACGTTCCATTCGTGCATGTCCGGAGCTCCCCTCATGCGCGTTTCGGGCGACGCGCTCAAGTCTCGCCCGGACTCATGGGTTTCCATACGCAAGTCTTGCACCCCCCACCCCCAAACCTGTCGAGCCCGTCCGAGGGCCCAATTGACCTGCGTCATACGCGAACGAACGTTCGTCCGGTACGTGTACTTTGCGACGCGCGGAGCGTCGGGGAGGTGCAGTCGCCATGCACGCCGAAGGCTGGTTCCTCACGAGTCCAGGAAAGCCCCTCGAGCATCGGGGCTTCGAGCTCCGCGAGCCCGCGAGCGACGAGGTGATCGTCAAGGTGGACGCTTGCGGCGTTTGCCACACGGACCTCGCCTACGCCGACGGCTCTGTCGCCCCTGCGCATGCGCTGCCGCTCGTGCTCGGGCACGAGATCGTCGGCGAGGTGGTTCGCGCGGGGAAGCGTTACGACGAGCTCGTCGGGCGTACAGTGCTCGTGCCCGCCGTCTTGCCGTGCGGCGACTGCGTGTTCTGTCGCAAGGGGAGAGGTAACGCTTGCCTCGCCCAGAAGATGCCGGGCAATCACATCGACGGTGGCTTCGCGACGCACGTGGTCGTGCCGGCGTGGGCCGTTTTGCCGGTCGACGACGAAGCGAGGCGCATCGATGAGCGCGAGCTCGCCGTCGCTGCCGACGCGGTCTCGACGGCCTACCAGGCAGTGCGGCGCGCGGGCCTCGCGAAGGGGGACGTCGCGTTCGTCGTCGGCGCTGGAGGGGTGGGCGGGTACGTCGTCCAGATAGCGCACGCGCTCGGCGCGCACGTCATCGCCTGCGACGTGAGCGCGCCGCGCCTTGAGCTGATGGCGAAGCACGGCGCCGACACCACAGTGCTCACCGGCGATCGCCCCGCGAAGGCGCTTCGCAGCGAGATGCACGGCGCCGCGCGCGCGCGGGGAGCTCCGTCGCTCGACTGGCGCATCTTCGAGTGCAGCGGAACGCCGGCCGGACAGCTCCTCGCATTCACCTTGCTCGCCCCCGCCGCCACGCTCGTTCAGGTTGGTTTCTGCGCGAAGCCGATCGAGCTCCGCTTCTCGAACGTGATGGCGTTCGATGCGACGATCCACGGTTCGTGGGGTGCACCTCCGGACGCCTACGCCGCCGTCTTGCGGCTCCTGCTCGACGGAAAGATCGCGATCACCCCGTTCGTGGAGCACGCCCCCATGTCCCGGGTGAACGAGACGCTCGCCGCGATGGCGAAGCACGGGCTCGAGAGGCGCGTGATCTTGGACCCTCGCAACTGAAACGGAGACCAGCCGCCAACGAGAGGAGACACGCCGTGACCGACCT
Source organism: Polyangiaceae bacterium (assembly GCA_052147435.1). GTDB lineage: Bacteria > Myxococcota_A > Polyangia > Polyangiales > Polyangiaceae > JBKQKP01. The sequence goes on along the minus strand of JBKQKP010000100.1, from coordinate 49,263 downwards.
CAAGAACCACGAACTGGTCCCGCAGTACGAGCTCCGCAACATTCGCTACGAGGAACGGCGCGTCCTCGACCGCGCCGGTCGCCCGGTCGAGGGGCTGCATCAGGTCTGGATCTCGCTCGACAACGAGGCGCAGCTCAACTCGTACACGACGGCGGCCGTGCGCGATGTCATCCTGGGGTTGCGCCGCGCGAGCGCCGACCGGCGCGCCGTCTGCGTCGTGCTCACCGGGGCGGGCAACCGCGCCTTCTGCACCGGGGGCAACACCGCGGAGTACGCCTCGTACTACTCCGGCAGGCCGCTCGAGTACCTGCAGTACATGCGGCTCTTCAACGACATGGTCACCGGCTTGCTCCTCTGCGACAAGCCGGTCCTCTGTCGCGTGAACGGCATGCGCATCGGCGGCGGCCAGGAGATCGGCATGGCCTGCGACTTCTCCCTCGCTGGCGACCACGCGCGCTTCGGACAGGCGGGCCCCGTCCACGGCTCCGCTCCGGACGGCGGCGCGACGGACTTCCTGCATCTCTACGTCGGCTTCGCGCATGCGGCCGAGTCGCTCTCGATGTGCGAGCCATGGTCGGCACACAAGGCGATGCGTCTCGGGCTCCTCAACGAGATGGTTCCGGTGCACAAGCGCGCGGACGGAACCTTCGTCGCCAACCCGCTCGTCGTCACCGATCGCTACGCCGACGAGATGGGGCGCCCCGTGCTCGGCGAGCCCAAGACGGGGGGGCCGCTCGACGAGGGGAAGGCGCTCGCGAAGTCGTGCACGGTCGATCTCTCGCTGCTCGACGCCGCGGTCGACCGCTACGCCACGAAGCTCCTCTACACGTTCCCCGACTGCACGCGAAAGACGCTCGAGAGCCTGCGAAAGAAGAAGCTGGAGCACTGGTACGCCAACGCGGAGTCGAGCCGGTCCTGGCTCGCGCTCAACATGAACACCGAGGCCGCCGCAGGGTTCGCGGCGTTCCACTACGGCGACAAGGAAGCGCGGGAGATCGACTTCGTGCGCTTCCGTCGCCGGCTCGCGGAGGGGGCCATCTTCGACGCGAAGCTGATCGACGAGGTCATGCCCGAGGCGGCCCGCGCGCGAATGAAAGCGGCCCTCTAAGGAGGCGGCGATGGGAAGCGAGACTGCCACGAGCGGCGCCGGGCAAACCGACCATTTCGTTCGCGCGAGCACGCTCGAGGGCGACCGCGTTCTCGAGCTGGTGATCGACCGCCCGAAGGGGAACGTCCTCACGATGCAGGTGCTCGCGCAGCTCCGCGACGCGCTCGCGCATCACAGCTCCGACCGGTCCCTGCGCCTCGTCATCTTGCGCGGCGCGGGGGGGACGTTCTCGTACGGCGCGTCGGTCGAGGAGCATCGTCGCGACGTCGCGCCGAAGATGCTGCGCGGGTTTCACGCGCTCGTCCGCGAGGTGGCCGGATACGCCGTGCCGATCGCGGCCGTCGTCGAGGGGCGGTGCCTCGGCGGAGCCTTCGAGCTCGTGCTCGCGTGCCATTTCGTCTTCGCGACGGAGACGGCGGTCTTCGGGTGCCCGGAGATCAAGCTCGGGGTCATCCCGCCGGTCCTCGCGGCGATCGGCCGCCATCGCCTTGGCCCGCTCGCCGAGCGGCTATTGCTGACGGGGCGCGAGCTCGGAGCACGCGAGGCGAGCGCGTACGGTGCGATCGAAGCGCTCGTTCAGACGGGGAGCGATCCGCGCGCGTTCGTGCTCGAGTGGTACCGCGCGAACCTCGCGCCTCTCTCGGCGCTCGCGCTCCGCGAAGCGACGCGCGCGGGACGGGAGGCATCGGGGCTCGTCGCTTCGCTCGGCGCTCCGCTCGACGCTCTCGAGCGCGGCTACATCGAGCGCCTCCTCCCCAGCCACGACGCGAACGAGGGGATCGAGGCATTCCTCGCGAAGCGCGCGCCTCGCTGGGAGGACGCTTGAGCCGCGAGGACGACGCGCGCGCCACGATCCTCACCGCAGCGGCGGCTGAGATCGCACGCAACGGCTTCCACGGAATGTCGATGCGCGACCTCGCGCGCGCCACCGGGATGGGGCTCTCGAGCTTCTACACGCACTTCCGCTCGAAGGAAGACATCCTGTTCGCGCTTCACGTCGAGGCGTTCGACGCGCTCATCGCCGGCGCCTGCCGCGCGATCGCTCCAGCGTCCGACACCACCGAGCGCCTTCACGCCTTCGTCCTCAACCACGTCCGTTATTTCGAGGCCGACCGTGACATGATGCGCGTCCTCGTGCGGGAGGCGGGGGCGGTCCCCTCGGAGCAGCGTGACGTCGTGCGCGCGCGCAAGGATCGATACTTCGCGATGGGGCGGGACCTGGTGCGCGCCGTGATCGAGCGCGGGTCCGCCCGCGACGGCGTCCGCTCGAAGCCGCGCGTGGACGACGCGGAGCTCGAGCGCGCGACCTACGCATTCTTCGGGATGATGAACTGGATGCACGCCTGGTACGACCCGCGCAGGCATGGGGACGCGAGCGACGTCGCGCACACGATCCACCGCATCGCGATCGCGGGTCTCGTCGGTACCGCGCCTCTCGAGGTCTCCGAGGCAAGCGCGGCGCGAGGTGCACGATGAACACGGATCCGGCAGCCGACCTCTTCGCTCGTGCGCGAGCGCTCACCGAGGATCGCTCCCTTCACGGCGTCTCGGAGTGGAAGGCAAAGCATCCCGGCGGGCTCGCCATCGGGCACATGCCGATCTACTTCCCGCGCCCGCTCCTCGAGGCGATCGGCTGCCTACCGGTCGCGATCTTCGGCGGCGGCGACGACCTCGAGATCATCCGCGGCGACTCCTACTTCCAGTCGTACATCTGTCACATCCCGCGCAGCACCGTGGAGCTCGGCCTCTCGGGGCACCTCGACGCGCTCGACGGGATGCTCTTCCCGTCGATCTGCGACGTGATCCGGAACCTCGGCGGAATGTGGAAGATGCTCTTCCCGCAGAAGTTCGCCTCGTACGTCGATCTGCCGCAGAACTTCGACCCCGAGGTCGGCGGGCGCTTCTACGCGGGGGAGCTTCGCCGGATCGCCTATGAGCTTGCGAAGATCGGCGCGCAGCCGCTCCGCGCCGAGGCGCTCCGCGAGGCGATCGACCGCGAGGACCGGCGGCGCGCGGCGATCGAGGCGCTCGACGCCATCAGGCGCGCGGAGCCCTCGCGCTTGCGCGCATCGGAGGCCTACCTCGCGTTGCGGGCCGGCGCGGCGCTGACCGCCGAGGAGCACGAGGGGCTCTTGCGCGACATCGCCCGGACGGTCGCGGAGCGGAAGGCGCGGGTCGTGGACAACGTGCGCGTGCTCGTCGTCGGAGCCTTCTGCGAGCAGCCCCCGTTCGAGCTCATCGTCGCTTTGGAGAAGGCCGGCTGCGACATCGTGGACGACGACTTCCAGCTCGGCCTGCGGATGATCGAGGGCCGGATCGACGCGCGCAACGGCGAGGACCCGATCGCCGCCTTGTCCCGGGCGTTCCTCCTGCGCGGCCAGGACACGGCCTCGCGCTACGAGGGGGAGAAGGAGAAAGGGGCCTCGCTCGTCGCGCGCGCGCGAGCCCTGCAGGTCGACGGAGTCATCTTCGCCGCAGCGTCGTTCTGTGACCCGGCGCTCCTCGACCAGCCGATGCTCGAGCGCGCTCTGGACCGCGCTTCGGTCCCGCACACGAGCTTCAAGTACGCCGAGAACACCGGGAACCTCGGCACCATCCGGGAGCAGGCCGGTGCGTTCTCGGACTCCGTAAAACTCTGGGGAGCACCGTCATGACCACCCAAGTCGCCGTCGAGACCAAGCCCGCGAAGGACGAGAGCCAGCTCCGCCAGAAGCGGATGATCGCCGATCACTTCGACGCTCTCGCCCGCGCGAAAGAGGACGGCAAGAAGGTCGTCTACACGTTCGTACCGGGAAACCTCGCGGAGCTGATCGGCGCGTTCGACATGCTCCCGGTCCTCCCGGAGATCAACGCGCTCCAGTCCGGAATGCGAAAGCGTTCGGCCGGGTACATCGCCGAGGCCGAGAAGGCCGGCCACTCTGAGGACGTCTGCACTTACGTGAAGTGCGACCTCGGAATGCTCAAGAGCGGCAATATCGGCCCGACGGGGACGAAGCTCCCGAAGCCCGACCTCCTCCTCCTCTCGTACACGGGCTGCTTCACGTTCATGAAGTGGTTCGAGCTCCTCAAGCAGGAGTACGGCTGCCCGGTCGTCATGCTCCACGTCCCGTATCAGCCGGACGGGGAGATCACCGACCAGATGCGCAGCTATGTCGTCGACCAGCTCCGGAAAGAGGTGATCCCCGCGCTCGAGCGCGTCTCCGGAAAGGCGTTCGACATCGACGAGCTCGCACGGCGCCTTGCGCTCAGCGCGCGGGCCGAGGACGACCTCGTCGCCGTGTGGGAGTCTGCTCGCAAGAGGCCCTCGCCAATCGACGCGTACTTCGGCGGCGTCTACTACGTCGGCCCGATCTTCTCCTCGTTCCGTGGCACCGAGGACGCCGTACTCTATTACAAAGAGCTGCGCGCGGAGGTCGACGCACGCGTCCGCGCGAAGCTCGGTCCGATGACTCCGACGGGCCCGGTCACGCGCGAGCGCTTCCGGCTCGTCGTCGAAGGGCCGCCGAACTGGACCTCGTTCAACGATTTCTGGGAGATGTTCAGCCGCGAAGGGGCGGTCTTCGTCGCGAGCACGTACACGCGCGTCGGCGGCCTGTACGACGGCGGCTTCCGTCACGACCCGAGCCGCCCGCTCGAGAGCCTCGCCGACTACTGCCTCGGTTGTTACACGAACCTGGGGCTCCCGACGCGCGTGAACCTGCTCGAACGCTACGTGCGCGAGTACGAGGCGGACGGGCTGCTCGTGAACAGCGTTAAGTCGTGCAACTCGTTCAGCGTCGGGCAGCTCCTGATGCTCCGTCAGCTCGAGGAGCGCACCGGCGTGCCCGGAGGGTTCATCGAGTCGGACCTCGTCGACCCGCGGTACTTCGGGAAGGCGAACATCGAAAACCGCGTGCAGAGCTATCTGCAGATGCTCGAAGCACGGAAGGCAGGGCGGTCGTGAAGTGCGTCGTCGGCATCGACCTCGGCTCGACGACGACCAAGGCCGTCCTCCTCGGCGAGGGCGGTGAGGTTGTTGGGCGGGGCGTCACGAACAGCCGGAGCAACTACGAGACGGCTTGCGCCGTCGCGCGGGACGAGGCGCTCACGTCGGCTCGCTTCGGCGTGCTCGAGCAGGCGATCGGCGAAACGCACGCGGACGTGCGCGTTCTGTTGCCGGCGCTGCGCGACGCCTTCAAGCTCGAGCTGTTCCTCCTCGAGCTCACCGATCTGCGCGCGACGATCCTTCGGGACCTCGGCAGAAACCTCCTGTATCGCTCGACGCGCGCGGTCCTCGAGCCTGCCGTCATCCACGTGCTCGACGGCGTCGAGCGCGCGGCCGCGGCGATGTTCCTCGACGGCGCACCGCGCAAGAGCGACTTCTTCCGCGACCTCGCCGGCGCGGCGTACGTGGCGGAGGCAGAGGCGCTCGCGCGACCGGGCGACATCCCGTTCGAGCCGATCGCGGGGCTCTTCGATCGCGCCATCCTCGAGGTCGAGACCCGCTGCAAACCGCGCGACGTGCCGAGGCTCCTCGGGCGCGCGCTCGAGCAGGTGACGTCGCGAGCTACGACGAGCGACCTCACACGGGCAGCGCTCGCGCGCGCGGTCGAATCCGCTGCGCGCACCGCGATCGACGAGATCGCCGCGGTCGGCACGGGCTACGGGCGGCAGACGCTCCCGTTCCCGAAGGAAGCGGTTCGCAGCGAGATCCTCTGCCACGGACGCGGCGCCCATCGCGTCTTCGCGGGCACGCGCACCGTCCTCGACATCGGCGGGCAGGACACGAAGGCGATCCAGGTCGACGAGCACGGCGTGGTCACGTCGTTCCAGATGAACGATCGCTGCGCCGCCGGGTGCGGCCGCTATCTCGGGTACATCGCCGACGAGCTCAACCTCGGGTTGCACGAGCTCGGCCCGCTCGCGCTGCAGGCGCGGAAGGTCGTCCGGGTGTGCTCCACGTGCACCGTCTTCGCAGGCGCCGAGCTGCGGGAACGGCTCGCGCTCGGGCAGCGCCGCGAGGACATTCTCGCGGGACTCCACCGCGCGATCATGCTGCGCGCAATGTCGCTCCTCGCCCGATCGGGAGGTGTGCGCGACCAGCTCACGTTCACGGGCGGCGTGTGCAACAACGCGATGGCCGTGAAGGTGCTGCGCGAGCTCGTCGCGCAGAGCTACGGAGCGAGCATCACGCTGAACATTCACCCGGACTCGATCTACATGGGGGCGCTCGGCGCCGCGCTGTACGCGCTCGACGACGTCCGGATGGGGAGGGGGAGCGCGATGCCGAGCTTCTCCCGTGGAACGGAGGCGAGCGCATGACGCAGACGAACCTCACGGCAGGGCTCGACGCCGGATCGAGCGCGATTAAAGTCGCCGTCGTCCGGAGCGTCGGGGGGGCGGAGGGGGAGGTCCTCGCGACGAGCGTGCAACGCATCCGGCGGCGCGACGTGCGTGACGTTGCGCGCGCCGCGTTCGATGAAGTGTGCGCAGCCGCGCGCGTCGACCCGTCGGCCCTCGACTACGTCGCGACGACCGGTGACTCCGACGCGCTCACGATCGGCACGGGTCACTTCTACGGCATGACCACGCACGCGCGCGGGGCGGTCTTCCTCATCCCCGAGGCGCGCTCGGCGCTCGACGTGGGGGCCCTGCATGCGCGCGCTCTGAAGATGGACGAGCGCGGGAAGGTGCTCGGTCATCGCATGACCAGCCAGTGCGCGAGCGGGACGGGGCAGTTCGTCGAGAACATCGCGCGCTATCTGGGCGTGCCGCTCGAGGACGTGGGGCAGCTCTCGCGCAGCTCGGCGAACGCGGAGGAGGTATCGAGCGTCTGCGCCGTGCTCGCCGAGACCGACGTGATCAACATGGTCAGTCGGGGGGTGACCGCGCCCGACATCCTCCGAGGGATTCACCTCAGCATCGCCGGAAGGCTCGCGCGGCTGCTGCGATCGGCCGGCGCAGAAGGGATCGTCGCACTCACGGGAGGTCTCGCGCGCGACGAAGGGCTCATCGAGGCGCTCCAGGGGGCCCTCTCGGGCGAGACGGGGAAGCGCGGGGCGGTCACGCGGATCGAGGTGCGCGCGCATCCGAGCTCGCCGCTGGCAGGCGCGATAGGGGCTGCGCTCCTGGGGGCGTTCCGTTTCGAGCAGCTCCGGCGGCGCGGTCGGACGCTCGGCGCGGCGCCCCTCCCACCCGCGTGAGGTGAGAAGCCGTGGACCCAATGCTCCTCGACAGACGTTCGAAGCTGCGTGCTCTACACGGACTCCAGGCGGCGGCGGTCGGTGATCCGAATGCCGTCGCCATCGCGACCGATGAGCCCTCGCTCTTCCAGGGCGCCGAGGGCGCGGCAGACGGTCTCTTGCCGCGCCGACACGAGCGCCGCGAGATCCACCTGCTGGAGGTCGGCGGTGATCACGGCGGTTTCGCGGAGGGGAGACAAGGTATCGACGAGCGCACAGACCAGCGCGGCGGTGCGCTCCACGACGGTCATCCGGCTCCACGCATCGACGAGCCGTTCGATGCGCTCGAGGGCCTGCGTGTGCAGGCGGAGCACGTCTCGAGGCGATCGGGGGTCCGCTTCCATCGAGGCTTGCATCGCGTCCGCCGGGTATGCGCAGAGGAGCACGTCACCGACCGCGTAACCGCTCACCGCGGCGCCCTCCCCGCCGCCGATCGCCATCCCGAGTGGGACGAGCCCGCCGGCCCCGACGGCGTCGACCGCGTTCGCGCGCCCGTGCGTATCCACTCGTTGGCGCACGACGATTCCACGCCGCACGATGCCGAGCCCGAAATCTTTGAACCAGCGGGGGGGGAGCGGCGCGCGCGCACGCACGGCGAGAGAACGGAACGCGCAGGTGCACGCATGCGGCGGGACCGCGCTCTCGAGCACGTCGAGCCGCGTGACGGGACAGTCGGGACACGGCGACGCGCCGGCGCGTGCGACGAGCTCCTCGGAGGCGAGTTGGATCATGCGCCCTCGCTCCTGAGTCTGCCAGACGCGTGCGGACTCTCAACGAGTTCCATCATGGGCGCGCCACGCAAAACTAGCGCGCCATGCAAGGGAAAGCCGGCCTCATCGGGAGCGAAACAGTAACGAGGAGAGTCGCCATGGCCACCGTCACGCACGAAGGGCTTTCGAACATCGAAGTGCGGCCGCTCGAGAAGCGCGACCTCGACGCCGTCGTCGCCCTCGACAAGAGCATCGTTGGGCGCTCGCGACGCGGGTACTTCGAGCGCCGGGTCGCCTCCGCGCTGCGCGTTCCGAAGACCCATCTCCAGATCGCCGCCGTAGGACCGTCGGGGCTCGTCGGGTTCATCCTCGCGCGGGTGTCCTCGGGCGAATACGGGCGCCCCGAGCCGGCGGTCCTGCTCGAAGCCGTGGGGGTCGCGCCGTCGGCGCAGCACGCAGGTCTCGGCCGTCGCCTCATGGGAGCGCTCGGCAAGAAGGCCGAGGCTCGCGGCATCCGGACCGTCGTCACGGAGGCCGACTGGCGCAACCACTCGCTGCTCAAGTTCCTGGATGGATCCGCGTTCCGGCTCGCGCCGCGCCTGCTCCTCGAGCGCGTCGTGGCGCGGATGCCGCTGCCCGACACGGACGAGGCGATCGAAGAGATGCCTCCGCGCATCCGTCACCTTCGCGCAGACGACTTCGACGCGGTCGTCCGGATCGACAAGCTCGCGACCGGTCGCGATCGCAGCGACTACTTCCGGCTCAAGTTCGACGAGGCGCTGCTCGAATCGGGGATCGCCGTCTCGCTCGTCACCGAGGACGATGGCTTCGTCGTTGCGTTCGCCATGGTGCGCGTCGACCTGGGGGACTTCGGCCACATCGAGCCGACCGCCACGCTCGAGACGATCGGCGTGAACCCGTCGTTCTCACACAAAGGCTACGCCCGCGACATGCTCACGCAGATGATCGACAACCTCGCCGCGCTCCACGTCGACCACCTCGAGACCGAGGTCGCGCACGATCACTTCGAGCTGATGGCGTTCTTCTGCCGGTTCGGTTTCGTCCCTTCGCAACGGCTCGTGTGGGAGCGGCGAGGACAGGAGACGACCCCCGGCGCGATTCTCTCGCACTCCCTTTGAGCTCCCTTTGAGCGCGGGGGGGACGACAGCTCCCCCAACGTGTCGCTACCATCGTCCGTTCAATGCCCACGGTGCCCCCGAAGGAGCATGCTCTGACGATCGTAGTCCGCGCGCTGTCGCCCTACGTCGGTCCCACGATGGCCGGCGCGTCGGTGCGCGGTCTCTGCGAGAAGCTCGGCCTCGACGCCGACCATCTCCCTCACGATCACCTCGAGCGGCTCCTCGACGCCATCGCGCCAGGACTCGACGTGTATGTCGGCCGTGAAAAGGCGCGCGCGGTCGTCTCCGAAATTCGTGCGGCGGTCGGCGCACAGGAAGGGCACCGATGAGCGCTCCCAGCTCTCCTCAGCTTGGCCGTCGCAGCTCCACGGTCTGGCTCCTCGTCTTCGCGGCCGTCGTCAGCCTGTTCTTCCTGGCGCAGCAGTTCGGGCGCGACACGTACCTCTTCGCCCACGTGCTCACCGCGCGACGCGTGGCCCCGTTCGGCGAGCTCTCCAAGCTCGTGCCGCAGCTCCTGGGCAGTCTCTACGCGGCCCGATGCGCAGGGCGCTATGAGAAGAAGAGCGCGGCCCGGCTGCCGTGGCTCCTCTTGAGCGCATCGTTCGGAGCCTGGTTCGCAGGGCAAGTCGTGCTCGCCACGTACGAGGTCGCCTTGCAAGAGACGCCGCCCGCCCCCTCGGCCGCGGACCTCTTCTTCACGGTCGGATACGCGCTCCTCATCGTGGCGCTCGTCAGGTTCGCGTCCGCCTACCGAGCATCCGGGTTTGCCGTCGGCAGCTTGCGCGAGCACGCCGCGATCGCGCTCGGCGCCTGCGCGGTCTTCGCCGCGATCGGTAGCTGGTTGCTCATCCCGCGCGCCCTGACGCCCAGTCCGCTCGCCGGCCGCATCGTCGACGTCGGCTACCCACTCCTGGACCTGGCCACGCTCGTCCCGGCGCTCGTCATCCTCCGGATCACGATCCGCTTCCGCGGCGGCGAGGTCTGGCGCGTGTGGGGCGCGCTACTCACCGGGATTCTGTTTCTCATGTGCGCGGACCTCGTCTTCTCCGACGCGTCCGCCGCGTATCTCGAGCAGGTCGCGCCGATCACCGACTTGCTGTCCGCGCTCGGCTACGCCTTCTGCGGATACGGGGCGCGGCTCCAGTACGAAATGGTGCGGGGGTGACCTGGCGTCACGCCCACTGCAGCCTCAACCCGATCGACGTCGGCGACATCATCGACCGCACCTCGGTCACATACGCCTTCGTGCAGAACAGCTCCACGACCCCGTGCACCACGGCCGGCGTCGTGTAGCGGACATACGGAATGCTCGCGGCGCGCCACTGAATCGCTTCGAGGATCGCCTCCTTCGGCCCGACCTCGTAGATCGCGATTCCCCCCCCTTGCCATACGCGCTCCCAGAGGCGCGGGACCTGCGCGAGGATCGTCCACGGCGTGACCCCCGCCTGCTTCGCGAGGCGGAACGCGAGCGCGAGTGATGTCCCGTGTACTTTCCGCGTGACCTCGACGCCGATCTCCCACGCCTCGCGCTTGCCGAGGTCGAGGGCGTCGCACGCGCGGTAGTGCGCCATGCACACCTCCGTGGGGAGCCAGACGCCGGCTACGGTCTCGAGGATCGCCGCTCTGTGCTCCGCCGGGAGGAGCGTGAGGTACCGGTCGTAATGCTTGCGCTCGCGAAGCGCGCTTAGTGAAGAGCTCAGCCACGTGCTGCGGAAGTGCGTCGCGGGGGGGACGCGCGCGCGCGGGACCGCGAAGGGGACGAAAGGAACTCCATGCGGTGCAAGCGAAGCCAACGTCATGTTCTCGATCACCCTCCCCGTCCGCGCCTCTTGCACGCGAGTGACCAGAACGGGAGAGAGCGGTGGAGTCCGCCGTGCGCGCCCGCTTCCGGTGACTTGGCGCCGACGTGAGAGGTGAGCGAAGCGAGGGCGAGCGGCTAGCGCACGGGTTCGGTGAAAGACCGTGGCGCAAGAGTGCATGCGGGCCGGGCCGTGCGGGGGCCGCGAGACGCCCGCCTCACCTGGTCATGTTGTGAATCTTGTCCGCGCTGATCGTCAAGATCACCCGAACCTGACCGCGGCCGCCGTACCACGCGTACGGTCGCCCGGTGTACCGCTGGGCCAGCGCCTCGATGTGCTCGGCGCCCCCCTCGGTCGTGATCTTCACGACGCGCCCGCGGATCGCGCAGTAGCGATCGGGGGCGGACGCGTCGCAGACCGCGACGGAGACGCGCGGGTCGCGCGCGATGTTCTTCATCTTCAGGTGAGTCTGGACCGTGTTGATGATCACGTGCTCGCCGTCGGTGTCGACCCACGTCTCGGTCGTTTGCGGGGAGCCGTCCGGCATCAGCGTCGTGAGGAAGCAGGGGTTGGGCTTGCGCAGCAGGTCCAGAAACGAGTCGGGGAGCTTCACGTCCGTTACGGTCTCACCGCGGGTCACGCGATTCAAGCGACGAGCGCGCGCGCCAGTCGCGTCAGTTCGAGGGCGCGTTCGCGCTCGTGCTCGTCCCCGTCCCCTTCTTCGACTTGCTCCCTTTGCTCCGCTTGGTCCCTTTGCTCGACTTGTGAGCCTTCGTCGTCTTTGCCGGGCCCGGAGGCGGAGGGGGGAGCGCGTCACCGCGGATGACGGCCGCCTCGGCGTCCGAGCTCGCTTCCGGCTTGTCTGCGGGCGCCGGCGCGGGTGCGGGCGCCGGCGTCGGTGAGGCCTCGACCGGGGCTGCGGGTGTCGTCGCGGCTTCCGTCTTCGCCCCTTCAGGCTGGATCGGTCGATCCGCCTTCGCGCTCGTGAGCTCCGGCGCCGGGTCGCTCCAGCCCTTCTCCGTAAAGTCCGGGACCTCAGCGTGTTTGTGCGAGCCAGCGCAGCCGGCGAGGAGCAGGATCAACGCGACGGTCGAGAGCGGCAATCGAGGCATCGGGCGTCTCCTGCCAGCCACGATGCAAGAGGTGGGTCAGCCCACTACCTCGCCTCCACCAGGGGATCGCGCAGCGTCTTCAGCGCCTCGCACGCGGGAGACGACTCACTGACTTTGACGCTCTTCAACCACTTGTCCGCCGTCGTCGAGCCGAGCGTTCCTTCTTGCCACGAGGAGACCAGGATGAACGTCATTTTCCCCTGACACGCCGGCGCCAAGACGATGCGCACTGTCAGGCGATCGCCCACGCGGATGGACCGCGCCTCGGCCATCGTCCACGAGAGGCGAACGCTGCTCGTTCCGATGGAAAATACGGTCGCTTTTGGAATTTTCGTGCGAAGGCCCTCCACGAACGACGCCGTGAACGAGTCCATGAGCGCCCCCGACGGAGACGCCCACGCCGACCCCGCGCTCACGGTGACGAACTGGCCGATCGCGGAGAGCTCGAGCGCGTCGCTCTTCACGGCGCGGAGATCGTCGAGATCGGTCGCCAGCCCGATCGGCGGATCGACGAACTTTCCGTTCGCGACGATCCCCCCGTGCGCGAAGTCGGCCGACACCGGCGGGCGCGGGCGCAGCTCGACCTGGCCGAGCGGCGTGATGGGCGGCGGTGTGCTGCCGACGAGAGCGAGAAGCTTCGTCACCTCCACGGTCCGACTCGTGTCGTCGGCGAGTCCCTGTACGAAGGCTACGCGGGTCCCGTCGCGAACCACCACGAACGCCGGCTTGGGGCCGGTCCGCGCGCACGTGCGTCGCGCCGCGAGCGCAGCTTCGAATCGCTTCGCGGCCCCCTCGTCGTCCCACACCGTGGCCCACAAGAGCGCGCGCTCGGATCCCTGCGAGCCGATCGCGAAGGCGTCGCCACCCCAGCCGCGCGCCGCGTCGGTCGCTCCCCTGTCTCCAATGCACTCCGCCAGCAGAAACCGCGTCCGAAGCTCGCCCATCCGTCCGGTCTCGACGAGCGCATACCCGGCGGGCGCCGAGGGGGCGCGCACGTCGATGGGTCCCTCGCCGGCGACGTACTTCTCGATGTGAAGCACCTGCTCCGTCGTCCGCGGCGGGTTGCGCATGGCCGCGTTCACCATCGCCCACCCGCCGCTCGCCGCGAGCTCGGCCACGAACCTCGAGCCCTGCAGGTAGGGCCATGCCACCTCGGCGCGGAGCAGGAGGGGCGCGCCGCTGGAGCTCTTGAGCCCGCTCGCCCGGAGCGAGAGAGGATCGTCATCCTGTAGGCGGGCGATGCGCGCGATGGCCTCTGCGCTCGTCGTCCCCTGACGGTTCGCGTCGAGCACGACGGACGAGACAGTCGCGTCCCCCTCGAATAGCGCGCGGACGGCGAGCTTCTCGTCGACGTCCGCGATCTTCGCGACGTCGGGGATGCCGAAGAAGCGATCCTGGAGCGCGTGCTCCACCTCGTGTGCCAGGGTCAGCCGGTCGCTGATCGCCGACGACGGCTCGGCCGCGGAGCGCTGGCGCACGTAGAGCCGCTTCGCATGCTGATCATAGAAGCCGTCGAGGTTGTCGTCCTCCATCCGCTGCGCCATCGCGTTCACGTCGGCGGACTCGCTGGTCATCGTGAACGCGCTCCAGAAGGCGGCGTCGCGCGACGTCTTCGACGGGTCCACGTGAGTCATTGCATGAAGGGCCCGGAGGAAGGTCGCGTCGTCGACGTTGTCGATCCGAATCGGCGCGTCGACCGGGAGATTCCGCACGCGGCTCAGCTCCGCGAGAGTCTGCTCCGCGCCGGGGCGAGCCGGGGGGGCGTAGACGCTCAGGTTGGCGGGGCGCGTCGCGCACGCCGGGAGCGCCCACGCAGCCCCCACCAGGAGCAGACCGTAAGCGCGGCGTCTCATCAATGAGCCTGCGCCTGCTCGACCCGCACGACGGCGCCGGAAGGCTCTCGTAGCTCGACAGACCCCCACCCAAGCCCGAGCAGCTGGTCGCGGATCTTGGACCAGTCGCCGACGACGACGACTTTCATGCGATCGGGATCGAGGTAGCGCCCGGAGACCCGCCGCACGTCGTCCGCGGTGACCGCGCGAAGGCGTTCGGCGCGCTTGGGGACGTCGTCCGGGGGAAGCCCTTGAACGACGAGCCCGTCCAGCACGTCCGCCTCTCCCGCGAGCGTCGAGAACCACGCGGGGTCGTCGGCGACCAGCGGAGCACGCGCGTCGTCGAGCTCTTTCGCCGCGACCTCGGCCGATTTCATCTCGCGTAAGACGCGATCGATTCGGGTGAGCGCATCGCCGGTTCGCGGCGTCGCGACCTCCACGCTGAAGACGGCGCGCGGCCCGCCTGGCTTCGCGATGAAATACAACGCGGGGTTCGACGCGGAGACGCCTGCGTCCCGAAGCGCGCTCATCGCACGCCCCTTCGACCCACCGACGATCGCGCGCAACGTCGTCGACGGCGCCCAGTCGGGCGACGAGAACATCGGTCCCTCGCCGCCGAACGCGACGAGGCTCTGCGACCCGGGATGGTCCACGACGACGATCCTCGGCGACGACGTCACGAGCGTCGGGCGCGTCCGGTTCGTCTTCCGAGGCTTGCCGGCGCCGTGTGCCGAGCGCCAAGCGCCAAAACGCTTCTCGAGGACGGGCTTCAGCGCCTCTTCGGTGATGTCGCCCAGCACAGTCAGCGCGGCGGACGACGGCTCGAGCGCGGCCTGGTACGCGTCGGCGATGTCGCTGCGCCGCAGCGCACCGATGTCCGTCGAGCGAACCCCGGCTGCCTCATCCTCGATCGCGGGCGCGCCGTAGAGCACCATTGGCAGGAGGCGCGCCACGATCGCCTTCGGCGTGTCGTCGTTGCCCTCGACTTCGTGCGCGGCATCGCGGGTTGTGCGGATGACGTTGGCCACTTGGAACGAGGCCCCGAGGAGGGCGTCGGCGAGGCGTCCGATCGCCGGCGCGGCGCGGTCGGCTGTCGCCGTCGTCGAAGCGCGGATCCAACCCCAGTCCCACCACAGGGTCATGAGAGCGCCGTCGGCGTCGTTCCCCGCCTGGAGCTGCGCCTGGGACATGGCTTTCCCTCCGAGCCAGACGCCCCGAGCCGCCATCAGGTTCGCGGCCGGAGGGGCGGGTTGCGTGCGAAGGAGGACGGCGACGCGCACAAAGCCGAGCGCGTGCTGCTCCATGAAGAGGACAGGGATGCCGTTCGCGAGACGGAACGCGCGGATCGGGGGCGACGTCGCGGAGGGCACGTCGGCCAGCGGAGGAGCGCTCGCTCGAAACGGGGCGTCGGGTGTCTCGGGCCGCACGGGCTGCGACTGCGCTTGCGGCGGCGCGCCCGGTTCGTTCGGTCGCGGCGCGGCCGGGAGCTGGCTCCCGGCGTGCGCCGGCGGTGGCGCGGATGGAGCGCACGACGCGAGCCCCATCGAGACGGCGGCGAGCGTGGCGCGCATGAGAGTCGAGCAGCGCTTCACTTCGCACCTCGCGTCGCGCGGAGCACGCCGCCCGGCGGCGCCTCGCGGTCGGGTGTGACGACGGTCACGACACGATTGCCCCGCGTCAGCCAGTGCGCCATCGCCGCGTTCACGCTGCTGGCAGTGAGGGCGTCGTATCGCCCGACGTCGCCGAGAATCAACGTCGGATCACGGTGCGCCAGCGCCAGCTCCGCGTAGATGGCCGCGCGGCGCGCCGCCCGGTCGAGCCCGTGGATGAACGGTACGACCATGTTGGCGCGCGCCCCACGAACGCTTCCTCCTTCAGCCCGCGCGTCCGTACGACCTCGAGCACGGAGTCGATCCCGGCGATGACCTCGTCGGGCGTGTGCCCCGGCGCTACGGTCGCCGTGATCCGGAAGTCGGAACCGAGCGCGTGCGACATCTGCCGTGCGTTCACGCGCGTAGCCGTCTGCAGCGTTTCGACCAGGCTCCAGCGAAGCGCGGCCACGCGCAGTCCGACCATCGCCCGTGCGCCGACGTCGAGATCGGCGTCGCCCCCGGCGAAGAACGGCGGCGTGCGCCAATCCATCCACACCTCGGCGGCGCCCACGTTGGCCGCGACGTCGAGCCGCGCCTCTTGCTCGAGCTGTGCCGGGGCGAGCTTCGTGGCGCTTCGCGCGGGGGCGGCCGCGATGGGACCGAAGTACGCCTTGATCCGTTCGAGGACGGAGGCCGATTGGAAGTCGCCGACCAGGACGAGCACGGCGTTGTTCGGCGCGAGGTTCGCGTCGTGAAACGCGCGGACATCCTCGAGCGTCGCGCCGTCGCTCAGTCCCGCCGCGGGAGCCGAGTGGTAGGGGTGCCCCTCGGGGTAGAGCGCGCGCAGCACGATCTCGTTCACCGCGCCGAGCGCGGCCTGGGTGACCTTCTCTTCCCGTTCGCGCCCCTTCGCCGAGCGTGCTTCGTCGAGCTTCTTCGGGTCCCCCGGAGAGAAGAAACCCATCTGGTCGCTCCAGAGCCAGAGCACCGAGTCGATCGCGTTCGACGGCACCGTGGCCCGCTCGGAGATCGTGTCGAGCGCCGTCTCGGACCCTCGATCGATGGCGCCGATGCGATCGAGCGTCCGGTCGTAGCCCCCCGCGGGAACGTGCTTCGTCCCCTGGAGGGTCATCCGCTCGGTGAGGGTCGCGAGCCCCTCCTTGCCCGGAGGGTCGTCGCGCGACCCGGCGTCGTACTGGAGGTGCATCGCGACGAAGGGGGCCTGGTGATTCTCTTCGAGGATCACGGTGAGCCCGTTCTCCAGACGGCTCTGCACGACGGGGGGGAGATGGAGCGCGGCGACGGCAGAAGTGGCTGTCGCATCGGGCGTAACCGCCGCCGGCGCATCCGCTGCGCGAGCAGGCGCAGGCGCAACCGAGAGAAGCGCGAGCGAGGACAATATGGCGAAGGTGAAGGGGAGGGGTGTTCGGTTTGTCATTCGAGGATGCCGAGGCGTGCGAGCGCTTCCTTTTGATCCCATCGGATCGATCGCGCCAGATGTTGCTCGAAAACGCACCCGGAACGGCGAACTGTCCCGCGCTCAGGGGCATAGCGTCGCGAATCTTTTCTCTCCAGATCCAGCCCGTCTCGGCCCCAGCGCTGTTTCTCACCCATCGCTCCGCGCACTCCCCCTTGGCCCGTTTCTCGCTCTAGCCCGCTACGCCATGCAGCCCAAGACCCTCGCCATCCTCGCCCTCTCAACGTCCGCCGCCGCCGTCGCCGCGACCCACGCCTCCCCCTCCCGGGCGACGGCCGCTCCCCGGGCGCGCGCCCAGTTCACCGTCATGAGCGACCGGCCGACGGCGGGGAGTAACACGGGGGCGTCGTACCGGAGGAATGCTTCTTTCGTCGATCGCGAGCCCACGTGCGCGAACACGACGATCGGCTCGTGCACGGTCAACCCTTGCTTCGAGCCGTCACCGCCCACTCCCATCGCGCCGAATCAGCAGGGAGCGCCGCTGCCTAACGGCGGCGAAGTGAGCATCGCCGGCGCGGAGATGACCCCTGTCGCGCTCGAGCCCCGCATCGACGGGAGCTACTCGCCTGACACCGTGAACGGACAGTCCCCCTGGGAGCGAGGGGGGGAAGACGTGACCCTTCAGTGGGCGCACTTCCCGGGAGACGCGACGCGCCCCGGTGGATCCCTCCGACTCGCGACGCCCCCCTACATCGCGCTCTCGACGGACAGCGCGTTCGCCGCCGCCAGCACCACGCTCGTTCGCGACCAGGACCTCGCGCTTTCTTGGACGAGCGACACGCCCCCTTCGGAACGCGACCGCGTCATGCTCGATCTGAGCTCGGCCTCGACGCAGATCATCTGCCAGTTCAGCGCGGGCGCAGGCACTGGCGTCGTCCCGGCGGCTGCACTTCGATCACTGACGCCAGGCAAAGCCACCTTCGACGTCCACTCGAAAGAGTACGCCTCCGACAAGTTCATCGGCGCAGACGGCACGCAGTGGACCGTCGGCTTCAACGTCGATGCGCACGCGCGCACGAGCTACGGGTTGGCGAAGGGACCGATCACGATCCAGTAGCGAAAGAGAAAAGCCTGAAGAATCAGCGGCCCCGAGACGATGGGAAGGTGCCTCCTCGCCCCACCGTAGAACTCGAGATGAGCCGTCCGTCTCTGGCCCCCGCTCTCCTCTCGCTCATCACGCTGCTCGCTGCGCTGGCCACGGTCACGAGCGCGTCCGCGGCGCCGAAGGCTCCCCACGCCAAGCCGGCTCCGACGTCGGCCGCGACATCCTCGGCGATGTCCTCGTCGCCCGCTTCATCCGACACGGCGGCCGCGGATGCAGAGCCGCCGCTCCCATGGAAAGAGGGGCCGCAGGTGATCGACCTCGGTCACGGCGCGACGATGGCGCTCCCCGAAGGGCGCCGCTTCCTCGGGATGCCCGAGGCGGCCAAAGTGATGAAGAAGCTCGGCAACCTGAACACCGAGAGTCTCCTCGGGATCGCCGTCTCCGCGGCCGACGACGCCGACTACCTCGTCTCCGTCCGCTACGAGGACGAAGGGTTCATCAAGGACGACGAGTCGATCGACTCGAAGGCGATCCTCGAATCGATCCGGAGCGGCGAGACGGAATACAACGAGGAGCGAAAGCGGCAAGGCTTCCCCCCCATCCACGCCGACGGCTGGTCCGAGGAGCCGCGCTACGACAAGCAGGCGCACGAGCTCGTCTGGGCGCTACTCGTATCGGCGGACGGCAAGCCGTCGGTGAACCTGAACACGCGCGTCCTCGGCCGCAAGGGCTACGTCGCCGTCAACTTGATCGCCGCTCCAGATGACCTCCCGCGCTATCGCGACGACGGGATCGCGTTCGTGAGGGCGACGACGTTCGACAAGGGGAGCCGCTACGAGGACTTCAACAAGTCGACCGACAAGGTCGCAGAGTACGGGCTTGCGGGGCTGATCCTCGGAGGGGTGGGGCTCGGGGTCGTGAAGGCCGCCAAGGTCGGCGTGCTCGCGGCGTTCTGGAAGCCGATCCTCGCGTTCCTCCTCGCAGCGAAGAAGGCCGTGCTCGTCGGCATCGCCGCGATCGTAGGCTACTTCCGCAAGCTGTTTTCGCGGCGAGAGAAGGCCGCGCCGCCCGCGGTGTGAGACCGTCACGCTGATCGAGCACACCGTACGGTCCGACGGCGCCCGCTCCCTACTTGTGACCGACGGCCGTGTGGGCCGGAGCGCCGTGCTCTCCGCACCCTCCGTCGCCGCTCGACGAGTGCGATGACGAGCTGTACCCCGACGAGTAACCGGACGAAGTGTGCCCCGACGAAACGTGGCCCGAGGAGCCGCCCGCAGCGGAGCCGCCGCCGCCTCCTCCCAAGCTCGCCCACCGCCCCGACGAGCCGCTCGACTCGCGCCCGCTCGACTCGGCAAACGCCGAGCTGGACGAGGCTCGCCCGCTCGATCCCCCCGCGGCCGCTCCGCCCGCAGGCTCGTGAAACGCCTCCCACGGCAGCTTCGGCATCCCCTCGACTCCGGACGCGGACTGGAACTGCGCGTCGCTCGTCATCTGTCCGTAGATCGCCATGGACGGAGGAAGCACCGTGGTGTCGGTCGGTGCGCCCCCGTGCGATCGCGCTTCGGAGGAGCTCGGCTTGGCCGCCCCAGGATGAGCTGCCACGTACGACGACAGCGCGCTCCGTGCCTCGGCGACGGCCTTGCGCGGTGGCCCCACCCGGCTCGAGCCGTTGCCATGCCCCACACCGCGCCCCTCGCGCGATCGGCGCGTGGCGACGCTCGCCGTATGCGCCGCTCCGCCGGTCAGTACGCCCCGATCGAGCGCGTCGTCGAGCAGTGTTCCGATGAGCTCGAAGACCCACTCGAGGTCATCGTTGTCCGCGGCGTCGCAGTCCGGATCGGTCGGCGGCGGCTCCGGCGCCCACGCCACGTAGCCATCGCCCGTTCGCCAGACGACGCGCGCCGGAGTGCTCTCGGCGCCCGGGACCCAGCACCACCGGCTCGTTGATCCCGGCGGCTCCTCGTACACCCACCACCCGTGATGCGTCGTGATGATCCCCCACGCCCCTTCGTCGTCGTCCGAGACCCAGTACGGCGATCCCGGCGGCGGCTCCGCGGCGGCCCAGTGCCCCTTCGACCGGTAGGGTACCCACGTCGAGGCATCGACCATCGTCGGGCACCACTTGACGCCGTAGAGCGGGTCCGAGCTCCACTTGCCGAAGCTCGCGAGCGCCGTCTCGTACTGGCGGTGCCCCGACGCAATGTCGCGCTCGAGCGGGCTCCCAGGGGGCACCGGCTTCGGGTCTCCCGGGAAGGGGTCGTTCTCCGGGTTCGTCGTGAGCAGCGCGTCGCGAAAGCACCCCCCTCCGAGGGCGCACGCCACGATGAGCACGGCCACCGGCTTCATGCGGACGAGCTGAGCAGCTTCCGTGCCCAGGAGCGTGGGGCCTATTGCCCGTGGAGCGGGCTCTGGGCGTGAACAAACTGGTGAGGGGGAGAATTCACACCCTCGATCGCCTCCTCGCTCCGCCCTTGGCCAGCGGAGTGATCCGGCGCCCGCCGACGCGCGTATTCTTCTGGAGATGCCGCCGTCCTTTACTCCGTCCATGCCGGCAAGACCGTGCGAACGGTCGTCGATGTGGACTACCAGGCGCGCTGGGGTGGCGCTTCGAGCGCATCGCTCAGGATCATGGGCGACGGGCCGACGTCGACGACGCTTCGCGCGCTCGCTCTGGAGACCGCGAAGCCGCTGGCGGCGTTTCGAACGGACGCGATGCGCTCGATCCTCCCGCTCGGCGAAGTCATGGGTCGCGCGCCGTCCTGATTGGGCGTCAGGCGCTACCTACGCGCCAGCGGGATCACGAATTTTTCCGCCGTGTGCGTCTCCGAGTAACGGGCCACCTTCACGTCCACGAGCCCTGCCCGTTTCCCCGCGCTCATCACCGCCGACTCCGCGACACCGTCCTTCCCCTTCGGGCGAACGATCCAGAGCGCACCGTCCCTCGCGAGCTTCTTCGTCACCGAGCCGATCTTCGCGAGCTCCCCTTCCGTCTTCACGCCGAGGATCACGACGTCTACCTCCGCGCGCGGCACCCCGGCGCGAACGCGCGCCCCCGCAGCCTCGAGCCCCGCGACGAGCTCTGCGTCCTTCCACGCCACGAACGCGACGCGCGCCCCGGGCTTCACGCCGAGCTTCTCGACGATCCCCTTCGGGTTGCGAATCTTTCCGAGCCACGTCTCCGCCCGCTTGCCGAGCGCGAGCTCGAGCGACCCGCCGTCGTGCTCGATCGCGAGCCACTCGCCGGAGACCCGGAGCGCGCGCATCGCGCCGAACAAGACGCGGGCGCGCGAGAGAGCCCCGCGGAAGATCACTTCCTCCGTCTCGAGGAGCGCCGTACCGCAGTCTGCACGCCCGTTCACGCGCGCAGCGCACGCGAGGGTCTCCCCCACTACTGACTCGTGGGGGTGGGCGTGTGAGGCTTGTGCTTCGACCTGGCGTGCGAGGCGCTCTGCGGGGACTTGGAGTGTTTGCTCGCTGTGCCCTCTGCTGTGATCAGAGGTGGCGGCGTTACGATCGGGCTCTCGGACGCGAGAGGAAGATCTGCCAGGAAGCTCGCGGAGGGGGCGACTTCTGTGGTGGGAGCAGCGCGAGCTACCGGGGGCTCGCCCTTTGCCAGCGTCCTCTTCCCGACGACGACGAGGACGGCGACCGCGACCGCGACGAGCAGCGTGACGACGACCGTGGCGGTCCGGTTTCGGCGATGGACCGGCGCCGGCGCCTCGCCGAGCGAGATCGCGTCGAACGTGTGCTTCGGTCCCTGGGGCTCAGCGGGGGCGACGGCGACCGGGGCCCGTTTCGCGACCGCCTTCACGACTTCCTTCTCGACATCCTTCGCGACGTCCTCGTGCCGAGGTCGCGTTCCGGAGGTCGGGGCTTCTTGCGACGCCTGCGGTTCGGAGACCGGAGCTTCACCGACCTCCTCCGCGGCCTGCATCGTGTTCGACGAAGGGCGGCCGATCACGATGGGAGCCGCCGGTGCGACACCGATCAATGTGGGCTCCCGTTGACGCATCTACTGCACTGCCTCTCCAGGTGCTCGCGCACCCAACACATAAGTAGAGTCCCGCCAGGGCGGGTCGTCAACGTCGCCGCCAATTTGGGGGGGCTACGGGGCGCTTCTATCCGACCCTTCCGACCATGCGCGAAGATGTGCGCCATCGCAAGGGGGCAAAAAGCCCGTACAGAGCGCCCAGCTTAGAGCCCGCAGACCGAGACGGGCGCGAGGGTGTCCTGGTTCGTGTCACAACCGAGTTGGCCGCTCACGTTCCACCCCCAGCACTGCGCGCCGCCCCCCGCGAAGAGGGCGCATGTATGCGCGGTCCCGGCCGTGATGGCCGCTGCCCCTGACCCGAGGCTCACGACCTCGACCGGGACGAGGCTATCGACGTTCTGATTGTCGCCGAGTTGGCCGCTCTGATCGTCCCCCCAGCACCAGATCGCGCTACTCGCGTTGTTCGCCGTACTCGCGCCGCTCGGAATGAGCGCGCACGAGTGGGTCCCACCGGTAGCGATCGCGGTCGCCGCCGAAGGGAGCGCCGTCACCGCCACCGGGACGGAGCTGCTCGCGATGCTCGCGTTGCCGAGCTGCCCATAGAAACCGAAGCCCCAGCACTGCACCGTGCCCGACGCGGTGAGCGCGCACGTGTGGTTGTTCCCGGCCGCAATCGCCGTGACGCCAGACGCGAGACCGCTCACCGGAACGGGCGAGGCGCGGTTGGTCGTGGTCCCGTCGCCAACCTGTCCGTAGCTGTTGAAGCCCCAGCACTCCACCCCCCCCGCGGACGTCAGCGCGCAGGTGTGCCCCCCCCCGGCCGCGATCGCCGTCACGCCGGTGATCGACGATGCGCGAACCGGCGTGGGGCTGTCGGTCGCCCCGCCGTTGCCGAGCTGGCCGTCAGCGTCGTCGCCCCAGCACCACACGTCCCCCGAAGCGATCGCGCACGTGTGGAACCCCCCCGCGGCGATCGCCGTTACGCCCGCAGGCAACCCAGGAACGGAGACGGCTGCTGGCGTCATCGCGACGCCCGCTCCGCCGAGCTGGCCGTGCTCGTCGCCCCCCCAGCACCGCACCTTGCTTCCAGCGTCGCTGAGGGAGAGCGCGCACGTGTGCTGGTCTCCGGCCGCGACCGCCGCCGAGCTCGGCGCTTGCGGTACTGGCATCGGGACGAGACTGCCGAAGCCGACCGCGCTTCCGAGCTCCGCGTAGACGTTCGATCCCCAGCACCAGACGCTCCCGTCGTCCGCCACGATGCACGTGTGTTGGCCCCCCGCCGAGATCGCGACGGCGACGCCGGCGTCCAACGACGAAGCGTCGACTGGGCCGGGCGCCGCATCGTCCACGGGGAGGGACCCCGCGTCGTCGGACGTCGCGCTCGTGCTCCCGGCGTCGATGTCGGGCACGTTTGGGCCGGCGTCGATGTCGGGAGAGTCCTGGACCCAGTTGCACGCTGTCGTCGTGCTCCCGATCGCGAGCGCAACGCCGAGCGCTACGAGCCACGGCGTGATCTTTCCCACGATCAATTCTCCAGCTCGAGCACCATCAGCTCGCGCTCCGTATCGGTGATCGTGCGAAAGAGCGGCGGTGGCATCCGTAGCCGGGTGCTCGAGTCGAGGCCGAGGCGTTGGATCGCGACGTTCTTCTCCTCGCGGCTCATCTGGTCGAGCTGGTCGACGAGGAACTTCTCCCGCGACTGCGTCATGTCGAGGTTCGCGTTGTGACACTGCTCGCACATCTCCACGAGGAGCCCGCGTCCATCGAGGCCGAGCTTCGGAGCAAACCCCATGTCGCGGAGCCCTTCGTCGAGGAACACGTCGCGGATGTCGGGGAGGTCCGTGAGCGTGCCCCCCAGCCATTGTTGGTACGCGGCCGTCATCGACGTGAGCTTCACCGGATCGGTCACCTTCACGTCATGGTAGGGCGTCGCGATGAAGAGCCCGTTGGCTGCGTTGTCGTAGAGGGCTTGCCAGGTCGGGCTCACCCCGATGGGGACGTTCACGACGGGCTGCCCCTTCTGAGAGGCGGTCACTTCGGCCTCGATCTGGGTCGAGCGGAAGGCGTTCGGCTGGTCACCGAAGCCTGCCTCCTGGATGAACGTCGCGAGCTTGCTCGGGTCCGACTTGTCGATGAGCGCGGCCGGGATGGGCCCGTATTGCTCGGTCGTACCGTGCGCGGCGTGAAAGTCGGCGAGGAGGGCGCGTCCCCCGTCGGTCGACGAGCTGAACCAGTGCGTGAACGGAGGCTCGATCTCCTGCATGCGCAGGAACGGGTTCGCCGCGTTGTTCGTCTCGTGGCACACGTGACAGTCGAGGATCGTGTCGCCGAGCGTGGTCGTCATCTCGAAGACGCGGACGTTGCTCCATCCGGTGATGAGCTGCGGCGTGAGGAGATCCGTGTACGAGCAGCCCGTAGGAGAGCTCGTGCAGGCCTGGTCGAAGAAGATGACGTAGAAGTTCACGGTATCGACGGAGGGATCGTGTACGGCGACCTCCACGAACTGCTCGCCCGGATCGAACCCGAGGAGAACGTACTGCCCGCCGACGGGGCTCCCGTCCGCGTTCGGGGGGGTGAAGACGAACACGGTCGGCGTGATCGTCGAGATCTTGCGCGCCGTGAGCGCGGACGAGTGCGCGAGGATCGCGAACGCCGGGTTCCCTCCAGCGCCGTTCTCGCCGTTCGGGTCTTTGAAGTCGATCCCGAGCTGGACCATCAAGTCGGACAAGCCTTGCGGTGTGGGCATCACGCCGCCCGGCTTGAGGTCCTGACAAAACGTCTTCGTGACCATGTCCGCGTCGTCGGGGAAGTTCGGGTGAAAGTCGTCGGGCTGACACAGCTCCGCGTGGGCTTCTCCCGGGTCCTTGAGGGTGATCTCGACGTCGGGGGGAATGCTCGGTGGGTCTACCGTCGCCGGCGTGGTGCTATCGACCGGCGCGACCGTCTGCTGCGTACTCACGAGCGTGCACGCGACGAAGAAGATCGGGACGAGGAGGAAGAACTCTTTCATGGGTGCGCCTGGGCTGGGATCAGCTCGACGGCCGACGAACAGCAAGCGGCGCGCCGCATTGGAAAATCGCTACCTGACACGTCTCGGACGGGCGAGATTCAGGCACCGCGAAACGATTGTGTCGTGGCTGTGCGTGCGCGACGCCGCGCGGCATCAGGACGCAATCCGCCGATGGCAGCCGCGGTGGTCAGGTGGCGAACTCGCGATCCTCGTGGGGAGATGGAAGGGGGGGTGTGCAAAGCGAGTCATGGGGTGACTCGCGAGCAGTAGGCACGGAGGCATGAGTGCAAGACGACGCTCTCGTCGGAATGCGCTCCTTCAGAACGAATCCAGCGAGCGCAAAAGGCGCACGATTTTGGCTCGGTTCGTTTGGACGCGCGCGACGGTCTCCACTACGGGATCGACTCATGATGAAGAGGATCCTCGTCTCGGCGGCGCTCGTCACTGCGGTTGCGGCTTTCACCGTCGTCGGTTGCGGCGGGAGCAGCAGCAACAACAACGGCGGCAACACCAACGGCGACTCCGGTCCCGGCGCGACCGGCGGCGGCGACTCGGGCACCGGGAACCCGAATCCCGGTTCGGACGGCGGCAGCCCGTCCGACAGCTCCACGCCGACAGGGAATCCTCCGCTCCCGGACGGCTCCGTCTATCCGCACGGAACGCTCCTTGTGCCCGGGACCACGCTCACCCTCGACGGCGTGACGAGCGACAACTACGTCATCTACACGGACACGTCGTCGAACACGGCGTTCGCGCTGTCCCTCGCGGCCGGGAGCAAACCGCTGTCCCTCGGGACCGTCGACACGAACAACGACGTGACCGTAAGCGGCAAGGTCGTCTTCCTCGGGACGAGCGTCAGCCAGCAGACAGGCGTTGGAGCCGTGTCGATCTGGACGTCCGCAGCGACGGCGCCCGCGGTCCTCTCGACGTCGACGATGGTGGGGATCTACGGGGTGAGCGCCGACGGGAGCAGCGTGATCTTCCTGGACGCCGTGGCCACCAGCGGAGCCACGGGCGCGATCGCGATCGCGGCGAACAACGGCAGCGGGAAGGCGACGGTCGTACCGTCTGTCGATCTCGCCGACTCGTTCTGCTTTCCGGAGATCGGCTTCGGCGGTACCTACGGCGTCGCGGCCTACTGCGTCGCCGGCACCGGGGCCGTCGATGCGGGCCTGCCCGACGGCGGGACGAACTTCAACGTCGGCCAGGTGAGCTCGTTCGCGTCGCCGAACTGGACGGCGGTGCCGATCGCGTCGAGCGTCGAGACGGTCTTTTCGGTGGACTCGGGTGGGACGAAGGTGGTCGTCCTCGGGGCGTCAGGGACGGCCGCGTATCCGATCGCGGGCGGCACGGCAGTGCCGATCGACGCCAACGGGGAGCTCGGGGCGGTGACGTTCAGCCCTGGGATTCTGACGAGCGACGGTTCGCACCTCATCTATACGACCACCGCGCAAGCGCTGGAGCGCGCCGCGACCACGGCACCCGCCAGTCCCGTGCAGCTCGTCCCGGCGCCGAGCTTCGCCGACATCTTCGCTCTCTCGCCCGACACGAACCAGAGCTGGGTCATCGGCACGCTCAACGTGAACCAGAACAACGGCAACGGCGACCTGTACCTCGCCTCTGCGACGACGGCCGGGACGGCGACGACGCTCACCTCGGCAACCACCGGGGGCCTCAATGGGGACCCGTTCACGGCGGACGCGACCCACGTGCTCTTCTACACGGGGCTCAGCCATGGGGTCGGCAGCTTCAACTCGGCGTCCGTCACCGCGGCCGGCACCCCCACCGTGCTCGGAGCGAACGTCGTGACCGATCTCGCGACCACGGCGGCGAAGGTGATCTTCAACGCCAACTACAACAACTCGACAGGGGGCGCGGATCTCCAGGGGGTCGATACGTCGACCACCGCGGCCCCGACGCTGCTCGTGACGCAGGCCGATCCGTACTTCTACCTCGACTCGACGAAGGCGACGATCGTCTACACGTGGAGCTACCAGTCGGGATCGAGCGCCGGGCTATGGACGCTCGCGGCCCCCTGAGGACGCGGGCCGTCTGATCGCGGTGAACGCGAAGGAGGAGTAGCCTTCGCGTTGCATGCGGTGGCGGCCCTGGCCCCCTCTCCTGGGCTTCCTCTTCCTCTCGGCGCTCCTCGTCGGGAGCCTGTGGATCGTCCCGTACTTGCCGACGAACGACGGCCCCGAGTGGGTCTTCGCTTCCCACATCGAGAACCATTACTCCGATCCGGACGCGCGCTACCCCCTCGTCTACGCGCCCGCGCTGCAGTTCGCCGGGCGCGGCTTCACCGTGCTCTACGATCCGTTCGAGAGCTGGCTCGGGTGGCAGCGTGGCCTGCAAGTCGCCCTCTCGTTGACCGTCCTCCTGGCGGCGTGGGGCTTCGTCGCCCTCGTGAGCGCCGTCGAGCCGCGGCGCTGGGCGCTCGGCTTCCTCGGCTTCCCGCTCGCGCTGTCGTGGGAGCTGTACATGGGGTTCTGGGCGTTCGTCGTCGGGAGCGGCCTCGGCTTGTTGATTCTCGCGCTCGCCGTGAGGCTCGGGGAGACGACGTGGAAGGGGCGCGCGCTCCTCTCCCTTCTTCTCTTCGTCCAGGCAGTCATGCACGTCTTCAGTGCCGTGCTCACGGGTGGGGCGCTCGCGTGCCTTGCGCTCGCGCGAGCGCCACGTGGCCGGAGGCTGCCGGAGCTCGGTTTGACCGTGCTCGTCGGGCTCCCGGCGGCTGGCATCCTCGTCGCCGCGATGCGCGCGGGTGCCGGGGCGACGCAGATGACCTTCGCGCAGGGCTTCCGCCGGTTGGCTTGGAGAGACGCCGCCGCCATCTTTCCACAGACCGTCGCCCCCGGGTCGCTCGCTCGCGCGCTCGTCGTGCTCGCATGCGTCGTCGTGGCGGCAGGAGTCGCGCTCGCGCGTGCCCGCAAGTCCGAGACAGACCCGCGCGATCGAGGCCTCGGCGTCGCCGCGGCGCTGCTTCTCTTGGCGAGCATCTGCGCGCCCGTGGACGTTCCCGGGTGGCAGGGATTCTCACAAAGGTTTCTGCCGCTCGGGGTGGCGCTCGCGTTCGCCGTCCTGCCGCTCGAGAAGCTCGCGGGGCAGAGGCCTTGGGCGATCCACGTCGCCCCCTTCGTCGCCGCCACCGTGTGGCTCTCGTTCTCCTATCCGTTCCATCGCCGCCTCGCGGCACTCTGCACCGACGCGTTCGCCGGGGTGCAGGCTCCCATCCATCGGACGCTCGAGCAGTTCCCCGTCGCGCTCGAGGTGGCGGAGCGACCGGGCTATGACCGACTCCACGGAGAGGTCCCGATGATGCAGCCGCTCTTGCACATGGGCGCTCTCTACGCGACGGCGTACGGCGGCCTCATCCCCTTCGTCTTTTCGAGCAGCCCCGCGACCTACCCCTTCACCACGCGCGAAGACTCTCCCGTTCGCCAAGCCATCCCCGACCCTGAGCATTACGGGCGCTACTGGAGCGCGCTCGGCTCCGAGGCGTTCGACCGCGACCCGGAGCTCCGATTCGGGATCGAGGACGAGCTCACGGTCTACGGCATGACGTACGAAGGGATCGTCGTCCTGGGAGCTCGTCCCGACGACATTGCTCTGTGGCACCGCCGCGGCTTCGTGACCGACTGGGCGCAGGGCACCGCGTTCGTCGCTCACTTCGAGCCGTGCAGCATCGACTTCACCGTGCCGGCGGCAGCGGCCGATCCTCCCCCGCTCTTCGATCTCAGGGGAGCCAACTACGATCTGTTCGTGAACGAGCGCCGCACAGCTCGCAGCGACGCCGATGGACTGGTGCATTTCGAGATCCCGGGCTCCCTCTGCGGCGACGTGACGCTTCGCGCTCACTGGAACTTGGATGGCGCGCCGCTCGGGTCTCGGCCGCACCGCGGCGTCTGTGCGAACGCGGACGCGAGCGGAGGCTTCACCGTGACGATTTCCCGCGCCTCGCACGTGGTCGCGTGTGCTGGAGTGGTGATTCGCCAATGACGAGCCGGACCTCTGACCCGCGAGTCCACGTCCTCATCCCGATCTTCAACGATTGGAGCGTCGTGGCGCTGCTCCTCCCCCACCTCGATCGGGTCATGAGCGACCACCAGATCGAGGGGGATGTCGTCCTCGTGGACGACGGATCGACCATCGGGCCCGAGACGTTCGTCTGCCCGCCGCTCCGGGCGATAGGCTCCGTGGGCATCCTCGAGCTGCGCCGCAACCTCGGGCACCAGCGCGCGATCGCGATCGGGCTCACGTACATGCACGAGCACCTCCATCCGAGCGTCGCGGTCGTCATGGACGGGGACGGCGAGGACAATCCGGATGACGTGCCCCGGCTGCTGGAGAAGCTGCGCGCTACCGAGGGGCGAAAGGTCGTCTTCGCCGAGCGAATGCGCCGCTCCGAGCCGATCCTCTTCAAGGTCTTCTACCGGCTCTACCGCTGGGGTCACTTCCTCCTGACCGGCTACCGCGTCCGGGTAGGCAACTTCAGCGCGATCCCGGCGCGCACGCTCTCGCGGGTCGTCGTCATCTCCGAGATGTGGAGTCATTACGCTGCCGCCATCTACAACGCGCGCATCGACTACACGACGATCCCGACGTCGCGCGCGACGAGGCTCGGCGGCGCGTCGCACATGAACTTCATCTCGCTCGTGACCCACGGGATGAGCGCGCTGTCGGTCTACGGGCACATCATCGGAGTGCGTCTCCTCGTCGTCACGGGGACCCTCATCGCGGTGACATCGACAGGTCTTCTCACTGTGCTCGGCCTCGAGCTCGCGAGCCGTCGTCCTCTGCCGACGTGGCTGCCTTACACCGCGGGGCTGCTGTTCCTGCTCCTCTTTCAAGCGCTCTCGGCGGCGGTTGGCTTCGTCTTCGTGATGCTCGCGGCCCGCCAGGGCGCGGGCGTGATCCCGCTGCGCGACTATGCCCACTTCGTGCACAAGTTCACTCCGCGCGCGAACGAGCGACATGAGTGATCAGACGTACCCGGGCGAGGAGCTCGAGCTCTTCACGCGCGCTGCGAACTGGAAGCGCTATCTCGTCTCGCACATCGCTCCTTTCGTGGGGGGGCGAGTACTCGAGGTAGGAGCGGGCATCGGCGGCTTCACCCGCGCCGCGATCGGCGTCCCGTGCGACTCGTGGGTTTGCCTGGAGCGCGATCCCGAGAATGCGCAACGAATCGCCGACCTCATCGCCCGCGGCGAGCTCCCGCCGCGATGCGTGGCGCGTCAGGGCACGATCGGCGACCTCGATCGCACCGCCACCTTCGACTCGATCCTCTACATCGACGTCCTCGAGCACATCGACGACGACGTCGCCGAAATGCGTGAAGCCGCGGAGCTCCTCGCGATCGGCGGCCACCTCGTCGTCATGAGCCCTGCGCACCCGTGGCTCTACAGCCCGTTCGACGCCGCGATCGGGCATCATCGCCGCTACGTGAAGCGCACCCTGCGCGGCGTCGTGCCCCCGCGCCTCGCGCTCGTCTGCCTGCGCTACCTGGACTCGGTCGGGCTGCTGGCCTCCGCAGCGAACCGCGCAATCCTCAAGCAAAGCACGCCGAGCCTCCGCGAGATTCAATTCTGGGATCGGGTCATGGTCCGCTCGTCAACCTGGCTGGACCCTGTCCTCCGTTACCGGATCGGCAAGTCGGTCCTCGGCGTATGGGGGCGCTTTCGGTGAGGGGCCACGTCTCCACGGAATGGCTTCCGCTCGCGATCCCCCTCGCGCTCGCGGCCGCTGTCTTCGCGCACGCTGTCGCGTTCCCGTTCGTGAATTGGGACGACCCAAGTCACTTCTCGGACAACCCGCTCGCTGTCCACCCCCTCGCGCGCGGGGTGCGCGGACTGCTCCTCACACGGGAGATCGGCTACCCAGCGCCGCTGCTCCTCCTCTCTTTCGCGCTGGATCGCGTCGTGTGGGGTCTTCGGCCAGGGCCCTACCACGCCGAGGAGATCCTCCTTCACCTCGCTGACGTCTGCATGCTCTTCCGGCTTGCGAGGCGACTCCGTCTCTCACCGATGGAGGCCTGCGCCGTAGCGACGTTGCTCGCCGTGCATCCCTTGGTGGTGGAACCCGTGTGCTGGGTGACGGGGCGAAAAGACCTGCTCTCGACGGCGATGGTCTTCGGGGCTTCGCTCCTCGCCATGGGAAACCCGGCGCGCGACGCACCGAGTCCGGCCTGGCGCTGGGTCGTCGCCGACGTCCTCCTCGCGCTCGCCGTGCTCGTTCTTCCGCGCGCGGTCGTGGCGCCTATCCTCCTCGTCATCCTCGTGCACGCCGTTCGCCCCGACTGGAGCTTGCGCGGGATGGCCCTTCGCGTGGCCCCTGCCTTCGCCGTCACGCTACCGGTCGTCGTCGTGGGCGCGCGACAGATCGCGGAGCTCGGAGCACTGCCGCCGCCTCGCGGCGTTTCGCAGTTCGTCGCGGACGTCGCCGGCGCCTGGGCGCTGCAGCTGTGGCATCTCATCTTCCCTGTCGATCTCCTCCCCTACTACTGGCGCGAGCCGGGCGACCCGTCGATCGCGGGTATGGCCGTGGCGGCGATCGCTGCGTGCGCCGCCCTCGCCGCCGTGGCCGTGCGCGCGCCGCGCGGTTCGCCCATCCGAGCCGGCGCGATGTTGGCGCTCTTCGCCTATGCCCCCGTCTCGTGCGTCTTCGTGATCCGCAGGTGGACCGCCGATTCGTACATGTACGTCCCGATCGCCGCCATTGGTCTCACCGTCGTTCCGGCGATCGCGCGTGGGTGGCCGGCGACGCTCTCCCGCTTCGGGCGCTACGCGGCGTCCGTCCTGGTCGCGCTCCTCGCGTTCTTGTCGTTCACGGCGTCGTCACGCTGGAGCTCCTCGACCAAACTGTGGACCGGCTCGATCGCCCGGTACCCGAGCGAACCGCTCGCCTACGAGCACGAGGCGCTCGGGCTCGCCACGGATCGTCGGGTCGAAGAAGCGAACGCGCTCTTCATCCAGATCGCCGAGCGCTTCCCCGACTGGGAGGACACGCTCGATGACGAGGTGCGCGCGTATGCCGCTGCCGGCCAGCCGGAGCGGGCCGCGGCGGTGTTGGCTCATGGAATTCGCCTCGGGTCGCCCGCATGCGTTCGGATGTACTGGATGTGGCTCCTCGAGTCGCCGAGCCCGCCGGACCGGAGCCAGCGCGAGCTGGTCGCGCTTGCCTTTGTCAAAGGGTTCGACGCCATGAAAGTGGGGCTGGACGCCGTGGCGCTTCGCCGCGTGGGCGAGATCCTTCATGAGCTCCAGCTGGAGGATCTCGCGACGCAGGTCTCTACCTACCTCGAGAGCGCTCATGGCGGCGCGAGGCAATGAACGCGACGAGTCCTCTCCTTCGGTCTGACGGCACCCCGATCCCTCGTGTCGTCCTCGGCACGTCGAGCGTCGGGAGTGTCCTCCCTGACGCGCTCGTGACTGCCGCCGCTCGCGAGCGGGAGCTCCGCTATCTGGACAGCATGCTCGAGATCGGTTGCTTCGCGTTCGACATCGCCGCCTCGTATCAGCTGGGCGGCACCGAGCGGATCATCGGACGCTGGATCGCCTCGCGACGGAACCGCGATCGACTCTTCTTGATCACGAAAGGGGGCCACCCTTATCCCGTCGTCCAGCCGCATCGCCTCACCAAGAAGGCCCTCGACGACGACCTGCGTGCGTCGCTCCGCCGGCTCCAGACGGAGCGCATCGACCTCTATCTCTTGCATCGCGACGATCCCGGGGCCCCCCTCGAGCCGATCCTCGAGTCGCTCGTCTCCTTCCAGCGACGCGGAGAGATTGGCGCGTGGGGCGTTTCGAACTGGAGCCACGATCGCATTGTCGCGCTCGACGCGCTCGCGCAGAAGGCGGGTCTCCCTCTCGTTGCCGCGAGCAGCCCGCACTTCTCGCTCGCTGAATGGACGAGCGTGCCGTGGAAGGGGTGCGTGAGCATCGCGGGTGACCGCAACCGTGGGGCGCGCGCCTTCTACGAGAGCACCCAGCTCCCCGTGCTCGCGTGGTCACCGCTCGGCAGGGGCTTCTTCTCCGCCGGTGCCGGCGCTGCCGAGAACGTGCGCGATCGAACCTACGGGAGCCCGTCGAACATTGCGCGAAAGGGGCGCGCCGAGAGCCTCGCGCGAGAGTACGGAACGACGGCGGCCGAGATCGCGCTGGCCTACCTCTTCTGCCAACCGTTCCCGGTCCACGCGGTCGTTGCGACCAGCACCGCTGAGAGGATGAAGCGCAACCTCGAAGCCGCGAAGCTCCGGCTCACTGCCGACGAAGTCCGGTGGCTCGAGTCCGGCGACCAGGAGCGTGGCGCGCCTCGAGTGTAACGGACTGTCGTTCCATGTGCCGGGGGGTAGGCGCCTGGCTACAGTCCAGAAGCGGATTCTGGCGCGGGTGCGAGTGACAATTTTCGGCACCTGCCGCGACGGCGGAGAAACCGCTCGATCACGTGCCGATTTGGGCGATCGGGCATCGCGCGAGGCGGTCGCATCCGATCGAGGGCTCTACCGTAGGGGCCCCTTTTTGTCCTCGCGCACCAATTTCGCCGCCCATCCAAACGGGCCGAAACACTCAGAACTTTGCGTGTTTCCGCGAACCCGGCGATCCTGGCACCATCAGTGCTTAGGACCCCGGCGAGGCACGGGACCCACTACGCGTTCTGGCCGTATAGCGCTCGTGGTTCGGCAACACGTGTGCATCTGATGCTTGCGGCCGACTACCCACCAATGGAGGCGAAATGAGGTTCACGAACCTAACGAAGAAGACGAAAGAGGGCTTTACGCTCATCGAGCTGATGATCGTCGTCGCAATCGTCGGCGTGCTCGCGGTTCTCGCCGTGTACGGCGTCCGCAAGTACCTCGCGAACGCGAAGACGGCAGAAGCCCGTAACTCGCTTGGTCAGCTGGCCAAAGACGCTGCGACCGCGGTCGAGCGTGAAAAGGGCACCTCTGCGTATATCTCCCCTGGGTCAACGTCGGCTCTCATGAGGTCCTTCTGCAACACGGCCTCGATGGTGCCGACCGCCGCAGGGACGGTGTCGGGCCAGAAGTACCAGTCGAGCAAGGGCGACTGGACCTCGGGCAGCTCGATCGCCGGCTGGCAGTGTCTGAAGTTCTCGCTCGAAGAGCCGCAGTACTACGCCTACGTGTACACGGCGGCCTCCACGAGCGCGACGAGCGGCGGCTTCACCGCGGACGCCTACGGCGACCTCAACGGCGACGGCATCTTCTCGACGTTCGCCGTCTCGGGCACCGCGTACTCGGGCTCGATCGCGATCTCGCCGAACGTGCAAGAGACCAACCCGGAAGAGTAACCTCTGCGGGTTTCCTAGCCGAAAGGGCGATCGCTTCGTGCGGTCGCCCTTTTTGCTTTCCATCGCTACGCTCGGGCGACGCTCATGCCCAACGAACCGACCGGCTACCTGCACGGATACACTGAGAAGGAGCGCGAGCGCCTGCATCGCCAGGCGCGGTTCCTCGAGCCGATGGTGCACGATCGCTTGCCGTTTCGGCGACGCCGCCGACTGCTCGAAGTCGGTGCAGGAGTCGGAGCGCAGACGGAGATCCTCCTACGCCACTTCCCCGAGATCCACGTCACGGGAGTCGACATCAACGACGCGCAGCTCGCGGAGGCGCGCCGGTATCTGGGCACTGTGGCCTGGGCGCAGGGGCCGGCGGGGCCGCGCTACGACATCGTGAAGATGGACGCGACCAAGCTCCTCTTCGAGCCGGAGAGCTTCGACTGCGCCTTCCTATGCTGGATCCTCGAGCACGTCAGCGAGCCGCCGCGGGTGCTCTCCGAGGTTCGCCGCGTCCTTCAGCCCGGCTCGCCCATCGTGTGCAGCGAGGTGCTCAACGCGACCTTCTTCGTCGACCCCTATAGCCCCGACACTCTCCGCTACTGGATGGAATACAACGACCATCAGATCAGCGTCGGTGGCGACCCGTTCATCGGCGCCAAGCTCGGGAACCTCCTTCAATCGGTCGGCTTTCGTGACGTGCAGACCGAGGTGAAGACGTTCCACCTCGACAACCGCGCTCCCGCCGAGCGGGCGGAGTTCATCACGTATTGGACCGAGCTCCTCCTCTCCGGCGCTCCGGCGCTCCTCGCGGCGAACAAGGTGTCGGAAGACGTCGTCCATGGGATGACGCGGGAGCTCGAGCGCGTGGCGAGTGATCCGAACAGCGTCTTCTTCTATTCGTTCATTCAGGCGCGAGCGAGGGCTTGGTAACGAAAGCTGCGGCTCCTCGCGCGATCGACGCCGCTGCGATCGGAGCCTTTGTCGTCTACTCCGCCGTGATGTGGTGGCCGACGCGCGATCTCCCGTACTTCTGGGACTCTGCAGGCTTCATCGTCGTCGCCGCGCGCGACATGTTCCGGCACGGCTTCTGGCCCCTCGTCCCGACCCACGAGTTCTACGCTCACCCTCCGCTCTTCGTCGCGCTCGTCGCCGCGGCATGGCGCGTCTTCGGCGAGTCGCGCGTGGTCGCGCACGCAGTGGTCGCGCCGTTCCTCGCCCTCGCGATGAGCGCGACGTATCTCCTGGGGGTTCGCGCGCACGGGAGGCTCCTCGGCTTAGCCGCGGCCTCGCTCTTCGGCGCCACGGCCGTCACGCTCTGCGAGCTCGGGCAGATCTATTTCGATCTGCCCGTAGCCGCTATTGCCGCGTCGGGGCTCCTCGCCTGGGTCTCGCGCAGGCCCGTTCTCGCGGGAGTGCTCTTTGCGATCGCAGCATGGACGAAGGTTCCCGCAGGGGCTGTCCCCCCCCTTCTCGCCGTTGCGCTCCTCTTCGATCCAAGTCGGCGCAAAGACAGGTGGCAGTGGATCGGGCTGGCGATCCCGGTCGGCGCCACCATTGCGTGGTTTCTCTATCACTACGCCGTGACCGGCTGGTGGCTCACGGACTCGCCGGAGCCCCTCGCGGGTCCCTCCAGCGGGCCGTCGATCGTTCACCGGACGATCATCATCCTTCGGATCGTGCTCCTGGAGCGCTACCGCTGGGGACTTCTGGTGCTTGCAGCGGTGGGGGGCGTCATTCTGCTTCGACGTCGCGACCGCCTCGCCTCACCCTACCTGGCCCCGTTGGTCGCGGCGTTCGCAGGGCCCCTCGCAGTCTTCACGCTCTCGACGTTCCTGACCCGTTATCTGCTCGTCGTCTTGCCAGCGTACCTGGTCGGGACGCTGCTCCTCGCTCGGCGAGCTCTCCCGACCGGAGTGTTCGCGGGTGCCGTCGTGGTGCTCCTCGGCGCCTTCGCGACGACTTGGCATCCGCGCATCCCGCTCACGAGCGACTACGAGATCGAGCCGAACCAGGATCTCTCGTATCTGGACATGATCCAGATCGGCCGGCGCGCGGCAGCCTACGTCGAGCGGAAGCATGGTGACGCCGAGATTTACGGCGGCTTCCACGCGCACTACGAGCTCGCCGAGCCCTTTCAAGGCTACGTCACGCGCCCGCTCGACGTTCGGCATTGCGGGAGCTTCTCGCGCGATCGCGCCGAGCAGCTCGTGTTCATCGACGCCTACTCCCCTGAAGAGGCCTTGTGCCGCCTCGTGGTGAGAAAAACAGGGGCGCAAGCGCTGACGCGCTTCGAGTCGAACGGCAAGTGGCGCGAAATCTGGCGCGTCCCATCCCCCTGAGAGTCGCTTCCCGCAAGAGCCGAGCGCTTCACTGCCGTGCTGCGGAGACCCCGGCGCACCATTCGCGGTGAGCTGCGTACCAGCGCACGGTCTGCGCGAGGCCGGAGGCCAGGTCATGCTCCGGCTTCCAGGAGAGCTCGCCGCGGATCTTCGACGTGTCGAGCGCGTACCGTCGGTCGTGTCCCAGTCGATCGGCGACGAAGGTCTTCAGCTCGGAGTACGAGCGCACCCCCCTCGACGCGAGCGCGGCGCTCTCCCGCGCAGGGGCGATCTCCTCGAGCGACGCGCAGATGGCATCGACGATCGCGACGTTCGTTCGCTCCGCGCCGCTGCCGATGTTGTACCGCTCGCCGACGCGCCCGCGCTCGAGGACCTCGAGTACCGCCGCGCAGTGGTCCTCGACGTAGATCCAGTCGCGCACGTTGCCGCCGTCGCCGTAGAGGGGGAGGCTCTTCCCTTCGAGCGCGCTCGTGATCATGAGCGGAATGAGCTTCTCGGGGTGTTGGTACGGGCCGTAGTTGTTCGTACAGTTCGTGATGAGCGTCGGCAGGCCGAAGGTTGCGCGGTAGGCCTGGACGAGGTGATCGGCGCCCGCCTTCGTCGCGGCGTACGGGGAAGAAGGGGCGTAGGCGCTCGTCTCGGAGAAAGACGCGGCGGCGTCGAGCCCGTCACAGCTCCCATAGACCTCGTCGCTCGAAACGTGGAGAAAGCGGAACTGCCCCCGCTCTGCGTCGCCGAGCGAGGCGAAATGAACGCGCGACGCTTCGAGGAGCTCGAACGTGCCGACTACGTTCGTCTCGACGAACGGGCGCGGGGCCGCAATCGATCGGTCGACGTGCGTCTCGGCGGCAAGATTCACGACCGACGTTGGGCGCAGTGATTCGAAGAGCGCCTTCAGGGTGGCGCGGTCGCAGACGTCCCCCTGCACGAACGAGAATCGTGGATCGCGGGCGACGTCCGCGAGGTTCTCCCGGTGTCCGGCGTACGTGAGCTTGTCGAGCACCACGACGCGCGCGACGGTTCGTGCAAGGGCGCGACGGACGAAGTTGCACCCGATGAATCCCGCGCCACCGGTGACGATCATCACGTCCGTCATGAAACGGGCGGAGTCTGGCACACGGCGTGTAGGCTGCCTAGACGCTGGCGCTCGCTCTCACAGTGCCCCCGATCCTGTACGTGCTGGCGGCGCTCCTCGCGACCGGGCCGCGGTGGCGGCGCGCGTTGTGCTTCGCTCCGGCGACGGTCGGCCTCCTCGCCCCCTACGCGATGCCGGCCGACTGGCGGCTCCCACGCGCGCTCCTCGCTCTCCTCGGCATCGGGGCGATCCTCAGAGCAACGGACCTCGTTTTCCTCAGGCAGCCGACGACGCCCCTCCGTCGCGTAACGCATGCGCTCTCGATTCTCGACTCGTTCCGCGTGCGCCGCGTTCCGGCTGCGTTCGAGGGGCGCATGGCCGTGAGGATCGTTCTCTTCCTGGCGCTCGCCGCCGCCGGGCGCGAGCTCGCGTTCGACGTCGCCCCGGCGCTCTCTCCGCGCCCCCTTAGCCTCGCGGTGCGTTGGTTCGGCGGGCTCCTCTACGTCTACGGGTTCACCGACGTCGTCTACGCCGCGATCACCTTCGTTGCGCGCGCGCTCGGGATCTCGTTTCCGGCAATCCACCGCGACCCGATCCTCTCGCGGTCCGTGCGCGAGTTCTGGGGGAGGAGATGGAATCGCGTCGTGAGCGCGTGGCTCGAGGTGCGATTCCACCGGCCGATGGCGCGCCTGGGGCACCCGTATGTCGGGATGGCGCTCGCGTTCCTCTTCAGCGCGCTTCTTCACGCCTATGCGACGCACCCCGCGCTAGGGACCCGGTGGGCTCTCATCGTGGGTGGGTACTTCCTCCTCCAGGGGGGGCTCGCGTTCCTCGAGGGGCCGCTCGGGGTCGCTCGGTGGCGCCCCGCAGCCGGGCACCTTTGGGTCATTCTCGTGATGGGGGGGCTATCGCCTCTGTTCTGCGAGCCGTTCCTAGAGGTCGTCGGACCCTAGGTGCGGACACGAAGCCGAGGCACGCCACCGAGAAAGGCGAGGCACACGCAGGCAACGAGCAGCGCGACCAGCGACCCGCGCGGGAGCTGAACGACCGCCTCGACGCGGTGCGTGCCCGCCGGGACGCGCGCCGAGACGAAGCCGGGGGCGACGCGGCGCTTGGCGACGAGCGCTCCGTCCACCCTCACCTCCCACGTCGGGAAGTACGTGGCGCGCACGACGACGTCGACGTCCGATGGGCTCGTGACGACGGCTTCGTAGGCGCCGGGCTCGCGCCGGTGCTCGACGATGCTCGCGCGCGAGGCGTCGCACCCGCCGAGGTCGACCGCACGCCGCAGAACGGGACCCGCTGCATCGGTGACGGCGACGAGCCGGTTCGGATCGGAGCGCCACGGCGCGCGCGCTTCGAGATCGGAGACGAGCGCGTCGCGCAGCATCCGACCGGACCCGGTCCACTCTTCGACGACGCAACCGGCTCCGAAGAAGTCACCCCCGCCGATCCGCTCGAGCAGAAGCGTGTCTCCTCGCGACTCGCGCACGCGCCAGCCGTCCTCCTGCGTCGCGTGCTCGCGCGTGGCGAGCACGTCACGAACGCCGAGAACCTCCGCGCGCCCCGCGCTCGCAGGCCATTCGAGGCCGAGCGAGCTGTACGCCGTCATCAGGACGCCGACCTGCGTCCCTGGCCCGCCGACGTTGTATCCAAGCGGCAGCGGGCTCGCGAGGTCGACTCCATGCTCCGCGGGACACGCATCCGGGAACGAGGCGGCGTCGGTCACGAACCTGCCGCGGTCGAGCCCCGCGATCCATGCCAGCGCGTCCCGCGTCGAGTAGCCGTCGGGAGTGCTCGGACCACACTCCTTCGCGCCGGTGAGCGAGCCGAGGCTCGTCACGAGGCCGCGCATCCACGCCACCCGACCGGGGAGGGTCAACGCGGCGATCGCCACGACGCACACGACCTGCGGGGCACCACCAAGCCACGCAGGGACACTTCGCGCTCGTGCGGACGCGACGAGGAGACGCGTGCGCGCGTCGAGCTCGTGCAGCGCGACCGACACCGAGAGCGCCGCGGCGAGCGGCACGATGACCATCATGCGCGCGGGGGGCATGATCTCGATGATCGCGTGCACGAACGGGCCCGCGCTCAGGAACGCGTCGCGTCCGAACGTGACGAGAGAGGCAACTGCGACGCAGATGAGCGCCCCCCTCGCCGCGCGGCTACGCACGAGCGGAAGAAGAAACGCGGCCGACACGATCGACGCCGTCGTGAGGATCGGAGCTCGCCCGTCATCGAGGAGGTCTCCGTCGGCGAGTCGGTCGAACGCGAACCCGTACAGCCGCCATGGCGCCGTCTTCGTCGGGTAGCTGAACGGGACCGCGTACGTGAGCGCGCCGGTTCCGTAGAGGGCGAGCGCGGCGATCGCGCCTCCGACGCTCGCGACGAGGAATCGCCGCCGCACATCGGGCGTGCCGGCGACGAGCACGGCGGGGAGCGCCGCGGCGAAGGCGGCGATCGTCACTTGCGTGTGCGCCGCGACGGCGAGGGCGGCGATCCACGGCACCCAGCGCATCGACTGGTTCGAGACGACGGCCCCCGCGCAGAGGATCACGATGGGGATGGTGACGACCTGGGAGAGAAGCCCCTGGCTGACGTAGCTCTCCCAGCCGCCGACCATCGCGTGCGCGGGGGCGACCGTCGTCAGGAAGATGGCGCCTGCGAGCGATGCCAGCGGGTGAAGCCCGCACCGATGGGTCGCCCACGCGAAGGAGAGCGGCGTGGCGAGGAGCGCGGCGATCCCGAGCACGTTCGTCGCCATCATCGCCGGGACGGCGAGCTTGATGAGGGCCGCGTCCATGAGGAGCGCGACGCTCTGGTAGTGGATTCCGAAAGGGAAGCCGCCAGCGTAGACATCGACCCAGCCGTGAGGGAGCCCCTTGCGGGCGACGGCCTGCGCGACGACCGCGTGACTGAAAGCATCGGCCGGGAGCAGGGCGCCGGCGAGGCGAGGGGTTGCGAGGACGAGGGGGAGGTTCGCGACCGTGACCGCGGCCAGGAGCGCAAGGAGCCCTGCGCGCCCATGTCCGCCCCCCCGTGGATACGCGGGATCAGCTACACCGCGCCTCTCTGCCGCGAGAAGCATGAGGAGCGCGACGAGAAGCGAGCCCAGCGCGAGGACGTGCACGTAGCTGGCGCCGACTGTAGCAACCGGCGCCCTACAACGCTGGAAACAGGGGCGGAAACAGGCCGAGAAACCCCCAAGAAGCAGGCCGACTTGCCGAGTGGCTCAGCTGGGACTAAGGTCCGCACCCCTTCGTAAGGAGTACCCCGTATGGCCCGCGTCACCGTAGAAGACTGCCTCGAGCGCGAGGAGAACCGTTTCGCCCTCGTCGTCCTGGCCTCGCAGCGCTGCCGCCAGCTCATGAAGGGGTCGGCCCCGCTCGTTCACTCGAAGAACAAGCCGGCGGTCACCGCGCTGCGCGAGATCGCGGCCGGGAAGGTCCACTTCGATCGCGCGAGCCACGACGCCGTGCTCGAGTGGATCGACGGGCAGCACGCGCTCGGTTACTGAGCTCGGTTACTGAGCCAGGCCTAGCCCCTCGTCTTTTCGGGTGCTTCGCGTCGTGCCTACGCCGGACCGCGAGCTCGAGGCCGGGTCTCGGGCGCACTACGAGGACGCGACCTATTACGCGAGCCTCTACAAGAAGCGAATCGACGACGTTCAGTTCTACGTCGATCTCGCCCAGAAGATCGGCGGCCCGGTCCTCGAGTACGGGATCGGCAACGGGCGGATCGCGCTGCCTGTCGCGAGGCACGGCGTCGCGGTCGTCGGGATCGACCACTCGCGCGCGATGCTCGCCGACCTGAAGTCGCGGCTCGACGACGAGCCGGACGACGTGCGCGCGCGCGTGACGGCGCGGTTCGGCGACATGCGCTCGAAGAAGCTCGGCGCCCGCTTCCCGCTCGTCACCTGCCCGTTCAATGCGGCGCTGCATCTCTACACGCGCGAGGACGTCGAGCGCTTCCTGGCGCGCGTGCGCGACCACTTGCAGCCGCACGGCGTCTTCGTGTGCGACCTCTCCGTCCCCGTCTTCCAGGACCTCTTGCGCGATCCGGCGCGCGCCTACAAGGCGCCGCGCTTCAAGCATCCGTCGACGGGCGAGACCGTCCGCTACGTGGAGCACTTCGACTACGACCGCGCGCGCCAGGTCCTCTTCGTCGCGATGGAGTTCGAGCCGCTCTCGCGACGGCGCACGCGCGGCCGAACGGAGCTCGTCGGGGACCCCGCGCGAGCCTGGATGACGCCGCTCGCGCACCGGCAGTTCTTTCCGCAGGAGTGGGAGGCGCTCCTCCACTACAACGGGTTCGAGGTGGACAAGGTGGAAGGGGATTTCCATGGCGGACCGCTCGACCGAACCAGCGACGTGATGGTCTGGTACGCGCGCGCGAGGCGCGGTTGGAAGCGGGGGCGCGCGCGATGAGCGTTCGCGGAGGGCTCGAAGAGGTGAAGGGGCGGATCGCGCGCGCGGCCGCGGCGTGCGGACGCGACCCGACGGGGATCAGGCTCGTCGCGGTGTCGAAGACGAAGCCCGTGGAGGCGATCCGGGAAGCCTACGAGGCGGGGCAGCGCGCGTTCGGGGAGAACTACGCGCAGGAGCTGGCAGCCAAACGCGAAGCGCTCGCCGACTTGCCGGAGATCGAGTGGCACTTCATCGGGCACCTGCAGACGAACAAGGCGAAGCTGGTGGCGAAGGCAGCGGACGTCGTCCACGCCGTGGACTCCAGCGTCATCGCGCGCGAGCTGGGGAAGCGCGTTCGCTCCGCAGAGCGGCCAGGGCCGCTGCCGGTCCTCGTCGAGGTCAACGTGACCGCCGAGCCGCAGAAGCACGGGGTGGCGCCGAGCGAGCTCGGTGAGGTCATGGCGGCCGTGCAGGGCGAGCCTGGGCTCGCGCTACGAGGCCTCATGACGATGCCCCCCTTCGGCGATCTGGTCGCCGCGCGGCGGACGTTCGAGACGCTCGCGTCGCTCCGTTCCCTTCACGGCGGTGCGGCTTCGCTCCCGGAGCTGTCGATGGGAATGTCGGCCGACTTCGAGATCGCCATCGCGTGCGGGGCGACCATGGTGAGGGTGGGTACGGCGATCTTCGGCGCGAGGTGAGGCTAGCTGCCTCCGAGGCGCTTCGCGGTCGCGAGCGCGCGCTCGTCGAGGCTCGGCGGGTGCGGGCCTGCAAACGGATCGTCGTGCGCGTCGAGCGGCACGCGCGGGAGAGTCGACTCGAGGAGGGTGAACTCGCCGACGTGAACGACGGCCTTCGCCTCGGGTTCCATCGCCAGGCGCGCGAGCTCACCGAGCCCCGGATCGGTCGTGTGCAGGATGACGTACCGGAAGAGCCGCAGATCGTGCGCGGGGACGAAGCGGTACGCATTCGGATCGATCCGATCGAAGACCTCCGTCCACTGCACGTCGGGCCTCTCGACGACGGGAGACGCGGGTGACCACGTGTAGTCGAAGAGGCTGCGCCCCCCGGCGCGCGCCACGACCCGCCCGCCGCACGAGGCGGGGCTGAAGAGCTTGTCGTTGCTGGGGCCGAGCTCGAGGATCACGTGCGAGCTGCCGGGCTCGATGTGGTCGATGATCGCGTCGAGGTCGCGGTACGCGCGGTCACTCAGCGCGAACTCAGGCCACAGCATCAAGATGGGCGCGATCGGGAGGAGGCTCGCAGCGAGGCGAGGGAGGCGCCACGCGGGGAGCGCAGAGTCTCCGCGTTGGGCGACGGCGATGGCGAGCAGGGACCACGCGATCGGCAAGAAACGCTGATGAATCTGCGTCGTCCAGCCGATCGCCATCGGCGTGACGAAGTAGAGGGCGACGAAGACCACGGCGAGGATCTCGAAGCGAAGGCGGTGCGCGCGGCTAGCGAGCGACTCGGGGCTCTCCGCGCCTCCGCGGGCAGGGGGACCGATCCGCCGGCGCTCGATCGCGAACAGAACGATCGGGATCGACGCAACCGCGAGGAGCCCTCCACTCTGCCAGCCTTCTCCGGCAAAGAGCGCCCCCGGGAGCATCTGCACGCGGTAGAGAAGCGGCGCGAACGCGACGGTCTCTCCGCCGCCGCGCGCCTGCGCGAGGTGCTGATGCTGCTCAAACGCGCGCGACACGAGCGCAAGGCCGGCGACCAGCGCCGCGGGCACGACGCGAACGGCCCCCTGCCGCCACCCGCGCCAGGAGCAAACGGTGAGAACGACGAGCGTCACCCCCGCCGCGAGCGCCATGAAGTCGTGCAGGAAGTGAAGAAAGACAATCCACGCTGTCGCTGCGCCGAGACGACGTGCCGTGGGACCGTCGACGAAGCGATCGAGCGAAGGGAGCGCGAAGAGGTACGCGGCGAGCCCCATCAGGTTCGCGAGGAGCCCCCAGAAGAACATCCAGCCGAGGCCGAGCGGCGCGACTACGAGCGCGGTCCATCGCGTGA
Source organism: Polyangiaceae bacterium (assembly GCA_052147435.1). Lineage (GTDB taxonomy): Bacteria > Myxococcota_A > Polyangia > Polyangiales > Polyangiaceae > JBKQKP01. The sequence continues at coordinate 5,100 of JBKQKP010000100.1, read as the reverse complement.
CGCCGAGGTGATCGGCGAAGTGGGCCGCGGCGACAGGGAGAAGAAACAGCGTCGCCGCGACGACGAGCTTCGTCGCCGTGCCTATCGGCATCAGGTGCGCGAGAGGGAGGATGAAGAAGTAGAGCAGCTGGTTCGGCTGCCCGAAGTTGAGGGCGTAGACGTTCGGCGGGACGAAGCGCGGATCGCCCCAGTGGCGCAGGAGGCCGACGACGGCCTCGTGGGCGGGGAGATCGGCCATCGGCGGGTAGTGCGCAACGAGCACGGGGAGCGCGAGGATGACTCCGGCGACCCACGGCGCGATCCGTTCGAGGGGGGGCGGCGCGCCGGGCACGCGACCGAGGGTAGCAGGCGGCCTAGCGTGGGCGGCGCTGAAGCAGCCCGAGAAGACGACCCAGCGTGCTCGGCGGGGGGGCGGACGGGCGGACGGACCGTCCGATCGCATGCAGCTCGGCGTCGTCGGGCGCGAGCGCGACGGCGCGCGCGAGCATCGCGTCTCCTTCGGCGCGGCGTCCGCACGCGAAGAGCGCCTCGGCCACCGTACCGAGCGCGCGGGGCGACTCTCCTCCGAGGGCGACGGCGCGCTCGGCGTGGCGGAGGGCGCCGGCCGCATCCTGCAGCGCGACCAGCGTGCGCGCGAGCTCGCGGTGCACGTCGGCGCACCCTTCCGCGGCTTCGAGCGCTGTGGAGAGCGACTCGCGCGCAGAGACGAACGCGCCGCGACGCCGTTCGACCATCCCCAGCGCGAGCCACGCCGGCCACACCGGGTGCTCCGCGGCGAGGCGACGAGCGCGCGAGGACAGCGCGTCGAGCGCGGTCGGCGTGATTGAATCCTGGGTCGCACGGAGGAGAGAGTCGACCTCGAGCCATGCGAGCGGCTCGGCTGCGGCGAAGCGCGCGCGCTGCGCCTCCGCGGCGATCGGCGTTCGTGGGGCGAGCGACTCGACGCGCGCGAAGCTGGCGATCGCGCCTCGCGTGTCCCCGGTGCTCGACATCGACTGCGCGAGCGCCAGCATCGCCCCCGCGTCGTCGGGAGCCCGCTTCAACAGAGCGCGCGCGAGCGCTCCGACGCGGGCCGCGCGCGCCAACCCCTGCGACTCCGCGGCGTGCGCGAGGCGGAGCGCGCACCGGAGGACCTCCGGATGAGGCTCGCGCGACGCAGAGTCACTCGTTGCAGGCCTGCGGGAAGCGTCTGCGCCGGTCGCAGCGCGCTCCCCGCAGGAAGAGAGCGCGAGATCGACGAGCGCCTCGGCCGCGAGCGCGTCCCCCTGGCGTGACGCGAGCCCCGCGAGGCTCACGAACGCGGGGGGATAGGTCGCGTCTCGCGCCAAGACGCCGCGCCAGGCGCGCTCTGCCCCCGCGAGATCGCCCGCCGCTACGAGCACCATCCCCAGCTCCACGCCGAGCGGCGCGTCGGTCGGCGCGCGGCGGAGACCGTCCTCGACCGCGCGGCGCGCCCCCTCCAGATCGCCCCGCGCGCGTCGCGCCTCCGACAGGAGCGCGTAGAGCCGGGGGCGCGACGGGTCGCGCGCGATCCCGGCGAGCGCCGTGGCCTCCCCTTCGAGCGAGTGTCCCATCCGGACGTGGAGCGCGGCGGTGGCCTCGAGGAGATCCGGCTGATCGGGGGCGTCGAGCGAGGCGCGCGCCACGGCACGGACCGCGGCTTCGGCGAGCTTCGGATCGGCCGCGGGGCCGAGGGCGGCGTCGAGCGCGATGACGGCGAGCCTGCCTGCGGGGTAGCGCGCGCCGGGGGCGTCCTCGATCGCGCGCCCCAGGTGCAACATCGCGGCGAGGCGATCGTGCGGCCCACCCCGTGAGGGATCATGGAGCACGCAGCGCTCCGCGCGGAGCACGCTCTCGAGCGCGTCCCAGCGCAGATCGCGAAGGGAGCGCAGATCCCCGACCTCGCCTAAACCGGACCACACCTTCTCGACCGCCTCGACGATCGCTTCCCCCGCGTGCTCTCCGTCGACGTGCACCTCCGCCTGCGACCGCATCGCGCCGTCGCGGGCGTCGAAGGCGAGCAAGCGGAAGAGCCCCCCCGCTTCGTCCGGAGGCTCGAACGCGCCGGTGAGGACGATCTTCACGTCTCCCGGCGCGTTCCCCTGGCCGGCGAGATCGCGCCAGGCTTGCGGTGGAATGAACGCCTCGACGGGGCCCGGCGGGGCGTCCGGCTCGTTCGTGCGCTTGCCGAAGAGCTGCGCGAGCGCGACGTGCTCCCCGCCGATGCGCGCGAAGCCGTGGACCAGCGCGGCCAGGCCGAGCCCCAGCCCGCGCCGGTCGTTCGGCACGCCGAACGGGACGACGACGGCGGCCGTTTCGTTCTTCGGGGGGGTCATTCCGGGAGAGATGTCATGCGCCGCGGGGGGCGCGTTGACAAGGGATTCGGGCCCGAATCGAAAGACGGGTAACGGCGAGGGCTTGCTAGAGTGACCGGGTGATCGCCCCGCGATCCTTCGCGTTTCGCCCGTCCGTCCTCGTCGCGATCGCCGCGTTTCTCGCGACGTCGGCCTCGGCTTGCCACGGGAACGGGGTGACCGACCTCGACGGACGCCCCGCGGACCCTTTCCTCGGCGGTGGCGGCGCAGACGCGAAGGCGACCGTCCTGGTTTTCGTCTCGACGGACTGCCCCATCTCGAACCGCTACGCCCCCGAGCTTCGCCGTCTCTACGAGCGCTACTCCCCGCAGGGGATCGCGTTCCGGCTCGTGTACCCGACCGTCCAGGAGTCCCCCGCGATGATTCGCGCGCACGTGCGCGAGTACGGATTCCCGTTCGAAGCGCTTCGCGATCCGGGGCACACGCTCGTCGCGCGGGCGAAGGCGACGGTGACGCCGGAGAGCGCGGTCTTCGCGCGCGGGGGGGCGCTCGTCTACCACGGGCGAATCGACGATCGGAACATCGACCTCGGTGAGGCTCGCCCGGAGCCGACGCGGCGTGATCTCGAAGAGGCGCTCGACGCCGTGCTCGCGGGGCGGGCGCCTGCGGAGACGGAGGCTCGGGCGATCGGCTGCGCTATCGCGGGGGCGAAGTGACCCCCGCATCCGACGTGAGGGCGGCGAGCGAGCTCTGGATCCGCGGATCGTTCGGCGCGATCGCGAGCGCCTGGCGAAACTGATCGATCGCGCGCGCGGTGTCGCCCGTCTTGGCGAGCGCCGCGGCCAAGCTGGCGTGAGCGAGCGCCGAGTCGGGGCCGGTGGCGACGGCGTCGCGGTACTCCTTGAGGGCGTCGGGCATGCGCCCCTTCGTCTCGAGCGCGTGCCCGAGGTTCACGCGCGCGTCGACGAACTGAGGGTTCACGCTCAGCGCGGCGCGGTACTGCGCAATCGCGCTGTCGAGCTCCCCCCTCGCCATCTCGAGGTTCCCCAGGTTGAAGCGCGCGGGGGTCAACGCCGGGTCCTCTTCGATCGCGCGCGTGTAATGGACGATTGCCTCGTCGATCTTTCCGTCGTCGGCGAGCGCGTTCGCGAGGTTGTATTGATTGCGCGCCGTGTCTGCGAGGCGGAGAAGCCGCTCGTAGCCCGCGATGCGCAGGCGAACGAGCCCTCGCGCGTCGTGCGGGAGGACCTCGAACGTGACGTTCCCCATCTCGTCGGTCGACTTCTCGCCGGTCCGAACGCGCTTCGGCGGGCGGCTCGGGTTGCGCGTGTTCCCCTCGGAGTTGTCGTAGACGAAGCTCATCGAGATCACGCTCCCGGCCGGGAGCGCGACGGGCTCGGCGTACGTGTACTTGTCCTGCCAATTGAAGTCCCAGTCGTCGATCCTGAGGAGCGGTTTTTCCGTGCCGTCGGGGAGCGTCGCCCAGCTCTTCATCGTCTTGGCGAGGTAGTGGGCGTGCGGGAACACGCTCAGCACGTCCACGTCCGCCGGGAGCGTGTAGTCGTCGCGCATCGTGTAGCTCTTGTCGCCCGGCGGAATGTCGATGGGGGCGTCGCCCACGCGAAGGCTGAAGAGATGCTGCGTGGGGGGGTGGTCGGAGAGATACAGGCCTATCGTCGGGCGTATCGTCTCCTCCTTGCCGCGCGGCTGCATGTGCAGCTGAAGGACGAGGTCCGTGTGCTCGTCGATGCGCCACGCGCGCGCGGGGTCCGGCGGGGTCGGCGTGCTCCCGGGGGCCCACACGAGGTAGAAGCCGTCGGCCGACTGCACGTTGCCGACGTCCATTCCGGCGAAGCCCGGCTCCGGATCCTGGGCGTCGCGCTGTCGGGCGAGACCGAGGCGGTCGATGTTGAGGATCGCGTGGTGAAGCGCGCGCGAGCCGGGACGAAACTCCCACGCGGTGACGTAGTGGACCCCCTTCACCGGCGAAGGGATGACGAAGTTCCGGTAGACGTCCCTCCCCTCCGCGTGAAGCGTGTACGCCTCGGGGAGCTGGACGACGACGTCGGGCTCGCCGAGCTGCCAGCCGGTCGGCCACTTCGGGGGCGGCGGGAGGTTCTTCGGGTCTCCGAGGGGAGCACCGGTGTCGATCCATCGCGCGAGGAGATCGATCTGCTCTTGTGTGAGGCTTCGGTCTCCCTTGAAGGTGGCGTAGCCGTGCGCCGGCTTCCAGGGGGGCATGAAGCGACGTCCGGTGACGTTGCGGATCTGGTTCGCGCGGCGAAGGACGTCTTCGTACGTGAGAAGACTGAAGGGGCCCGCTTCTCCCGGGCGGTGGCACGGGGCGCACTTGGCGAGGACGAGCGGGGCGATGTCGCGGGTGAAGGTGGGCTGCGAGGCCTCGTGCTTGATGCGCCAGACGGCGAGGAGGAGCGCGGCGGAGACGAGGAGGGCGGAAACGAGCGCCAGGAGTCGTCGCGACAGCATCGGGAGCGGGGGAGACGATAGCGCAAAGGTTCGGGCGTACCGACGGTAGGTCCTGGCGTGTGGACGCGAGGTCCGGGCGTACCGACGCTAGGTCCGGGCGTACCGACGCTAGGTCCGGGCGTACCGACGCTAAGTCCGGGCGTACCGACGCTAAGTCCGGGCGTACCGACGGTAGGTCCGGGCGTGTGGACGCGAGGTTCGGGCGTACCGACGCTAGGTCCGGGCGTACCGACGCTAGGTTCGGGCGAACCGACGCTAGGTTCGGGCGAACCGACGCTAAGTTCGGGCGTACCGACGC
>JBKQKP010000099.1:0-6154 GCA_052147435.1 Polyangiaceae bacterium | reverse complement strand
CAACCCCTTCCCCCCGGCCCCCTTCCCCAGGCAGGGGGGAGCGTGAAAAGCGGCTCGTTGTCACGTTCCCCCCGCCCTGCCTGCGGGGCGGGGGGCCAGGGGGGTGGGGTTGCGCACGGAGCGCGAGATGGATTGCTCTCAAGCCGTTCCTGTTTGGTCGCGCTCCTCTCGATGGCGGTTCTCGCCGCACCCGCGCTCGCCCGCGCGCAGTCGGCGGACGACAAGGCCACGGCCGACGCCGCGTTCGAAGAAGGCAAGCGCCTCATGGGCGCGCACGCGTACGCCGAGGCGTGTCCCAAGTTCGTCGAGAGCCTCCAGCGCGCCCCGGGCATCGGGACGATGCTCGGGCTCGCGGACTGCTACGAGAAGAACGGACAGACCGCAAGCGCGTGGGCCGAGTTCCGGGAAGCCGCGTCCGCCGCGGGACGAAAGGGGGACAAGCGCGAGGCGCTCGCGCGTCAGAACGCTACCCGTCTCGAAGGTCAGCTCTCCAAGATCCTCGTTCGGGTCTCCACCGAGGCGGACGTGCAAGGGCTCGTCGTGAAGCGCGACGGCGTCGAGGTCGGGCGTGCGCTGTGGGAAGAAGCGGTTCCCGTGGATCCGGGAGTCCACGCGATCGCGGCGTCTGCCCCCACCTTCAAGGACTGGCAAACGACGATCGAGGCGCCGGCCACGCCGGGCGTCGTGACCGTGACGGTCCCGCGCCTGGAGGCCGCACTGGTCGCCGCTCCGGCGCCGAGCGCGCCGCCACCCCCGGCGATAGCCCCGCGCACGTCGAACGATCCAGGGCGCACCCAGCGAACGGTCGGGGCGGTCGTCGCCGGCGCGGGGGTCATTGGCGCGGTGATCGGGAGCGTTTTCGGCGTGGTCGCGAAATCGAAGCTCGATCAGTCGAACTCGAATGGCCACTGCGACGCCACGGATGCGTGTGACGAAACCGGTCTCGCGCTTCGAGGCAACGCCGAGTCTGCGGCGACCGCATCGACTGTCGCTTTCGTCGTCGCCGGGGTCGCCGTGGCGGGGGGTGCGGCGCTCTGGTTCACCGCCCCGCGCCGGGAGAGCGCTCGCGTCGGCCTCGCGCCAGGCCCCGGAGGGGTGACGCTGATCGGGAAATGGTGAACGGGCTAGTCAGGACGACGACGGTTCGGCGCCGCCGTCACTCTCGTGCACGCCGTATCTCTCGAGCTTGCGATAGAGCGTCCGCCGATCGAAGCCAAGGACCTGCGCGGCGAGCGTCTTGTTTCCGGCGACTGCCTGGAGCACCCGCAGGACGTACCGGCGCTCCACCTCCTCCATCGGGATCAGATCGGCGGGATCGTCGCTGTCGATGACGACGCGCGAAGGGCGATAGTCACGCAGCTTCTCCGGCAGATCGTCCACTCCGAGGAGCTCGTAGCGCGCCAGCGCGACGGCGCGCTCGATGCAGTTCTGCAGCTCGCGAACGTTGCCGGGCCAGGTGTACGTCATCAGCTGCTCCGCGGCCGGATTCGCGAGCCCCTTCACGTTCGTCCGGTGCGCCGCGGCGAAACGCTCGATGAAGTGTTGAGCAAGCGCGAGCACGTCGCTCCCGCGCACGCGCAACGGTGGGACGTGAATCCGCACGACGTTGATCCGGTAGAAGAGATCCTCGCGGAAGCGGCGCTCGGCGACCTCGGTATCGAGGTCGCGATTGGTGGCGGCGATGATTCGCGTGTCGAACGGGATCTCCTTGTCGCCGCCGACGGGGCGAGCCGCGCGCTCCTGGAGCACGCGCAGAAGCTTGGCCTGCGTCCCGAGCGCCATCTCGCCGATCTCGTCGAGGAGAAGCGTGCCGCCGTTCGCCTGGAGAAAGAGCCCCTCTCGCGCCTGGCGCGCATCGGTGAACGCCCCTTTGGTGTGACCGAAAAGCTCGCTCTCGAGAAGCGCCTCCGGCATCGCCGCGCAGTTGATCGCGACGAAGGGCCCTTGGGACCGGCGGCTCCGCAAATGAATCGCCTTCGCGACGAGCTCTTTCCCGGTGCCGCTCTCGCCCGTGATGAGCACCGAGGCCTCGGTCTCGGCGACACGCGTGGTCAGCTCGTTGATCCTCTGCATCGGCTCGCTCGAGCCGATCATGTCCTCCGGCGGGCGCGAGTCGCGCACGATCGTTCGTAGCCGCTTCACCTCTTCGCAAAGCTGCTTGTGCCGAACCGCGCGCTCGAGGGTCAGCGCGATGTCGTCCATCTTGAACGGCTTCGTCACGAAGTCGTAAGCCCCGGCGCGGATGGCGCCGACGGCAGTCTCCAAGCTCCCAAAGCCGGTGACGACGACGACAGGCAGGTCCGGCCTGTTCGCCACGATCCTCTGGCAGAGCTCCAGCCCGCTCGTGCCTCGCATCTTGAGGTCCGTGACGACGACGTCGAAGTCCTCTGTGCCGAGGAGCATAAGTGCGTCTTCGGCGGACATACGCGCTGTCGCGTCGAATTCGTATTCTGCGAGCGTCTGTTTGAGGGTTTCGCACAAGTCGAGATCGTCGTCGACGATGAGGATTCGGCCCTTCATTGGACTGTATTGTCGTTCCTCAGACGAAGTGGTCAAGAGGCGAAGGCTGCGCGTCTGCCGCTTGAGTTGAAGGTTCGTGTGTGGAGGTAGTTCCTAACACTGCCGGCTGAGGCAGCGCCTCATCGCGGGCAGGCGATGGTCACCTGTCGACTAGTTCCGGCCCTGTAGGAGCGAGAGGCGGTTCTTCGCCGAGAGCACCTGCTGCCGAAGCCCCTCGGCCTGCCGCGCAACGTCCTCGAAGCGCAGCTGGTTCGCGTGAGACGCCAGCTCCTCGGCATGGGTGGCCGCGGTCGCCATGCCAGCTTCCATCGCGTCGAGCGCCCCCTTCATCTCGTCCGCCTCCGCCGTATGCTCGGCCTCGCCCGCGGCGTACGGGTTCTTCTTGTAGGAGGCGATCTTCTGCATTCCGGCGTTCAGCGTCTTCGCCAGCTCCCCCAGCCTGCTCATTCGCGCGAGCAGCCCTTCGAGCTCGCCCTGCCGCTGCCCAAGCGTGGCGACGTGCTCGTTCAGCGTCTTGGTCGCCCCCTCCTGCGTCTCGCGCGCCACCGTGATCGCCTGCACGAGGAGCTGCACTTGGTCGAGCACGCGCCGCTCCGCCTCGGCCGCCTCGGTCATCGCGCGGGCCGCGCGCTCGAGGTTCTTCTCGGATGTGAGCGGGATCCGCGCCGCCGCGCCCGCGAGATCGACGTACCGACGCAGCTCCGCGTCGAGCGCCATGGCCGAGGTAGTGAGCGCCGAAAGACGCTCGCCGTGTCCGTTCCTTTTTTCTGAGGAGCCCACGGAGCCCACTGTACCGTCCCACCGGGTTCGTCGCATCCCGGCATGAGGCTCAGGCTTTCCCGACCAGCGATCTGTCCGGCAACGGCCGGTGCATCGGCTGCTCCGTGCGGGGACGATGGATCGGCTGGGGCCAAACGAAAGGTTCTGGTTGCGCCCCCGCAGGCGCTGGGGACTTCGGCGGCTCGGGACGCATGGGCGTCGGATGGTTCTGCATTGGGGACCTCCTACTGGTTTTGAAACTGGGCGGTTGTGGGACTCAGCGTGGCCACTCCCTTTCACCTTGCGTGCCACCCTCCGCTCCGCGCCCTCGCGCACGCTCGTGGCCAGACCAGAGTCGAGGTTGCCCGTTTGTGTGGCAGTTTGCACCGGGCGCCGTTCTCCCCCGAGGCATCTTCGTTGCACAGCGACTTGAGCGGCGCCGCGGCTCGTCGTCTCATCACGGGGTTTTCATTGCCGCTCGCGCGATCGCGCGACAATCCTCGATCGAGACCCCGCGGAGCGAGTGCTTGATGGGCGAGACCCTCGGTGGCGAAACGCTGACGGCGTGCACGCCGAGGCCCGTGACGACGCGCGCACCGTGGGGGTTGCCCGCGATCTCCCCGCATACCGTGACTGTGCACGACCGAGCGCGACACGCCACGGCGACTCGCTCGATCATCCGGAGGAGCCGGGCGTCGAGCGAGAGGCCCACGTTGGCGCGTCCGGTGCCCGTCACGCTTGCCGCCAGGTCGTTCGTCCCGATCGAGACGAAGTCGGATGCGGCGATGATGCCGGCGATCTGTTCAACGGCTTCGGTCGTCTCGATGAGCGCCCCGACAGGGACGCGCCCCCGAGTCCTCGCGCGTACGTCCGCGACGTCGCGGGGTGAACGGACGTACGGCACGAGGACAGCGACGTCGAAGTGGTGGGCGACCCGAACGATGGCGCGCAATTGAGCCTCGAGCACACGGGGATGGTGTCCGAGAAGCTCGATTCCGCGCGCGGCTTCTGCCCCAGGGGGGGGCGCGAGCCATCGTAGCGGCTTGTCGCCACCGGCATCGAAGAGGCGCACGACTGCGCGCGACCGCCGGGAGAGCGCCGCGATCGCGCACACGACGCCGAACTGCTCCGCCTCGCTCGGCGCGTTCGAGTGGTCGGAGAAGACGAGCTCAGTCCTGACGAGCCCTATCCCCTCCGCGGAAGCTGGTACGCGATCATGGACCGACCCGACGTTGACGAGCACGCTCACGCCGAGCTGCCGCAGCGGCTCCGCGGCCTCCGCGGCCTCCGCGTCGCGCGCCTGGTTCCAGGCATGTCTCTTCGCAAGCGCCGCCTGCGTGACCTCATCGCCCGGCCCGACTGACACGACGGCAGCGTCCTCGGTCGTATCCACGACGACCAAGTCGTTCTTCTGGATCTCGGAGAGGTCCTCAGTGCTCACGAGCGCGAGCGCGATCTCCCGCTCGCGCGCCAGGATGACGGAGTGCGCCGTCGAGCCACTCTTCTCGCCAGAGTCGCCGGAGGAGGCAACGATCCCCACGACGCGGGACGGGAGCGACGCGACGACCGACGGGGTCAGCGTCTCCGTGATGAGGACGACATCTCCTTCGCTCCCCTCGAGAAGCGCGTCGACGGATCGATAGTCGTGCGCGAGCGCGTCGAGGATCCGCGCCCGCGCGTCCATCAGGAGATCGACCGCCGTATCCGTCGCCCCGTCCTCGACGACGTCCTCCGCGCGCATCCCCGCAACGAGCCTTTCTCGAAGCGTGGTGCCAAGCTCGTCGAGGATTAGCAGCTCGGGCTCGAAGAGCTCCGCTTCGCCCCGTGGAAGTAGGCGCATGAGGTCGAGGACGCCCCTCTTGGCTCGGGCGATCGCGCGCCCGAGGCGTGTCCGCTCCTCATCGACCGACCCCGCCTCTCGCAACGGGGATGGGTCCGTTCTCCAGCGTACGGCGTGGCCGATCCCGACGCCGGGGACTCGCGAGACCCCTACCTTCGTGATGCCTTCGGTACGCTCGGCGGGCTTCATGTAGTGCGACGCTTAGAGGCTCGTCTCGACGCGCCCGGGTGTCGCGGTCGCAGAAGTGAGGCCAACGGGAGCTTCATTTTCGTTTTCATCGTCCTGGTCCTCCTGAGCGGTCGGGCGCACGCCCGCGGTCGTCTGGGGTGACTGCATCGGCAATGCCGACCCACGGCGTGGCGCACCTCACGCTTCAGAACAGGAGGGAATCTCGGCGCCTAGCGTTCGAGCGGGAGCGCTCCACGCCGCGTAGCGGAAGGGCCGGACCCGAGAGGCGCGCGTGCGCTCGAGCCGTGACAGCCTTGCCCTTGCCTCCGTGCGTGACACTCCGATGACGTTCCATCCACCGGCGCTGAAACGTCTCTTCCCCCTTGCTTCTCCCTTGCCCTGCGCTCCCCCGATGTTAGACCGCGCCCCTCATGACCTCTGCCGTACCGGCCGTCTCCCCTCCTCCCCGCCTCCTCTTCCTCGAAGTCACCGGCGGCTACTTCGACGGCCTGCGCGTGGGGAGACGATCAGACGCCGCAAGGGCATCGTCGCCATCGACGTGGGGAGGAGATCAGCCGTCGTTGGGGCATCGTCCCCATCAACGTGGGGAGAGGATCAAGCGTCGCAAGGGCATCGTTCCCATCGACCTGGGGAGGAGATCAACCGTCGTTGGGGCATCGTCCCCATCGAAATGGGGAGACGATCAAGAGTTGCAGGGGCATCGTCCCCATCGACGTGAGGTGAGCGACCGGGTTCTCCCTTGACGATTTAGACCGGGTGCTTGGTTGACAGGTCCGCTGCCTGACAAACCACGGCCTGGGGTAGCGCGCCAACGAAACCGGGTGCTCGCTGGACACAGACCGGGTG
>JBKQKP010000098.1:0-98639 GCA_052147435.1 Polyangiaceae bacterium | reverse complement strand
CTTGACGATTTCAGCACGGGACGGCGACAGAACCTCGAAGGGCTCCTGGGCCGCCTCGAGCTGGTCGAGGGGACGATTTGCGATCCGGAGACCGTGAAAAAGGCGGTCCGGGGCGTAGAGGTGATCTTTCACGAGGCCGCGATCCCGTCCGTGGCTCGGTCGGTAGAGAACCCCGCGGCGACGATGATGGTGAGCGTCCAGGGGACGACGCTCCTCCTCGAGGCCGCGCGTCAGGCGGGGGTTCGTCGCGTCATTTATGCGGCGAGCTCTTCGGCCTACGGGAACACGCCGACCCTCCCGAAGACGGAGTCGATGCCCGCGGCTCCTTTGTCTCCGTACGCCGTGGCCAAGCTCGCCGGCGAGCTCCTCATGCGCGTCTACGCCCATATCCACGGGCTCGAGACCCTCTCGCTCCGCTACTTCAACGTCTTCGGTCCGCGCCAGGATCCCAAGAGCCAGTACGCTGCGGTGATCCCGAACTTCATTACCGCGGCGCTCACGGGAGCCCGCCCGGTCGTTCATGGCGACGGAGAGCAGACGCGCGACTTCTGCTTCATCGAGAACACCGTGACGGCCAACCTTCAGGCCGCGACGTGCTCCGCCAAGCTCGCCGGGCAGATGGTCAACGTCGCCTGCGGGGATCGCACCTCGCTCAACCAGCTTCTACGCCTCATCGCCGAGGAGACCGGGACGAAGCTCGACGCGGAGTACCGCGCCCCCAGAGCCGGGGATGTTCGCGATTCGCTCGCTGACATCGAAGCCGCGCGGAAGCTCTTCGGCTACGAGCCGAACGTGCGAATCCGCGAGGGGCTAAAGCGAACGATCGAGGCGTTCCGAGCCTTCACGAGTCCCACGAGCCCCCAAAAATAGCCTGCTCGTCACGGGGCGCCCTTGATCCGCGTGTATACGAAGATCACCGCCAGCAGCACTGCATCGAGCCCGGCGACGATGCCGAGCTCCTTTCGCGAAACGGTGACGTCGAAGCCGGGGACCGCCCGTTTCGCGATCAGGTAGAGAGCCCCAGAAAGACCAAAGTAGACGAAGAGGATCGGGTTGTAGCAAAACGACAAGAAGAAGATCCCCACGGCCATTCCGGCGAACGAAGTCAGGAGCGCGACAGAGTACGGGAGAATTCGCGGATCGATGCTCGAAGGAGGCAACTGCGAGACCGCGTAGGGGATCTTGACCGAGACGTAATAGAGGGAGCTCCAGATCACCATCCCGGGGAACCCGAGCTCGGCCGCGCTGAGGAGATACGAGTTGTGCGCGGTGATCGCGTAGTTCTCGGTGAATTGGCCGTAGCCGAGGCCGAAGAGGGGAGTCGACCGAAAGAAGTCGATCCCGTCGTAGAGCGCTCCGATGCGTTCGAGTGCCGACGACTCCGCACCTTCGCCCTCGCGCCCCCCGAGAAGGAGCGCCGGCGCGGCGAAGACCACCCCGAGGAGGAACCCCTTGGGACCGTAACGGCGGACGAAGTAGGTGCCGCAGATCGCGAGCAGGACGAGGACGCCGCTGCGAGAGCTCGTTTGGATCACGCAATAGGTCGCTAGCACGAGCGTGCCGATGAGGAAGAGGTGCCGAACGGCCTTCTTCGCCGAAGCGTGGAACGCGAACGCGAACGAGAGCGCCGTGCCGATGGCGAGCGAGAGATCGTTCGGATCCGCGAGGAGGCCGCGCCAGCGAACGCGTCCTGTGTCGATCGAGAATGTCCCGAAAAGGCCAGTCTTTTCGCACGCGAAGTCGTTCTCGAAGTCTCCCAATTTCGCCCCGCAGTCATGCGCCCGATCGCACGGCTCCCCGAGGGGCCGGCCGCTGCTCCTGTCGCCGACCGACCCGTTCTCGTCCTTGTCGAGCAGGATGCACTCGAGCGTGGACTGCGCTTGGTACGCGCCGAGCGCGGAGAGCGCGATGGTGATGGCCAGAAGGAGGGCCGCCATGGCGCGGAACCGCTCGATCCTGAACGCCAGCGCGTAGGTGACGATGAGCATGAAGACGAGCGAGAAGCCGATCCCGGCCTTGACGTCCCCCACGGAGCCGATGCCCACCTTCGCCGCCACAGTGACCGCGCACCAGGCGAGGAAGGCGAACGCGAACGGGAGCTGCGGGGTCCACAGCGACTTGAGCTTCCCTGTCGCGATCTCGATCACGATCCCGACGGCGGCGATGCCGGTCGTTACGGAGAGGATGTTGACGCTCTGGAGCGCCGGCAGGAACTCCTGCGGCCGGATGAAGATGAGCACGATGAGCACGAGCGCGCCGACGAGCGCCAAAGCGACCTACCTCGACAGATCGGCGTTGGGGTTGATCGTGTCGCCGTCGGCGCGCGCCGCGAGGCGCTCCGCGGCGGCCCAGTCTGGCTTGGGCACGTAGCGGAGGAGCCCGGCCGCGAAACCGAGCCCGTGAGAGACGTGGAGCACCGGGAAGATCGCCCAGACGACCGGAATGCTCGCGACGCCCGCCTTGCGTCCGACGCGCACCGCCTCGAAGAGCGTCGCCATGGCATAGGCACCGAACGCGAACGGGGTGATGGGTTGCACTGCGCTCGTCGCGAGGAGAGTCGCCCCTCCGCACACGACGAGGAAGGGGATTGCCGGTCTCACCGAGAGGAATCGCTTCAGCTTCAGAAGCGTGCGCGCGCGCCCCCGACCGTACTTGAAGTACTGCTTCGAGAGCGATCCGAACGAGTCCCGGGGGTAGTAGTGCACGACGATGTCGCGCGACAGGAAGACCTTTCCCCCCGCGGCGATGATTCGTTGGTTGAGCTCCGCGTCCTCGTTCGTGATCGCGTGAGGGTCGTAGAGGCCGACCTCCTCGAAGACGCGCCGACGGAAGGCGCCCAGGAACACGGTATCGACGAACCCTTCGAAGTCCGTCCCTCGGTACTTGGCCCCTCCGACGCCGAGAGGGCTCTCCAGCGCCGCGCAGAGAGCCTTCTGAAAGAACGTCTTGGCGCGCGCTCGCTGCGCGCCTCCCGCGTTGTCCGCTCCCGTCCGCTCGAGCGCTTCTACGCAACGCCGCACGTAGTCGTCGGCGTATTCGCAGTGTACGTCCATGCGCACGACGACCTCTCCGCGGGCCGCGCGGATCATTCGATTCATGGCTGGTGCTTGGATGCGCTCCGGGTTGTCGATGAGGCGAATGCGCGAGTCGGTCGCGGCGAGGCGTGCGACGATCGCACGGGTCGCGTCAGTGCTTCCGCCATCGGCGATGAGGAGCTCATAGCGGTCCGGGGGGTAGTCCTGCCGGCGCACGCTCTCGAGGCACGCCTCGATGAAGCGCTCCTCGTTGAGACAAGGCATCGCGATGGTGACAAATGGTCGCGTCATCGACTACACCGCCGTCGCCCGCCTAATCCCCTCACGTACCCCCACGCGCGGCTTCCACCCAAGCACCGCCCGCGCGTGATCGCTCTCGTAGTGCAGAGGTGACATTGCCGACTGCAACCTGTACAGCGCGACCGGCGAAGGCCGCCCAATCGCCCCCAGCGGCAGCTCGCTCAGCTTCCCCAACGCAAAGATCAGCGGGCGCGGCACCATGAAGACCTTCGCGCCCCCCCCCGCGAGCGCGAGCACGTCGCTTTGCGTGAGGTGCTCGCCGTCAATCAACTGGATCACGTCGCCGTTCGTGACTTTCTTCTCGACGGAAGCCATGACGGCGTCGACGACGTCCTCGATGTACACGAGAGGTAGCTCGATCTTCCCATCGCCCAAGACGAGCCAGCGGCCGCCAGCTCTCCGCGCGACGGCGCCGTTCACGAGCGGGATGCCGCCGCCGAAGATCTGTCCAGGTCGGAGGATGACGCACGGGAGCCCAGCGGCCGCCGCAGCCGTGACCTTCTTCTCTGCCTCCAGCTTGGCGCGCGTGTACGCCCCTCGCTCTTCCGCGCGCGGCTCGAGCGCTGCGTTCTCTGCGACCGCGCCTTTGCCGGCAGATCCCGCCCAGTCCACGACGGACATCGACGAGATGTGCACGAGCTGCTTCACCTTGTGCCTCTTGCAGGAGTCGATGACGTTCTGCGTCCCTAGGACCGTACCCCCGAGGTGCTCGAGCCAGCCCCCCTTCATCGCGGCTCCGGCGTGGATGACCACCTCCGCGCCCGCGATTGCATGATCGACGGCGACCGGATCGCCCAGGTTGCCGAAGCAGTATTCGACTCCAGGCGTGGGCTTGCATGGAAGGCGGCGGACGAAGACGCGCACCTTCTTCCCGTCCGCGACGAGGCGCTTCACGATGGCCGATCCAAGCGAACCGGAGGCGCCCGTGACGACGAACGGGATCTTCTCCGAGTACTTGAATCTCGCGAGCAGCGCGGCGCGATCCGCTTCGGCGCCGCGCGCCACCTGCTCGACGAAGGGGATGATCGCAATCGCGTCGTCGGCCGACACGGGGGGAGGGAGGCCGGCGTCGAGGCGCCGGTAGAAGTCGGCGACGAGATCGCGGAGCCCCTGGTACGCCTGCACCTCCTTTCGCACGAACTTCCAGACGCCGACCGGAACGTCCACGAGCGGCTGGAGTGAATCGGTGAATGCGTTGACGAGGCGCTCGGCGGCCTTTGGAAGAGGTGTAGAGCTCCGCTTGCCGTGGAACATCGCGAAGAGGTCGACGCGGAGAACGCCGCGCGTGCCGTGGATGATCATCTGGCTCTGCATCGGCTTTACGTTCCACGTGAGCTGGAACTGGCCGATGCCACGCTTGCACTGCACCATCGCGCGCCACTCGTCGTAGGCGAGGTTCGGGTCCCCTCCGAGGCTGCTCCAATTCCCCTCGATGCGCTCGACGGGCCCGAGCAATTCCTGAATGAGATACATGCAGTGAACCCCGAGATCCCGGAAGGGGTATCCGGCGCTGCGGTACCACGGCGGAAGCGGCCCCCCTGCGTACGGCGGATACTCCGAGCCGCGCAGAATATCGACGGACACGACCTGCCCGAGCGCCCCCGCGCGCACGGCGTCGAGCGCCCGCTTGACCTGGGGATCGAAGAGGAGCGAATGGTTGACGCTTACGGTGAGCCCCTTCTTTTTGGCAAGCTCGGAGACTTTGCGCCCTTCGGCTTCGTCTTCGGCGATCGGCTTCTCGATGAGGACGTGGCATCCACGCTCGAGCGCGGCGAGCGCCACCGGCACGTGCGCAGCGGGGGGGGTTAGGACGTGGATGACGTTCGCTCCGGCCGCGACGAGCGCGTCGAGAGACGCGAATGTCTTCGTCCCTACTTTCTCCGCGGTCGCATTCGCGCGCGCCGCGTCCAGGTCGGTGACGCCGACGAGCTCGACCAGGTCCGGCAGGGCTTTGACTGCGTAGACGTGAAACTCGCTGATGTTGCCCGCGCCGACCATCCCGGCGAAAAAACGTGCCTTTGTCATGAGTGTCCTCGATGTTTTTTCGTTCGGGCGACTTCGTCCACGGTACTCGCGACCTGGGCGACGCGCGCCGGCCACGTCTCGTTTTTCATCGAAAGAGAACGCTCGCGCCGCTTCTCTGGAGAATCTTCGGCGATTGCGCGCTCGATCGCAGCGATGAAGCCTGCGCTATCGTGCGCGATTGCGCACCACTTGTCGTAACGGCAAACCTCGGGTACCGCCGTGGAAACGACGGGGAGCCCCGCAGCGAGGTACTCGCGGAGCTTGATGGGGTTCACGAACATCATCCGAGCGTCGATGCGATACGGGATAAGTCCCACGCTCATGCCCTTGCAATACGCGGGGAGGTCGGCGTGAGGCTTGCGGCCCAGAAGGTGTACGTTCGAAAGCCCCGCGACAGGGCCGACATCGTCGAGCTTCTGGCCGATGAGGACGATGCTCCACGCGGGCCGAGCGCGCGCGACTTCCGCGATGAGGTCGAGGTCTACCCAATCGCGTAGGGTGCCGTAGAAGCCGATGACCGGTCGGGGAAGGTCGGCCATGTCGGGGGGCACCTGCGTGGTCTCGTCCAGGGCCCGAGCGAAGAGGGATTGATCGACGCCGTGCGGAGCGACGTACGTCCGTGGCTGCAGCGCACGCTTTGTTTCCGCGAGCTCAGAGTTGATGGCGAAGACGCAGTCCACTTTCGCGAGGAGCGCGTGCTCTGCGGCGACGGTATCGTTCTTGTCGAGGTACGAGAACATCGACCACTCGTCGACGCAGTAGTAGACGGAGAGCGACTCGCCCAGCGTTCCGACGTAGTCCGCGACGTTGGGGAGGAACGTCCAGAGGTGGAAGTCGTCTAGGCCGAGGCGAAAACGCAGGCCGCGAATGGTCGCGCGCAAGAGCTCGCGGTTGATGCGCCGCGCGACCGCGCTGTGGGGGAGGGGGAGGACGAGCGGCGAGAAGACCCAGAGGTCATTTTCGACGTTGAGCGGCCCGCGCGCGAACTCGCCGAGCTTCCTCCAGATCTTCCCCAGATCGCGGCCACTCGAGAGATTCGGCGTGCGCGTTCCCACGGAGTTCAGCCAGAGGACGCGCCGTGACTTTGCGAGCTCACGGAGGACGTGGTGGTTCGACGTAGGATCTTCGTGCCAGTCCTTGGCGAATGCGATGATTCCGGGGGCGCTCAAACGGAGAAACGGTATCAGGGGCTCTCGCGAACGCAACCGGGCTCCGCTTGGCGAGGCGCCGGCCTCCCTCGCCTTGTCGCTCTGGGAAAGATCCGCTACCTCTCATCCGTGTTCGCGGCGCTTCGCCGGAAGTTCAAGTCCGTCGTCTTCGACGCAATCCCCCGGTCACGGCTCGTTCAGCGCGGGCCGGCCTCTCGGCGTCGCGTAGCACTCACGTTCGACGATGGCCCCGACGCGATGACCGGAGCCTACCTCGATCTCCTCGACAAGCTCGAGGCTCCGGCGACGTTCTTCGTCGTGGGTGCTTCTTGCGAGCGCCAGTCCGAGCTCGCGCGCGAGTACGCAAAGCGTGGGCACCAGGTGGCGGGCCACGGCTACGACCATACGCGATTTCCAGCGCTGAGCTTCTCTGCCCTTCGCGACCAGTTACGACGCACCGACGTGGCGCTCGGACCGCAGCCTACGATGAGGCGTTGGGTGCGCCCACCCTACGGCGACCTCAACGCACGCGTCCTCGCGCAGCTCCTCGCGCACGGACGGATGATCGCGCTGTGGTCACTCGACCCCCGGGATTACGAGACCAAGGACCCCGACCTGCTCGTCGCACGTTGTTCCCCTTCCGTGGTCCGCCCAGGAGAGGTGATCCTCCTGCACGAAGGGCAACAGTGGACGCTCGATGCGCTCCCTCGGATCGTGGGCGCGCTGCGCGGCGCGGGGTACGAGATGGTGACGATGGCAAAAATGTTTGCGGCATGACCGACCTCCGCGTCCTCGTCATCACGAAGATCTTCCCCAATGCCGCCGAGCCGACGTCGGCGCCCTTCAACCGTCAGCAAATTGCGGCCCTCTCGCGCCTGTGTCACGTCGAGGTCCTTGGGACGATCCCGTGGTTTCCCGGCGCGGGTTTGCTCAATCGCTGGTCGAGCGCCGGCCGCATCGCGCGCGTTCCTCCACGAGAGACGATCGACGGCATCGAGGTAAGGCACCCTCGGACGCTCTTCGTGCCGCGCGTGGCGCACGGACTTTGGGCCCCGCTCTATGCCGCGTCGCTTGCTCCCATGGTGCTCGGGTATCGCGGGCGGATCGACGTCGTTCTCGGTACGTGGGCGTACCCCGATGGGGTCGCTGTGGTGGCTCTCGCCGAGCTTGTCGGGGCCCCTGCGGTCGTGAAGCTGCATGGCAGCGACATGAACGTGATCGCCAAGCTTCCCGGTCCACGCCGCCTTCTTCGCCTGGCGCTCCCCCGCGCGGCGCGCGTCGTTGCCGTCAGTCGTGCGCTCGCGGAGGAGGCGCGCGCGCTCGGCGTTCGCGAAGACCGCGTGGCCATCGTCATGAATGGCGTCGATTCCGAGCTCTTTCGTCCCCGAGATCGCGCCGAGGCGCGCCGTGCCGTCAAGCTTCCACCCGCCGCCCGCGTCGTCCTGTACGTCGGCAATCTGAAGGCGACGAAGGGGGTGCTCGATCTTGCGGCGGCGTTCGAGCAGATCGCCGGAGCGAACCCCGACATCCATCTGGCCATCGTGGGGGGTGGAGACGAACGCGCTGCGTTCGAGGCTCTCCAAACGCGCTGGCCAGGTCGCGTGACGCTCGCAGGCTCGCGGCCGCTCGCCGAAGTGCCGACGTGGATGGCCGCATGCGACATCCTCGCCCTCGCGAGTTGGGCGGAGGGGACGCCAAACGTCGTCCTCGAGGCGCTGGCCTCGGGGCGTCGCGTCGTGGCGACCGCGGTTGGAGGCGTGCCCGATCTCCTCGCGGAGCCTGCGCTGGGTGAGCTCGTTCCTGCGCGCGATGTAGGCGCGCTCGCTACCGCGCTCGCCCACGCAGCGGGGACGGACTACGACATGAACGAAGTGGCACGACTCGGCGCGCGTGGCGGATGGGAGGAGAGCGCGCGCCGCCTCTATGGCGTGCTGTGCGAGGCGAGAAATCTTCCGGCTTCGACCTCGTCACAATGACGGTTCTGCTTCGGTAGCTTTCTTCTCCGCGCGACGCCGCTCTCGAACTGCCTTCGCGGCAGCCTCCGCGAGATTTCGCGCCCCTTCGACCGCGCGCGCCCGGAGACTCGGCGCGATGGCGCGCAGCGTGACGAGCGGTCGCGTCGCCGTGGCGAGCTTCAGCTTGTATTGCGAGGCGCCGTTCAGGAAGTCGTACTCGCGGTGACCGAGCGTGATCGAGCGCTCGATGGCAAACGCGTGAATCGAGATGCCGGGCTTCACTTGCTTCGGGAGGTCGAGCTTGCGGCCGCTTTGGTAGAAGTAGACTTTCCCGCGAAAGACGATGTTGTACGCGGCAGCGATGGGCTCCCCCTTCACCGTGAGCCAGAGCAGGTCGAGCTGTCCATCCACGCCGTCGAGGAGCTGCGGCATCACCTCATCGTGGAACCGCGAGAATCGCGCGCTCGCGAAGACTCCGCGCTCCCCCTCCTCGCTCCATCGCTCCCCGTGCAGGGAGCGCAAGATCCGTCTCCCCTTCGCGAGCTCCTCCCTGGTAGTCGCTCGGACCAGCTCCGCGCCCCCCTTGCCGGCCCACTTCTCGAGCTCGCGCGACGCGCGCGTCACGACGTACCGACTCGAGCTCTCGAGGCTCTTCAGGTAGCCGTCCCACGTCTTTGGCAGCGCGATGTACGGGCAGAGCCCCGTTTCGGCGACGCTTATGTGCATCCTTGGCGCGGTGGCGAAGAGCGCGTGGCGAAAGCCCTCGACGAACAGATCCTCCGAGCTCATCGCCGGCATGAGCAGCTCGTCCCAGCGCCCGAGGGCGCGCTCCACGACGATCAGGCGCGCCAGCTCCCGAGCGATCTCCCCCTCATACCCGCCGTCGCAGAGGACGCCTACGTAGTCCGAGCAGATCTCGTCCGCTTCGGGCTCCCCCGTGGCGAGGAGCTCGAGGCGGCGGACCGGAATGGCACGGCGGTGGAGCGCGAGTCGGAGCGAGAGCGGGGCGAGACCGACCAGGGTCGACCCATCGCGGAAGACCACCAGGCGCATCGCGCGCCCGTCCCTCTCGCCGAACTCACGCCACCAGGCGAGGAGCCAGACGGGGGTTAGCGTGAGCTCCCCCCGGGGCGCCCGCAGCGTAAGGGCGCGCCATTCCACCGTGAGCGCCTCTGCTTCCCGTACGTCGGTGACGATGCGCGATGTCAGCATCGCATCAGCGTGTGAAGGGATGAGGCGGGAGCATGAGCGGCGTGGCATTCTGCGTCAGTCATGGCCGACCCCACAAGCGCGTCCCTCCCCGCCGTTCTACTCGGAGGCATCCCGATGCTCCGATCGTTCGCGGGAACGGGCGTGAGGACGATCGTCGCCCTCCCCGATGCGAACGACCCCGCTTTCTGGTCACGGCACTGCCGTGAGCGCCGCGTCATCGCCGATCCGAAGAAGAAGCCGGAGGAGACCGTTCGAGATCTCGTCGCCCTGGGGCGCGATCTCGCCGTGCGGGCGCCGCTCTACTATGGTGACGACGCCATGCTCCTCGCCGTCTCGCGCGGTCGCGAGGAGCTCGCGCCGTTCTTTCGCTTTCTCATGCCTTCTCGTGAGGTGATCGAGGCGCTGGTCGACAAGTCCAAGTTCTCGGCGCTTGCGCGCGAACGATCGATCCCCGTACCGAGGACGCTCTCCTCCTCCGACCTCGCGGGGCCGAAGGACGTACTCGCCGCGCTGCGCCTCCCCGTCGTCCTCAAGCCGACGATTCACATCGGGTGGATGACCTCTTCGGCTGTGATGAAGCAGGGGGGAAAGCCCCGCAAGATGGTGCGGGCCGACACGCCGGCGCAGCTGGACGAGCTCTTCGCGTCGGTGCGGGCGAGCGGCTTCCGGTTTCTCGTTCAGGAATACGTGCCCGGCGGGGACGACGAGATCTACAGCTTCCATGCCTACCTCGACGAGAAGCACGAGGCGCTCGGCTACTACGTCGGCAGGAAGATCCGGACGTACCCGAGAGATGCGGGGGTGAGCACGTACCTCGAGCTCGTTCGTGAGCCGAAGGTCGTCGAGCTGGGAATGCAGGTTCTCCGCAGCCTCGATTTCGTCGGCGTGGTGAAGATCGACTTCAAGCGGGACCCGCGCACGGGGAGCTTCTACGTGCTCGAGCTCAACCCTCGCTTCAATCTCTGGAACCACCTAGGCGCCGCGTGCGGCGTGAACTTGATGCGCATCGCGCACGACTACCTCGAAGGTAGCCGCGGCCCGCTCGAATGCACGTACCGAACGGGGGTGCGCTGGCTCTCGCTCGACAACGACTTTCGCGCGTTCGTCAGGGACTACGGCCCTGACGGCGACCTGTCCTGGCTCCAGTGGGTCAGCTCGCTCCGCGGCCCGAAGGTCTACGACGAATTCGCGTGGGACGATCCGCTGCCGTCCGTCGTGTCGACCGTGAGATTCTCCCAAGCGGTGGTGAGCAAGCTCCTCGGGAAAATGAAGCGCCGCGCCGAGTCCGCGACATGAGATTCGCGGTCATCTCGGACGTTCACTCGAACCTCGAGGCGCTGACGGCGGTCCTCGCGCGGATTGACTCGCTCTCGATCGATCGCATCTTCTGCCTCGGCGACGTCGTCGGTTACCACGCCGACCACGACGCCTGCGTTCGCATCGTTCGAGAGAGATGCGACCTCTGCATCCAGGGTAACCACGATCGCGCGGCGATCGGCGCGATCGAGCCATACGACTTCGGGCGTGTCGGGCGGCACGCGATCCTGTGGACGCGCCGCACGATGTCGAGCGATTCGCGCGCTTTCCTCGCGTCGCTCCCTCGGTTTTCGTCGATGCCGGAGTGCGTGCTCACGCACGCGGGGCTCTACCCCGAGCCGAACGACCGCACGCGCATCTCGAGCCGGGAGGCTGCCGAACGCCACCTCGACGCCCTGGCCTTCGACGGTTACCCATCTCCTATCTGTTTCTTCGGCCATACGCACAAGGCGCTCGCCTACGAGCGGAGCCGGAATGCGACGGTGACGCGCCTCGCCGAGGTCGTCCGCCTCGAGCAAGGTGCGTTCTATCTGGTGAACCCGGGGACCGCCGGGCAGCCGCGCGACGGCGACCGCGACGCAACGTTTGCCGTCTACGACACGAACGAGCGAACCGTCGCTTGGGAGACGGTTCCGTTCGATCGCGAGACGACGCTCGCCAAAGCAAGGCGCGCGGGATCGCTCGTGGAGGCCGATTCGCTCGACGCCGACTCCAGTCCTCTGGCCAGGCTCGGGAGGCTCGCGGCGAAGGTTCGCCGCGTCGCTCGCATGACCGCTTCGGAGGCACGGAGCGCCTGGAAGCGATAGCCGCCGGCGTCCGAGCTACTCCACCAGGGTAGCGCGCAAGCCGCCGCCGAAGCTCGTCGCCCAGAGCTCGTGTGGGTTGGCCGGATTGAAGAACAACCGCAGCGGCTGTCGGAAGGGATACTCGAGAACCGGATGGAAAACGGGTGCCGGATCTTGGAGGTCCCTCGTGACGAAGAGCCCGTGGGTCTCCGTCGTCATGAACAACACCGAGGGGTTCGCCGGGTCTAGAGTGCACGACTCGACGCGCGGTTCGCGGGAGACCTGATCCCACGTGCGACCTCGATCGCGCGTTCGATAGAGCCCCCCGTTTCCGCTCCGCCCCGTGTGATCGAAGACGCCGACGTACCATGTGCTCTCGCTCGGGTCGTGCGGATCGACGACGACGTCCTTCGTCCAATAGTGCATCGCCGGAAGAGAGACGTCCTCCCAAGCGGACGCGCCCGCCCGCAGGACGAACACGCCGGACGCCTCCACGAAAGGACCTCGCGCGCCGTTCACCGTCGGTTCGCGGTGGCCGGAGTAGCTTGCGACGATCGCACCGTCGCCCAAGACGTGGAACGTGTAGGGGTGGCCGCGGGTGCGCGGAGGCGCTGGGAGGCGCTCTGGAGCTCTGTCTGCAGCCGTGTCCGACGTCCGCAAATCGATCGCGTAGATACCCCCCTCTCGACTGTGGACCACACTCGCAAGAAGGCGCCTCGGGTTCGCAGGATCGAGCGCGAGCCAGACGACGGGATGGCCGAAGTCGTGGAGCAAGTGGAACGACGCTCCGCCGTTCATCGACACCATCACGCCGCCGCGACCTCGGTCGATTCGTTCGTCCTGGAGATAAGGGCTCTCGTAAAGGTCGTGCACGGAGGACGTGGCGACGTAGAGGGCGCCGCTCTCCGGCTCGACGACCGCGTCGTACGTCGTGTTCTCTTCGACTCCGCCGATCCCGACACGCCACGTTTCGCCGCCATCGCTGCTTCGGATGGCCTGGATGTCGGAGAGATCGGCGAAGACGACCCCGGGTCGCGGCCAAGCGAGCGCCCACACGGACGTCGGCTCGATACCCGACGTGGCATAGGCGAGTCCTTTCGGGGTCGACGAGCCCCGTCGATTCCTATCCGGTGCAGCGACATGGACCGCTTGCCAGGTCCCCCCCCCGTCGCGGCTCGCGTGGGCGCCGCCGAGATCGCTGAAGATGACGCGTTTCGGGTCGCGCGGGGCCACCGCCAGACCGAGGGCGACCTCGCCGAAGGTCCAGGTCCGATCGCCCCCGTCTCCCGACCACCCCGTTTCGACGTTCTCGTTTTCTGCGGTCCGCAGCGACCTTTTCCACGTCTCTCCGGCGGTCGTCGTTGCGTAGACGACTGGGGAGTCCGTCTCGGAGTCCTTGCCGGCCGCATAGACCGTCTCTGGGTCCGCTTGTGCCATGGCGAGCAGCCCCAGCCTTGCGTTTCCGTCGATTCCGCGCGCTCTTTTCCGCCAGCTGTCCGCTCCAGGGTCGAGCGCGTAGATGCTCGCGTAGGTTTCGGGATCGCCTGCAGTCATACCGCTCGTCACAGCTCTCCCGTTGGCGCCGTAGGTCAACGCGAAGAGGCGAGCTCCCGCGCCGTTACCCCCTCCCGCGAACGAGACGATGCGTTCGTTGGCCGGTATTCCAGGCCGTGAATCGACCTCGAGCTCGACCTGGTCGCCGCGCATCACGAGAAGTCCGGCATTGGCTCCCACATAGATCGCGTCGCCTTCGAAGAACGCCCCTCCGAGCACGCAGCCGGTCGTCGACGCGCTGGTGTACGCGGCAAAGAGCGAGCTCCCACCGTCCCGTGACACGTAAATGGTGGACCGATCGGCCGTCACGAACGTGTCGGCGCGGTCGGGGTCGGCGAACAGGTAGCGCGGGTCGCCGATTTGGTCGGAGACGGGCATCGCGTGAAAGGTCGCCCCGGCATCCGTGCTCTTCTCGAGGACGCGGCGCTCCCCTCGCGCAGACAGGGCGTACAGGACAGTGCGATCCGAGGTGAGCTCGACGCGACCAAGGGGGTCGCCCTGGATCTGGCGGAAGTCCAGCGTCTGCCAGCGTTCGCCGAAGTCGACCGTGTGAAAGACCCCGGTCATGTCGGTCATGAGGAAGATCTCGTCCGGATCGAAGGAGCTGATGACGGGCGAGTAGAGAGCGCCACCTCCGCCCGGACCGCGGCTCGACCACGTCCCGACGGCGAGCGGTGTGACGGGTGCCCTGGGCGCACGCTGCGCTTCCCCACCAGGCGTCACCAACGTCGAGAGCGCGGCGATCACGGCGAAGCGGAGCTGCATCTTCCTCTCGTCGCGCAACCGTTTGTGCGCCCCCGTTAGCCGGCGTCTCCCTCGGGCTTGGTCCTCGCGCGGACGCGTTGCATCCGGGTGAGGTACCACCCGCTGCCCGACGTGAAGCCGACGTGAGGGTAGTACGACTCCGCGGCGGGAGCAGCGAAGAGAAAGACCGTCGCGGTCTTTCCCTCCTTCTGTGTGAGTCGCATCAGCTCCCGTCCAATCCCCTTCCGCTGATAGGCGAGGCGCACGGCGATGTCCGAAAGGTACGTGCAGAACGCGAAGTCCGAGAGGCTCCGCGCGATCCCGACGAGCTTGTCCTCGTCCCAGGCCGTCACCACCAGGTTCGCCCCCTCGAGCATCTTGCGCATCGTTTCGCGATCGTCCACGGGGCGCCGCTCGCCAAGGGTCGAGTCTCGGTAGACGTCGATGACGGTGTCGAGGTCGAGATCGTTCCCGGTTCGGTACGTGATCATGGTTTTCCTAGGCGACCTTCGGGTGCCAGCGCCCAGTGATGCATCACCGGGTCTCGTAGCCCACGTACGGGACGGCCATCACCGACTTGAAGTAGCCGTCCGGCATGTCGATATCGAGTGAGATGCGTCGCACGTTCAGCGGGTCGAAGGTCCGACGGTGATTGATTCCCCCCGCGTTCGAGAAGCCGAGCTCGTAACCCGCCGCGGTAACCGCCTCGCGAAGCCGTGGGTACGTAGCTGCTCCGCGTCCGGCCGGGTAGGCGATTGCGCGGATGGGCTG
The DNA here is from genome assembly GCA_052147435.1 of Polyangiaceae bacterium. Taxonomy (GTDB): domain Bacteria; phylum Myxococcota_A; class Polyangia; order Polyangiales; family Polyangiaceae; genus JBKQKP01. The sequence continues at coordinate 83,793 of JBKQKP010000098.1, read as the reverse complement.
TCGGAGCTCCCCCTCGAGGATCTCGCGCGATCGACCGAGCTCCTCGCGGAGGTGCTCTGGGGCGAGCGTCGGAAGCAGGTAGTGCTCGCACGTGTGGGACTGGACATCCATCCCCGCGGCGCGAAGAGCGTGTACGTCCCCCCACGTCATGATCAACTCGTCCGCGAAGCGCCGCTCCTCCTCGCGAGACATAGGGAGCCCCGCATTTTGTCCGACGTGATCGAGGAACCGCCACAGATCGATCTCGAAGTGATCGGTGATGACGGAGCGCAGGGTCTTGAAGGCTCGCCCGCGGTCGCCCGGGGCGGATAGAGGTACGACTTGCTCCATCGGGTAGGTGAGCGCGATCCGCTCCCGCGCGGAGCGCTTCACGATGTAGCTGATCCGGTCCCACCAGAAGAGCCGACGATCGCTCACGTACGTCGTCGCGACGAAGAACGCGGCGCGCGCGCCGTGCTTCAAGAGAATGGGGAGCGCGACCCGCCGGTTGTCGAGGTAGCCGTCGTCGAACGTCACGAGCAGCGGGTTGTCGGGGAGGTCGGCCCCCTTCGCGAAGGCGAGGAGGTCGTCGATTCCGATGAACTGGAACCATCGCTTTGCATATGCGATGTGTCGATCGAACGTCTCCGGAGTGACGTCGATCGTCCCCTCGCAGAAGTCGATCCCCGCTTCGACCGGGGCGACGCGATGGTAGGTGAGGACGGTGATCCACGCCGAGACGCCCATCGCCGTGCGGATCTTGAGGAGCGTGCTCGGAATGCCGGCGCGATCGGCGAGTTCACACATCCGATAGCGGAGCATGCCGGGGCCCGAGACTAAGGCCCGGCACGCGGCAGCACAACCCGACGAGCTCCCTAGGGGGACTTCGCAACTCGCGCTTGGAGGAACTTCCGGAGGCGGCGCCAGACGACCAGCGGGATCTCGTGTCCCTGGGAGAATGGCACCCACTCGACGACCGCGCCGGCGCCCACGAGCGTGTCCCTCAGCGCCTCGCCCGTGGAAAATGCCAGATCGGGGTCGGTCTCGCCGTGGCTGATGAGCGCGGGCACTCCGCGAAAGCAGCCGGAGGCGAGGTGCGGGGCCCAGCCCGCGAGGGCGACGCGCGATGTGGAAAGGAGCACCAGCCCCGAGACGCGCCGCTCGGCGCGCACGAGCGTGTCGCAGACGAGCATGCCCCCCTGCGAAAACCCCCCGACGATCAGCGGTCGCTCCGTGCCGAGCTCCGCGACGACCGCGTCGAGGAACGACGTGAGCCGTCGCCGCGCCTCCGGGAGATCGGGAGGGTTCTGCGTCGCGAAATCCCGCGGACCTTTCGCGAGCGCCGCGTCTCGCTCCGCCGGATCGATGTGCCACCATGCGCGCCCGGTCGTCGCCTCGACGATCCCCTCGGGGTACAAGAACCATCCGGGCAGGCCTATCGACCGCGCGAAAGGGGAGAGGTCTCCGGGCACCATCATGAAACCGTGCAGGAGCACGAGCGCGAAGGCTGCGTTCGCAGAGTCGCCCACGGATATGGCGCGCAGTCCCCCGCGCTCGACGAGCTTCTCCTCCGGCGTGACAGTCATGAGGCGATCGTGATCTTCGTCGCCGCCTCGGCGTTCAGCGGTTGGAGATGCCCGCGCAGAGGGCCGCCGCCCCGCTGTCGGAGGCGAATGGTCTTTTCTCCACCGGGCGCCACGTGGAAGAAGTCGTCGTCGCCGTCGAAGCCTTCCACCTCCAACGCTACCGATTGCGCGAAGGCTCGCGTGCGAACGGCAAGGTCGAAGTCGCCCCCTTCGCGTTGACGCGCGGTTGCCGTCAAGCCGACGTCAGCCACGCGCGCAGGCGAGAACCCCAGAGGGAAATAGAATGCCTCGGTACGCTCGCCCGCTTCGGTGGTCAACGTGGCGACGACGAGGTCGTGCGAAGGGGGACCGAAGCGGTACGCGTACGTCAGATCCAGGAAGCCCTCGAACAGGGTCCCAGCCGAGATTTCCTCGGCGCCGTGTGCGGCTACGACGATCGCTTTCCTCGCGGCGGCGACCTTCGTCTCTCCCATCCGGTAGAGAACGAGCTCGAGCTCCCCCGCGAGTGGAGCCGGGCGCTCGTTGATCACGTGAACGAAGAGCCCGCTCCCCCCTTCGTCCGAGAGGTGCAGCCCGATCGGCTGCAGCGCGCGCTTGAGATAGTGATACGGAGCCTTCGGGCGGCCGCTCGCATCGACGATCCCCCACCCGGCGCCCGTCCAGAGATCACGCAAGAACCAGATCAGGGCCCCTTTGCACGCGGAGCGCTGGCGGCGCCATTCGCCCATGGTGCGTGCCATCAGCTCGCCGGTGACCACGCGTCCGAGCGCGAGGTATCGATCGTGGTCCGCGTACCTCAATCGCATCGGATCGACACCGAAGAGCGTCGAAAGGTAGTAGTCGCGGACGTCGTCGAAGTCCCACCCGGCGCCGAGGTCGCGAGGCGTTCGGGCCTTCCATCCGGGGTGGTGGACCTTCGCTGACGGGCCGCCGGGGAGATGAGCGGTCGCCGGGACGTTCGCGAAAGCGAGGCACTCGGAGGCGAAGCGCACCTCGGAGCGGCGCGCGTCCTCCGGGGGGCGCAGGTACGCCCCGACCCCGTAGTAAGACGTGGTGCCAATCGTAGCGTCGTGGGGGAAGGCGCCGCCATGCGCGCTCGAGGGCCAATAGGGGACGCCCGGGAGCGACTCGGCGCATATCCGCGGCAGGACTTCGTGAAAGAGTCGTGGGGTCCATAGCTCGCGCGGTGCCCCCCACATCGCAGCTTGCTGCTCCCCTTCGCTGTTGCCGCAAACCACGGCGAGCGAAGGGCGCCCCCCCAGCCGTTCGAGGAGTTGGCGCGCCTCGACCTCGACGCTGGCGACGAACGCCGGATCCTCGCCGGGGTAGTCCATGTTCGCGAACATGAAGTCCTGCCAGACGAGGAGCCCGAGCTCGTCGGCGAGATCGTAGAAGTCGTCCGATTCGTACGCCATCGTTCCGCCGACGCGCAGCATGTTCATGCCGCCGTCACGAACCTGCAAAAGGGCCGCTTCGCTGGCCGCGCGCGGCGAGACGAGAGTGACGGGATCGATGGGCGTCCAGCACGCCCCCCTGCAGAAGAGCGGCACGTCGTTGACGCTCAGCGCGAGCTCGCCGGACTTTGCGATCTCGCGAAACCCGATCGTCCCGAGGTCGACCGAAATGGGGGTGCCGTGCCCGTGCACCAGGAGATGGAGCCTGTAGAGCGCCGGCTCTCCGTGCGTGTGAGGCCACCACAGATCCACGCGCGGAACGTCCACGAATCCAGAGAACCGCCCGCCCGCGGTCGCGGCGAGGGTGACTCCATGCGAGACGCCTGCGCGCTCGAGAGCTGCCTCGACGCGGAGCGGCGCTCCATCCCGAAGCCCACGGATTGCACAGGACACGTCTAGCCGCGCGGCGCTTCCGACGCGGCCGACGAGACCGGCGTTCACGCGGACATCTTCGACCACGACTGCCGCGCGCCGCTCGATCCGGACGTCGCGCCATGGGCCTACGACGGCGGCCGGGGGAGACCACCCGGGCGTCCTGCCCAGCAGCGTGGAACGGACCCACCGCAGCTGCTGATGCTCGACCATCGGCGTACGCCATCGGGGGCGCGGACGCTTTGCCCCCAGCGCGGCGTCGACCGATCGGAAGCGAAAGAGGACGTCGTTGTGATCGGCCAGAAGAGCCCCCACGCTCCGCTCGTGCGAGACGAACATGTTGTCGCTCGACAAGAGCGGCGCCCCGTTCAGCCACACGTCCGCCAACGTCGCGAGCCCGTCGAAGCAAAGGGCGACCTCGTCCGCCCCTTCCCCTCGCAGGAACGAGGCGCGGTACCACCACTCCTCGGCGTCGAAGCGGCGCGGCGGTCCGTCCAGCGACCACTCGCCCGACTCGCGGAGCGCCGCGGCGACGGGCTGGGCGCGCTGCACGGGGGTCCACTTCACCCCCGCGCGCTCGAGCTTGTCCGGCCCCTCGACTGAACCGGGGGGGACGGAGCAGATGCGCCAGTCGGTGAGTGGAGCCTTCGCGTGTCCCGACACGCTACGGATCCTTCCCGTCACGGCTGTCTCACGTCTTGGTCAGCTGCGAGATCGCATCGCGCATCGATGCCATGCTCTCGAACACGCCTCGCTTCAGCATGTGATCGGGGAACTCGATGTCGAACTCCCCTTCGAGTGCGAGCATGACGTTGACGCTCGCGTGCGAGGTCATGCCGGCTTGGTAGAGGTCGGCGTCTTCGGCGAGCGTCGCCGCGTCCTGCGAGAGACGCCCGTGGTCCTTTAGGATCTTCCGAATCTTGTCGATCATGATGAGTGGCTCTCCGGCTTCGCTCGAACGCGAGTGACGACGACGGCCGTAGCGTAGTCGCCCTCGTGGCTGAGGCTCACGCAGAGGTCGTCTGCCTCTGCCGCAGCGGCGATCTCCCTCGCTGTACCATGAAGCTCCAGCTCGCACGCCCCCGAAGGGTCGCGACGGACTTCGATCTGCCGCCAGCCGACCCCCTGATGGGCCATGCGCAGCGCCTTGACCGTCGCCTCCTTCGCCGCCATCCGCGCCGCGAAGCGCTCCGCGGCGAGCGACGGTGTAGATGTAGCGTAGGCGATCTCCCCCTCCGTGAAGACTCGCCTCATGAAGCGGTCCCCGAAGCGGGCGAGAGACTCCTCTACCCGACTCACTCGGACCAGATCGATCCCGACCTGCAGCCGGCTTCGAGGGGAGGGGGAATCGATCATTTTCTACTCGCCCTCACCCTCGCTCATCCTCGGAACTTGGCGGCGAGGACGTCCATCCCCTGCTGCCAGGAGCCCGCCATTTCGTCGAAGAACGCGCCGGCCTCGAAAGGTTTCTTCGAGTTGACCGCTCTCGCGGCCTTCAAGATGAACGTCTTGGCGCCCGCGCTCACCTTGTCGAACGCCTCCGCTGCCGGAACGAGAGATGGGTCCTCCAGCCAGCGAAGATGGATCGCGGCGGCTTCGAACGCCGCGCCGATCTGGCGCACCGTGGCGAACGCCCACGCATGGTAGAAAGCGAGCCCCTCGCGCTGGATCCACGGCAGATCGGCCTCGAACCGCGCGGCAAATCGCTTTACGGGGTTCGCGGAGGGGAGCCTCGCCAGGTGACGGCGTACGAGCCCGCGCGACATCTCCACGAGCTCGGCCTTCGAGCGCCGCTGAACGCGATCGATGCGAATGAACTCGGCGAAGAGCGGCATGAACGTCGGATCGAACGGGACACCGACTCGGAACGTGCGAACGAACTCTTCCCCCTCGAGCGCGAAGTAGCCGGCGTTGTGGAAGTACCCCAGGCGGCGCCGCTCGAGGTCGAAGTCGTTGATCACGATCGTCGTCTTCGTGTGCTGGCGCTGGTAGTCGGTCCCCGCCGTGTCCGGCAGGAAGAAGGCGTCCGCCTCCGTGCTGATCAGCTTCCCCTCGGCGAGCTGCACCTGGCAGTGGTCGGCGAGCGGCCTCCAGACGTTGAGCTCCTGGACGTCGAGCCCGTACAGATCGCGCAGCTCGTCGTGCGGCGGCTTGAAGAAGGTCCACTGATCCCCCTCGAAGTCGAGCGCGAGCACGAACGGGAGGATCGCCGTCGGCTCGAGGCCGAGGGCGTGGATGACCTCGATCCAGATATCCACGTAGCAGTTCTTCTCGACCCACGCGCGATCGGCCGCGTGCAAAGCGTGACGCTCGTACGTGGTCGGATCGAGGTTCGGAAGAACGGCGACCCGCGTCACGGCCAGAGCCTGCGACGCACAGTGTCGGGCCACTCGCTCGGAACGAAGCCGTGCGTCTTGAAGAGGGCCATGACGACGCGCTCGAGGCCGAAGCCGAGGCATGCGCTATGGGCGTCGGCCCCCCCCTGCGTACGAATCCCGAAGACGTGGCCGAAGTGGTCCTGGTGGTAGTTGAACGAGCAGACCGCGGTGGGCTTCTCGGCCGAGATGACCGGGACGACGACCTCGAACTTGAGCTGCTGCGCCTTCTGGCTCTCCGCGAGCATCTTCCCCGCGCGCCCGAAGAACGGATCGGCCGCGACCTCGGACTTCGCAGGGAGCCCGAGCGACTGGAGCAGGGCAAGGCCCCTCTCGTGCCACGTGTTGCGCCAGGAGATCACGGCGTCGGGGTCGCCCGCGCGCACGAACTCGCGCACGCGGAACGACTGCATCCGCGTCGGCTCGGGAGACGGCTCGTGCCGGTAAACCCAGTTCGTCATCGTGATGAGGCGCCCCTTCGCGGGGAGCACGCCTGCGATGACCGGGTAGACCGGATAACAGGCCGCCGGGTTGAGGCAGACCTCGGTCATCCCCTGGGTGTCGCCCCAGGGCTGCCCCGCGTGCACGCGCTCGGAGAGCTCGCGCGCCTGCTTCTCCTTGCCGAGGAAGCTGAAGACGGTCCCTGCGAGCTGCGGGAACGAGTCGAGGTAGTCGGTCCGCTCGATGATGGTCCGGTCGATGACCGGCGGGAACGTGTAGACCTCGGCGCCGTCGTCCTTCGAGAGCTCGGTCACGAGCCCGTTGAAGCGCTCGAGGACGTCCTCGAAGACCGCTCCGCGCCCGAAGGCCCCCTGCACGCGAACCGGCACGATGAGGCCGTGCTTCACCAAGCCATCGTAGAAACTCTGCACATCGTAGGTGGTCATCGGATGTCTCCTAGATCCGCTCGCTCCGTGCGTCTTGCTCCGTTCGCTTCGCTCCTACTCGTCCTTGTAGACGAGGAGCATCGAAGCGTTCTTCGAATAGATGCGGTCGTTCGAGATCATCAGGGCCGCCGAGAGGGAGTCTCGGTACTGGCGACCGACGGAGAACTTCGAGTCGTTCTTGTAGCCGGTGATGCCGATGATCTGGAGCGCCTCGTGGACGATCTTGGGCGCAGCCTCGGACGCGGCGACCTTGACGTTGTTCATCTTGAGCGCCCACCCGATCGTGAGAAGCTCGTCCATTCCGGTCGGCCGCTTCATGGTCTCGTCGAAGTCCGCGGCTTGCGCAGTCACGAGATTGCGCATGGCCTGGAGCGACACCGCGAGCTTGGCGAGATGCGACGCTTTGGGGGGGATCGTTCCGGGGGTCTTTCGAGCCTCGGCTCTCACGTAGGCGCTGGCGCGGGTGTAGGCGTCGGTCGCGATGCCGAGCCACACGGCCGACCAGAGGATGTGCGAGTACGACACCATCGTCTGCGCCGATGCGTCCGCGAACGATCCCGGGATGACCTGATCGACGGATCCGGTCGAGCTCACCTTGTAGCCGGGGCTGCACGTGCCTCGCAGGCCGAGCGTGTCCCAGCTCCCTGTCTTGGTCAGCGTGTAGTCCCCCTTGCGGAGAAGCACGAGGATCTGGTCGCTCGCCGGGGCTTCGGGATTGCGGCGACAAGTCGCGAGGAGGTCGTCGGCGGCTTCTGCGTACGAGAGCGTCGTCGCGTCCTTCACGAGCTTGAAGCGGTCCCCCTCGCGCTCCAGGGCGCAGATGCTCGATCGGGTGTCTCCCCAGACTCCGACCTCGGACGTCACCGACGCCAGGAGAAGCTGCTTTTCCGCGACGTGGCGCATGTAGTCGCGGAAGAAGGGTGACCCGAGCGCGTGGCGCGCGACGCAGGCGACCTGGATGTGGTGCATCGCGAGGACCATCCCGCTCGAACCGCACCCCTGGGCCAGCGCCGTGCACATCGTGGCCAGGTCCTGCAGACACGCCCCTTCCCCTCCGACCTCTCGCGGGGCGGCGACGGCGAGGAGCTTCGCCTTGCGGAGCGCGTCGAACGTCTCGTTGGGGAAGCGAGCTCGCTGGTCGACGTCGGCCGCGTTGGGGGCGGCGACCTCGGTGGCGATCGACTTCGTCTTCGCGATGAACTCGGGCTGGGTTTGGCTGGACACGGGTCGGAAAGCTATCAGAAGTGGTCCCGACCCAAAATGGAGGGTCGCGACCCAAAAAATAGGGTCGTTACCCTCCAACGGAGGGTCGCGACCCAAAAATTTGGGTCGTTACCCAACGAGGGAGGGTCGTTAGGCTCCGAAGGAGGGTCGTTACCCTCCGAGGGAGGGTCGCGACCCAAAAATTTGGGTCGTTACCCTCCGAAGGAGGGTCGTTACCCTCCGAAGGAGGGTCGTTACCTTCCGAGGGAGGATCACGACCCAAAAGACGGGGTCACGCCCGCCCCGATCGCGAGCGGTACGCCTGCTTGATCATGTCGAGGAGCTTCTTGGACCCCTCGCGCGCCACGATCGGGAGCGCACCGACGTACGTGATGGCGCCGACGACGATTTCGAGCACGAGCCCGACACCGCGAACGTGGATCCCCGTCTTCGAGAAGGCCCACCGTGCCGCCAAGACCCCCGCCGTCATGACGAGGCACGCCGCCAGCGCCGGCAGACATACCGCGACGAAGTCCCAGACTCGCCGCTTGCTCTTCTTCGCGACGATCCACCACATGATGAGGAGCGCCGTCCCGAACGCCACGCCGACCGCGCCGCAGGCCCAGAGCGGCCCGATGCGCGCGAGGGTGAGCATGAGAGTGAAGAGGAGCAGGAGCTTCACGCAGTCGATGGCGAGGGGGATGCGCGGGCTGCCGATGGTGAGGAGGTACGCACCCGCTTGGTAGGAGAGGGGTCTCGTCACCGAGACCGCAGCGAGGATGGTGAGCATCCCGCCCGTCTCGTACCAGGCGGGCGTCAGGATCGTCTGAACGAGCGTGTGAGCTATCGCTCCGAGTCCGATCGAAATCGGAAAGATAATCAAAGACGTGAGCCCCGTTGTTTCGACGACGGCCACGTCCCGCTCGTCGGGGGTCATCTTCGCGAACGAAGGCAAGAGGACTTCGCCGATCTGCTCCCCGATCTGATCGGCAGGCAGGTCGGCGAGGTTGTACGCCACGTTGTAGCGAGCCATCGCAGCGTCGCCGAAGAGGTAGGAAAACAAGAGGTTGTCCCAACGGGCGGCCACGCCGGCGATGATCCCCTGACCGGCCACCGGGAGGCCGAATCGAAAGATCCGCCGGTAGGCCTCTTTCCTCAACGGAGCCGCCGTCAGCCACTCCGCAGCGGCGACCCCCGAGTTCATGACGAGCGTCTTGGAGAGGCTTCGCGCGATGTTGCCCGCGATGAGGGAGTAGGGGCCCCATCCCAGCCACGCGAACCCGATCGTGAAGATCACGTAGAAGACGTCGCCGGCCGAGCGCGCGGCCGCGACGCGGCGGAACAAGAGCTCCCGAATGAGCAGGCGCTCCGGGATGAAGGCCAGGCGGTCGATGACGAAGCAGCCGAGCAGCCACGGGAGGTACTTCGCGCTGTCCGGGGCCTTGAAGAAGTTGCCCAGCGGCACGCGAACCGCGAGAGAGAGAGCCACGACCGCGACGACGCCGGCGAAGTTGAGCGCGGTGATGTGAAACGTCTCGCTACGCTCTCGCTCTTTCGTCGCTATCAGGTAGGGGCCCGTCCCGAGCGTCGTCAGCGAGTTCGCTGTGACGACGAAGATACTCGCGGCACCGATATCCCCGAGGGCCGCAGGGGTCACGTAGTGCGTGATCGCGACCGACGAGATGAGGGTGAGGAAGCGCGCCGACAAGCCCGCGGCGATGGTCCAACTCGCGCCGCGCACCGCGCTCATCTTCACGGCTGTCATCGATTTTTCGGGGCGGAAGCTAGCACGGTTCCGCGATGCGCCGCGTCGGTCCCAGCGCGTTGACAGCCCGAACGCCCGACGCTAGCTCTAAGTCCATTCGATGGCTCAGGTGGGGGCGATCCCGAAGAACGACGAGCCTGCCAGTGCGCCCGCCGTTGGGCGCAATCACGCGGCTGACAAGGCTGCTTGTGTCGCCGGCCGTCCGATCTACTTCGGCCCCACGCACGAGCTCTTCGGGTTCTTCTATTCGCCGACGCCCGCGCGGCGCGCTGGGGTCGTCGTGCTGTGCCCCCCCATAGGCTGGGACTCCGAAGCCACGTACCGCGCCTACGGTCGCCTTGCGGAGCGACTGTATCAGGAGGGCTTCGCGGTGCTCCGCTTCGCCTATCACGGGACAGGCGACTCCTCGGGCTCCGACTACGATCCAGAGCGCCTCGAGGCATGGCGCGAAAGCGTCAAGCTCGCCGTCGAAGAGGCGAGGGCGCAGAGCGGCGCGAAGGCCGTGAGCCTCTTTGGGATCCGGATCGGCGGCCTCCTCGCCGCGCTCGCGGCGCCCGAGCTCGGGGGGGTCGAGTCGATGGTCCTCTGGGCTCCGTGCGTGGCCGGCAAAGCGTACGTGCGCGAGATTGCAATCGCGCGCGGGCTCGACCCGGCCGAGTCTGTCTCGAAAGGGGAGAAGGTCGCGGGGGGGGACGAAGCGGGGGGGTTCATGCTCTCCGCGTCGACCATCGCGTCCCTCAAGGGGGTGAACCTCCTGAAGGTCCCCAAGGGGGCGCCGCGCTACCTCGTTCTTGGGCGAGACGACCTCCCCGGGGGAGACGCCGCGTTCGTCAGCTACCTGACCGAGTGCGGGGCGAACGTCTCGTACCTGGAGCCGCCCGGATACCAGGCGATGATGGTGGACCCTCTCGAGTCGATCGTCCCCGAGGCGGCGTTCGATACCGTCATCCGCTTCTTCTCGGAGGTCCACCCGCTCCGCTCGGGGTCGGTCGCCACCCCCGCAGACGCGCGCCACTCTCCTTCGGCCTCCCAGCTCCGACTGGACTCTACGACTCCGCCCGTGCGCGAGGAGGCGGTGCGATTCGGAGGCGAGAGTGAGCTCTTCGGCATCGTCACCGAACCCCCGTCGAGCGTGAGGCCGGCTTCGCCGACGGGGATCATCTTCCTCAACACGGGGGCGAACCCTCACATGGGACCCCACCGGATGTACGTGCCGCTCAGTCGCATTCTCGCGGCGCGGGGCTTCACGTCGCTCCGGTTCGACATCGAGAGCTTCGCGGACAGTCCTCCGCGTGAAGGGGTCCCACCGAACGACTCGTATTCGACCTACGCCGTCACAAACGCCCAGGCCGCGATCGATTTCCTTCGGTCGCGCGGCGTCAACCGGATCGTTCTGGCCGGCATGTGCTCCGGCGCGTACCACGCCTTTCACACGGCCTTGGCCGACAGCCGGGTCGCAGGGGCCATCATGCTTCGCCCGCAGGTCTTCTCTTGGGGGGAAGGGGAGGCGCTCGACAAGCAGCGACACAAGAACGCCCGGGCATGGAGCCACTACACGAGCCGACTCTCGGACCCCGAGGCGTGGGTGAAGGCGTTCACGGGGAAGGTCGCGTACCGGACGGCCTTCGAAACCGTGGTCCGTCGCGCGAAGGCGGTCGCGGTATCGGAGCTCGAAAAGCTCAACGGGCGCCTACGCGGAGACCCGACTGAAACGAAGCTCGTGGAACGGTTCAAGACCATCCTCGGGCGCGGGTGCGAGACGCTGCTCGTGTACAGCAAGTTCGATCCCGGTCTCGACCATCTCAACGTCCAGACCGGCGCCGGGCTCGATCTCCTCAAGAAGCGGAAGAACTTCAGCCTCGTTCTGATGGACGGCTCGGACTTCACGTTCGCGGCGATCTGGAGCCAGGACCGCCTCATGGAGGTGGTGACGCGCTTCCTCGTCGAGCGCTTCGGGTGAAGCAGAGCGGCCGTTACATCGCCGCTCTCGACGGGCTCCGTGCTTGCGCGATCCTCGCCGTGTTGGTCCATGGAGGGCCGCGGAGCCACGACGGCCTCGGCCCGCGCGTCCTCGCCGCCGTCTCACAGTTTGGTTGGGCCGGGGTCCAGCTCTTCTTCGTCCTTTCGGGCTTCCTCATCACCGGAATCCTCCTCGACACCAAGCAGCGCCCACACTTCTTCCGCAACTTCTACGCGCGCCGCACGCTGCGCATCTTCCCGCCGTACTACGTCACCCTGATGCTGACGCTCCTCGTGGGCCCGCTCGTGTTCTCGACGGCGGCCAGCGGCGTGGGGGCGATCCTGTCGCGCCAAGGGTGGCTCTGGACCTACACATCGAACATCGAGATCCTGCGGCACGACGGCTGGTGCTTCAGCGCCGGTTGGCTCAGCCTCGATCACACCTGGTCGCTCGCCGTCGAGGAGCAGTTCTACCTCGCCTGGCCGATCCTCGTCTTCCTGCTCCCCGCGCGGGGGATCGTCGTCGTTGCGCTCGCGATCATTCTCGCCTCGCCGATCCTGCGGACGGTGATGTTTCGCGGAGGGGTTTCACCCGAAGCCATCTATTCGTTCACACTCTGCCGCCTCGACGCGCTCGCGATGGGGAGCTTGCTCGCGGTGCTCCAGCGCAGCGGAGTCGAGCTCGCGAAGCAGGTTCGGATCGCGAAGGGGCTCTTCATCGCCGGGGGCGTTGCCCTCCTGGGCATCATCGCCAAGAGCCACGGGTTCGACTCGGAGGAGTTCCTCATTCAGACGGCGGGGTTCTCCGTGCTCGCCGTATTCTGCTCGGGCGTCGTTCTCTGGGCTGCGCTCGGGTCGCCGGACAGAGGCTTCGCAAGGATTCTGAGCGGTCCGGGCCTCACGTTCGTCGGGCGCTACAGTTACGGGATCTACCTCTACCAGGGGGCCCTCTCGCCGCTCTTCGAGAAGATCCCCGTCGACCGACTCGCCGTGCTCACAGGCTCGCGCCTCGCCGCACTGCTCATTGCCATGGCGCTGAAGTTCGTGGTGAGCACCACCGTCGCTTTCGCCTCGTGGCACCTCTTCGAGCGGCGCTTCCTCGCGCTGAAGACCCGGTTCGCGAGATAGCCGATGCATCGAGCGTCCATGAGGCGAGTGCGGCGGCGAGTCGTCTCGGCCGCCGGGCTCGTCACCGGGTGGACATCGGCGCGCGCTTTTCTCAGCCAGCTCTCTGCGTTCGTCGGACAGCACCACCCCGTTCCGCGCCCGGCCGACCTCTCCGGCGTCGAGCCCCTTCGGGACGTCGCGCTTCGCGTTCCTAGCGTCACGCGCGCGGGAGAAGTCGGAGAAGTGCGGGGCTGGTACCGGCGGCCCGAGAACGGCGTCGTCATCGTCTTTGCCCACGGGTCGCCCGGCGATCGAAGGAGTCTCCTTCCAGAGGCACGCTTTCTCGCGCGCGCGGGCTACGGCTTCGTCGTCTTCGACTTCCCGGGTCACGGCGAGAGCTCGGGTCGAGTCCACTGGGGAGCGCCGTCGAGGACCGCGCTACACGCCGCGGTCGACTACGCCCTTGCCGAGTCGGACGTTGCAGCGGTCGGCCTCTTCGGCTTCTCCATGGGCAGCAGTCTCGTCGCGCGGGTCGCAGCGTCGGAGGCTCGCGTCGGTGCGGTCGTCATGAGCGGTTCGTTCACGTCGGCTCGCGAGCAGATCCGTCATGAGCCTCGCTGGCGGAGGGCGCTCACGCAGTGGCCCGCGATCGGCGCTTCGCTCAGACACGCTCCTCCCGCCGAGCTCGCGACGACGTCGTTCATGTCGCGCATCGCGCCTCGCCCATTGCTTCTCCTCGCGGGAGGGGCTGATGTCACCTGCCCGCCGTGGATGACGGAGCAGCTCTTTGCGGCCGCGGGCGAGCCAAAGGAGATGCTCGTGCTGGAAGGGGCGGGGCACGGGAGGTACTTGAGGGTCGACGCCGACACCTACCTCGGGCGCATACGGCTCTTCTACGACGCTGCGTTCGCTCACTTCGTGAAGTGAACCACCCCTTGCTCGGGCTTCAGCTGCGAGCCTGCGGAGACTCGCACCGTCGTCGTCGTCTGATCCCGCGTCACGCTGACATCCACCGGCTGGCCCATGTTCACGAGGGTCTGGGTTCGAGGCTCCGTCCCCTTGATCGTGTACGTGAAGGGGAGAGCGGCTGGGGCGCCGCGCGCGGCGACGCTGAAGACGACCACCTGGTTGCTCCAAGCGATTCCTTCGATCCCCGGACCTCGCACCGAGGTTGCGGCGAGCGGTGGCGGCGCGCCGTTGGCCACGGAGACGATCGCCGCGTATCGCTGGGTCGCGTTCGGCGCGACCTCCACCCGCCACGCGGTCGTCTTGTCATCGGTGTCGTTGTCGGGGGCGATCTTCGGCGCGCCGTCCGACAAGAACATGAGCGACGCGCTCCCCGCCTCGTTCGTCGCCGAGTAGCGCCCCCCATCTTGAGTCGGCATCGTCGCGAAATGGAACCGCCAGGAATAGTCCTTCCCTGCGGGTTTCGGGGCGACGCGATCGTAGGTGACTACCGTATCGGGGCGCACGTACACGATCTCGCGCGTGAGCTCGTCGAGGAGCGTGGCGGTCTCGCCATTCTCGCGCTTGGCGAAGAGGTTCGTCGCGTCGACCTGTGCATAGAGGTAGTCGCCGGCGTCTGCATACGCGACGAGGCCTCGGCTCTTTCCCGGCCGTCGCTCGCTCCCTGCGACCTGAATCATGTTGTGCGCGCCAGCCTCCCAGATCAGGCCCGACTTGCTGTACGTCACCGCGTCCACGGCCTGCCATCCCCCCTTCCAGATGACGAACGACCCCGTGTCGCAGTGCGCGTGGCTCTGGTCGATCACCGAGGCCGCGAGGATCGTCACGCTCGTCGCGCGATCGTCCCACCCGGAGCGAGCGTTGATCCAGTTGGTGCCAGGAGACCGGTACGTGAGCGGGAGGTTCGTCGGTGGCGTCGGCGTCCAGGGAGTGGGGTAGAGGACGTCCCGGTAGTACTCGCCGCGCCAGTTGAACGAGTTCGTTGAATAGCTCGGGGCGACCTCCTTCAGGAGCCACGCGCCGTAGCCGCGCGCGACCGCGTCGTTCGTGTAGAACGTCGCGAGCTGGATGTAGTCGCGATCGTACGGGGACACCGGCATCGCGGAGTCGCGCGGTAGGTCTCCCGTGGGCGCCATGAACTTCTTGCCCGGTTGGAGCTGATAGATCGCATAGAGGATGGACTCCGGCACGAACGGGGTCTGCGTGAAGTAGTTCGGCCCCCCCATCGACGCCGCCGCCGCGAACGCTTCGAACATCCGCTCCTTCGCGCGTTCGCCGTAGTTCACCCCTTCCAGCCAGTCACCCCCCTTTGCGCGCGAGCTCAGATACGTGAGGAGGCCTCCGGGTCGCTCGACCTTGTTCCGGAAGAGCTCAATGAGCTTGTCTGCGGAGGGCTGATTCGCCGCTTTGAGCGCGTACGCGGCGTAGGCGGTCCCCTTGAGAAAGGACATGAAGTAGTTGTTGCCGACGTCGTTCAGCCCCCATCCCGACCCTTTGTTGTCGAACCACAGCTCGTGGGTCCACTTCTCGAGGTAATGGACCAGCTCCGTCTTCTGATCGGCGCTGAGCGCGTCCGCGCAATAGTTGAGGACGAACGCGGCGCTCTGCATGAAGTCGCCGAAGTCGAGGTAGCTGTCGTGGCCGACGTCGTGCGCTTCTAGCGCTTGCTCGAGCTTGAAGGCTCCTTGCGCAAAGCGGGTCTCGCCGGTCACGAGGTAGACGACGGCCTGGTTCTCCGGGCTCGAATCGTACGGATCGGGGTCGGTGAAGCCCCTCTCCGCGTTCGTCTGTAGGGCCTGCCAGTCGCGGTCCTTGCCGCCTTTGTTCTTGCGCAGCTCCGCGAGGCGCTCGCGGGTGAGAAGCAAGTATCCCGAGGGGGTCCACGTCTGGGGCTCGATGCGCGCCGACAGGAGCGGAGGGGGATCCGGCACGGTCGACGTCGTCTGTGTCGACGAGGTTCCGGTGGGGGCGACGTCCGGAGACGGGAAGTCGTGACTTCCCCTGTGGCAGGCGGTCGAAGCCGCCAACACTACCGCCCCGGTCGCGAGTACGCCCAGAGCGACGCAGGGCCTGTTCCTTCCGTCTGGGCGCATGCCGTTCGGCTGCACTATAGACGTCGGCGACTCCGCCTCGCGGTGAACAGAATGCCGAATGCGAGCCCAAGCGCGGTCAGGAACGTCGTTCTCGACGGGGCGACCCCCACCTGAGAGCACCCGCAGCCCCCCTTCGAACCGCTCGGGCTTCCGCTTCCGTTGTCCGCGCTGCCGCCGCTGCCGCTGCCGCCGCTGCTGCCACCAGTCTCACCGCCGTCGATCCCTCCTCCGGTTGGAGGGGCGCCAGGCGTGACCGTCGTGGAATCCGCCACGGTGCAGCCGCTCGTGGCATTGGTCACACTGAACATAAGCGGCTGTCCCGTGAAGCCACCGCCGGAGCCCGCCGTGATCGATACGACGCAGCGTCCGGACTGCGCAGTCGCGGTCACGGCGGACGTACCGTCGGACGCCTCCGGCGCATCGAAGACGATGTGGCGCCCTGCTGAGCCGCCGGGCACGCCGTAGGTCATCGTCGTCGGCGAGACCCCGTCCTTCGCGCTCGAGGCGACGACGTAGCTCTGCATCGAGCTGCGGAACACGCTCGCCCCGATGACACCGGTGTTCTGGCTGTTGGGGTCAATCGTCGCGTCGTTGATCGAATCGATGGTGGCCGGCTGGTCGGTCGACGCGAGCCCGTCGATGACGTGGATGCCCACGGCGAACGGGCCGGGAATCGTGACGCGGTACGCATCGGAGGGGAAGCGCCCGACATCGCACATGGCGCAGGGGTACTCGCAGTCGAGCGTGCAGTCGGCGACCGGAGGCTGCGAGATGACGGGGGTGGCGCCTTCGATGGAGACGGGATGAATCACGACTTGGGACGAGCCGATCTTGCCCTGGTAGACGCCGTTCGACAGCGCTAGCCCGCCGCCTCCGGTGTTGGTGTGAAGCGTCACGTACATGTTCCGCGTCGCGGAGCCGGTGTCGACCCGGTCGATGAGCACTACCTCACCTTCCGGCAACATGACCCACTCGCGATGGGCGTAGGGGATGTCGGTCGTCGGGGTGGTGGCCGAGCCGGTCTCGGTGTTGAACCCTTTGGCGAAGTCGCTCCGTGCGGCGTACGTCGCGTCGCTCGTGCCGCGCGCCCACGGCATGTCGGCCTGACTCCACCCCGTCTGCCCGGGAGCGAAGTTGTGGTTCGGGATTGCCGCTACGGCCGCGGAGTCGGCGGCGATGGCGTTGGTTTCCCACGTCGCGTAGCCGCCGTAGGGGGAGGGGTCGACGATGAGATCGTCGGCGCCGCGGGTGAAGACGAAGTTCGAGGCGGCAAAATGCTCGTGGTCCGAATTGAGCGCCGGCGGCGACATGAACACGCTCCAGAACGCGCTCGGACTCTTCCACGCGGTTCGCGCGTAGACCATGCGCGTCCCGTGCGAGTAGTACCAGAGCGGCGGCGCCGGGGTCTGCGTCGTGTAGTCCTGCGCCGTCACTGCGCGCGTCTCGGCGATCGCGTCGTGGATGAAAGCGTTCCTGCTCGTGGCCCCGCAGTTCGTCTCCTGCTTGATCGATAGCGCCCAGGCAGCGGCCTGGTCGCTCGAAGGCCCAATGAGGACCGCGTCCACCTCGGGAAAGCTCGGCGAGTTGTTCGGGCCAGTGTCGCTGTTGTCGCCGTCGCCGCAATACCACTCGTTCCACGAAGGGGTCGCCGCGTAGAGGTTGCGTAGGACGAGGCTGTTCGTCCACGCATCCATCAACGGGAGGGACGCGCCTGCCGACTCGAGCGCTGCCACCGCCGCCGCATAATGGAGCACCCCCATCGGGCCGTACTCCCACCCTTCCAGCCAATCGCCCCCGACCATCACCCCGGCGGGGGTTCCAACGCCTCCGTCGACCCCCGCCAAGCCCGTCCCCTCGAGGAGCGTGCCGATGTCGGTGTCGAGGACCTGCGTCCACAGGTGGCCGTCCGCGGCGCCGTCGGTTCCGATCGCGACGGCGCCGAATGCCTTCGCCACGATGTAGCCCGCGTTGTAGTTCGCTCCGGCTTCGGTGTTGTGGTAGCCGTACGCCGTGTAGTAATCGAGCCAGTTGGTCATGCAGACCTGGGTCTGCGTCAGGAGCGCCTGACTGACTCCTGGGGCGCTGTAGAGCCAGTCGTAGGTGATCGCGAGGTCCGGCCCGTACCAGCGGATCCCGTAGCCATCGTCGTGAGTCACGGTCACGATCACCGGTGGCGCGGCCGTGCTTTGATCGCCTGCTGCCCACGTCTGCCAGTCCGTGCTCACCCCTTGCACGCAGCCGAGGTTGTCCCCGAGGTTCTGATCGTCGTTCAGCGCGGCGTTCCAGTACACGAGCGCCTGCGTGAGATATTTGCTGTTACCTGTCGCAACGTACGAGAACGCGCAAGCGACGGCGGACCCCGGCCAGTTGTCGCCGTCCTCTCCTCCTCGGGTCGTGTACTCGTTCGGCTCGCTGAACGTGTCCTCACACTCCGCGAGCATGCTCGCCGCGGCGGTGGACTGGTTGGTGACGTTCGCCTTGTAGGCCGCGAGCTGCGCTGCGCTCTGGAAGAGCCGCGGGTGCGAGCCGGAGGGAGTGGGCGGGTCGGCCTTTGCGACCGATACCGTGAGGATGCTCGCCGCGAGCAGCGGAAGCGAGGTGGACAATTGGCGCAGCATCGGCGGAGCTTTGCTTGCGACCCTTGCTCCGTCAAGCGATGAGCTCGCAACAAGGGGGGGCCCCGTGTGATATCCGTAGGGCCATGCGCGTCTTAGGGTTCGCGTTCGCGTTGGCTCTCGCAGGGCTGGTCACCGCCACCGCCGCCTGCGGCGGCCATCCGATCTACAACTGGAAGGCGGAGAACGCCCTCGGCTACCGCGTCGGCCCAGGCGACCAGCTCAAGGTCAGCGTCTGGAAGCACGAGGAGCTGAGCCAGCTCGTAACCGTACGTCCCGACGGAAAATTCTCGCTCACGCTCGTGGGGGACGTCGACGCCGACGGGCGCACCGTCGACGAGATTGGCGCGGACATCGCCAAGCGCTCCGCGCGCTTCTTCCAGGACAACCCCCCCGTGAGCGTCCAGGTGGCCGAGGTGCGGTCCTACAAGATTTACGTCGTCGGAGAGGTTCAGCGGAGCGGCGAGTTCACCCCGAACCACCAGGTCACGGTCCTCCACGGTCTCGCGCTGGCGGGGGGCTTCACCCGCTTCGCGAGCCCCGACCGCATCATCATCGTACGCAAGGACTCGCACGGGGAGCGCCGCATCCCCTTCGACTACGGCGCCGTCGTCAACGACGGCGACTTGCAGGAGGACCTCGCGCTCCAGACGGGCGACACCGTCATCGTTCCGTGACGCGATGGTCGAGCTGTTTCGAAATCCGCGGAGACTCCTCCTCTTCTGCTTCGAGGGTGCGCTCTGCGCCATTCTAGTCGTCCTCGCCGGGTGCTTGCGCCTGGGCGTTCATGACGGGCTTACCAGTCCCAACGCGACGCGGAAGGCAGTTCTCTTCGCGGTCGTGATGCAGGGGGCGTTCTATTACGCCGGGATGTACGACTTCTCGGCGGTGCGCAACACCCGGGCGAACTACGAGCGCGTGCTCCGCGCACTCGCGCTCGGAAGCGCCCTCCTCTTCCTTCTCTGGTACCCGTTTCCTGCTCTGCAGCTGGGGCGAGGCGTGTTCTTCGTGGCGGTCGCGCTCGTATCGCTCGTCCTCCCGTCATGGCGGACCCTCTACGACAGCGTGACGACGAACGAGGGCTTTCTGCGTCGCGTCGTCATCCTGGGGAACGGCGCGTTGGCCCGCGAGCTGCGCGAGATGATCAGCGCGCGCATCGATCTCGGGTTCGAGCTCGTCGGGATGCTCGCGCGCGACCGCTTCCAGGTCGACCCCACGCAGGGGGTGGTCGGTACCTATGGTGAGCTCTTCGACATCGTGAACAGGTTCGAGGTTGGCCTCGTTCTCGTGGCTTATCCCGACCGGCGCGGGACGCTCCCCGTCGAGCAGCTCCTCGAGATCAAGTTCCGCGGGGTGGAGGTGGAGGAGGGGGTCCACTTCTACGAGCGGAATACCTCCAAGCTCTACGTGCGCGAGCTCAAGCCGAGCCAGCTCATCTTCGCCGAGGGCTTCTCTGCGCGACCGGGGACCCGTCGCTTGAAGCGGATCCTCGACGTCGGCGTCTCCGTCATCGGCCTTGTGCTCAGCGCACCGCTGATGCTCCTCACGGCGTTCGCGATCCGTCTCGAGTCGCCGGGACCGACGCTCTACAGCCAGGTTCGCGCCGGCGAGTTCGGCAAGCTCTTCACCATCTACAAGTTTCGCTCGATGCGGACCGACGCGGAGAAGGCCGGCGCGCAGTTCGCTCAGGAGAACGATCCGCGCGTCACGCGCGTCGGCAAGTTCATCCGCAAGTCGCGCCTCGACGAGCTCCCGCAGCTCTGGAACGTCCTTCGTGGCGACATGAGCATGGTCGGCCCGCGCCCCGAACGCCCCGTGTTCATCGAGCAGCTCGAGCAGCAGGTCCCGTTCTTCAAGCAGCGGCTCTACGTGAAGCCGGGAGTAACGGGCCATGCCCAGGTGCGCTGCAGGTACGGTGCCTCGACGGAGGATATGGTCGAGAAGCTGCAGTACGACCTCTATTACATCAAGAGCTACAACCTCCTCTTCGACCTCTCGATCATGCTCGACACGGTCAAGGTCGTGCTCCTCCGCATCGGCGCGCGCTGACGCGCCCAGCGCGCCCGTCACGGTCACGGTCACATCGGCGTCGTCGGCGAGGTGAACGTCGTCAGGAGCGGCAAGGAGTGGTCGTCGGCGAAGTACCCGGAGACCCCGGCGAAGGCGATGCTCCGGAGCAGGGGGGGGTACGCGCCGGCGCCGCCGAAGACGGACTCGTGAACGCTGTATCCCGCAATGAGGCCAAGCCAGTTGTTGAGGCCGTAGCGCGCCTCGACGCTCGCGGCGACATAGGTCAGCTGCGCATAGAGGGGCTGCCCGTTGCTCGCCGCTCCCTGGATGTACTCCGCGTTATCGGCGATGCCGTTGGCGAGGACGGCGAGGTTGTTCCAGCTCCCATGAGGGTAGGGAATCCCCTGCACGATGAGCTTCGCGGTTTCTCCGGGCCCGAACCCGAGCCGCGGATCTAGGGAGCCGTACGAGTAGACGGCCTCGGCGATCACGTTCCAGTAGGACCTGACATACGTGACGAGGAGGTCCCCGGTCGGGCTCACCACCTCGCTCCGGACAGGATCGAGCGCGGGGGGGTCCGCGATCGTTGCGCCGGCCCACAACGTCGTCCGTAGGCGATCGGTGAATGCGTGGGCCCACCCTGCGCGAGCGAGGACCGAGTTGGTCGTCGATGAGCCGGCGGCGGTCGGCGGATCAGTCGTGTAGTTCGCGACGAACGGCACGTCCGTGAATTCGTAGCGAGCCATCAACATGCCGATGTTGTACGGATCGAGATCGTGCGTGAGCGTCAGATCGGCCCCCGGGACGATGTCGTCGAGGCCGCTGTGATAAATGAGGGTCCCGTTCGGTTCCTGGAAGGGAGCCTCGGAGATCGTCGCCTGGACCGTCACGTCGGCGCCGCCGACGAGCCGCCAGCGAGGCCCGAGCTCGTGCACGAAGCCGATACGGGCCAGGTCCTCGGTGTAGACGCGCGTGAGCTCCGAGGGATCCGGCACCAAGACCGGGCCGTCCGAGATGAGCGCGGAGTTCGACGAGGTGAGCGTGCCGAAGACGGTGCTCGTCACGAACGTCCGCGGGCTCAGCGTGAAGGTTCGAGCGAAGGAGGCCGTCACGGTCCCGTCGTCTAGCTCGTGGTAGCCGTCGAGGGGGACGTACTGCTGTCCTCGCACGACGAAGCGGATGACCTGCATATCGGTCGGCGAGGTCGCGGTGAGGAGCTCCAAGCCGACATCGAGGCCGGTAAAGAGCGCCGGGTGCGGCACGGCGGGGGCGAGCCCGGTCTGGACGACGTTCGAGTTGTATCCCTCGACGAGCTCGACATGCAGCCGGTACACCGTCCCCTCGCCGCGCACACGGAGCGCTGCCATGGCGGGATCGAACTCGACGCCGCCGCCCCGATTCACCAGGAGGGAGTCGGGCTGCGTGGGGGTCCCGGCCGTATCGGGCGGCGTCGGGAGAGGCTGTCCCGACTCGTCACGCAGGATGATCGGCTGCCCGGTCGCGTCAGTAGGGACGAGCGGTTGACCCGACTCGTCGCGGGGCGGGATAGGCCGCCCCGTCGTCGGATCGAGCGGCGTCGACGCGCTCGTGTCGGTCTGCACGGAGGTTGCGTCCGTGACCGCCACGGGGGCGACGAAGAGCGGGAAAAGCATGATCGAACGCGGAGGGACGCTACCAGATCGGGGGGATACGGGCGCGGCCTAAACGGCGCAATAGAGCCGCTCGTACTCCGTCGTCATCCTCGCGAGCGTGAAGCGTTCGTGCGCGTAGGCGTGCGCGGCGTCTCCGAGCGTGCGTCGCTTCTCGGGCGAGCCGAGGAGCTCTTCGATCGCTCCTCGCATGGCTGCTTCGTCGCCGTGGGGAACGAGGCGTCCGACCTCGCGCGGGACGATGCTGGGGAGCCCTCCGACGGCCGTTGCCACGATGGGCAGGCGCGAGGCCATCGCCTCTGGCACGACGAGCGGTAGCCCTTCGGTCTTCGAGCTCATCACGAAGAGGTCGAACGACGCGAAGAGCGCGGCGACGTCGCTGCGCGCGCCGGTCATCCGAACGAACGCCCGGCGCTCCGGCGGCAGGTGCTCGGCGATCGCCGCTTCGATCGCTCCACGCTCCCCCCCTTCGCCGACCAGCACGAGGCGCGTCTTCTCGCCGAGGATCGGAGCGACGGATCGGACGAGGAACGGATAGTCCTTCTCCGCCGCGAGCCGTCCGACCGTGCCGATCACCACCGCCTGGGGAGGAATGCCGAGCTCGGCGCGAATGCGCCCACGGGCCGATGGGTCCGCGCCGAACTGCTCGAGCGGCACGCCGTTGGGGATGACGCTCAGGATGCGTTCCGACGGGTGCTCGCGCGCTCGTGCCGTCTCCGCGGTCCCCTCGGAGACCGCGACGAACGCCGTCAGCGTGCGCGCTGCCAGTCGCGCCAGGAGCAGCGGCCCAATCGTGTAGTTCGGATTCGCCCCATGCTTCGTGTGGACCACTCGCCTCACGCCGGCCATCCTCGCCGCGGGGGCGGCGTAGATGAGGGGGAGCGAGTTGTGCGTGTGAACGACGTCCGGGCGGAGCTCGCGCAGCGCGCGGGCGAGTCGCGCGTAGAAGATGAGCTTGGATCCCCCGGGCACGAAGAGGACGTCCATCGTCGGGATCGGCCCGAAGTCGCGGCGGAGGTCTCCCCCCTCGCTCATCGAGATCACCGTGACGTCGTGACCGCGCGCCGTGAGCTCGCGCGAGTGGTTCAGGATGAACCGCTCCTGCCCCCCCATCCGCAGCTGCAAGACGACGTGTACGATGCGCATCGTATGACGTCACGCATCCTATCGGCCGCGAAGGCCATCCGCTGAAGCGAAATCAGGCCGACGCAGAGTTCTAAGGCCCCTGCCCACCGGCGAGCCACGCGTCGATCTCGGCCGTCCGCTTCGTCGCAAGCGGGCTCGAAGAGCGTACATAAGTCGCGCGCGCTTCGGTCGCCAGCGTACGGCTGCGTGCCTTGTCGCTCGTGGCGAGGGCCCGCGCGAGGTCCCAACGCACGCCGGCGACGTCCGTCGGGGCGCGGACTTCGCTCTCGACGATGTGAAGCGCCCTTGCGAGCGGCTCCGCCGCCGCGGGACTCCTCTGGGCTAGGCGCGTCTCGCCGATCGACACGAGCGACTCGGCCACGTCGCGGGCGGAGGGGCCGTAGATCTTCTCGCGGAGCGCGAGCGCGCTCTCCTCCATCGCCAGCGCGCCGGGATAGTCCCCCTTGGCGCGCCTCGCCTCCGCGACGCCGTGCATCCCGAGCGCCACGTCCGGGTGCTCGGCCGGAAGCGCGGCCCGCCAGATCGCGAGCGCGCGCTCGGCCATCGCGAGTGAGCCGTCGGCGTCTCCTTGGGCCGCGCGCACCCGCGCCAGGTTGTTCAGGGCCAGAGCCACCTTCGGATGGTCGGGGCCGAGGGCACGTTCCCAGAGCGCGCGCGCCCGCTCCAGCGCGTTGGCTGCGACGGCGTAGTCGCCGAGGCCGATCGAGATCTCGCCGAGGTTGTTCAGGTTCGGGGCGAGGAACGGGCTATCGGGACCGAGGTACTTCTCGAGGATCGTGAGCGAGCGGGAATACTTGGCGCCTGCGGCGGCAAAGTCGCCTTGCTCGAAGTAGATGTTGCCGAGGTCCGTGAGCGCTCCGGCGACGGAGGGGTCGTCCTCGCCGAGCGCTGGCTCCCAGAGCGAGAGGCACCGCTCGATGGCGACCCGGCCGTCTTCGTATTTCCCTTCGCGCACGAAGACGCGCCCCTCGGTCTTCGCGAGCTCTCCCTTGAGCACCGGGTCGCTCGAGCGCTCGGTCTCCGCCTCCGCGAGCTTCGCCCAGTCGTGCGCTTCCGCGAAGCGCGCCTGACGTAGGCCGACCCCCGCGACGAGAGCGGTGAGAGTGAGCGCGGCCTGCGCTTCGTGGTGACCGGCGAGCGCCGCAGCGAACGAGGCACGGAGCGTCCTCTCGGAGGCGGGGTAGTCGCCGCGGTCGTCCTGCACGTCGCCGAGGACGAAGAGCGCCTCTGCCTCGACCGGCCGATAGCCGAGCGCAGTGGCGAGCGTGGTCGCTTTCTCCGCGAGGGTGAGGGCCGTCGCATAGTTCCCGGAGCGTTGCTGAGCCTTCGCCCTCGCGAGCTCGGTGCGAAGCTCTTCGGCGCGCACGCGCGACGCCTCGTCCGACGGCGGGCGAACCGGGGCGCGGAGGGCGGCGATGTCCGCGCACGCGCGGAGGCGGGGAAGGCCGCGCGCCGCCGGGAGGGCGCTCTCGACGATGGATGCGTCGGCGTGAGCGAAGACGTCGACCTGGGCGCGGAGCTCTTCGAGCCGCTCGCCGAGGCACTCGACGCGCAGGTCGAGCAGCTCCGGCGATTGCTCCTTGCGGACTTGCGTCGCCATGCAGGCGTCGGTGTGCATCGCGACCCAACTGCGCGCGTAGTCGTCGAGGGCGGCCTGCGTGCGCCTGAACGCATCCTCTGCGCCCGGGCTCCCCGTGGCCGCGAACGAGGAATGGACCGCCTGCTTTCGTGCGTCGTCCCACACTCCGTCGAGCTTGCGCTCTGCGCCGCGGCACGGCGGCTCAGCCGGGGGGCGGGAGTGACGCAGCGCGAGCCCTGCGCCGAGGAGAATCACAGCGCTCCCCGCGATCGCGAGCCACCGCTTGCGCGCAGCCATCGGGTCTGCGCGCAGGACGGTGAGGAGCTCGTCCATCGACGCGAAGCGGTCGCTCGCGACGACCGACAGACCCCGGAGCACTGTGAGCCGAAGCCAGCGCGGGACGTCGGAGCCTGCGGGGGGGCTTCGTACGCGACCTTGCGTGACGTTGATCGCGTACTCGTCGCCGCGCCCTTCGAACGGAATCTCGCCGTAGAGCGCCTCGTAGAGCGTCACGCAGAAGCTGAACTGATCGCTCCGGGCGTCTGCCATACGCCCGAGGTGCTGCTCGGGGGCCATGAAGCGAGGGGTACCGAGAACCTGACCGAACTGGGTGATGGTCTGGTCGAGCAAGCCGGCGGAACGGGAGGTTGTGCTCGAGGCGGGGGGCTCGCTCGACTCGCGAGCCGTCACCACCGGCCCCTCTCCCGCGGGGGTCGCGGGGTGGGTGGTGTCTTCGAGCGACGGTTCAACCGGGAGAGGGGCTCCGCGCCACGAGCCCGGCGGACGCTCCGATTGCTCCGCGCGCGCGAGACCGAAATCGAGGACGCGAGCCCGGCCGTCCTTCGCGACGATGACGTTGGCGGGCTTGAAGTCGCGGTGCACCAGCCCCGCGCGGTGCGCGGCGGCGAGCCCTTCGCCCGCATCCAGCAGCATCGGCAGCGCTTCTTCCCGCGCGGGCCTTCTCTCTCTCAGCCATGCGGCGAGCGTCGGCCCCTCGACGAACTCGGTCGCGAGAAACACGTCGTCGCCGAACGTCCCGACGTCGAAGATAGCGAGCACGTTCGGGTGCGAAAGGCGCGCAAGCGCTTTGGCCTCTCGAAGCAGGCGCTCGCGATGGCCCGAGGCGGATGACGAGTGCGGAGCTCCCGCCGTGTGCAGGAGCTTTAGCGCGACCGCGCGCTCGAGCTCCGGATCGTAGGCCTTGTAGACGACCCCCATCCCCCCTTCGCCGAGCCAGTCGATGATCACGTAGCGTCCAACGCAAACACCGCGATCGAGGCGCGACCGCGGCCCCGGGGCGTCCCCGAGGCTCACCGTGTCGGCGGTAGTTTCGCCAGGAAGCTCGGCCGGCGGATCCGGGCGGTCCTGGCGGTCACGGCTGTCCAAGCGGTGAAGTGTAGCGCGCCCGAGCACCAGCGAACGCTGCTACGCTCGTGGCTGCATGGCGGAGAACACGGACCTCTTCGAGATCGGCGAGATCGTCGCCGGCTCCTACGAGATTCGAAGCGTGCTCGGCGAAGGGGGGATGGGACGGGTCTACGGTGCGCACGATCTGGCGCTGAGCCGGCGCGTCGCGATCAAGGCAAGCTGGCCGCTCGTGGAGAAGTCGCTCCTCCTCAAGGAGGCGCAGGCGATCGCGTCGATTCGTCACCCGGGGATGATCGACGTGTACGGCACCGGGACGCACCGGGGGATCTCGTACCTCGTAATGGAGTTTCTGTACGGGGTTGACCTCGAGTCGTTCCTCGCGAAGCGACGGAGCGACACGGCGCCCTTCGACGTCCGCGAAGCGCTCGACGTGATCATCCCGGTAGCGGACGCGCTCGCGGCCGTTCACAGGTCGGGGATCGCGCACCGGGACGTCAAGCCGGGGAACATCATGCTCACGCCGAATGGGCGGATCGTGCTGATGGACTTCGGGCTCTTCCGGCCGGAGAACGCGGGCGATGCGGTGATCAGCGGGACGCCGGAGTACATGGCCCCCGAGTCGACGAAGAAGGACGTCGACCCGCGCAATGCGTTTTACCTCGACACCTATGCGCTCGGGATCACCGCCTACGAGCTTCTCACGGGCGAGGTCCCGTTCGAGGGGGAGACCCCCGTGGAGACGTTGATGCTGCACGGGCGGCTCCCGACGCCCAATCTTCGCGACGCGCGCCCAGACGTGCCGCGGCGGCTCGCGTCGCTCGTGAGCGAGATGCTCGCGAAGGACCCGCTCGATCGGCCGCCGAGCATGGAGGCCGTCGTGTTTCGTCTGCGTGCCGTGCGCGAGGCGCTCGAGGCGCCGGTCGCGCAGCAGAAGTTCACCGTCCTCGTCGTGGACGACGACCCGGCACTGGGAAAGCTCCTCGGGATGTACGCCCAGCGCGCGCTGCCGGATGCGAGCGTGGCGGTCGTCGAGGACGCGGAGCGGGCGCTCCTCTCGGTGCGCGAGCGACCACCGGACGCGATGCTGCTCGATCTGCACATGCCACGGATGAACGGGATCGAGCTCTGCATGATGATGCGCGGGGCGCACCTCGCCGATCAGTGCGCGATCATCGCGGTGAGCGCGGGGGCGAGGGAGGCGGACATCGATCTCCTGCGCCAGCTCGGGATCACGCGGTTCGTTCCCAAGGGGGGCGAGCTCGGCGCTCGGCTGACGCCGCAGCTGCGCGAGCTCTTCGACGCGTGGCAGCGGGCGCGCGCGCCGGAGCGGGGCTCGTCCACCGCGATGCGCGTCGCGGCGCCGGCGACCTCGTCGAAGATGCCCGTCGCGAGGGAGCTGCCGCCGATGGCGCGGAGGAGCGGCCCGATGAGCGTCGAAGCAGCGCGCGCGGACGAACGAAAGGACGAGCTCCTCCGGCAGCTCGCGCGGCTGCTTCCCGAGGAGAAGGTCGGGCTAGTCGATCGCGACCTGCAGGTGCTGCTGGCCGAGCTGCGGCGCGGGTGACGATCTTCGCGCGCTCCGCGGGTCAGTGAAGCCCGTCGCCGAGGAAGCGCTCGAGGAAGCCGTGCGCGCCCGCGTAGCCCGTCCCCATCGAGTTGCACGTCGCCGATGCCGAGCCGGCGGCGCAGTCGGTGTCGCGGTCGTACGACCAGTAGTGCACGCCGCCGAGTCCTTGCGAGATCGCAAACTGCGCAACCGTATCGGCGTTCTGTAGCGTGAACTGCTCGCTGCTCGCGTCGTTCTGCCCGACCATCGGGGTGAGCTCGATGTTCGAATAAGGAACGCCCCAGTGGTCGTGCAGGTTGTACGCGGCCTGTAGCGCCGACTGGCCCATGTCGCACGCGCCGCCGGAGACGACACAGACGCCGTCGCTCGGTGAGCCGTAGTCCATCGTCATCAGGTCGACCGTGAGGTAGCTCGGCCAGGTGGAGGGGCTCGAGAACCCGAGGATGCTCTGTACGGCCGCGAGGACTTCGTCGCCGTACGAATTGAAGCTGTCCGGGGCGGACGAGCCGAGCGACGCGGCGGTGCTCGCGCCGTTGTTGTTCGCGAGCGTGGCGAGCGTGAGGCTGAAGCGGAGGTTCGGGAAGGTGCCGTGCGCGGTCTGGATGCGCGTGATGAGGTCGCTGATGACGCTCGTCGATTGCCCCGCCTCGATGTCGAAGTCGACCCCGATGAGGTTCGAGGAGGCCCAGCGGTTCACGAACGTCGCGAACCCGGAGTCGGTGCCGCAGGTGAAGCTCCCTGCTGCGCCGCCGGTCGAGAGGATGTAGCTCACACCGGCGCCGGAGAGGAGCGAGACGTTCGCCGTGGCCATCGCGTCCCCCGCGACGCCGGCCCAGTTTTCGCCGCCGCACTCGCCGGTGGCGAAGGCCAACGTGATCGTCTTTCCGCCCGCCGCGGTGATGTCGGAGGCGAACGTGGTCGTCGTGCCGGTCACGTCCGTCGAGATGACGTTCGTGTTCCAGTTCATGTTGATGCTCGTGTCCTTGTACGGACTGAAGACGAGGCCAGCGGGGGCTGTGCCGCCGGCGTCGGGGGTCGAGCCGCTCGAGGAGCCTCCGCTCGACGAGCCGCTGGAGGAGCCGCTCGACGATCCACTCGATGACCCACTGGAGGAGCCGCTCGACCCGCCGGAGGACGACCCGCTCGAAGACGCTCCGCCGGAGCTGCCGCTGCTCGAGCCCCCGCTGCTACTCCCGCCGCTCGAGCCTCCGCTGCTCGAGCCGCTGCTGCCTCCCCCGGGAGGCGTGTCGGGGGTGGAGGTGGTGGCGGGTCCGCCGGAGCATCCGGTGATTGCGACGAAGGCGACGGCCATCGGGGCGAGCGGGATCTTGACGCCGAGGGGGCGGAGTTGGTGCCGCATGAAAGTGAAGTCGCTCAGGACGACCGGGACGGCTCAAGGAAATGAGCCGCCGGAAGCGACTGCCGCCCGCGCTGCTCCTCAGTTGTTCGGTGCGCCGGCGTTGATCCAGTCCTCAATCAGCGCCTGATTCGCTGCGCTGAGCGGGTTCGCATTCAGAGGCATCTGGCTGCCGCACGGTGGCGTCGCTTCCGAGACCTTCTGGTAGAGCAGGCTCGTCGAGGCGCTCCCCGGCACGACTCGCGTCTCCGCGGGGGTCACGATCCCGCATGCGGGCCCTGACGCCTTCACGTTGACCAGGGTCTTGTAGGCGTTCGCTTGCGTCTCGAACGTGAGAAACGAGTCTGCGGCTCCCGCCGCGTGGTGCAGGCTGCACTGCGGCTCGAGGATCGCCTGATAGACGTTCGTGAAGGTGGGGCTCAGGGGCCCGCCGTCGGCCGCGGGAGGGGACGAGCTGCTGCAGCCGAACGCCCCCGCGCTCACGATCAGCAGCCCGCACAAGGACCCGAGCGAACGGTGCGTCATCGAAGCCTCCTCAGGGAATCGTCGCCCTGGGGGGGCGTGCCGCGCAAGCCCTCACCAGCCGAGCCGCACCGCGAGCCAGAGAGCCCCCAGGATCGCGACGGAGATCGCCCCCATCAGCCAGAGATTCGACACGAAGTACGGATACGCGAGCAGCAAGATCCCCGCGATCATCTGCGGCACGCGCCCCTGCTTCTTCCCGTACGCCAGGCAAACGAACCCGACGCCGCCGATGGCGAGCGAGAGGAGGAGCACGTTGCCGTCGAAGTCCACGGGGTTCCTTCAGCGTACCACCCGGACCTCGCGGCTATTCCCCGCTCGCGGCGGTCGCGCGGCCGCGACGACTCAGGTGAGCTGCGCCACGATCCGTCGCATCTCCCCCGGCGACGGAAGCCCGGCGTTCGTCAGGGCGTGGCACAGGGCGTTGGGTGACCCATAACCGAGGAGCCCCGCCACCCCCTCGGTCGTCGCCCCCTTCGCCGTCATCAACAGGCCTGCGAGGTAGGTCGTCCAGACGTTGACCAGGGTGCGCCACTCCCTCGCCCCCTGAAGCGCGTACGCCTCGACGTACTCGCCAACCAGGTAGCGCGCTTGGCGTTCGGAGCAATCGAGCGCGCGCATCAGGTCGACGACCATCGGCCTTACGCCCGATCGCGAGAGGACGCCGTCGATCGCCTCTCCCACGCGCGCGACGCGCGGCGAGGGGGGGAGAACGAGATCGCCCAGCGCGGGGCGATCCGAGAGCATGCCTAGGGACCCGATCACGGCGAACAGATCCACGGCGTCCCCCTCGAGGCCCGGCGCGCCGGTGACGATCCGCGCGAGCGTGCGGTCGATCCGCGCGAGATCGGCGGCGGCGAGCGGTGTGCGCGACATGCTCGGTCCTCCGGCTTTCCCGAAGACGGCAGGGTCCCACTGCAGGAACACGCCGAACGCATCGGCGGGCTCCGTCCGCGCGCGGAAGTCCCCTCCTCGCTCGACGTAGCCGATGTATCCGCGTTGCATCTCCACCGACGTGCGCCCGTCGCGCATGAGGCCGTGGCCGCGCGTCGGGATCGCCGCGCACGGCCACTCCGGCACGACGGCCCACAGGCGCGGCTTCTCCCAAAGCACGTCGTCGCTGCAGACGCCGCGCGTCTGCACGATCTTCACGAGGAACGACGGGTGGCGAACGAGCCAACGTCGGATGACGACGTCGGACCAGGAGAAGAAGCGCTTGGAGACGACCATGGATGCTGCGACGGCCTCCGGACGGCGCGTCCGCGCTGCGCGCGGCGCTGCCTACGTTCGAGAGATGTAGCGCGGAAAACGCGGCGGTCCCTTTTCAACCACGTCTCTTCGAACGAGCGCATTTCGTTGAGCCGTGCGCCGCGCTTCACGCAACTGCGTAGGGCGGGCGGAGCTCATGTACGAGCGTCACGCGTTACGCGTCACCTGTTACGCGAGACGCGGGCGAAACGCGAGAACGTGAGGGCATGATCAAAACGATCACTGTTGCGAAGTGCTTGCCGCTAATGACAATGGCTGGAGCTCACCCTTTCCCGCACTGTCGGCGCGAAGTCGTCGCTCGGCGAGCTTGTCACGGGGGACGCAATCATGGCTTCAGGCGTTGCGGAGTACGGATCCATCGGACCCTATCGGATCGTCCGTCGCCTCGGCTTCGGCCGGAAGAGCGAGGTCCTTCTCGCCACGCGCCTGTTCCCCGGGAACTTCGAGCGAAGCGTCGTCATCAAGCGCCTCCTCGCGCGATGCGAGGATGAGCCGGAGCGCCAGGCCGTGCTCGCGGCCGAGGCGCTCGCGTATGCGCGCGTCGCACATCCGGCGATCGTGCAGCTCTTCGACTTCTTCTCGCACGAAGGGCACCTCGCGCTCGTGCTCGAGTACGTCGACGGCTTGTCGCTGGCGAAGCTCCTCGAGGGGCTTCGCATGCGGCGCGAACCGCTGAGCGACGGCGTCGCGCTCTTCATCGCGTCGCGCGTCTTCGCGGCGCTCGCTGCGGCGCACTCGGCGAAGGACCCACGCACCGGCGAGACTACCCCCGTCATCCACCGCGACGTCTCCCCTTCGAACGTGCTCATCCCCTGGGACGGCTTCGTGAAGCTCGGTGACTTCGATCTCTCCAAGGTGATCGGCGTCTCCGGCGACACGCGCGCGGGGCTGATGAAAGGTACCTACGGGTACATGGCCCCCGAACAGGTGACGGGAGATCCGGTCACGCCGCGAACGGACGTCTACGCCGGGTGCCTCGTCCTTCGCGAGCTCCTCCTGGGTCGCCCCGCGTTCGACGAGCGCCTCCCCGAGCTAGAGCTCCTCACGTTGATGCTCGAGGCGCGCTTGCCGCCGATCGAACGGATGCGCGCCGGTATTCCGCGCACGCTCGCCGACGCGATCGGCCGCGGTCTGTCGCGCGATCCGGAGGACCGCACGTTCTCGGCCGGCGAGATGGTCGAGCTCCTTCGCGCGCACGCCGACATGGAGCTCGCGCATGCGGAGCTCATCACGCGTCTGGGGCGCGTGCGATCGATGGTCGGGGAGGCGCGCGGTCTCCTCTCGCAGTCCGCTCCGACCCCCCCGATCGGTGTCCCCGCCGCGCTACCAGAGACTCTCCGGTCGTCGCGCTGGTCGCTCCATACGCCGCGCGGGGTGACGATCGCGAACGCAAACGCGAACATGGAGAGCCTCCCTCCGATCGAAGGTCACCCTCCGTCCGCCCCGCCGTCGAGGTCCGTCCGCTCGGCTTCCGCCGCGGGCGTCCTCACTGCTGTCGGCGTCCTTGGCCTCGTGTTCGCGGTTGCGAGCAATCTCCGCTCGCCCGCTCAAGGAGCGGCGGCGAGCGTGGACGCACCGCCGGCCTCGGTGAGCCATCCCGCCCCGGCCCCTCCATCTTCTGCCGTCGCCGTTCCCGCGCCCGCGTCCGCTCCCGTTTCCGTCCCCCCTCCCGCCTCCTCGCTGGGCGCGATCATTCCGCCCCCCGCAGCTCGTCACCACCGCATCTGGATTGACGGCGAGGTGGCCGCCTGGTCCCAAGGGCCGTCTCTCCACGTCCCCTGTGGGACTCACGTCGTGCGGGTGGGGAGCGCGGGCGCGTCTCAATCGGTGGATGTCCCGTGCGGCGGGAGCGTCGCGCTCGGATCGAAGTAGCGCGCGCCAGTCGGCTCTCCGGCGGGACGAAAGGTGCGTACGTCGTCACGAAAGGCGCGCTCGACACCACGAGCGTGCCGCTCGCGCGTACCGGCGAGGCGCGTCAAGATCGCGCTCCCTCGGAACTTTCCACGCGCTCTCGCGACAACTTTTCGTTCGCAGCCTTTCTCGCATTAGCCGTTTGATCACGCTCGGTTCGGCGGCTATGTTCCCACCTCGTTTTCCCTTCCTGAAGGTGGGTGTGATGATGATCCTGTCGAACCGAAAAGCGCTGGCAGTGGCTCTGGCCTCGGGGGCGATTGGCGTGGGTGCTCTCATCGCAGCCTGCTCCGGGAGCACGACCACGAACAACAATCCCGGCGGAGGGAACAACAACCCCGACGGCGCCGGCACGAACCCGGGCTCCGACGACGGTGGCGGCAACTCGACGGTCAACAACTCGACCCCGGGGTCGTGCGCGAGCTCGAGCATCCCGATCACCTTCGCGCCGATGTACTCGGCCTTCATCCCGGGGAGCACGGCGCAGACGTTCCAGATCCCGGCGATCACCGACGACGGCAACACCGCCGCCTGGTCCTCGTCCGACCCGACGTCGGTCACGCTCGCCCCGGATACGACCACCGGGGGGGTCATGATCACGGTCACCGGAGTTCCTTCCGGAGGCTCCCTCCAGATCTTCGCGGCGGAAGGCTCGACCTGCGGCGCATCGACGTTGACGATCACGTCGAACACGGAAGCTCAGTGGCAGGCGGGGAGCGACCGCTACAACGACAACATCACCTTTGGCGGCCCGCCGGACGGCGGGGGTGGCGAAGGGCCCCACGACGGCGGCTTCGAAGGGGGCGGCGGCTTCCACCCGACGGACGGCGGAGGTAGCTTCCTCGAGCTCGACGGCGGAACGGCCTGCACGAACTGCCACGGCCCGACGGCGAATAGCCTCTTCAAGGACGTGGCGCACACGCCGGAGCAGACCGGCGGGTTCAGCGATACGGACCTCGTCGGAATCATCACGCAGGGCATCGTCCCCGACGGCGGTTACTTCGATCCGAGCGTCCTCATCACGAGCTGCACGGACGCCGGAACGAACATCACCGGGAACATGACCGGCTGCCTGGCCCAGGCCTACGCCCGGTGGCAGGGCATCCACCAGTGGAACGACATCTCGACGTCGGACGAGCAGGCGGGCATCGTCTGCTACCTCCGTTCGCTCGAGCCCGAGCCGCAGAACGGCTCGTCGAACTTCGGCGGCGGCGGCTACGGCGACGGCGGGACGCACCACCACCACGACGGCGGGACAACGCCGCCGGTGGACAGCGGTTCTGCACCGGTGGACTCCGGCGAAACCGAGCAGTGAGCCGCGATCCGGGTGAGGCGAGCCGCCCCGAACGCGGGTAACTCGCCTCGTTCGGAGGACACGCGTTTCGTGCTAATCGGGGCGACCCATGAGCCCCCTCATCGCCATTTTGCTCGGCATCGTGGAGGGGCTCACCGAGTACCTCCCGGTCTCGTCCACGGGTCACCTGATCCTCGCGGGCAAGGCGCTCGGCGCCAGCGGGGCCGGGCTCGACTCGTTCGACGTCGTCATCCAGCTCGGCGCGGTGCTCGCGGTCGTCGTCGAGTACCGCGTGCTTCTGCGTGAGAGGGTTGCGGGGCTCTTTTCGGGGCGGCCCGAGTCGAAGTCGCTCTTCCTCGCGCTCGCGATCGGCTTCCTCCCCGCCGCGGTGTTCGGGCTCTTGTTCCGCAAAGCGATCAAGGCCCACCTCTTCGGCCCGGTCCCCGTTGCGGCGGCGCTCGTCGTCGGGGGGGTCGTCATGATCGTCGTCGAGAGGGTGCGCGCCCAACGGAAGGTCACCGGTCTCGACGGCCTCGAGAATGTCACGCCGGCGCGCGCGCTCATCATCGGGCTCGGCCAGTGCATCTCGATGTGGCCGGGCAGCTCACGGTCGATGTGCACGATCGTCGCCGGCCAGCTCTCGGGGCTCTCGACCGCGACCGCCGCGGAGTTCTCGTTCCTCCTCGCGCTGCCGACGCTGGGCGCGGCGACGCTCTACGAGGGGTTCAAGGCGCGGCACGAGCTCGCGTCGGGGATCGGAGCGCCGAGCATCGCGATCGGGCTCGTCGTGTCGTTCTTCGTCGCGTGGGGGGTGATCGCGATGTTCATCCGCTACTTGCAGCGACGGGGGCTCGAGCCGTTCGGGTACTACCGGATCGTGCTCGGCGCGGTCGTATTCTGGGTGCTCACGAGATAGGCGAGGAGCTCACCGCGTCGAGAGCTCACGGCGCAGGAACGCGACGCGCATCGTGCTCTTCTGCGCCTTGGCGCTCGCCGCCCGGATCGCCGCTCCGACTTCGCCCAGCTCGATCGCGGCGAGATCCGGCGCCGAGCGCGCGAGCCAGAGCGTCACGTACTCTCCCGTCCCGTAGCTCGAGGTGAACGCGAGCCGCGCCACCGGCGACTTTGCACGTCCGAGGGCGGCGGTGATCCCCTTCACTGCCGCCTCGTAGTCGTCCCCCGCCGACGGCGCGACGTCGTCCACCTGGAGACGCGCCGCCGATGCGTCGGCCTCGCTCGGCGCCCCCGCGGGGGCGTAGGACAAGTCGCCGTGCAGGATCCAGATCTCGTTCAGATGCGGCGGGACGAGCGTCGCGTGCGTCATGGCGTCGAGCCGATCGAGCTCCTTTCCGATCGACGCCGCGCGCACCGCGGCCGCGTCGTTCAGCCGGTCGATCTCCGCGTACGCACCGAACGGCCGGAGCGAAAGGAAGACCGGGCCCCCCGCTTCGTCCTTCGTCTCGATCAGGGTCGTCGTCCCTTCGTTGAGCGACTTCGCGGCGTAGGCGGCGAGGAGCTGCCGCCGCGCCTCTTCGAACTGGGCGGCTTTCGCGGGGTCGACGTGGTCCACGTGCACGAGTCTCCGCTTCACGGCAGTGTCGCTCGCGCCGGAGCTCGGGTGCCCGACCGTCACCCCCTCGACACACGCCGCGGAGGCGGTGAGCAGGGGGAGCAAGGCTGCCGCCACGCACCAGCGCTTCATCGGCCCGTGTCGTCGATCGGCGCGCAGTTTTTTCGACCGGATTGAACGCAGTCCTGCATATTCGCGTCGGCGGTCAATCTCTGGATGAGAAACCAGGTCCCTACGACCAGCGCGACGATGATGAGGACCGACAACCACCCGAATGGCGAGGTCTTCCCCTCGTCGAGCTCTTCCTCTTCTCCTTCGTCTTTGTCCCCCGCGCCCGCCTTCTGCGGCTGGGGGGGGGGCTTCTGCTCCTCGTCCGGCATCGTGGAGCGCCATTGTCCACGTTCTCGCCCCGGGGGGTGTCCGATTTCGTGATCAACCCACGGCTACCGGGACATCCCGCTACGGAGGCTTCGCTCATGCGGCTCTCGCGGTCCCTGGTTCTCGCAGTCCCCGCTTTTGTCGGGCTCGGCGCCCTGGCGTTCACCGTTCCAGCCTGCTCCGGGACGACCCAGGGGTACGGGTTCGCGAACGAGGACGGCGGCGGAAGCGGCAGCGGAGGGGGCTCGAGCGGCGGGTCCGGGAGCGGCTCAGGCAGCCTCACCGGCGACGTCGGCGACGACGCCGGCGGGATCGTCCTCGACGGGAGCACCGTCGTCACGACGACGATCTACGCGCACAACGACACGACCCTCTACTCGATGAACCCGCAATCGAAGGCGCTCACGCTCATCGGCACGTTCACAGGCCTCGGCGGGGGCTCCGGCGATACGTCGATCACCGACCTCGCGGTGAACGCCGCGGGTGACGTCTACGTGAACAGCGAGACGGTCATCTACAAGGCGGCCCTCCCCGCCGGGGGGACCGGCAGCGTCGTGCTCACGACGCTCGCGACGATCGCCGTGCAGTCGGACCAGAGCTTCTACGCGCTCGCGTTCACCCCGGCCAACGCGCTCGGGGCGGGGACGGGGGAAGTTCTCATCGGAGGTGACGGGAACGGCGAGCTCTGGTCGATCGATTCGTCGAGCGGGGCGACCAAAGACCTCGGAAACTTCGGCGCTGACCCGGACAATTCGAGCGCGACCTTGGCCCTCTCGGGGGACATCGTCTTCTACATGTCGAACGGCTCCCCCACGGGGCTCGCGACGATCCGCTCGTGCACGACGAGCTCGAAGGGGAGCACCTCGTGCGGCGGCTCGAGCGATTTTCTCGCCGGGATCGACATGAAGGCGCTCGCGACCGCGTACACGAGCGGCACTCCAGCGGCCACGCTCAACGCCGGGATCTACGGCAGCCCGAGCCCGAGTGAGACGGGGCCCGGGACAGGGTTCGGTGACGTCTTTGGGCTCGGCGTCTGGGGGGGGAACGTCTACGGGTTCTCGCGCGGATCGGGCGGAGGGTCGTCCTCGTCCCTCATTTCGATCGCGACGACGGGCGCGAGCGCGGGGGCGGGGACCGTCATTCCGACGAGCGTGTCGCTCACCAGTGGGTGGGCGGGTGCGGGCGTAACGAGCTCTGTCAGCGTCACGGTGGCTCCGCCCCCCCCGCCGCCGACGCCGAAGTGAAGCGTCGTCGAGCGCGCTGAACGCGGCCCGCTATCCCTTCGGCGCGTTCGTGCTGCGCGGGGGCTTCGTGCTGTGATGCGGGGGTGCCTTGCTGCCGCGGGGCGGCGCCTTCGTGTTGCGCGGGGGCGCTTTGGTGCTGCGCGGCGGGGCCTTGGTGCTGCGGGGGGGCGCCTTGGTGCTGTTGCGCGGGCGCGGCGGGGGGACCGAGTCGGGGGGCTCCTCGCGCGGGATCGGCGCGGCGAAGCGTCTCCTCGACCTCGCCGGCGCGGCCGGGGCGGGAGCCGCAGGGGGGGCCGGAAGCGGCGGCGGCGCGGGGACCTCTTCGAGCCACGCCGGGTCGACTTCGATCGTCATCCGCCGCGCAGCGGCCTCGAGATCGGCAGGGGGCTCTTCAGGCTGCTTCACGGCCAGCACCTGAACCTCCTCGAGCCACCGCGGATCGACGTCGATCGTCTTCTTACGTCGGGGCTGGCCCTTCCTCTTTGCCATGCAGCCCTTCCAGTAGAGCGCTCCTAGCCGAGCTGGTCCAGATTCGTGCAGTGCGGGGCTTGCGCGGCGCCGCTTCTCCGGATTGAAATGGAAAGACTCGCGCTCATGCCGACCGCTCTCATTCCCCAGAGACTGATGGCCTACTTCGACGCGCAGGCGTTCCAGGAGGAGATTCGCATCAAGTGCAAGAACGGCCACGTCGAGAACGGGAAGGAGGGGGAAGAAGACGAGATCTTGAGCCGCCTGTTCACCCAGCACCCCGACTGCAGGTTCTGCCGAAAGGTCCACTCGACCTGAGCCTCGTCGAGGCTCAGTCGCGATCGACGTCGTCGCCAAGGACCGGCTTGCCGCCGAAGCGCACGACGCTGACGTGAAGGGCGTCGCCCGCGACGTCGATCTGCAGGAAGTGATGGAAGGCATGGTCGGGCCCCGCGGAGCCCACGAGCGGCGCGCCGAGCCCTCCGGTGATGTAGATCGGGATCCCGCTTATCGTCCCCTGCGCGAACTCGTGCACGTGACTCGCGACGAGGAGCGACACCTTCGCCTTCACGAAGAGCGCGAGCGCCGCGTCCGAGTCGGCGAGCCCCTGGGGACCGTCGGCTTCCATGCTGTGCGACGAGACGCCGTTCTTCGCGAGCGGCTTGTGCATGCCGACGATGATGTGCTTCACGTTCGCGTCGCTCCGCGCGCGGTCGAGATCGTCGGCGAGCCACGCCAGCTGGTCGGCGCCGAAGCCGTTCTGGCTCACGTTGTCGAG
Organism: Polyangiaceae bacterium; assembly: GCA_052147435.1. Taxonomy (GTDB): domain Bacteria; phylum Myxococcota_A; class Polyangia; order Polyangiales; family Polyangiaceae; genus JBKQKP01. The sequence continues at coordinate 45,322 of JBKQKP010000098.1, read as the reverse complement.
CGCGACGAAGTGAACGCCCCCCGGGAGGTCGACCGAATAGACGACCTTTCCATGGAGTGAGCTCTTGACCGGCGTGCGCGCGTTGCCGAGGAAGCGCTCGCGGAACGCGTGCTCCGCTTCCTTCTGGCCCGCGCCCGCGAACCCGAAGAACTTCACCTCGTGGTTCCCAAGCACGGGATAAAACGGGATCGGGTCGAGCTCCGCGAGCTCCTTCTCGAAGTGACCGTCGAGCCCGGGGGTCAGCTCCATGTCCCCGAGGAAGAAGAACCCGGAAGCGCCGCGCGCCTTCGCTTCGCGCAAGGCCCAGGGGGTCACGTGGGCGTGGTCGTCGCGCGAGTCGCCGCCGACGAGATAGCGGATCGTGCCTGCCGGGGGGGGCGTGCCGGTCGAAGGGGGGGGCGTGGTTCCGCCGCACGCGAGGACGTGCGCCGCGAGGACGAGCACGAAGACGAGGAGAGAGACAGGCAAGACAGGCGCAGGCGCGAGGGCCGGCCGCGTGGTCGCGTACATGCCAGCGGCTATACCAAACGAGGACACCGCCGTCGCTTCGCGAAGGCGACGCCGGCGAAGACGAGCGCCCCGAGCGCCGGCCATGACGCGCCGCCGCCCCCGCTCCCCGGCGCGACTCCGACCGCGCAGGCCAAGTTCGCGGTCGACCCCACGCTCCCCCCTTGCCCATGAACGACGACCGATGGCGAGAACCCGTCGTACGACGCCGTCACGGTCTCCGACGAACCGCTCTCGTAGTCGTAGAAGAAGAGATCCGCGGGGCCGCCGCCCCAGACGATGCCCGCGTCCGAGTCGCTCTCCTGGTTCTGTGCGCTCTGCGCATTCCCGTTGGTGTTGGTCGACCAGTTGAACGAGGCTCCGTAGACGTCCGCCGCCGTCGAATCGACCGCGTGGGCGTAGAGAGTCAGCTGCGTCCCGTTCTGCACCCCGGCGGCGCTCTGCTGGAGGATCGAGACCTGCGTCACCGCGCTCGCGGCGACGTCGGTGATCGGGACCTGCCCCACGACGACGTTGTCGATGACGAGCGATACGGATCCGGTCGCCCCCACGGTCTCGGGCGTGCTCACTTGCAAGAAGTCACGGGCCGTCGCGAACGTCTCCGAGACCGTCGCGGCGGTGAGGCCGGTCGTCGTCGTCGTCTGGAGCGCGCCGCTGCCGTAAAGCTCGGTCCCCTGAAGGAAGTAGCGCACGAGAAACGTGGCCTGCCCCCCCGCGACGATGCTCGCCTGGGTGATCTGTGCCGCGGAGTCGGATGCGCCGGTGACGAGCAGCCCTTCCGCGTAGAGGTTCACCTGGTCCGGGATCGCGACCGAGATCGGATGGCTGTCCATGACCTCGCCGCTCGCGTTGAGGACGTTGAGGGTGGCTTGACCCGGGGCGACGGCGGTGACGTTTGCCGAGCCGCCGGAGAGCGCACTCTCAACTCGGAAGACCGCCGGGTCGGAGCTGGAGAGGGACCACCCGGCTTGGCTCTGCGAGGAGCTCGCCGAGACGGTGATCGCAAAGGATGCACCGGCCACGTAGGGGGTGTGGAGGTCGTCGACGTGCGGGCCGAACAGGTCGAGGTCGAACGAGTCGGCCATCGTGACGGGCCGAGAGGGCGTGCTCGTTGTGCAGCCGACGGAGGTGAGCGAGAGAAGCGACAGCAAGGACGCTGCGAGCAGTGAGCTAAGCGACTTCATGGCGGGCCCTTCCGCAAGGTGCGTGCCGCGTTACGCGCTTGCGTACCCTTGCGTTCCGCGGTCGCTTGAGAGCGCACGTGACCGGAGGTTCACGGCTTCTGCGACTCGCGCACCCTGAAGAAGCTGCCGAAGCCCGTTCCTGCTCTCCCGGGCATGGTCTCGCCTCTCCCGGGCGCGGTTTCGACTTTCCCGCCCCCATTCCGGCTGGAACGGACCCATTCCTGACGAGATCGGGTGGCGGAAAGCGCGTTCCCGGTACCGTTCTGCTCGTTCCGGGCACCCTTCCGCGCGATCTCGGCCCCCTTCCGACCAATCCCGGGCCTTGGTGAGCGCCTCCTGCCCCCATTCCAACTGGAATGACCACATTCCTGCGGGAATGACCCCCGTTCTCGTCGGGAGCACCCCTCCCGGGGCGGAAAATCGATCTGCGGTCGCTTTCCTAGCAACACACCTCCGCCCGCGACCGATGGGTCTTGGAAGGCACCAAGCGTCCGGGCATGTCGCTCGGGGGCGGAGGAGCCATTTTCCATCGAGGACCGCCATCATGGGCATTTCAAAGGCAGTGAAGAGAGACAGGATGAGGCAGCTCATCGCCGGGATTCAGAGTCAGTTCGGCAAGGTGAAATCCATCACTTTGAAGGGGAAGGACGTGAAGCTCACGGATCTCGTGAGCACGATGCAGGCGAGCATCGACGCCGGTGCCGATACCGACGCGAAGCGCGCTGTCTTCCTGGAGGCGGCGCAGGTGAGCCGCGCGGCCAACGAGGCGAGCGATCCGCAAGCGCTGGCGTTCACGGAGTATCTCCAGTCGACGATGTCCGCGACCGACCTCGCGGCCTTCGGTCTCAAGCCGCGGACGCGAACCGAGCCCGATGTCGCGACGAAGGCGCTGGCCGTCGAGAAGCGGGCTGCGACGCGCAAGGCGCGCGGAACGATGGGGAAGAAGGAGAAGGCGAAGATCGTCGGCGTCGTGAACGAGTCACCGGCCGCACCTGCATCCACGCCGAACATTACGCCGACCGTGGCGAGCGCGAAGACGGCGGTGAGCACGGCGACGAACTGAGAACCGCTCAAACGGTGATCGCCCCCGGAGAGCCCACGGTCGAGTGGGCCGGGGGCGATCCAATTCGCTGCCTTCAGCCCTCAGCGCGTCGATCCATCGCCGACCATGCGATCGCGCGCCGCCGCCGAAAGAGCGCGCATCGAAGAGCGATCTCGCGGGGCACGCCCTTTGCGCGGACGTCGCGTAGAGAAATCCGTGTACGACGATCGGCGAGCCAGCGACAACGACCACGCGGTGATCTTCCGGCGCGTGCGCACGCGGTCGCGCTCGCGATCCGCGGATACCATCAAAATTCGACAGAGCGATGGGGCGCGCCTCCTGTACGCCACTATCCTCTTCGCACTTGGGTGCGCGCTCGGTGTGGGGATGGAGATCCTCGCCCTCAAGCATTTTCCGTAACGGGAGACGGGGGCGCTATCGGGTCGCGCTGGCCGCGGCGACCGGGGTGACCTGAAGCGGCTTCCCGTCGACGCCCGGCATCTCGAGCCCGAGCCAGCCGGCGATCGTCGGCCCGATGTCGACGAGGCGCGCGCCGGCGATCGTTCCGTGCGGCACGTTGGGCCCGACGAGGAGCAGCGAGGCGTGCATCTCGGGGCGGCTCGGATCGTAGCCGTGCGTCGCGTGGTAGATCGCGGGCCCCACGAAGTCGCCGGCGAACCCAGGCCCCATCTGGTAGCCGGGCGACGCTTCGAGCGCGAGGAACGCTTCGGGATCGCCCCCCACGGCCCTGATGTCGGCGGCCTCGTAGACGCGGCCGATGCCGCTGTCGGCCTGCGCGGCCTTCGCGGTGAAGATCTTGCGGACCGCGTCGCGCGTCACGGCGTCGGCGGGGTCGTGCAGGTACACGTACGCTTGTCCCGAGTTCACCTGGACCGACGCCTTCCACCCCGTCACGTGATTGGAAGCGTTCAGCGTCACGAGCCCCGCCTCGCGCAGGAGCACGCCCGGCTTCACCATCTTCGGAGCGTCCATGAACCCGTGGTCGGAGGCGACGATGACGCTCGTGTCCTTGGCGAGCCCGCTCCTTTCGAGGAGATCGAAGATGCGGCCGAGCTGCACGTCGTCGTTCTCGATCGCCGCGATCGCCTCCGGGCTCCAGACGCCCGAGTGGTGCTGCGCGCCGTCGACCTCCACGAGATGAAGCTGGAGGAGGTTGGGCTTCGCGTTCGCGTTGGCGAGGATGTGCGTCGCGATATCGGTGAGCGCGCTGTCCTTCACGTCGGGGGGGGCGTAGCGCGACCAGAAGTCGGCGTGCTCGGCGGCGACGCTCTCGAGGAGACCGGGAGTCGACAGCGCCCGGAGGAGCTTCCGGTCGTTGTCGTCCTTCGCGCGCCAGTATTCGGGGACGAGCCACGTCACCTTGGCGCCGACGGAGACGGGCCAATGGACGAGCGCCGCTCGATAACCGGCTCGCTCGGCGATTCGCCAGATCGGATCGCGCTTGATGTCCTCGGCGTACCAGCGCCACCCCTCGAGGTCGTCCTCGAGCGGATCGAAGGTGCGGTTCCCCACGATGCCGTGCGTGCCGGGGAAGACCCCGGTGGTCATGCTCGTGTGCGACGGGTACGTGACGGAGGGGAAGACGGAGAGGGCGCCGTCGCTCGATGCACCGCGGGCGACGAGCGAGCGGAGGGTGGGGATCTTCAGACCGTGGGCGTCGGGGTGCTCGTACGCGTCGGGGAGCATGCCGTCGAGGGTGACGAGGATGACGTGGTGGATCGGGCCAGGGGGATCCCTGTGGACATGCGCGACCTGCGCGGAGGAGTCGGTCGGAGGGGGGGGAGCGACGGTCGGCGCGCAAGAGGCGAGGAAGATCGCGTTCGCCGCGCTCGCGACGAGGAGGCTCGCTCGGAATCGCATGGTGCGCGCAGGCTAGCCGACCTTCGGGGTCTCCGCTTACCGCTTGGGTCGCTCGGGTCGCCGTTCGCCACCGCTCTGGCTCGGGCGCTCGTGCGTCACGTGGCGACGCGGACCGGGCGGGCGCGGGCGCGACGGCAACGGTTTGGGGACGTCCGGCCGCGGCGCGTGGGGCCGCGGATCTGGGGAGCGAGGGTGTTGAGGGCGCGAAGTGTGAGGCCGCGGCTCGTGAGCTTGCGGCGCGTGAGATCGTGGCTCGCGAGGTCGTGGCTCGCGGGGGCGCGGCTCGTGGGGGCGCGACGCGTGGCGCGGCTCTTGAGGTCGTGGCTCGTGATGCCGCGGGGGGGCGGGGCGCGTGTCCCGAGTCTCCCCCTCCGGTCGAATGGTCACGCGCGGATCGCGCGGGTCGTGCTCGCTTGCTGAGCGCGCGAAGCTCGCGGCGACCGGGCTCGCGATGTTCACGATCGAGTGCGTGCGCGCCACGAAGATGGCGCCGATGTCCCCGGAGCGGATCCCCCCGCGCCGACACGCCATCGCCACGAGGCGGCGCGGATCGGCTCCGTGCTCTTTGCCCCACGTGAACCGAAAGGGCACCCAGCCCCCTTCGGGCTCGGGCGGCCGCTGGCTCGGGCCGTCCGCGGGGCGCGCCGGACGCACCGGACGCTCGCGCTCGATCGGTGCTGGCATCGCGCGCACCTCTCTCGGCTGGGGACCACCCGCGACGTGTGCCCGCGCCAGGAGACGCGCAATCGTCCTCGTGACGTCGCCAGTCGACGCGAGCTTCTCCGCGATCTGGGAAAACCGTGGATCGTCCTCCGCCGCCCCGCTCCCGGGCTCTTCCTCGGCGGTGAGGTCCGCGAGGATCCGCTCGTCGGCAGCGCGCCGGATGTCCGCGGCCGTCGGGATCGGCTCCACGCGATAGCGAACCCCCGCTCGTCTCAGGAGCTGCGAGACGCGCGCGAGCCCCGCGGGGGACACCATCACGGAGCTCGTCCCCTTGCGCCCGGCGCGCCCCGTCCGCCCGCTGCGATGCGTGTACGAGTCGGCGTCGGTCGGCGGCTCCGCGTGCACGACGCGCGCGATGTCTTGCACGTCGATCCCGCGCGCCGCGACGTCGGTCGCCACGAGCGCGTGCAGGGTGCCTCGCTTGAACGCCGCGAGCGCGCGGTTGCGCTCCCCTTGCTCCATCTCGCCGGACAGCGCCCGCACGTCGAAGCCCGCCTCGGCGAGCTCGCTCGTGATCTGCGCGACGTCGGCGCGCGTGCGGGCGAACACGAGCGTCTGCGCCCCGGGGGTCGCGAGGAGCAGGTTGATGATCGCGCTCACTCGGTCATGCTGCGCGACCAGGTGGACGAGGTGATCGATGTCCGCGTTCGCCGTTCCGAGCGGCGTCCCTTCGATGTGCACGGGGTCGGTCTGCACGCGGTTCGCGAGCGACAGGACGTCGCGCGGGAAGGTGGCCGAGACGAGGTGCGTGCGGTGACCCGGGGGGGCATGCTTGAGGATCGCCTCGAGCTCGTCGCGGAATCCGAGATCGAGCATCCGGTCCGCTTCGTCGAGCACCACGGCGCCGAGCCCGCTCGCGTCGATGCTCCCGCGGTTCAGGTGATCGAGCAGCCGGCCGGGCGTACCGACGACGACCGCTGGGCCCGCGGCGAACGCGCGTCGCTCGTCGCGGATGTTGGCGCCTCCCGTGGCGGAGGCGACCCGCGCGTGGAGCGGGGCATAGAGCCACGTGAGCTCCTCGTCGACCTGCTTCGCGAGCTCGCGCGTCGGCACGACGACGAGCGCCCTTGGTCGTGCGATGCCTTTGACCGCGGGGGTTGGCTCGGCCGCGAGCTCGCGGATCGCGAGCCCGATGGCCACGGTCTTCCCCGAGCCGGTCTGCGACGACATGCGTATGTCACGCCCGGCGAGCTCCGGCGCGAGCATCGCGAGCTGCACGGGCATGAGCGCCGTGAAGCCGCGCTTTTCCAGCGCGCTCGCGAGCGCCCGCCCCACGAGCTGATCAAACGGCGACGACGATTCCACTTTGGGCTCCACAAACACACGAGCCCGCCGGGCGAACCCGGCAGGCTCCGTGCGCAATTCTCACTGTCGAAGGTTGCTCAGTAACGGTCGCGACGGCCGCCGCCGCCCCCGCCACGGCCACCGCCGCCGCCGCCGTAGCCACCACCACCGCCGCCACCGCCGCGGTTCTGGCGCTCTTCGGCCTCGTTGACCTTGAGCGGACGCCCGTCGAGGAGCGCGCCGTTCATCTCCGCGATGGCCTTGGCGGCCTCCGCGGCGGAGCCCATGGTCACGAAGCCGAAGCCACGCGACTGGCCGGTCTCGCGATCCGAGACGACGTGGACGTCGGTGACCTCGCCGAACTGCGAGAAGGCAGCGCGGACGGAGTCACTGTTGGCCTGGAATGAAAGATTGCCGACGTAGAGACGGTTACCCATGATTTGTTCTCGATTTCGTAGCGACAGCTCGGGAGAGACGAAAAACCTGCCATCCGGTGAGCCGTCAGGATCGGAGGGGAGGGCCGCGGATGAATTCCGCGCCCACGCGCCGTTGCCGTTCGCAGCGAGGTTCGCGATCCCGAAAAATCGAGGGGAAGCGTCTTCGTGGTCCAGGTGAACGTGAGCGCCGAGAGACTAGCTGATTTTCCCTGCAGTGCGAGTCCTGCGTTTTCAGGGGTGACCTTGGGTGCGGCGGCCGGGGGGGCCGAAACCGGGGAAAAGCGAGGGGAGTCGGGCGCGTAGAGGCACTGCTTCGGGGGGGAAAGTCGCGGCTCAGGCCGGTCGACCGGCCCTGGCTGCTTCGGGCTCAGGCGCGGAGCCGGCTCCCTAGCGGACACTCTCGAGTCCGCAGCGGGCTGGGCCACACTGGGGGGATCCGTGTCATAGTGCGCTGGGGGCCGTCTGTAGATGTCGATCGCTTCCGGTCATACAAGCCACGCCTTCGAAGAGGAGCTCGAGGAGCTTCGGGTGGCGACTGTCGCGATGGGGGACCGGTGCCGGCAAGTCCTGCGCAAGGCGCTCGAAGCCTTCCGGACCGGCTCGGCGGGGATCGCGCTCGAAGTGAGGCAGCTCGAGAGTCGCGTCGACGGCGACGAGATGGCGATCGATGCGCTCACGCTCCGCATCCTTGCGCTCCGGCAGCCCGTCGCGTCGGACCTGCGCTTCCTCGCGATGGCCCTCAAGCTCGTGAGAGATCTCGAGCGCATCGGCGACGAGGCCGTCAACATCGCCGACCGCGTCGAGGACGGGCGCTGCGCGATCGAAGTGGAGAGCTACGACGCGATCGAGCGCATGGCGGACGAGGCGCAGAAGATGCTGTCCACCGCGCTGGATGCATTCATCGAGGGGGACGAGGAGCGCGCGAAGGCCGTCCTCATGCAGGACGACGTGGTGGACGAGCTCTACGGCTCCACGATGCGCAGCATGGAGCAGTACATGATGGCGCACCCGACGGAGATCCGGGCGGCGCTGTCGGTCATGAGCGTCGCCAAGTACCTCGAGCGGGTCGCCGATCACGCGACGAACATCGCCGAGGAGGTCGTCTTCATGGTGCGCGGCGAGGACGTCCGGCACAAGAAGTCGGTCGGATCGATCCGGGCAGCGGAGTAGCGCGCGACGCGGCTCGGCTGGGCACGTTAGGCGTACGATGGGCGCGTGAGCGAGCTCGCGCGCGGCGCTACGATCGGTCGCTACACGATCATCCGCCGCCTCGGCTCCGGTGGCATGGGGATCGTGTACCTCGCGTTCGATCCGGAGCTCGATCGTCGAGTCGCGGTCAAGCTCCTCCAGACGAAGGGGCAGGGGGGCGGGTCCGAGGGGCCCGCGCGGCTCGTCCGCGAGGCGCAGGTGATGGCGAAGCTGTCGCACCCGAACGTCATCACCGTCTTCGACGTCGGGACATTCGGAGACGACGTGTTCGTCGCGATGGAGTACGTGCGAGGGGTCACCCTCCGCGAGTGGTGGACGTCGGAGCGGCGAAGCGCCGCGGCGGTGATTGCGATCTGCGTCCAGGCGGGACGCGGGCTCGCCGCCGCACATGCGCAGGGGATCCTCCACCGCGACTTCAAGCCCGAGAACATCCTCGTGGACGAGCAGGGGCGCGCGCGCGTCCTCGACTTCGGGCTCGCGCGCTCGGGTGCCGACGAGCCGTCCCCCACCGATCGGCAGTTCGAGCTCGATGACACGCTCGTGGGGCGGCGCTCGTCGGTCTCGCTCCCGGAGACTCAGTTCGGCGAAGTGCTCGGGACGCCCGCGTACATGGCGCCGGAGCAGATGCGGTCCTTGCCCGTGGACGCCCGCTCGGATCAGTTCGCGTTTTGCATCGTCGCGTTCGAGGCGCTCCACGGCAAGCGCCCCTTCGTTGGGGAGACGATGGGGGAGGTGCTCAAGGAGATTGAACAAGGGAGGGTCGTCGTTCCGCAGGCCGAAGGGGGCGCTTCGAGGCACACGCCGCGCGCGGTGCTCGCCGCGCTGACGAAGGGGCTCGCGTTCGATCCGAACGCACGGTGGCGATCGATGGACGAGCTGCTCGGCGCGCTCGAGCGTGGAGCCGCGGGCAGCCGGAGAATGGGGGTGCTCGTCGCGACCCTCGGCGGGCTCGTCGCGCTCGCGGTGCTCGTCTTCGGAGTCGCGCGGGCGTCGCGGGGGCCCGTCTGCAGTGGCGCGGATGAATCGCTCGCCGGGGTCTGGGACAGGAGCGTTCGCGAGGAGGTCGCCACGGCCTTCCGAGCGTCGGGGAGCCCGAACGCAGAGGGGATCCTCCCGCGGTTGACGAAGGCGCTCGACGACTATGCTGCGGGGTGGGTCGCGATGAGCACCGAAGCGTGCGTCGCCACGCGTGTCACCGGAGTGCAATCGGACGAGGCGCTCGACCTGCGCTCGGGGTGTCTTCGCCAGCGGCTCGGGGATGTGCGCGCGCTCGCCGATCTCTTGAGGCACGCAGACGCTCCTATGGTCGACAACGCGCTCGGCGGAGCGCTGCGCCTGAGGCCCCTCAGCGACTGCGCCGACGTTCGCGCGCTCCGCGCCGCCTACGCGCCGGTGGGGAACGACAAGCGCGCCGCGGTCGAGGCGCTCCGGCACGACGTCGCGGACGTCATCGCGCGCTTCAACGCGGGGAGATGCCAGGAGGCGATGCCGCTCGCTACCGAGGTCGCGGCGCGCGCGCGAACCGTCGGCTACGTGCCGGCGCAGGCCGACGCGCTCTATTGGGCCGCGCGAACGTCCACGTGGTGTCGCGACCAGAAGACCGCGTCCGACTACCTGTTCGAGGCCGTGGCGGACGCCGAGGAGAGCCACCAGGACGAGATCGCCGCGCGCGCGCTGGCGATGCTCACCTATGTCCGCGGCTCCGGCCTGTCGCGGTACGAGGAAGGGATCTCCATCGGGCGTCTCGCCGAGGCGGCCATCCGACGAATCGGCTCCCCTGACGCGATCCTCGCCGATCTGGCGCAGGCGCGCGGGTGGGTCGAGTACACGCACGGAAATCTCGAGGCAGCTCTCCCGCTCCGCCGCGAGGCGATCGAGCGGCACCGTCGCGCCCTCGGGGACGCCGATCCCGACGCGCTGCAGATGAAGGCCGAGCTCGGGGATCTCGAGTACGAGTCGGGGCATTTCGCCGTCGCGCTCACGACGCAGAAGGAGCTCCTCCAGCGGAGCGTCGATCTTCTCGGTCCCGCACATCAGCGAACGGGTCGGTACACGCTCGACGTTGGCGAGACGCTCGTGATGCAAGGAAAGTACGACGAAGCGAAGCCGTGGCTCGACCGCGCACGGCCGATCGTGGCCGCGGGGGCGCTCGAGCACTCCAAGTTCGTAGACGCGGTCGAGCACATCGGCCTCGGCGACGTGGACGGCGGGGCCGCGGAGCTTCGCGCGCTCGTTGCCGCAGGGGAGCACGAGAACGGTCCCGACGATCCGTATCCCCTCTCCACGCGCGCCGATCTGGTCAAATGGCTCGCGGTGCACCGCCGACCGGAGGCGGGGGAGGAGGCCGGGGCGCTCGTTCGACGCATCGCCGCGGTGCGCGAGGAGGAGAACCCCTGGTACTCGAACGCGTACGCGGCGCTGGCGATCTCGCTCGCCCGCGGCGGTCGGGTGGAGCCGGGCGTCGAGGCGGTGGCGACGCACGCGGTAGCGCTCGCCGAGCACGGTGCGGCGCAGCTGCCGTACGCGCTCCTCGCGCGGGGAGAGGCGGCGCTGGCGCGCGGGGATCGGGCGGGGGCTGTGGCGCCGCTCGAGCGGGCCATCGGGATGGTGGCGGAGCGGGGGGGAATCGACGCGATCGTCGAGGGGGATCTCGCGCTGGCGCTGTCTCGAGCCCTCGCGGGCATGGACGGCGCGCGCTCGAAGGCACTCGCGGAGTCGGCGAAGGAGGCGTACGCGCGGAGCAAGGATGGCGGCGCGCGGTTGTTCTAGAGTAAACCGCGTCTGTGCCAGCGACCGACACCCCGAACGAGCGCACCGGCCACGGCGAGTACGTCACCGACGTCCCGTACACGCGCCACTTCGCGCATCAGCTGGCCCCCACGATGCTGCGGCTCGTCGCGGCGATGAACGGCGTCGCGCCGCCGACGGGGGAGGACTTCGTCTACTGCGAGCTCGGCTCGGGGGTAGGGGACAGTCTCGTGACGCTCGCCGCGGCGAACCCGCGCGGGGAGTTCGTCGGGATCGACGTGAATCCCGAGCACATCGCCATCTCGCGCCGTCTGGCGGAGGAGGCGGGGCTCGCGAACGTTCGCTTCCTCGAGCGGGACTTCTCGCAGCTCGCCCCCGAGGAGCTTCCGAGCTTCGACTTCATCGGCGCACACGGGTTCATGAGCTGGGTCGGGCCGGCGATGCGGAGCGCAGTGGTCGAGTTCGCGAAGGGGAGGCTGAAGGAAGGGGGGCTCCTCTATGTGAGCTACAACGCGCTCCCGGGGTGGGCGGCGATCGAGCCACTGCGGCGGTTGATCCTCGATCGCGGCGCCCTGGTCGGCGGTACGAGCCTCGAGCGCGCGCGCGAGGGGTACCGCTTCGCTCGACGATTGGCCGACGCGGGGGCCGGGTACTTCGCGAGTCATCCGACGGCGAAGTCGATGCTCTCTCTCATCGAGGAGGCGGGGCTCCCCTATGTGGTGCACGAGTACATGAACGCGCACTGGGAGCCGATGTACTTCGCCGACATGGCCAGTTCGATGGCGGGGGGAGGGCTTCAGTTCGTCGGACAGATGCCGCTTCATCTCAACGTGCCCGAGCTGGCGGTGCCGCCCGCGCTGAAGGAGATGGCGAAGACGGTCCCTGACCGCGCCGCGTTCGAGACGTTCAAGGACTACGCTGTGAACGAGCTCTTTCGGAGCGACGTCTACGTGAAGGCGCAGGTCTCGGGCGCGTCGGTGAGTCGCTCGGAGAAGGTGACGCGCGAGTTCGCGCAAGGGACCCCGTTCGGGACGACGGTGGGGGGGGGCGTGCTCAAGCGGAGCGTGAAGCTGCCGAGCTACACGCTCGATTTCACGGGGCCCATCTACGACGGCGTGATCGGTGCGATCGGCGCGTCGCCCGCATCCGCGACCGAGCTGGCGGCTCGGCCGGAGCTCGCGAGCTTCGGCGTGAAGAGGATCGGCGACGTCCTCATGAACCTCGCGCTCGGCGGCGAGGTGCTCCCGATGCGGGCGCTCGGCGCGAGCGCCGCGGTCTCGTCGCGGTACCGGGTGCCGATCGCGTTCAACCGAGCGGTGCTCGCGGACGAGACGAACGAGAGGCCGCGTGTGCTCGCGTCCCCGGCGACGGGAACGGGGATGACGGTGTCGCCGCTCGAGCTGCTGTGCCTGCAGCTGCTCACCAGCGTGGAACCGCCGAAACATGCGTCGTGGATACGGGCGTTCGCGCACAGGCTGAAGGCGCCGCTCGCGGTGGGAAACAGAACCATCTCGGATCCGGCGGAGGTCGTGCGGGTGGTGCAGCGGGAGGTGGAGGCGTTTCGCGGGCGGGCGGGGGCGAAGCTCGTGGAGCTGGGGGTCTTGGAGGGGGCATAGGTGGACTGATCGCGCGAGGTCACGCGAGCGCGGCGATCCGCGCACGCCGCGCCGCACGCTGCGCCGCGTAGCCGAGAAAGCGTGCACGCCGGATCGCGAGGACGACGAGCCCCGCGGCGAGCGCGCTGCACATGAGGATGGCGGCCGTCCCCGCCTCCGGGCCGAAGTCTCCCCCCGTCCACCACGCCGGACCGTCGGTGACCGAGGCGAAGACGCCGCGCGCGACGTCGTGCCCGGAGACGCTCGTGCCGAAGATCGTCCCTTCGGACCAGTTCCAGGCCCAGTGCAGGCCGACGACCGCCCAGATCGACCGCGTGGCCATGTAGAGGACGCCGAGGAGAACGCCTGCTTCGAGCGCGATCGCCGCGCCCGCCACGAGGCTCGCGTGCGGGTTGGCCAGGTGTGCTGCGCCGAAGAACGCGGCGCTGACGACGAGCGCCGCGATCGACCCGAAGGACTCTTCGATGGCGCGGAAGAGGAGGCCGCGGAAGAGGATCTCTTCGATGAACGCGGGGGGCGCGTTCGTGAGGGCTCCACGCGCGCCGACGGCGAAGCCCCCTTCGACGCCGGTGACTCGGTAGCACTTGGTGACGGCGAGGAGGACGATGACGCTCGCGAAGAGGGCGGCGCCGGCGACGAAGCCCGGGGGGAGCTCGCGCCCGAGGCGGCCGGGGGCGATCCCGAGCTCGCCGAGCGTGCGCCCCTCGAGGGAGATGCCGATGAAGGCGTAGACGCCGACGGAGATGGCGACGGAGATACACGCGCCGAGCCACCACGGGAGGACGGCGTGCGCGAGGTTCAGGGGGGCGTGGAGACCGATGAGGAGCGCGAAGCCGAGGATTACGCGCGTGACCGGAAAGCGGAAGAATCGCCTGGCGCTGGACGACGACGAGGGCGTGGAAGACATGGGCGGACCGTATCGGAGCGAGGGACGCCGTGGATAGCCGCGGGTCTACCGACGGTTGCCCGGGGCCAATGGCGCAGAGGGGGCTGCGGCGCTAGCGTGAGTCCGCTTTGAGCATACGAAGAAATTGGACCTGTCTCGGGCTGCTTCTCCTCTCGGCGTGCGGGACCGCGAACACCACGAGCACAGGCTCGTCGGAGAATGGCGCGGCGGGCGCGGATGGGGGAGGCGTGAACGCGGAGGCGGCGAAGTGGGTGAGCGAAGGGGCGCCGCTCCGAAGAGTGCACGGGCACTTCCCCGGCGATCTCGTGAAACAGTCGGGCACGCCAGGCTTCTGGTGGATCGGCGCGGAGTCGACGGACACGTCGGCGATTCCGAATAGCGGTGTGCGGGCGACGATCCAGTCGGTCGCGTATGCCCCCGTGGGCGGGTGCTTCGATTGCTGGACGAGCAACATGCTGAGCAATCAGTACTGGGGACAGATCGGTTTCTCGGCGTGCGACGCTTCGGTGGGTCCGGCGTTCACGGCCTTCTATCAAATATGGAACACGGGAGTGACGCCTAACGTCCTCCTCGTCGACGGCGAGACGACCGCCGTGACGGCCGGCATCCACGAGTTCGCGATGAGCGTGGAGAGCGGCACCGTCTGGCAGTACGCGCTGGATGGCGTCGTCTTTGGTAGCTACGACATGGGATCCGCTACGGCCGACGCGTCGTACGGCGTCGCGACTCTATGTGAGGAGGGGGACGGAGTGGCCGCGCCGTTCGTGCCACCGCAAGTCGCGATGCCCGCCTCGATGGATGTGCTCCAGAGCGGGACGTGGGGACCGGCGGTAGCGGCGGACGTGTACAACACGGCGGGGCTCTCGGGGGTCTACGGGCATCTCCAGGATGCGGGGCTGCCGGACGAGGCGGTCATCGTCGGGGGGACGGCGACGTATCTCGCGGCCGGAACGCCTCTGTGGACCAGCGCCACGGGGGGCGAAGCGCCGGATGCGGGGACGACGGCCGAGCCGCCGGCGTTCGTCGTGATCACGTCGCCCGCTGCGGCCGCGACCGTGAACGGATCGGTGGAGATCGATTCGACGGTCACGACCACGACCGCGCTCGCCAACGTAGCGTTCTATGCGCAGTCGGCGACAACTACCTATTCGGCAACGCCCTGCACGCTCACGTCAGGACCGTACAACTGCGCGTGGGACACGACGGCGGTCGCGAATGGGCAGTACTACCTGACCGTCGAGGCGACCGACGTAAAGGGGATCGAGTCGTGGGCGGATATCGAGGTCACGGTGAACAACCTGTCGGACGCGGGAGCGGATGGCGGGGTCGACGGCGGTGGGACCGATGGCGGAGGAACGGTCGTCGATGCGGGAGGGGGAGATAGCGGCGGCGGTGACGCGGCGATCGACTCGGGGAGCGTCAGCGGCGAGGACGCGGGGGAGGACAGCGGAAACACGCAGGCGGGGAGTGACTCGGGGACCGATTCGGGCGTGGTGGTGATCTTCGACGACGCCGGGACGCTGGGGACGGGGCCCTCGGGAGAGGACTCGGGGCTCGGGGCGTCCGAGGCCGATACGCCTGTGAATAACCCGGGGTGCTCTTGCGAGCAGGTCGGAAGAGCGCCAGGGGGGGGCGCGTGGGGGCTCGTGGGGGGATTGGCGTTGCTGCTTTGCGGTGGGCGCAGGCGGAGGAGGGCGGACTAGCGTCGCCCCCCGTACGGTGCCTTCGCCCGTCTGGACGGCGCCGGGTACTGGTCGGTTTTGAGAGTCCCGGCCCCGAATTCCCGGGGCAGCGGCCGACAAGCAGTGAGCGAAGATCTCGGCGCCCGCCTACGGCTCGCAGACCGGCTGGCCGGCATCGACCCCCTGCACCGACACCCCGGCATCGGGGTAGTCGCCGAAGGGGACGTTGAACGCGCCCGAGAACGTCCCCTGCGCGCCGAACGTGACGTCGTAAGTCCCGGCGAGGCTCGTGGCGCTGAGCTGCGTCAGCGTGATCGTGCCGCTGGTGGCCGTCGCGCTGAGCCCCGTGGCGCACGTCGAGGTCGTGGTCTCGAACGAAGCAAGTGCACCCGACACGTCGTCGCCGCCAACGATGTCGTAGGTGCCGGTGGCTAGGTTCCCGTTCTGGTTGATGACGGCGAGCCCCAGGAGGTCTAGGTTCGCGAACGACGCGCTGTTCGACAAGAGGCTCTGAAACGAGCCCAGCGTGAAGTCGGCGCGGTTCGAAAGGAGCACCGCGACTTCCTGCCCGCTCCTCGTCGTCGTGCACGAGCTCCCCGTGCATGCGGTGTCATTGTTCGCGTATCCCGTGAACGCGAGCTCCGACGCGACAGTGAACGTCGCGCCGTCTACCGTGCCGTTCGCAGAGCCGGACCCAGAGGAGCCCGCGCCCGCGGGGCCGCCGACCGTCGTCGAACCGCCGCAGCAGACTAGGGTGGTGGCGATGAAGAGAGGGGCGATCGCGAAGTGAAGTGTGCGCATGGGGGGCGGGCTCCAGTGAGGGGCAAGCGTAGCAACGGTCAAGCGCGTCACGCGTACGTTCGAATCTCGATGAGGTGCTTGCTCGGATCGAACATGTAGACGGTTGGCCCCGCCCCTCGAGCGCCCGTCTCCCGGCCCGGCCCGACGTTGCTCCCGACGCGGTCGAACGTGTCGCCGTAAGGGATTCCCCGCGCGCGGACGCGCTCGAAGGCGCGGCCGAACTCCTCGGGCGCGAGAGCGAAGGCGAGGTGATCGCCGCCTTCGGTGCCCCAAGGCGCTAGCTGGATAACGCAGCCGTCGCCGGCGCGGACTACCGTGAACGGGCCGTCTTGCCCTCCGTGCTCGAATCCGAGGACGTCGACGTAGAAAGCGACGCTCGCTTGAACGTCGTTCACCTTGAGGATGACGTGATCGATCGTGGCCAAGGGGCGCCTCCGCGGCGGAGTGTAGCGCGGGGTCGAGGTCGGGGTCTCGCGCGCTCAGGACCGCCGCGCCGGCTCCGTGTTACATCCCGCACCGGTGTCTCACTCCGTCCATTTCCTCCAGCGCCTCGATCGCGTCCCGCGCAGTCTCACCGACCTCGCGCTCGGGCTCTATCGCGACGAGGATC
Organism: Polyangiaceae bacterium; assembly: GCA_052147435.1. Taxonomy (GTDB): domain Bacteria; phylum Myxococcota_A; class Polyangia; order Polyangiales; family Polyangiaceae; genus JBKQKP01. Next base: position 28,691 of record JBKQKP010000098.1, on the reverse strand, counting down.
GCGTCAGGTGGATCCTCCACTACGCACACCTCCCCAAGGACCAAGAGCGCGTCGCTCTCGCGCTCGACGAAGGGGGAGACGGCCCGTACATCGTCGTCACGCGCGAAGGGAGGTTCGTCACGGCGCTCGGCTACGGGATGACGCCGAAGAACCTGACGGTCCTGACTCGCTCCCAGGTCGATACGTTCTCCGCGCGCGTCGACGAAGCGCGCAAGCGAATGGACCTCGCCAAGGAGATCGTCGCGCCGGGAAAGCGCCCGGTGGACATGCTCGGCCTCCTCACCACGCGCCCGTGGGGGCTCTCGCGCGAAGAGTTCTCCGCGATCGCGGGGTGGGTGCCGATCATGAACCTCCGCTTCCTCGTGGAGATCTTCGAGGCCGTCTCGACGATGGGGAGCTTTCGCGACACGTACCTCGGCATCCAGGCCAAGGCCTTCCGCAAGCACAGGCGCACGCGCGAGACGCTCGAGTCGATGTGGAACATGTCTCACGGCATCGCGGCCCGCTATCTCCTCGCCACGATGGGGGAGCTCGTCTGGGTCGACGACTTCGCCGCCAAGTGGACCGAGGACTACGGGCCTACGTGGTATGCGACCGACGAGCGCATCTTCGCCGTCGCGGTCCGCGGCGCATGGGCCGCCGCGCGTTTGGGGAAGGCGCTCCTCCCGACGTACAAGCGCATCCTCTCGATGCCGAGGGACTCGAGCGTCAGTCTCGACGCCGTCCTGGCGTTGACCGCGATCGGACTCCGCCACGCGCACCTCCGCGACGACGCGCGCCGCATCATCGCCACTCTGCTGGAGAGCGAGGAGGAGGACAGCCTCGAGTGGGCAAAGCAGCTCGTCACGGCGAGCGATCGCGTGTTCGACCATCCGGAGGACGGGTTGAGCGAGGTGGCGCTGTACGGGGCGAGGATGCTCCGCGCGAAGGTGCAGCTCGCCCCGCATGCTTCGGAGCTCCGGTTCGCGCGCGACGAGGACGTGCCGCGCGAAATGGCGCTCGCCGTCGCCGTGAACCAGACGTTCGACTCCTTCAACCCGTTCTCGTTCTATGTGCTCCCCTGGGTCGCGAAGCTGTCGAGCGCCGAGGAGCTCTATTGCCCGGAAGCGCTCGCGCAGGTCTTGCGGCAGCCGCTGGCACCCGAGCTGATGGCCGAGGTGTACGAGCGCCAGAACCGAGTCGCCGCTCCAAGTCCGGTGACGCGTGACGCGCCGAAGCCCGGGCGGAACGACGCTTGCTCGTGCGGGAGCGGGAAGAAGTTCAAGAAGTGCTGCGGCAAGTGAGGCTGCGAACGAACCCGTGGTCGGCGCGCGGCGGAGGACCGCCGCAGGATCGCCGGGCCGCGATCCGTCGATCGCTCCTGCCAGCGAGCGGGACACCGCAGCCTCGTCGCAGCCTGGGCGAGCCCTCACCCCAGAAGGACCCGATGGCGCGGCGCTTGCTCCCTCTTCTCACGTCATGGGCGTTCGACCCAAAGGGGGGCCTCGCGTACGCGCCCTGCTGGTCGCGCTCGGACTCCTCGTCACCGGCCACGCCACCGCGTGTCTCGTGTCGCTCAACGGCCTCACGGGGGGCGGCTCCTCGGACGCTGGCGACGCGGGGCTCGCGCCTGCCGCCGCACCCAGCGCCACCGCGACGGCTACCCCGGTCGACGAGGCCGGACCAAACGAGCCGGACGCCGGCGCAGACAATGACTCGTCCGACGCGACGATCGCGAGCGCGGCGGCACCGCTCGACGACGCGAGCAGCGCATCGGACGGCCCTTCCCGCAGCAAGGGGGGCCCCCTCGGGCTCGGCGCGCCGACGTCGTCGAGCCCGACGATCGGTGGTGACTCGGGCGTCCCCTTCTCCGCCACGTGCCCCGCGGGAGCGGCGCTCGTCGGATTGAATCTCGTCGCCGATCCCGAGTCTCCGTTCGCGCTTCTGGAGGTTCAGGGACTCTGCTCGGAGATCACGCTTCTCCCCTCGGGGGAGCTAGCCTTCGCCGCTCCTGCGCCTCTCGCGTTGGAGGGGAAGGGGGACGGCGCCGGCACCGCCGGAACCCTTGCATGCCCTGAAGGGAGCGTCGTGGTCGGGATATCGGCGACCGCGGAGAACTTCGTCCATGCCGTACTCGTCGCGTGTGCGGAGCTCCTGGTTACGTCTGACGTCGCGGGCGCCCCGCTAGCGCTCGGAGCGGGGACCCTCGTGGGTCCATTCGGAGGCTCGGGGGGCAATCCCGTTCCTTCGTTCCAGTGTCCGTCGCCGTCGCTCGTGAACGCGCTCGCCGGGTCGGCCGGAGGGAGCGGCTTCGTCGACTCTCTGATTCTGGGATGTGCGACTCCGTCGAGTCCGTAGATCAACCTCCGCACTTGAGCGAGAGTATCTCCCCGAGGCGAACGCGGACCTCTCGCATCGTTCGCGGGCGTTCGGTCCTTTCGATCCGCAGCATCTGGGCGACGAGGTCGTCCAGTCGGGGGTCCACGTCCCTGAGACGCGTACATAGGCGCGGCGCCGGTGTCCGCAGGAGCGCCCGAAGCGTCTCGCCGCAGCTGCCGCAATCCTGCATGCACGGGAGCCCGACCAGCGTCTCGAAGAGGACGGCGCCGAGCGCATAGATGTCGGCTCGTTCGTCGAGATCGTCGAAGCCCACCGCCTGCTCCGGGGACATGTACTGAGGCGTGCCGACCGTGAAGCCCGCGCGCGTCACGGTCGAAGGGCTCTCCTCGGGCAGGACCACGCCTGCGAACGCTTTCGCGACGCCGAAGTCGAGTATCTTCGCGACCTGCGCTCCATCGCAAGTCTTCACCAAGAAGAGGTTCGACGGCTTGAGGTCGCGATGGAGGATCTTCGCCGCATGCGCCTCCTCGAGTCCGAGCGCTGCCTGGTGCGCGATCTCACACGCCTCGGTTCCAGGGAGTCGGCCCTCCAGCTCGAGACGAGTCGCGAGGTTTTCGCCCTCGAGTCGCTCCATGACCATGAAAAATCCGTGATCAGGGTCGCTCCCCACATCGAGCACTCGAACTATGTGTGGGCTGCTGAGACTCCTCGTGATCGCGCACTCGCGCCGAAATCGCCGCAGAGCTCTTCCTTCTCGTGCCTGCTCGCCGCCGAGCACTTTGATCGCGACGTCTTCGCGATTGGCGAGGTGCTCGCCCTCGTAGATCGCCCCCATCCCGCCGGACGCAATTCGGCGCGTCAGGCGATAACGCCCATCGAGTACGACGCCGGCGAGATTGGAGTCGGTCAACTGATCCTCGATCGCAGACCCAGAGTCGTTCGCCCGTCAAGAGATGGTGAGGGGGAGGCGAGGTGCGGTGGGGTCGTATGTCGCCGCCGCAGGCCCACTATCGCTTGCCTCCCGGCCCCGCGAGCCACGTCTCGACCTCGCGCGCCTGCGCCTCGACCCCGGTCGCCCCACGGAGCTCACGCAACGCGCTCTCGGCGAGCTCCCGCGCGCGCCCCGGATCGCGACCGGCCGCGCCGAGCGCCTTTGCCAGCGCGAACTCGGCGAAGGGAAACGCCTCCTTCCAGTCTCGCTTCTTGAGCGTCACCCCGCGCTCCAGGTGTGCGATCGCATCGTCGACCTTCCCGACCGCAAGCTCGGCCCGCCCGAGGCACGTCAGCGCGTCGTCCGTATAGAGTTTGTCCGGCCCGATGACCTCCAGCTCCTCTTGGAGCTTCAGTGCGTGCGCGCAAGCTTCGATCGCGCCGCGTGGGTCTCCGCTCGATAGGAGCGCCGTCCCACGCTCCTCGAAGAGACAAGGGAGAAAGCGCGCGCCGTTGTCCCCGCTGACTTTCGCGATCGCCATTGCACGGGACGCGTCGTCCAGCGCGACGTTGGGGCGGCCCGCGAGGTTCTCGAGCACGGCCATCGACGCCCACACTACGATCGCGTTGGAGTTCGTCTCGCCGAGCGGCCCCACGAGGACGAGGGCATGATCCAGTGCCTCGCGGGCCTCGTCGTATCTCCCGAGCAGGGTGTAGGCGACGCCGAGGTTGTTGTAGTCGACGTGGAGCATCGGGTCTTTCGGACCGAAGACGGACTCGCTTATCGCTATCCCCCTGCGAAGCTGCACAATCGACTCCTCCTTCTGACCGACCGACCCCAGGTCGTTGGAGAAGTTGTTGAGCTCCGAGGCCAGCGCAGGGCTCTCCGGACCATAGACCTTGGTGAGCAGAAGGATGGCCCGCTCGTGAATCTTGAGTGTTCGCTCGGGGTACCCCTCGCCCGAGAGCGTGCTTGCCTCTGAGACGAGAAGCTCTGCCTCGGCCCGGTCGTCGTGCCCTTCGCGCTCGAGGACGCCTCGTCCGATCTTGAGCCATCGCTCCGCCTCGTGAACCTTCGCGAGGTCGTCGCCAAGCTCGAACGCGACTTTCGCAGCGATGCTCGCGGCAAGGGAGTCGTCCCCGGCCGCGATCGCGGCGGCGAACGCTTCCTGGCGGGTCGCGACTGCTTCATCGGGGCCCCCCCGCTCCCGCTCGCACTCGCTCCGGAACAGCAGGAGCGCCGCTTCCGATTCACGGTGAGGGATCGCGCGCGCTTCTTCGATCCCTTGAGTCAGCACCGGGATGACCTTGTCACACCCGCCAGTCACGCTCAGCGCCGAAGCCTCGGCGACCAGCCGCTCTAGCGCGAGAACACGCGCACGCGGAGCTGGCGCCTCAGGCAGTGCGGCGGCGCGTGCGGCGTTCGGCTCCCAGCACACGCGCGGCTGCGGGAGCTCGTAGGCCGCGAGGAGCGCGTGGCGGGCAATTACCCTGTCGGGATGCGCGAGCCGATCGATGAGCGCCGCCGTCTGTCCACGCTCTCGCTCGAGGCAGTCGAGCCGGATGTTCATGGTGGTGGTGCTCTCGATCCCGCGCAGGCGCGTCGCCTCCGAGGCCTCGCGATGTGCGCTCGTCCACGCTGCGGCCCAGTCGCCCAGGACGCGCTCCGTTCGTTCGGCGATCTCCGCGGCGCGAGGGGCGTCCGTCGCGCGAATGGCTGCGCCGACGGTGTCACGGACACCTGGATTCCAGGTCTCGGCCATGAGTCGCTCGCCCACCTTGCACTCCTCGCGCACGACGCTGCGCTGGTGCTCCCAGCCGAGAACCGCCCCGCCCGCGAGCCCGATCGTCGCAAGAGCGAGCGCCCACAGCCGTCGGCGGCGGGTGGGATCGCGGTCGAGTGCCGCCAGGAGGTCTTCCATCGAGGCGAAGCGATTCGCCGCCTCGTACTCGAGCCCGCGCGAAATGACGGCGTGCACCCAGGCGGGCACGCGCGTTCCCGCAGGGGGCGGGCGCGGCGCAGACAGGAGGGCCGTCAGATAGGTCGAGACGTTCGAGTAGACGAACGGCGGTTGCCCGTAGAGCACGCGGTAGAGCGTGACCGCGAAGCTGAACTGGTCGCTGCGGGCGTCGTCGTGGAATTCGAATGCCCGCTCCGGCGCCATGTATCCGGCCGTGCCGATCAGCGCCCCCGTCTCCGTGAGCGGAGTCTCGAGCGCCGAAGGCTCCGTGGACGAGCCGGGCGACGAACCGGGGCTCGTCACGGCCTCCGCCGAAAGAGCTGGCGCGTGATCCGTCGAGGGCGCGCGACTGGACGATGGCGCTCGCTCCGGCTCCGTGGGCTCCGGCGACTGCGCGCGGGCGATGCCGAAGTCTGCCACGACCACGCGTCCGTCGTTCCCGATGAGGACGTTCTCCGGCTTGAAGTCGCGGTGGACGAGCCCTGCCGCGTGCGCCGCAGCGAGCCCGCGTCCGGCGGCCTTCAAGACCGCGAGCGCCTCGCGCCAGGCGTGTCCCTCGCGCATCCACGCCTTGAGCGTGCGTCCTTCGATGTACTCCATCGCGATGAAGACGTCGTCGCCGTACTCGCCGACGTCGTGCACACTGACCACGTTCGGATGGGCGAGGCGCGCCATCGCCTGCGCCTCCCGGAGCAGGCGCGCGCGTCCGTCGGCGATGAGCGCGTCCGGGCGGAGGACCTTGACGGCGACGCGGCGCGCGAGCTGGGTGTCGTACGCGGCGTAGACGCTCCCCATGCCGCCCGCGCCGAGGTGATCGACCACGACGTAGCGCCCGATGAGGGAGCCCGGGACCGCCGTGACCGCGTAGCCGTGGGCGATCGTGTCGGAGAGCGTGGCGGTCGGGGCGGCGGAGGGGGCGTCGTCCATCGCGAACCTCAAGGGTAGCTCACGAGGTGGCTCCCCAATCGTCTTGCCCGGTACTAGACGGGCACAGCCGCCTTTTCGTGTCCCGAGACGAGGTCGCGGACATAGGCGAGGAGTTGGTCGCGGCTGTAGCGCCCCTTCTGAAGGACTTGCCGGACGTTCTCGGTTAGGCGATCGCGCTCCCCCTCGGTGAGGTCCTTCGCAGTGATGACGACAACGGGGATCCCGCGGAGATCCGCCCGCTCGCGCAGCCGCGAGACGAGGTCGAATCCGTCGACGTTCGGCAGCATCAGATCGAGGAGCACGAGGGCCGGGTGCCGGGCTTCGATTCGCGCCATCGCCTCGACGCCGTCCCCGGCTTCTTCGACCATCCAGCCGGCCCGCTCCAGCATGTGGCGGACGAGCGCGCGGTTCGCAGGATCGTCCTCCACGATGAGGATTGGCTGCGCCGACGGGTTCACGCCGACCCGGCTCAGGACAGAGACGAGCCGCTCCCAGTTCACCGGCTTGCTCAGGAAGTCGGCCGCGCCGAACGAGAACCCGCGCTGACTATCGTCGGTCATGCTCATCATGATGACGGGTATCGAGCTCGTCGCGGGGTCGGCGTGTAGAGCCTCGGCGACCTGAAAGCCGGTCATCCCGGGCATCACGACGTCGAGGGTGATCGCGGCCGGCATGACCTCTCGGGCGAGGCGGAGCCCTTCCTCGCCGTTGTGAGCCGACACGATGGTGAAGCCCGCCAGCGAGCGCCGCATCAGATCGTGCATGACGGGGTCGTCGTCGATCACGAGAATGACTCGCTCCCTCGACGACGGGGGGGGCACCGAGGCCCTCTCCACGGGCTCGGCCTCGGTCATCGGAAGGCTGATGGTGAACGTCGAGCCCTTCCCGACCTCGCTCGTGACGCCGACCGTCCCCCCCATGAGCTCGCAGAGCTGCTTGGTCGATGCGAGCCCAAGTCCCCAGCCCAAGTGGGCGCTCGCCGATCCTTCCGCCTGCGTATAGGGTTTGAAGAGCTTCGCCATCGTCTGAGCAGTCATCCCTTCACCGGTGTCGACCACGCGGAACGCGACCCGGGCCCCGTCGCGCTTCACCTCCAGCCGAATGAGGCCGTTCTTCGTGAACTTCGACGCGTTCGTAAGGAGGTTCTGAAGGCACTGGATCAGCTTCACGCGATCGGCGCGGATCACCCCGATGCCCGGCTCCACGTTCGTCTCGAACTTGTTGCCCGAGCGCTTCATGTGCTGTTCGACCGTCTCTGCGACGATGCGGACGAGGTCTTCGGCGGGCATGTTCTCGAGATGAACCGGCATCGTCCCGGCTTTCTCGAAGTTCAAGAACTCGTCGACGAGATCGAGGATCTGCCTCCCCGATCCGACGATCCGCTTCAACAGAGTGACGTCGTCGGAGCGACCGTCCTCCACCGCCTGCTCCATGAGCATCTCGCCGTAGCCGATCACGGGGTTCAGCGGCGTGCGGAGGTTGTGGCTGGCCATCGCGAAGAAAGTGCTCTTCTGGCGATTCGCTTCCACGGCCTCGCCGCGCGCCTTCTCCGCTGCAGCGAGCGCTTCCTCGGTGCGCGCCTTCTCCGCTGCGATCTTCCGGTTCGCCTCCTCGGTCTGAGCGCGCGACTTCTCCGCCGCCGTGCGAGCCTCCTGAGCTTCGAACTGAGCTGCTTCGGCTTTGTCGCGCTCTTCGTCCGCGTGCGCCTTCTCCGCGGCGATCTTGTCGTGAGCCATCTTCAGCTTCGCCGCCATCTCGTTGAACGACTCGGCGAGCTGACCGAGCTCGTCTTTCGACAGGACTTTGATGTGGGTGTCGAGTGATCCCGCGGCGAGGGCCCTGGTCCCCGAAAGGAGCTCCTTGGTCTGCCGCGTGATGAGGCGCACCAGGACGATCATCCCGAAGCTCGCGAATACGAGCGCGCCAACCATCACGGCGATCTGCTCCGGAATGCCGTAGGTCGTGTTGAACTTCTTCCGCCAGGCCGCGTCGTCGTCCAAGAACACGACATGCCAGCCGTGCGCTCCGGACTCTCGAACGGGAAAGACGCCCGCAAGCCGCGGAATCTTCCCCCAGTCGAACCTGCCACCGCGAGATGGAAGCGTGAACTTCTCGACGCGCAGTTTCTCGTCGCGCCATGGCGGAACGATGCCGGTCGACGATGCGGATGCGCGCTCGTACGTCTTCTCAAGGGTTTCGGCGCTTCGGAGGAGCTCGCCCAGCGGTGTCACGCCGTAGACGTGCGCCTCCTTTGCGTCGAACGCCGCTTCGTAGCCGTTGGTGTCCGCTCCTGCCCCGGACCTCGCCGTTTCGTCTAGGAAGTAGTTGGCTCGATCCTTCGAGTTCCTCGCGCGGTCGGTGGGGTTGAAGAACGGGCTCAAGACTGCGCCGTGACGATCCACCAAGAGCACATGGTGATCGAGTGGCTGGCCCTCCTCGTAGCTCCCAGTCGGCAACGACGGATCTCGCCCACTCCCCAGCTCCGGGACGAATGCGCCGATGGTCTCCCAATCGAGGGCGAAGAGCGCGACGCCGAGGAATGAGCCCCCATCGTCCACGATCGCGTGGCTGAACGTGATGTACGACTTTTCGGGACTCGCCGTGCCCGCGTGAACGTTGCTCACGTACGCTTCGTTCGGGGTCTCCTTCGTCTTTGCGAAGTACGGCCGCTGCACGCGGTCAGAGGCGAGAGTGCTGAACCCCGGATCGTCGGGTCGCAAGGGCGTCCCGCGGCCTTCTGCCCGTGAGTCGGAGTGGAAGACGACCCTGCCGTCTCGGTCGGTGATATTGACGAAGACGAACTCATCGATCTCCTTCTTCTTCCTTGAGGGGTCACTACTGGCGCTCTTGTCGCGTTCTTTCTTGGCCGCGTACGCGAGAACGTGGCTTTCGCGCCTCACGCTGCGATACAGATCTCCGATCGCGTCACTGACGCTCTTTGCGGTTCGGCCGCCTTCGCTCGCGGGATCGCTCATGTGAGCGATTGCATCTGCGCGAACGGATGGGTCCCAGCGCAGCAGCTGCTCTAGCTCGTTGTCGCCGGCCAGCACGCTCACGCGCTGTTTGCTGTCGATGATGAGCTGGTCGAGTCGCTCCGCGACTTCGTCGGCGAGGTCTTGCAGCGTCTCCTGTTCGTCACGCTGCTCGCGGTCGCGAGCGTGCTTGATGTGGAGCGCCATCCCTACGACCATGAAGACGAGGACGACGAGGCAGAACGAAATTGCCAACTTCGTCGCCAGCGACCACGCCGACACGTCCCAAATTCGCGACAAACGCTTCCCCGGCATGGCGTCCCTCACTTCGGAAGGAGGTGGACGATCTTCTCGAGCAGTCTAACGATCTCGATCGGCTTCGTGTCGTAGTCGTCGCATCCGGCGGCGAGCGCGCGCTCCTTGTCCTCGACCATCGCGTGCGCCGTGAGGGCGATGATCGGGATCCCCTTCGTTCGGTCGTCGCCTTTCAACCGGCGGGCTGCCTCCCAACCGTCGATCTCGGGGAGGCTCATATCGAGCAGGATCAGATCGGGTTTCTCCGATGCGGCCATCTCGATGCCCATCAGACCGTCGGTCGCGATGCTGATGGCATACCCTTTCCTCGAAAGCCGGCGGGTTAGAACGTCTCGATTCAGCTCGTTGTCTTCGACGATGAGGATCTTTGTCACGGGGTCTCCGTCCGCTCTGCGGCCGCCAAGAGCTCCTTCATCCGGACCGCAGCGGCCGGCGCGAGCGAAGTGAAGTGAATGAGTAGATCTCCTTCCGTCTCGACGACCTTCGCGTACGAGTCGGAGGCGGCGAGGCCCTCGAACGTGATCCGGACGGTTGAGAGCTTCGCGACCTCGAGCGGCGCGTCTAGCCGCACGACCGCGCGCTGCGCCGAGACCTGGATGATCGCCGCCGACTGCGGATCGGCGCGTACGGCGACGCCGTCGACCGGAGCGATGCTGATCTGAGCCGCCATTCGCAGTGCTCTGAGCTGAGAACCCTGCTCGAGAAGGAACGCCCCACCCTCACCGGTCACGCCCGCGACGTCGTGGACGGTCATCGGCGTCTTCGAGCCTTTCGGAAATACCTCCGCGCTTCGGCGTAGAGCGACGGCGGTTCCGGCTGCCTGCAAGGTTGCGTCCGAGATCAGGATCTGCCCGCCCACGGTAAAAGCCTCGATGCGCGAGGCGAGGTTCACGTTCCGCCCGACGACGCCGTACTTCGCGCGGCGCTCGGAGCCGATGTTGCCGAGGACAACCTCCCCAGTGTTGATCCCGATCCCCATCTCGACCGCGGGGAGCCCGCGCTTGCCGTTTCGCTCGTTGATGGCGAGCATCGCGCGCTGCATCTCCACCGCACACCGGACGGAGCGAAGTGCGTCGTCGTCGCGCACGAGCGGCGCGCCGAAGAGCACCAAGATCGCGTCGCCGATGAATTCGTCGATCGTCCCGCCGTGAGCCTGGATGATCTCCGTCATCGTCCCGAGGTACTCGTTGAGGAGGGCGATGACGTCAGGCGCGGTGAGGCGCTCGGAGATCGAGGAAAATCCTCGGAGGTCGCTCAGGAGGATCGTCACGGTCTGCGCCCGGCCCCCGAGCGACAGGGCGTCCGAGCTCGCCAAGAGCGTGTTGACTACTTGGTCGCTGGTGTAGCGACCGAAGACCGATTTGATGAAGTCGTTGCGCTCCGAGAGCTCATTCGCGAGCCGCTTCACCTCCGCATTCGTTCGCTTCAGCGCGAGGTGTGCGTCGAGGCGCGCGAGCAGCACGGAGAGGTCGATGGGCTTCCTGACGTAGTCGTTGGCGCCGAGGTTGAGCGAGTTGACGATCGCGTCGTTGCCCAGCGCCCCCGTGGCCATGATCACGGGGAGATCGACCGCGGAGTGTGTCTTGCGGATTCGCTCGAGGACCTCGAGGCCGCTGATCCCGGGCATCATGATGTCGAGGATCACGGCATCGTAGGCGCCGGCCTGGATCATCTCGAGCGCCTTCAGGCCGTCGGACGCGATGTCGGCGCGGAACCCGCGCTTGACGAACCGGCGCGCGAGCATGTCGGTGTTCATCTCGTTGTCGTCGACGATCAGCAGGTGTGCTTCGTCCGAGGGGGCGCGAGGTTCCACGGCTGCGACCTCGGCGGACGCCGCGGCCTCGGCCGCTTTGGCCACCGCCGGCCGCCCGGGATCCGCCCCCGCGGCCCGCACGAGGCGCTCGATTCCGTCTTCGATCATCGCGATCATGTTGCGCGCCGCGCCGTGGATCTTCGCAAGGTCCGGGCGCAGGTCGTCGGCCGCATCCTCTTCGAGGATCTCGGCGTAATTGATGATCAGGTTGAGCGGTGTCCGCAGATCGTGCCGCAACGTCATCGAGAGCGACGCGAGGTCTTGGGGCGGCAGGCTGACCCGGTCGCTAGACATAGTGGTTCATTATTACGCGGAGTACGTCGGACGGAATGTCGAGCTCGACTTCGGGGATCGACCGGACGCTCGCCGTCACTAGCTCAGCGTCGCAAGAAAACACGGCGCACAGGTGTCCGCAGAGCTGGGACCAGGGGACGATCCGCGTCGTCGGGGACAGCGGCATGCCGTGCGTGGCGGCGTAGAGAATCGCCGCCCGCGAGATGGCGCTCCCCGACGTTTGCGCGCGTTGCGCCGTCAGCTCGCGATCGACGTCGCGAAAGCGCGCGGCGAGGTTGCGGACGAGTGGCGCCAAGATCGTCGATTGCCCTAGCTCCTGCTCGAGCGCCTCGCGCGTCACCACCAGCGCGGTCAGCGGCTCCAGCGCCTCAACGCTCGCCGAGCGAGGCTCCGCGCTGAAGATCGCCGCCTCGCCGAAGGCCGAGCCCGGGCCGAGCTCGCGCAGGATGACGCGCCGTCCCCCCACGGTCTTGTAGATGCGAACGGTGCCGCGCGTGATCACGTACGCGCAGTCGGCGGCGTCCCCCTCGCGGATGATCGTCGAGCCTGCGGCGAATCGACGAATCGGCAGGCGGGCAGGGTCACGCATGAACGATGAGACGTCGGCGCTGAGCGCTTCCACTGTTTGGTAACGATTCGCCGGGTCGCGGCTCATGGCGCGCGTGATGATCTCGCAGAGCTGCTCGGGGACGCGGTGGGGCGACGCGACCATCGGGTGCACATAATCGACCATCGCAGCGCGCATCGCGACCTGCAGAACGGTCTCTCCCTGGTACGGCGGGTGACCGACGCAAATGCGATAGAGGATCGCGCCGAGCGCGAACACGTCGGTGCGCCCATCGATCGCCTCGATGCGCCCCTCCGCCTGCTCGGGAGCCATGTACTCCGGCGTGCCCGCAATGGTGTTCGACTCGTTCGTCGCCTGTCCCCAGACCCGGACCGGCGGCCGCCCATCCTGGCCTGAAGGGCGCGTGAGTCCGATAATCCGCGCGATCCCCCAGTCCACTACGTAGACCTGCCCGTGCTCGGCCACCATGATGTTCTCGGGCTTGAGATCCCGGTGGACGACCCCGCGTGCGTTGGCGAACGCCACCGCGTTGCAGACGGTCACGAACGTCTGGAGCACCGAGAAGAGCTTTTCCCAGTCTTGGTGGTGCTCGCCGGTCGCGAGCAGGTCCTCGAGGGTCGAGCCCTGCAGCATCTTCATCGTGAAATAGAGGCGGCCGTCCCCGTCCATTCCGATGCGATGCACCGGCGGGATGTTCGGGTGGTCGAGCTGCGACGTGATCTGCGCCTCTTCGACGAATCGCTTGCGATTGACCTCGACGCGGGAGAGCGACGGGTCGAGCAGCTTCATCGCGAGCCGGCGAAGAAGGTTGGTGTCCATCACGCTCCGGACCTCGCCCTGCGAGCCGCGCGCGATCTCTCCTTCGTCGATGTAGTCGTCGACGGTCGGCGGCTTGAGGTCGCCGGTGATGCTTTGCGCTGGCCTCGGCGAGCTCATCGTGGCTCCCTCATTTGTGGTTCGAAGCGAAGACGCCGTCCCACGCCGTCGGACGGTCCGCAGCGAGCGCGAGCGAGCGCGAGGCCATGATGCGCGCGGGCTCGTCGCCAAATTCCTCTGCGACCGAGGTGAAGCCCGCATAGGCGTCCGTGAAGCTCTCCTCCTCGTATGCCGCGTACGCGCGCGCGTATGCGTCGCGGTGGCGCATCGCCGTCGGGGAGCTGGGCCCGAGCAGGTCGTACACTTCCGTCAGATTCGACTTTCCTTTCGCCCGGACGCGGTCGACGCGACGGAGCACGAAACCCTCTCCGGCGGCATTCGCGGTCGAGCCACAGACGAGGAACTTCGTGCCGTAGGCCTTCGTGAGCCCCTCGAGCCGCGAAGCCAGATTTACCACGTCGCCGATGACCGTGTACTCCATGCGCCGCGCGCTCCCGACGCACCCGGCGACGACCTGGCCGGTCGCGAGGCCGACGCCAACGCGGAGGACGTGATCGGCGCCGGCGTTGAGCTCGGTCAGCCGCTCCTGAATTTCCCAGGCGCAGCGGACGGCGCGGGACGCGTCGAAATCCGATCCAATCGGCACACCGAAGAGCGCCATGAACCCGTCGCCGAGGTACTTGTCCAGCGTTCCGCCGTTCGCGAAGACGACGTCCGTGAGCGCGGACATGCAGCGGTTCAATCGCCGGAGCACCTCCTTCGGCGGAAGCGATTCAGAGACCGACGTGAATGATCGGATGTCGGCGAAGAGCACCGTCGCTCGCCGCTCCTCGCCGTCTAGGAGCTCGTGCGGGTCGGGGCGCGACAGAATCTGCTCCATCACTGCCGTAGACACCGACCGGGCGAACGCCTCGCGCACCAGCGCAGTGGTCTTGTGCTGCTCGACGCGAACGCGGATGCTACTCTTCACCTTCCCCGCGAGGTCGCGCAGGAGGCCGATCATCGCGAGCGGCTGGCGCTCGATGACGTCACGGAACGCACGGCGAGGGAGCTCGATCAGCTGCGTCGGCTCGAGCGCTCGGACGCTCGCCGCCCGCGGCTCGTCCGTGAACAGCGACATCTCCCCCAGGGACTCGCCGGGGCCCGCCACGTCCAAACGAGCGTCGCCGATGAAGATTTCGAGCTGTCCCGTCTCGACGATATAGAGCGAGTCGCCCGACGCCCCTTTTTCGAACAGGATCTCGCCGACCCCGAGGCGTACGACGCTGCATCCGGCCACGAGCTCGGCCACGACCGCACTAGATACGGAGCGCAGTATCTCCGTGCGTTGGAGCAGCGCGGACCGGTTACTCCCCGTCATTCTTTCAAGGATCGGCGAAGAGCGCGAGCGCTGTCAACGCTCGCGTTGTCCAGGGCTCATGGCGCTGGGGTGAAGTCCCGCAGGTCGTGGACGGTCTTGGCGTCCAGCTGCACCAGCATCGCGACGACGAGATCCACCAGCTGGTCGAAATCCTGGCGGTTCATGATGCCGTTGTGCGCGTGGGTGTAGCGGACGGGCACGACGAGGTTGACCGTCGGGGTCCCACCGTTGGTCGTCTGCATCTCCGCGGAGTCGTCGCCGTAGCCCTGGACGAGGTCGGTCTGCAGCGGGATCGTCTTCGCGGCGGCGGTCTTGCGGACGAACCCCACCATCTTGCGGTTCGGGATCGTGCTCGAGTCGTAGAGAAACATCCCGGGGCCGCCGCCGAGCCTCCCCTGCGATTCTTCCGGTCGTGCCCCCGCGGTGTCGCCACTGATGCCCGCCTCGATCGCGATGCCGATCTCCGGCTTGACGATCGTCGCGGCCGTGCGCGCCCCTCGAAGCCCGATCTCCTCTTGCGTGGTAGCCACGTAGAAGAGCTGGTTCGGGTGCGGCATCGTCGCCGTCCTTCGCATGGCTTCGACCAGGAGGGCACAGCCCAGGCGATCGTCCCAAGCTTTGCCGAGGTAGTTCCGCGTCCCGTTCATCACCGTGAACGGCGCGTCCGGCACGACGGGGTCCCCGGGCGCGACGCCGAGCGCCGCAGCCTCCGCGGCGTTCTTCGCGCCGACGTCCAAGTACAGCTGGTCGCGCGCGAAGACCTTGGTCCGCTCGTCTTGCGGGAGCACGTGGATGTCCCGGATCCCGGTCACTGCACGCACCGGCCCCTTCGAGCCCAGAATGACCCAGCGCTGATCGACCAGCGCTTGGTCCAGCCACCCGCCGAGCATCTGCATCGTCAGGAAGCCGTCCGGCGTGATGCGCCGTACCATCCCTCCGAGCTCGTCCATGTGCGCGTCGATCATGATGCGCGGACCGCTCGCCCCCTGCTGGGCGATGACGGAGCCCATGCCGTCGTAGGTGATCGGCGTCGTGACGAAGGGCTTCATCTCCCGCGTCATGATCGCGCGCACGGGCTCCTCGGCGCCGGGCGGTCCGGGAGCTTCGGCCAGCTCCTGCAGGAGGATCTGTGTGCGGTCACCCTGCCGGGCAGAGGCCGGGTCCGTGCCGGCGGCGCTCGCGGGCTTCGGGGCCGCTCCGACGCAGCCGGAGAAGACGAGGATCGCGGTCCAGGGGAAGAGGATCGAAGGGCGCATGGGCGGCGGAGTCTAGCGATGCGACGGCGCCAAGGCGATCGCCGCGAGAACCGTCCACGGTTCTGTCTTACCTGTGCGCGAGCTCCGCCTGAAGCGTGCTGATGATCGCTTCCGCGAGGCGCCTGGTCGACGCGACGTTCGGGTGATTGTCCCCCGGGATTGGCTCGAAGCCGAAGTTCGGATCCACCACTGTCAGCCCCTCTCGAACGAGGAGCTCTTGCACGAGATACCCGTCGCCGCGTGGCCAGTTCGTTCCGAGGTACGGCGTGACGAAGATCGCGCGCGCACCCCGCTCCTTCGCGAGGCGCGCTGTCCGTTGGAAAACTTCGGCGGTCGTCTGTATGGCCCACTCGGGGTGGAAGTCGAACGACTCGCGGAACGCTTGCGTGAGCCGCAAGCTCTGAACGAAACCCGGGGGGACGAGCTTCACCTCGGCGCCGTCGAAGACCATGCGAGGGTGATCGACCCGTTCGACCCGGTTGACCAAGCCGGGCAAGAACAGCGTGACGATCGCGACCGGATGCTCGAAACGGGGGAGGGCGTCGAGAAGGCGTAGGAAGGCCTGATCGCTCGCGTACCCCTCCACGCCGAGGTTCACGACCTGGAGGTTGAGCGCTTCGCCGACGATCGCCGGGTACGACTCGTCCCACTGCAGGCCGTGCCCCGTGGTGATCGACTCTCCGACGAAGAGGAGTGACGGGCGCGAGGGATCCGGGAGGTCGTCGACGGAGCGGGCGCGGTTGTGCTCGGCGTTGAAGTCGTAGCGAATCGGGCGCCCGGCCGTCTCGATCGTGATCGACTTCGACGCTTTGAAGAGCCACCCATAACGCGGGTTCGTCTCGCCGAGGGCCTCCGAAGTGACCGCCATGTCGTAGCGCCTCGGGAGCTTGAGGATCCGGAGCCCCACCTCGCTCGCGACGATCGCGAGCACGAAGGCGAGCCCGATCCGGAAGCATGCACCGAGCGCCTCCGCCGTGCCGACTCGCTCCGTCCAACGCCCTACCTTCGGACGAGCGACGACGATGAGGGCCACCGCGGCGGCGATGAGGATCGCGCGCTCGATCGTGAGGAAGTACGTGTGGCCGGTCTCGAGGCCGAAGCGACGTTCGAGCCACTCGACGTTCAGGGCCCATGCGCCGCCGAGCAGCGACAGACCGGCGGCGACGACGAGCAGTTCGGCGATTACACGCCGGCGAGACGCTTCCTCCCCCGTCATCGGCGCGCAAACTACCTCAAGAGCAAGCCCGTGCAAGAGGGCAATTTCCATCCGGCACGAGCGGACGAATCCTCTGCGGCGCCCTAGGTCGTCACGACCCGTGCGTCACGAACCGCCTCGTGGCAACCGCGCGACGAGCGCCGCCGAGTTGTGCGCAACAGTTCACGAGGCGATCGTCGTGCGTTGCTATAGCGACGTGGCGAATGGGAACGACGCATTGAACCCTCGGAGCGCCGCGCGCCGGAGCGAGCGAGAGACCATGCAAGTCGCCGGAAACACCTCGAGCACCTGCGAAAACTTCGGAAGCGTCGCCCCCCCCGACGACTCCGGCTCGCATTGCGCGGCGCGCGCCGTCGCCAAGCACCTGGGAAGCGTTCGCCGGTTTGGGCGCATCGCGGCCCGCTCGGCGGCGATGCACGACGTGATGGCGACGCTCGATCGGGTCGCCCGGACTGACGTGACGGTCACGCTCGTGGGCGAGACGGGGAGTGGCAAGGACCTGATCTCCCACGCCCTTCACGCCGAGAGTCTGCGCGCCGAGGGGCCGCTCGTCGTATTCGACTGCGGCTCGGTGGCGGCGAACCTGGTCGAGAGCGAGCTCCTCGGCCACGAGCGCGGTTCGTTCACGGGAGCCGTAACGACGCACGCCGGGGCATTCGAGCGCGCTCACGGCGGCACGCTCTTCCTCGACGAGGTCGGTGAGCTTCCGCTGGCGCTGCAACCACGGCTCCTGCGCGCTCTCGAGAGCCGGCGCGTTCGGCGGGTCGGCGGGAAGGTCGACCAACTCGTCGACGTCCGGGTCATCGCGGCGACCAACAGAGACCTTCGCGCCGAAGTGAGCGCCGGGCGGTTTCGCGAGGACCTCTTCTTCCGGCTCGCCGTCGCGCTGGTGGAGGTTCCCCCGCTCCGCCAGCGGCTAGACGACCTCCCCGAGCTCGTGACCGGACTGCTCGCCGACCTGGGACGCGCCCATCTGCGCGTATCCGACGGCGCGTTCGCTGCCCTCCGCGCGCACCCGTGGCCCGGCAACGTCCGCGAGCTGAAAAACGCCCTCGCGTGCGCCATCACGTTTGTAGACCCCGACGTGACGCTCCTCGAGCGGCACCATCTCCGCCTCCTGTCCCCCATGGCCGATACCAAGAGCGAGGCCTCCTGGTCCGACTCACTCCCCCTCGCGGGGCAGGCCCTCGAACATATCGAGCGCGCCGCGATTACCCAGACTCTCCGCCGCGCCGAGGGGAACAAGGCCCACGCCGCGCGCTCGCTGGGGATCGCCGTCTCGACCCTCTACGAGAAGCTCAAGAAATACGGGATCTAGCCGAGAGCTCCTCGAGGCGTTGATTTTCAACGTGGCGACGTGGTCGACCGACGTGCGCACGTGGTCGAAGTGGTAGGCCACGTTGATTTTCAACGTGGCGACGTGGTCGACCGACGTGCGCACGTGGTCGAAGTGGTAGGCGACGTGGTCGAAGTGGTAGGCGACGTGGTCGAAGTGGTAGGCCACGTGGTGGATCGACGTGCGCACGTGGTCGAAGTGGTAGGCCACGTCGATTTTCGACGTGGCGCCGTCCTCGCTGCGGGCCGGGAGCGCTAGGGGGACACGATCGCGCACGAGCCGGAGAGCCCGACGGTTCCGGCGTTGTCTACGCACTCGAGAAGTTGCAGGGGCGCGCCCCCGTCCAGGCCGTCGTCGCCCCCCCCGAGTAGGGCGGTCGTGATGGTCGCACCGGCCGCGATCGTCACGTCAGCCGCGACAATCGCGTCCGTCGTCGCACCAGTCGCATGCGCGCTGAGGGTCGCTGACGAGAGCGCGGAGATCTGCGCGTATCCACGGGAATCGATCGCCGTCGAGCCATCCGCCCCCCCCGCGTCGACGCCCGCGCCGGCAGCGCCGAACGCGACGGCCTCGAAGAGCGGCTTGAAGGTCCCTTTTTCCGTCCCCGTTCCAAAATCGACCGCGCCGATGAACCCCGCGTTGATGAAGCGCAGCCCCAGCTTCGCCCCACCGACGCCGTCGTCGAGGAAGGCCGCGAGCTGGAGAGCGGGCGCGCCGTCGGCGGCGCCATGCGAGCTGCCGAGGAGCGCGAGTGTCGCGAACGTGCCAATCGCGAGAGGCGCGAGCGACGTGAGATCGGGGGCGACGGCGACGTCGCAGTTGGCCGCCCCCGCGACGACCACGCGGCCATCGTAGTGTCCCGGGGCTACGACGAAGTACGCGCTCACATTCGGGTACGGGAGAGCCGCCGAGGGCCCCGCGTCCAGCGTCGTGCTTTGTTGCGCGAGAAACGGCCCTTGGAACGCGGACGTCCCGTGCGGCGCGAAGCAGAAGTCGACTGCGGGCGAATCGGGCGACCAGTTCGCGACGCGGACGAGGGCGATGGGGAGCGGCGGAGGCTCGGCGTCGGGGGGGGACGTGTCGGTCGTCGCGTCGAGCGCGGCGTCGAGCGTGGATGCGTCCGCTGCCGGCGGAAGCGCGGGGTTCGTGTCGTCACCCGCGCATCCGATCGCGGCGAGGCTTGCGCAGATAGTCGCCAATCGCGCGGGGTGCATCGCGCGCCGAAGTAGCACCGCGGCGGCGCGCCCTGCACGTGGCGTGTCGCGAGGTCGCTCACAAGTTGCCGAAGCGTCGTCTCACCGACTCGCGTGAATCGTCGCCGTCGTCGCAGCCCAATCGTTGCCCAAATGACGCTCGCCGCGCGAAGTGTCCGCGATAAGTCGGGCCGCCGCACCAACGCGGCAGGAGAGGGGAACCGACATGAAACTCGCCCTGAAGTTTTCAGTCACCGCGGTATCCATCGCCGTCGCGAGCATCTCCGTCGCCGCGTACGCGGCGTTCTCTTCGCCCAGGGACGCTCGCGTCGCGTTCGCAGCCGCCGGGCCTGCGGGCCTGAAGATCGAGGGAGCGACGTCGGAGCTCAAGGTCCTCGAGGAGGGGGGAAACGTCGTCGTCGACGTCCCGCTCGCGAACCTCGCGACCGGCATCGCGCTGCGCGATCAGCACATGAAGGAGAAGTACCTCGAAGTCGCGAAGTACCCGGATGCGGCCCTGACGGTCGCTCGAAGCGCGCTGAAGGTTCCCGCGAGCGGCGGCCAGCTCACCGCAGACGCGCCCGGGACACTGAAGCTCCACGGCCAGGAGCGCCCGGTCACCGTCCGCTACGACGCCGCCTCAGACGCCGATGGCTTGACGGTTCACGGGAAGCTCCACATCCGGATGGACGAATTCGGGATCGCCATCCCCTCTTACCTCGGCGTGACGGTCAAACCCGAAGTCGACATCACAGCGAGCTTTCACGTGGCGGGGAGCTGAGACTCCGGTCTCGCGCGAAAGACCATGAAGCCGCGCGCAGTGCTCTGGCTGGTGCACCTCGCCGTCTGCGCGATGGTGCTGCTCTTCTCGCCGAGCGCGCGCGCGTATCCCTGGATGATCCGTCACGGATACACGGGCTGCGCCCCCTGCCACACCGACCCCTCCGGCGGCGCGGGCGTGCTGACCGAATACGGTCGGGCGCAGAGCGATCTCCTCCTGCGAATGAGATACACGGAGAGCTCGGAGTCGGGGGAGGCCGACAACACGAGTAAGTTCCTCTGGGGCCTCATCCCAACGCCCGGGGAGCTCCGCCTCGGCGCCGATTTGCGCGAGGCGTACTTCAGCAATCAGGTCGCGGGGGCTCCCGTTCAGCAGGAGTTCATCACGATGAGGGCGGACGCGACCGCCGACCTCAAGCTCGGGCACCTTCGGCTCGAAGGGAATCTCGGGTACGCGCCCCAGGGGGATCTCCCGGCGGCGCTCACGACCAACGCTTCCGGGAACCTCATCTCGCGCGAGCACTGGGTGGGCGGCGAGCTCGACGACGAAGGGGCGTGGCTCCTGCGCGCCGGCCGGATCGCGGTGCCGTTCGGGATCCGGATGATCGAGCACACGCTGTTCGCGCGCGCGCTGACGAGGACCGACATCGACGCGACCCAGCAGTACGGGGTCGCCATCTCGTTCGGTCGCGACAAGCTCCGGGGGGAGCTGATGGGGATCGTCGGAAACTTCGAGGTGAACCCCGACGACTTCCGCGAGCGCGGATACAGCACCTACGTCGAGTACGCGCCAACGACGACGCTCGCCTTGGGCGCGAGCAGCCTCTTCACGCGTGCGACGCGGGACATCGTCTACGGCGTCACGGACTACTTCTACGCCAACGGTCTCTTTGCGCGCTACGCGCCGGTGAAGCCCCTCGTGTTTCTCGCCGAAGGGGACTCCGTCTACCAGTCGCTCACCTGGAACGGCCATCGGGGCGGCTTCGCGGCCTTCGTGCAAGCCGACTACGAGCCGACGCAGGGCTTCCACTTGATGCTCACGGCGGAGGCGATGAACAGCGGCACGGCCGGCGAGCCGGTCTCCTACGACGGCTGGGTCTCGGCGGTCTGGTTTCTACTTCCACACGTGGATCTCCGGTTCGACGGGATCTACTCGAACCTCGGCGTGCCGCCGACCCCGGGGAACCCGGCGACGTACGCGCAGGTGACGACGTGGCTCGCGCAGCTCCACGTCTTTCTCTAGGGGCCAAATGCAGACCTGGCCGAATCCACTCTGCTTGCAGCTCGCCCTTCTCGGCCTCGTCGCCACGTGGGGGGTGAGCGCGCGGGCTACGCCGGAGTTCCCCGGCATCGTCGAGCAGACGCTCGGTCTCACCAAGATCGAGATCGATCCTCCGATGGGATGCATGCTCTGTCACACGAGCGACTCCGGCGGGACGTCGCTTCGCCCCTTCGGGGTTCTCCTTCAGCAGGACGGAACCCAGCCCTACGAGGACAACACGCTCGAAGCCGCGCTCGGCCAAGTGGAGGAGGACCAGCCGCAGCTCATCGCGGACATCAAGGCCGGCGTCGATCCGAACGACGATCCGGACGCCTCTTCCACTCCCACGCCCGAGTACGGTTGCAGCGCTTCGCGGGGGCTACCGCGCGGGTTCTCGGGTTGGTCGCTCGCGGTCGCAGCGCTCTTCGCAGTCGCGTGGGGGCGCAGGCGTCGATCTCAGAAGTGCGCCGTGAGGATTGCGCCTGCCCCCCCAACAAGAGGAGCGGGCGCGAAGGTGAAGGCAGTGTCTTTCGGCGTGGGGGCTGTCAGATAGAGGATCACCGCGGAGACGAGCGCGGCCCCGCCGAGGGCGAATGCCACGTCCGATCCGATCGCGGCGCCCTGGTCGACGGTAGGCGCGCCGTCCGGAGCGCCGGTGGAGAGCGACTGGTTCTTCAGGGCGAGGAGCCCCGCTCCCGCGACGATGCCGACGACGCCGGCCGCAAGGAGCGAGTACCCGGCGACCCGTCGCGTATCCACCTTGTCCCCACCGTTCGTGCCCACCCCCCCGGACGTCGATGCCGCCGGTGCAGCGAGCCCCGAAGACAGCGTCACCTGCGGGTCGTCGAAGCGAACGATGGCCCAGCGCCCGGGCTCGACGTGGGCGACCGCCCTGACGGCGACCCGCCCGGCGAGGCGCAGAGTGACTTCGTGATTTCCCGCGTCCACGGCTGCCGTCGCCCAGGTCGCGACGGGCAACGGTTCTCCGCCGTCGATCGTGACGTCCGCGCCCGTGGTCGGTCCGACGGGATTCGCTACGCCGATGTGGCCCAAGCGTGGCTCGAGGGCCGCGGCCCTGGCGTGCGCGACGTCGGCGCGCTTGTCGTTTCGCCCCCGCGCGCGCTTCTCGGCGTCGCGAAACTCGGTCCACGCGCTCGCAGTCTTGCCGACGCGCTCGTAGCAGTCGGCCAGGTAGAGCGAGACGCCGATGCCCGACGCGAGCCGCTTGCTCTCCGCGAACGCTGCGCAGGCCTCGGGGTACTTTCCGGCGGCGCGTAGGGACTTGGCCGAGCGAAAGAGCGCGTCGGCTTGCGCCGTGGCGTCGCCGGATTCGGCAAGGGCGCCGGAGGGGGCGGCGAGGACCGCGAACGCCAGCGCGTAGCGAGCTGCGTGCAATTTCATTCACGCCCCCCGAACTCGTTCTCGCCGCTGGCCGCTGGATGAACGACGGTCGCCGTGCTCGCGGCAGGCGCAGCGCTGACGGCAGGGGGAGCGTTCGCGGCGAGAACGGTGCTCGCAGCGGGCGCAGCGCTTGCGGAAGGGGCCGGGCGCTCGAGCGCTGCGCTCTGCGCCGATGCCGTCCCCTCGTCGGTCGACCGGGGGGTGGGCGGCTGCGCGCTCACTTTCGGGCGGCGCTGCTTGAGGGAGCTCGTCAAGAACGCCTTGGTCGTTTGTGTGGCCGGTGCTGCGCTCGCAGCCATCGATGGCGCTGCGGACATCGCGGTGAGCACAGGAACGCTCATGACGCTCATAGGGGGCGATGTCTCGGCGGGCGCAGGCGAGCCGCTCGTCGGATGCGAGAATTCCGCGGGGCGCTCCTCGCGGGTCGCGAGCACCGCCGCGACGCTCGCGGCGACGGCGACGACGGCCGCCCCCTGCGCCGAGAGTCGCCTCAGCGATCCGCGCGACGACGACGACGGGCGCGGAGCAGCGGAAGGGGGGGGAGAAGGGAGAGGAGGAGGGAGCGACGCCGTCGTGACCGGGGCGATGCTCGACGTTACCTCGGCGGGGGGCGGGGATGGCGCCGGAGCCGGGGGCGGCGACGAAGCGACGCGAACCCGGGCGGCGTTGACGAGCGGGAAGGTCGGCTCCGAGAGATGCTCGTCCGCGTACGGCTCCGGGCACGGCCTCTCTTCGGGAGCGCGCGGGCGCGGAGCCTCCTCGAGCTGGACCTCCGCGTCGATCACCGCCGCCGCCCCCGACGCGAGCGCCTCCCCCGTCTCCCCGAGGCGGCGAACCGCGGCCGAGTAGAGACCGTGCAGGATCGACGGGTAGTCGAGGGCGAGCGCGAAGAACTCGTCGCGGGGCAAGAAGAGCGTCACCGTCGGGCACGCGGCGATCGCTTCCGTGTCCGCATGGCGGACGAAGATGAGCTCCGCCTCGCCGACGACATCGCCGGCGGTGAGGGTCGAAAGGACGATCCGCTCGGCGTCCTCGTGACCCACGAGCGCGACCTCGCCCGACAGGATCAGGTGCAGCCCCGCCGGCTCTTCGCCCGCGCGGACCAAACGCTCTCCGCGAGCGTAGACGCGGGAGACCATCCGGTCGACGAACGCGCCGCGCTCCCGTGCGGGTACGGTCGACATGAACGCGCACGCCGACCCGAGGTTCGCGACCGCCTGTCGCCGGCAGTGTGCGGCGAGCTCGAGGCGGAGGTCCTTGCGGCGAGCCCCGATCGCCTCGAAGGCATCTCGCGACGCGAAGAGGAGGATCGCGGGCTGCGTGGTGATGGCGCTCGTGGCGGCGGGGAGGCTCGCGAGCATGCTCATCTCGCCGAACATCGATCCGCTCTCGAGGGTGGCGAGCGGGCGCGCCCCCGAGCGCCCGCCACGGCGCGAGATCTCGACCTCGCCGCTCGCCAGAACGTACAGATCGAGCGACTCCCGATCTTCTTCGACGGCGTGGAAGCCGGGGGGGACGATCATCGCGTGAAGCGCGAGCGCGAGCTCCCGGAACGTCGCAGGCGAGAGGGCGCCGAGGAACGTCGTGGTCGTCGATTGCGGATGCTCGGCGCCGGCCGCTTCGTAGACGAGCTGCGTCGCTCTCGAGACGAGCGCGTTGCGCGTGAGCATTGGGCTCACGGGCTGCAGGCTTCCACGCCAGGCCGGAGACTCCGCCCATGGGGGCTCCAGTGACGACTCCCCGCACACAATCTCCGCGACCTCCGCGATGAGCTTCTCGACGTCGACGCCGACCGTCCGCAGCTCCGCGATCGCGGCGATGGCGAGCGGTGCGTCGCTCGCGAGCGCCGCTCGCCTTGCGGCGGCAGTGAATGCGTCGATAGCGGCGCGTTTCTGGCCGACCCGCCACAACGCGTGCGCGGTGACGACGAGCGCCGCCGGCGACGCCGCGTCGGACTCGAGGGCCGCGGCGCTCCAGCGAAGGGCAGCGTCCGGGGCACCGGAAATCAGGAGCCGCAGCGCGTGCTCGACCGGTGAATGTATCATCCGACCCTCCTTTGCTCGACGTCGCTTGCTCGATATCGCTCGGTCGTCATGGTCACAGCGCCCCCACGCAAGCCTCTACGGTGACGGACGGGAGCTGAAACGGTTGGCACACGGGGCCCGAGTAGATGAACGTGAGCGTCGCCGCCGACGTGGTCGGACAGGTCGCTGCCGCGGCCGTGCTGCTCAGCGCGGGGGTCGATCGAATTCCCGGGATGATCTGGAACGGCGACGCCGGCGAGAACTGCACGACGCCGACCGGCTGCATCGCAAAGTCGACCGACGCCGACGCCGTGCCGGTGTTGGCCATCGGGAGCGACTCCCCCAGGCTATCGGCCGGATAGAACGCGCTCCCGAGGCCGTTGGTGCTCGGACCGGCCCCCTCGGGGAGCGAGAGGACCGCCCCGCTGAGGGCCCACGAAATCGGAACCACGAAGCTCGACGACGGTGACGTTGCCACGTCGATCACGAGCTCGTCCGCGTACGGATCCGAGCCCGGCTGCACGCCCGGCCCGGGCGTGACCGTCTGCGGGGTGACGATGATCGAGGCCGCGCCGTTCGCCGGGAGCGTCCCGCTGCTCGCGCCGAACAGCGCGTAGAACGCCCCTGAGTTGAAGTGGAGCGAGTAGGAGTAGGGCACGTTCGTGGCGTTCGAGATCGTCACCGTCTGACCGGCAGGGGCCGCCGAGCCGCAGTTCGTCGTCGGGAACGCGAGGCTCCCCGCGACGCTGACCGCCCCACTCCCGTTCGACGAGCCCGAGAGCGTGATCGTCGGAGCGTTCCACTGGCTAGGGAGCGGCGCGCACAGCGCGGCGGCGGAGACGACCAGCGTCCCCTGGTCGCTCCACGAGCCGTTCGACCACGGGGGGATGAACTGCCCCACGATCGCCGTGACGGCGTTCGGGACCGCCGTCGTCGGGTTGTTCTGAACGCCGAAGATGGTCGGCTGGGCGAGCCCTGTGAGCTGCACCGACGCGGGCGCGTTCCCCACGTTCTTGATGGTGCTCGTGATGGTCCCGATCGACCCGGAGCTGACCGTCCCGAAGCTCCACGTCGCCGAGAGCGGCGTGCTCGCGATGACCGCCCCCTGCGCTTGCATCACGAGAGTGACCGCGTGCGGTGAGTCGAGAGCGGCGTTGGTGGTGATCGTCAGCGTGTCGGAGAACGGCGACGGGTCGTCGGGGTCCGGGACGGAGGCTGGGATCGCGTTCGGTGTGACGATGAGCCCGACGGAGCCTCCGATGGGGACGGTTGCGGGGAGCGTCGCGCCCGCGCCAGAGAGCTGGTACGGGGACGAGGCTCCGAGCCCGAGCCCGAGCGCGGTGATCTGAAACGCGGCGTTGCCGACGTTGGAGATGGTGAGCGAGCGCGCCGGGCCGGTCGCGCCACAGTTCACGAGGCCCGCCGGATCCGCGGGATTCGTTCCGAAGGTCAGCGTGCTCGCGGAGACGTAGACCTTCCCCTGGGCACCCGTCCCGCTCAGCTGGATAGGAGTCGGGAGGGGTGCACATAGAGGATCCGAGGTCGTCAGTGCGACCTCTGCGGGGTACGAGATCGCACTGGGTGGCGTGAACGCGACGCTCTCCTCGCCCGATGCCCCTCCGCCGGGCGCGATGCTCGAGGCGCTCGCCGGCGTCACGGTGTACGCGCTCGCCCCTCCCCCTTGGAGCGCGAATCCGACGCTCGCGGCCGGAGAGCCGGGGTTCGCGCCGTTCTCGAGCACGAAGGATTGCGAGAGGGTCGTGCCGATCGGCGGTTGCCCGAAGCGTAAGAGCGAGAGCGAGAAGGAGAGCTGGTCGCCCAGCGGAATCTCGCCGAGCGATACGACGTGCGGCGGATCCAGCGGCACATCGGTGGTGATCGTGATCGACGCCGCGAGCGCCGCCGGATTCGGGTTGGGCGCCGGAGACGGAACCGCCGCGGCCGAGACCGTGACGACCGTACTCTGTCCCGGCGAGAGCAACCCCGGCGGGGAGGCCGGCGAGACAACGTACTGCGCGGCGCCCGGCCCGGTGACGGACCCGAGCGACCAGGTGAGGTTCGAGCTCCCCTGGTTGCTGACAGTGAACGTCTGGCTCGCCGGCGCAGCGCCGCCGCACGTCGCCGGAAACTGAAGCGTCCCTGGAGACACGACCGGGCCGCCTCCGAGGCCGACGCCGGAGAGGGGAACGGGCGCTGGAAGAGGTGCGCAGAGCGGGCTCGTCGTCGACACTGAAATGGTGCCGTTGACGGCGGTGGCGGCGAGGGGGGCGAACGTAACGGAGTCCTCCTGGCTCCCCGAGGCGCCGACCGAGAAGGTCGCGTTCGAGACGGTGAACGGCGTCGCGGCTCCGTTGCCGCCGCTCGAAGTGGACAGGGTGACGTCCGCGGCGCTGTTCCCCGCGTTCGTGACGTTGAAGCTCTGAGCCTCCGAGTCGAGCAGGACCACGGAGCCGAAGTTGCCGAAGCCCGGCGTCGGCGACGTATCGAAAGAAAGCACGGCCCCTTGCGGCTCCTCGGTGAGCGTCACGATCTGAGGCGAGGGATCGGCGTCCGTCGTGATCGAGAGCGTGGCCGTGAGTTGCGTGAGCGGGGAAGGGGAGGGGACCGCGGGGGCGTTCACCGTGATCGGAAGCAGTCCGCCACCAGGCTCGATCTTGCCCCCCACCGCAGCGCTCGTGAAAAACCCTGCGGCTCCGGTCAGCGATACGTCCGTG
Source organism: Polyangiaceae bacterium (assembly GCA_052147435.1). GTDB lineage: Bacteria > Myxococcota_A > Polyangia > Polyangiales > Polyangiaceae > JBKQKP01. The sequence goes on along the minus strand of JBKQKP010000098.1, from coordinate 1,175 downwards.
ATGTGCGCCGGGACGGTGCCGATGTTCGTGAGCGCAAACGTCTGTGCCGCCGGTGCGGACCCGCCGCAAGGGGCAGGACCGAAGTCGATTGGTACGGTCGGCCACCCCGTGATCTGTCCGAGTGTCCCCTGTCCCGTGAAGGAGATCGCCTCGAGGCTCGAGCCGCACACGGGGCCCGTCGCGCTCACTGCCGAGGAAGCGGTCGCCGTCGCCGTATTCGTCGGTGTGAAGCTCGCATTCACCGCCCAAGTGGCGCCCGGCGCCAACGTCGCCGGAGGGGTCGTGCCGGCGTCGATGGAGAACGCCGCGCTCGTGGGGGCGCCGAGCGTGAAGACCGCGCCTGCGTTACCGACGTTGACGAGATCGAAGGTAACGGTGGGCGCTGCGACGCCGACCTCCGACGTCGGGAACGAGACCGACGTCGGCGAGCCGGGGGCGAACGCGAGGGTTGCGCCGCTCGGCGTCGCGGAGAGAGGGATCGCGACGTTGGTGTTTGCTGGATCGTTCGTGAAGAGATTGAGCGAGCCGGTCATTGCCGTGCCAGCAGCTGCCGAGGCGGGAACGGTCGCCGTGACCGTGAGCGTCTCCGTCCCGCCGTCGCCGATCGAGAGCGACGTGGGGCTGACCGAGAACCCCGCACCGGTCGTGGTCGCGGTGACTGCGAGCGGCACCGATCCCGTCCCCGCGATGGTCAGCGTCTGCGTTGCTGCCGGTGCGCCGCAGCCAACGGTTCCGAAGTCGATGGGCTCCAGGGAGAACGTCGCCGCGGCGGACCCGTCGGCGGGAGCCGTTCCGTCTTCCGTTGGCGACGATGAAAATGCGTCGGGAACCGTCCCGTCCTCACCCGACCCAGCGCCGCTATCGGCTGCCGATGACGCCGTCGCCGTATCGTCGTTCTCGCAGGCGAGGACCGACGTCGCGAGCCAAAGACAAGTCAGGGCCCCGAGCGGTAGGCGAGAGCAGAGCTTTCCGAGGCTGCGCATTCGGCGGCTCATTCCAGTCGCTCTGCGCTTCCTCGCCGCGCGCGATGCGCAGGCGTGAGAGCGCTCGACTCAAGCGGCGCGTGTTCTCCCGCAGACCAACGCGCTCTGCAACGCGTCCGGAGGAGCGCATTGCAACAAGTTGCTGGCTGCGAACGTCATGGACACACGAACGTCTTCCAGACCGCTCAGACG
>JBKQKP010000097.1:0-44356 GCA_052147435.1 Polyangiaceae bacterium | reverse complement strand
GATTCGGGGGGAGGCCGGGTGGGGGGCTTCTCTTCGCGCGCTCGATCGATCGCGAATGCCCGCGTGAGATGCGATGAATGCTCAGCGCAGGCAGGGAAGGGGGAGCGTGAAAGACGCCTCGCTCCTCACGTTCCCCGCGCCCTGCCTGCGGGGCGGGGGGCCAGGGGGGTGGGGTTGCGCGCGATTCGTGGTCGGAACAGCCTCTCAGCGCTGCGGAAACCCGCCCCCGCCCCCCGGCGGCGGCCCATACCCTCCGCCTCCGTACCCCCCACCGGGCGGCCCATAGCCCCCGGGCGGTGCCCCCGGAGGCGGCCCACCGTAGCCCCCACCCCCGGGCGGCGCCCCAGGGGGCGGCCCGCCATACCCCGGAGGCGGCCCGCCGTAGCCCGGCGGCGGTCCCCCATAGCCAGCCGCCGGCAACGCGGCCGCCGTGTTCCCGCGCCCCGAGATCCGCAGAAACACGATCGCCTGCGCGATGAAGAACACCGGCCCCGTCACGAACAGTCCGAAGCAGCACGCGAGGAGCCCCGCGATCTGCAAGAGGCCGCCGACGAGCGCGAACACGAAGTAGTTCGCCTTGTGCCCGTTCGTCGCCGACCAGCTCGCCTTGATCGAGTCGATGACGCCGAGGTCCGAGTCCGCGATGTAGAACTGCGTCGCCCACAGCCCGCACGAGAGAATGAAGAACGGGATGACGAGCAGGATGAGCCCGAACGCGTACGCGAAGAGGAGGAGAATCTGCGCCCCGAAGAAGGGGAGGAACTTCGAGCCCCCGCTGAAGAGGAGGCCAAACTGCGGGGTCTCCCCTCGCGCCGCGCTGAGCCCGATGCGGATCAGCCCCACCATGAAGAACGACTGGATCGCCTGCTCGGCGATGTTCAACCCCCCTTGCGTGGGGAAGTACGCGCTCGAGCCGGGCCCGTTGCCGGTCGCGCCCAGGACGGCACCGATGATGATCGAGGGGACGAACGCGCAGAGCCCGAACACGACCATCGCGCCTAGAAGGACGCCCCACTGAACCTTGTAAATCTCCCAGGCTCGAGTGAAGACCTCGCCGATCTCCCACGGCTGCGGCGCGCCGGCTTGCATGGCCCCAGGGGCCTGCGGGGGAGCTGCTTGGGGTGCGGCGTACGGGTTGTAGTTCATGAGCGCATGATCCTTTGCGAGCGGTCACGCCGCGCGAGAGGCGCGGCGCGCAGCGGGGAGGCTATCCCGAAGACGAGCGAGTGGGGGCCTCTAAGCCGAGGCCGCGGTAATGTCAGCGACTCGGACCCTCATGGTACGTACGCGCTTCGCCCCTTCTCCCACGGGAGACCTTCACCTCGGTGGCGCCTGGACGGCGCTCGCGTCGTGGGGGGTCGCGCGGCAGGGGCGAGGGGAGCTAGTCCTGCGAATCGAGGACCTCGACCCGCCGCGCGTGGTCCGGGGGAGCACCGAGCGGATCCTCGACGACTTGCGCTGGCTTGGCCTGGGCTGGGACGAAGGGCCGGACGTGGGGGGGCCGTTCGCGCCGTACGCGCAGTCGGAGCGGGGGGCGCTGTACGAGACGGCGATCGCGGTCCTGGCCCGGCGGGGGCTCGTCTACCCGTGCGACTGCTCGCGCGCCGAGATCGCGCGCGTAGCGAGCGCGCCGCACCCCGGTGACGAAGCGGTGTACCCCGGGACGTGCCGCGACGCCGACCCTGGGCGCCCGTTCAAGCGTGACCCGGCGCTGCGACTGCGCCTGCCGGAGGGGGCGTACGAGCGGATCGACGACGGCGCGCTCGGCGTGATCGCGCAGGACGTCGCGCGGGAGTGCGGCGACTTCGTGCTTCGCCGGGGGGACGGCGTCTTCGCGTACCAGCTGGCCGTCGTGGTCGACGATCTCGCGATGGGGATCACGGACGTCATCCGCGGCGCCGACCTCGCGAGCTCGACTCCGCGCCAGGCGCTCCTTGCGCGCCTGCTCGGCGGAGCGCCGCCGCGCTACACGCACTTGCCGCTCGTCGTCGCGACCGACGGCACGCGCCTCGCGAAGCGGACGGGGGGATCTTCGGTGCGCGCGCTACGCGACGCGGGGATCGCGCCGAGCGCGATCGTCGGGAAGCTCGCGCACGGCCTGGGGATGACCGCGGACGACGGGCCTCGCGCCGCGACCGAGGTGCTGAAGGAGTGGACGGCGCGGCTCGCGAGAGGGGAAGGGGGGTGGAGCCGTGAAGGGTGGAGAGTGCCGGCGGAGTGGGCGGGGATCGGGGCCGGGCCCTAGTCTCACGGGAGCGTGATCGGCACGATCAACCGCACGCGGCGCCCGGGGGGGGGCACGACCGGCATGACGAGCTCTTTGTCGACGCACATGGTCACATCGGCGCGTGCCCCCCCTGGCTCCTGCTGGAAGCTATGCACCTGGAGCCGACCATCCTCGACGTAGTCGAGCGTGAGCTTGAACGCGACGTGGGGAGGCTCGGCCCTCTTCGCGAACGACGGGTTCCAGCACGTCTCGACGAGATGCGCGTGCTGCGCCTCGATCGCGTGCCTCGCGGCGTCCGCCGCCGCCGTGCCGGCCGTCGTCGCCGCAGTGGCGGCGGGCGCGGCCCCAACAACGGGAGCGCCCGCCCGCGACGTCACGCTCGCGATGGCGGCCGCCGTCTGCGTCGAGTCGACCAGCGCCACGGGCCGGCTGCGCAGCCCGAAGTAGAGGCCGAGCCCCGTCAACGTACCGAGCAACCCGAAGCCCACGACGATCGCTGTGGGCGTCGACAGCGACGTCATGCGAGGGCTCCTAGGGCGGAGGGGTGCTGCCCGTCACGACCTGGATGAAGCCGCTCACGGATCCGAAGTTCTGCCCCTCGACGTCATAGGCGTCCGTGGCGGTGGGGTACGCATAGGCGGCATAGATCCCGACCCCCGTGGGAATCGGGTAGCACGCCGGCACGACGCACAAGCCGACGAGGAACTCCGTCTCGGTGGAGACCTCGAGCGACGTGCCGCCCGTCGCGGGGATCGTGACGACGTTCCCGACGTCGGTGTCCTCGAACGAGACGTACTCCGTCCACGAGCCGAAAGTCGTGATCGCGTTGGTGGACGTGTTCTCGAGGCACGGTGTGACGTAGATCCCTTGATCCCCGTTGACGTTGACGGTGAGCGCGCCGCTCGCCATGAAGTCGTACTCTTGGCCCGAGACGTTCGCGGGGAGGTCGATCGACGTCGCCCCGGTCAGGAACGTCACCGGAGTCCCCGGGCCCGCCGCGCCTTGGCACGACCCGCCCGAGGTCGGGAACGAGAAGGTTGGATACGTGTAGTACTGCGAGATGAAGAGCGGGCTCGCGCCGGTCGCGCCGGTCGCGCCGGTCGCTCCGGGATCGCCCTGCGGTCCGGTTGCTCCGGTGGTGCCGGGGTCGCCTTGCGGTCCGGTCGCGCCGGTGGTGCCGGGGTCGCCCTGAGGTCCGGTCGCTCCGGTCAGACCGGTGTTGCCCTGCGGCCCGGTCGGACCCGTGAGGCCGGTGTTCCCTTGAGGACCCGTCGGTCCGAGGTTCCCCTGAGGACCTGTCGCTCCGACTGCGCCGGAGGGGCCCGTCGCTCCGACTGCTCCCCCGGGGCCTGTCGCTCCAACAGCGCCCGAGGGGCCCGTTGCTCCGACCGCCCCAGCGGGTCCCGTTGCTCCGACCGCCCCAGCGGGTCCCGTCGGACCTTGCGGGCCTGCGGGGCCTGTTGCTCCGACTGCGCCGGACGAGCCTGTTGCTCCGACTGCTCCCCCGGGGCCCGTCGCTCCGACAGCGCCGGAGGGGCCTGTCGCTCCCACTGTTCCTGCGGGTCCCGTTGCTCCGATAGCTCCAGCAGGTCCCGTGGGTCCGATTGCACCGGCTGGACCTGTGGCACCGCCTGCGCCCGTCGCTCCGACCGCACCGGTGGCCCCGACTGCGCCGGTGGCTCCGACCGCACCGGTGGCCCCGACTGCGCCGGTTGCTCCGACCGCACCGGTGGCCCCGACTGCGCCGGTTGCTCCGACCGCACCGGTGGCCCCGACTGCGCCCGTTGCTCCGACCGCGCCTGTTGCACCGACCGCTCCTGTGGCTCCGACCGCGCCGGTGGCCCCGACTGCGCCCGTTGCTCCGACCGCGCCTGTTGCACCGACCGCTCCTGTGGCTCCGACCGCGCCGGTTGCCCCCGTGCCTCCGACCGCACCCGTCGCCCCCGTACCGCCCGTCGCCCCCGTCGCTCCGACCGCACCAGTGGCCCCCGCCGCCCCCGCCGGCCCGGTCGCCCCCGTTGCTCCAACGAGCCCTGTCGGCGGCCCGACCCAAACGCCCGCGTCGTTGATCACTTCGAGCCCGTTCACGGTCACGCTCGTCGGCGTGATGTCCCCGATCGCGTTCCCCGCGACCAGCGCGTACGGCACGCTCACGATCTGTTGCCGCGGCGTCATCTCGGGATCGGTCCCTACCGTCACGCCGAGGTACAGCGTCCCTCCCGTGAACGTGTTCGGCGGAATCGCCCCGAGGACCGCGGAGAAGAACCCTTCATCGAGCGTCACGTTCTGCGCTTGGGACCAGATCGGCGTCCCGCCTGTCGCCACGTTGTAGAGCGCGAAAGAGATCGTGATCGACCCCGCGACCGGGTTGCCGCTCGAATCGAGCAGCTGCCCTTGCTCCGTCAGGGACTGAGGCACTTGCGCCATCGCGCTCCCTGCGGACAACGCCGCAAGAACCACCGCCGCACCCGCCGTCCGCCTGAACCTGCCGACCATGAAATCCTCCCTCGAATTCGAAACCGCTCGCTAAGGCTGTTGCGTCGTCACGGCCATGCCGCCGACGATCTTGTAGTTGGGCGACCGGAGCACCGGCGCCGTCGCGGGGGCCGTCGTCCCTGTCATCGTGTAGCTGGGGCTCTGGCTCACCGTGCCGCCGGCCACGAGCCCGAGCTGCGACGGAGCAAACGCGTCTCGCCCGGCATCCACGGGGGGCGTCGCGTCGATAGGCACCGAGGAATCGACCACGGGGGCGTCGGTCCCCGCATCGGCGGGCGGGGGGTTCGCGCCGTCGACCGAGCCGCTCGCGTCGCTGACGGGGAACCCTGCGTCCTCCGACGCGGCGTCCTTCGCCGGCGGAACGGGGACGGACGTGTCGTCGCTCAGGCAGCCGCTCGCACCGAGCGCCAACCCAATCGAAGCTACTGCGACGACCGCAACGCGGCCTACGTTACGAAGCGACACTGGCTCCAAGCCTCCCCGGAAAGAACCCCATAGAGGAACGTAGACGAGACTCGGGAAACGGCAAACGCGCCTGACCCTGAAGCCTCCCGAAACGAACCGCATATGTGGCTGGAAACTAGCTTCGGGCAAGGAGAAATCAGGCGATACCTCCAAATGGGTGACAAGCCATTGACGCTTCTCGCCACTTTAACCGCGGGGCCGCGGGGCCCGATGTGGGACGTGTGCAAGTAGTGCACACCGCCTCCCTTGCCGGCCTCAAGGGGCGTGCAACGAGAGCCAGACGCCGACGCTGATGCTCGCGAGCGCGGCGACGATCCAGACGACCCTCCAGCCGACCGGCCCGAGCTCGAAGCTCGCGGGCTTCGCGGGGACCGATGCGCGTGGAGGGGGGCGGGTGGAGGCGTTCGGCAGATCGGGGAACGTCGGTCCGTGGCCGTCCACCTCGCCGTCGCCGTCGAGGCGTACCCGGAACGACTCCGGATGTACCGAGCTCGGCGTCGCGGGCCTGGCGCGCGCGTGGAGGATCGCGGCGGCCATTTCCGCCGCCGTCGAGTAGCGGTCGGCGGGGTTCTTCGCCATCGCGTGCAGGACGACCGCCTCCAGCGCCGGCGAGATACCTCGCTCCGGGGCCCGGTCCCTCGGCGGGATGGGCGCCGACGTGAGATGCGCGGTGAGCACGCTGAGCGGCGTCGCCCCGGCGAACGGCGGGGAGCCGGTGAGCATCTGGTAGAGCATCACCCCCGCCGCGTAGACGTCGCATCGGGCGTCAATCTCGTCGCCGCGCGCCTGCTCGGGGGACATGTACTCGGGGGTTCCGCAGACCATGTTGTGCGCCGTGAGCACCGTGGCCGTGGAGTCCCCCGCGAGGATCTTCGCGAGCCCGAAGTCGACGACGATCACGTGGCTCCCCCCTCGCAAGAGGACGTTCGCCGGCTTGAGATCGCGGTGCACGATCCCCTGCGCATGCGCCATCCTCAGCGCGTCGAGGACCTGCAGGGTGATGTCGAGCGCGCGGCTCACCGGGATCGGCCCTTCGCGGTGGAGCACCGTGTCGAGCGCCAGCCCGTCGATCTTCGGGAGAGCCATATAGAGGAGCGTGCGCGAAGGGTCCCTCGGATCGGGGAGCTCGCCGGAGTCGAGCACCGGGCAGACGTGGGACCCCTCGAGGTGCCGGAGGATCTTCGCCTCCCGCTCGAAGCGCCCGCGAAACTGCCTGTCTCCCAGGAGGTGGCTGTGGAGGACCTTCAGCGCGACGCGCTCGCGCTCCGGTAGGCGAAGTGCGTCGTACACGATCCCCGCCCCCCCCTCGCCGAGGACGCCGAGCACCTCGAAGCGGTCTTGCAGGGTGATCCCCGCCGCGAGCGGCGGCATCGACGGGGACGACACGCGGGCCATCGACCCTAGCGTAGCCTACGGCGACTTGCAGGCTGCACGTATCTTCGGCGAGACGAGATCGGGGGGACCGGGCTCGAGGTGGGCCGTCGGATCGTTCGCGCGCCACGCCGCGCACGCTCCGGCTGCGAGCCCAGGGGCGTCGAGCGCCACGTAAGCGTCGAGGAGCGCCCTGTGGATCGTCGCGAGCTGCGGACGAGTGAGCTCCCCGAGCGCGAGCGCGCGGTTCCCTCGCGCCACGGCGTCGACGTACCGCCCCCCCCTCACGTCCGCGAGGAGCGCGGGGAGCTCGCTGTCGGCGTGCCGCTGGACGTCGTGCCTCCCCCCTTGCCCTTCTGTCCGCTCGCGATCCAGCGCGTCGCGCGCCTCGGCCTTCCCGCGCACGGTCAACGTCAGGTCCGGGAGCGCGACGAGGACGACCTCTCCCCGCCGGAACGGCCCCGTCTTGCGGAAGTTGTACGCATCGACGATCCACGCCTTGTTCACGTCGCCGAGGTACCTCCCGGCGATCGTCATGTCGCTGTCGTTGTCCCCCGCGATGACGGAGACCACGGCGGGGACCACGATCTCGCGCCCCTCTTCCGGAGGGACCCACGACTTCGCGTCGTTGGCGTTCGCCAGGACGTCGGCGCGCTTCGTGTCGCCGAGCCACGCGAGGGCGAGCTCGTACCACGTCTCGTTTTGCATCACGTGGTGGTAAGCGGGGGCGGGGATCTCGAGGCGCATCCCGGGGACGATCGCGCTCCCGCCGGTCACGTCGAGCGCGTTGGCTCCGGCGATCACGTACTCGAGCTTCGGGTCGCCGTAGATCCGCGACGCGAGCTGGGCGAGCGTCTCGCCGGGGAGGACGAGGTGCGTGAAGGCCCGCGCCGGGCGAGCCCACGACAGCGACAGAGAGAGCGCGATCAGGAGCCAGACGACCTTCCTCATTCTCCACCATCCTCTCGGCGCGCTCCGGCGTCGCCTTCCACGGCTCCGATCCTCATCGCGACGTCGAGCGTCGTCGTCTCCCCGGCCGAGACCGTGATCGCGCGCCTCTCCGGCGGAGCGTTCGGGTGCCTGAGGATGACGAAGTGCGGGCCGGCGGGGAGCGGAATCGGCCGGCCGATCGGGGTGACGTCGATCCTCTGTCCGTCCACGGACACCTCCGCCCACGGCGTCGCCATGACGCGGAGCCCCCCTGCTTCGGTCGGGACGAGCTCGAGCGGCTTGCTCCCCGCCTGCGCCGCCGCTCGCGCCCCTCGCGCGCTCCACTGAAGGAGCCCCCCTCCCATCGCGAACGCGAGCGCGATCGCGACGAAGCCGAGGAGCGCTCCGCCGATCGGCCGTCGCTTCTCTTCGACCTGCCACCGATCCGTCCCCGCGTCCCCCTCGACGAGCCCCGCGACGACGAGGGTGCGCAGGGCGATCGCGCTCGGCTTGTCGCTCGTCCGCGCGCGCACGAAGCTCTCCAGGCGATCGGCCACTTCGTCCGCGCTCGCGAAGCGATCGGCGGGGAGCTTCTCGAGGCAGCGCATCACGATCCGCTCGAGCGGGCGCGGGACCTCGGGCGCTCGCTCGCGGAGCGGCGGGGCGGGGTCGCGGCGGATACGTTGCGCGGCGGCCCTCTTGTCGGCCTCCCCTTCGCGGTCGAAGGGGCGCGAGCCCGCGAGGAGCTGGTAGAGCATGACGCCGAGCGAGAAGACGTCGCTCCGGGCGTCGACCGTCTCGCCGAGGATCTGCTCCGGGCTCATGTACGCGGGCGTCCCGAACGCCGCGTCGGCCTCGCTCTTCGGCGTTCGCACGAGCGGCTCGTCCGCGCTCGGGAGGCGCTCTCTCTGCGCGATCCCGAAGTCGACGAGCTTCACGTCCCCGCGCTTCGAGACGAGCACGTTCGCCGGCTTCACGTCGCGGTGCACGACGCCGCGCTCGTGCGCGTGGGCGAGCGCGCGCGCGACCTCGAGCCCGATCGTCGCCGCGAACTCGGGGGAGAAGCGAGCGCGCTTGCCGAGGACCGTCGCCAGGCTGAACCCATCGACCAGCTCGAGGACGAGCCACATCTGCGACTGCGTCTTCACGAAGTCGTGGAGCATCACGATGTTCGGGTGTCCCAGCATCGACAGGACGCGCGCCTCCCGCTCGAGCTGCGCCGCGAAGGGGGACGTCGGCGAGATCGTGCTCTTCAGCGCCTTCACCGCCACGACGCGGCCGAGCGGCTCCTGTACGGCGCGGTACACCGTCGAGAGCGAGCCCGATCCGAGCTCGTCGAGGACGCGATACGGCCCGAAGGCGCGGCTGCTCACGGCCTTGTCAGGAGCGAGTGCCCGGTCATGGCAGCGGGCTGGGGGATGCCGAGGAGCTCGAGCATCGTAGGGGCCACGTCGCAGATGCGACCGCCCGGCTTGATCTTGGCGCCGCGGTCGGCGTCGTTCACGTAGAGGAACGGGACCGGGTTCGTCGTATGCGCCGTGTGTGGCTGCCCTGTCGCCGGGTCCTTCATCAGCTCGCAGTTTCCGTGATCGGCCGTGATGAAGACCGCCCCCCCCTTCGCCCGCGCCGCATCCACGAGCTTCCCGAGCGCGAGGTCGACCGTCTCTACCGCCGTGACGGCCGCGTCCATGATCCCCGTGTGCCCGACCATGTCCGGGTTCGCGAAGTTGACGAGCATGAAGTCGAACTTGTCGCTCTCGATCGCCCGCACGACGGCGTCGCCCACGGCCACGGCGCTCATCTGCGGCTTCTTGTCGTACGTGGGGACGTCCTTCGGCGACGGAATCATCAGCCTCTCCTCCCCGGCGAACGGCTCCTCGCGCCCTCCGTTGAAGAAGTAGGTCACGTGCGCGTACTTCTCCGTCTCGGCGCAGCGGAACTGCGTGAGGCCGGCGCGCGCGATGACCTCGGGGAAGATGTCGTCGTAGTGCGGCTTCGGGAACGCGATCGGGAGGCCGAAGCTGGCGTCGTACGTGGTCATGCAGGCGTAGCGCCCCGCGAAGGGGGGGGCCGAGCCGCGGGGGAAGCCGTCGAACGGCTCGAGCGCGAGCGCGCGGGTGAGCTCGCGCGCGCGGTCGGGGCGGAAGTTGAAGTGCAGAGCGGCGTCCTTGCCGACGTCGATCCCCGCGTACCCTTCGACGACGAACGGCTCGACGAACTCGTCGGTCTTCTTCGCCGCGTACGACGCCTCGACCCCCGCGAGCGCGCTCTTCGCCTTCGGCGCATCCGCGCGCGCGATCGCTTTGTACGCTCGCTCGACGCGCTCCCAGCGGTTGTCGCGATCCATCGCCCAGTACCGCCCCGAGACGACGCCGATCGTCCCCTTGCCTGCGAGACGCTCGTCGAGCTGCGCGAGGTACTTGGGCGCCGTCCCTGGCTGCACGTCGCGGCCGTCGAGGAACGCGTGAACGACCACCTTCACGCCGCGCGCGTGCGCGAGGTCGATCAGCGCGAAGACGTGCGCGAGCGTGCTGTGAACGCCGCCGTCCGAGCACAGCCCAAGGAGATGCAGCCTGCCGCCGCCGCTCTTCGCCTTGGCGATGACCTCGTTGAGCACGTCGTTCGTCCCGAGCGTCCCCTCGGCGACCTCGACGTCGATGCGCGAGATGTCCATCTGCGCGATCCGCCCGGCGCCGAAGTTGAGGTGCCCAACTTCGCTGTTTCCCATCTGGCCGTCGGGGAGCCCCACGTCTTTGCCGCTCGTCGAGATGACGCCGTGCGGGTAGCGGGCGTCGAGGGCGTCGATCGCGGGCTTCTTCGCCACCGCGATCGCGTTGTCGGCGTGCTCGGCGCGCTCGCCGTAGCCGTCGAGGATGACGAGGATGAGAGGGCGCGGGCGACGGGGTGTGTTGACCGGCATCGCGCGGAACCATAGCGCAAGCGGGGCGGTGCGTCCGCGCGGCGCGGTCTACACCGACGGCGCGTCATCGTGTAGCGTCCGCGCAGCAATGCCCTGGACAGTCGCGCTCCTCCGCGGACAGAAGGTGCTCGCGCGGGCGAGCGCAGACGGGACCCTCGCGGCGGAGGGGGGCCGCGTCGAGATCCGGTACCGAAAGACGGACCCGAAGGCCTACCGTGCCGCGGTCGTGAACCTGAGCGTCGTCGCCGGCGAGCCGCTCCTCCCCGACGACGACGTCGTTCCGGGTATGGAGCCCGAGCCGAAGGGGGCGAAGGCCCCGGCTCCCGAAAGGCTCGACAAGTCACCCGGCGCGAAGCCGACGAGGACCAGCGACGGCTGGGTCGCGTTCACCGACGGGGCATGCTCGGGGAATCCAGGCCCCGCCGGCTCGGGGATGGTCGTCATCCGTCCCGGGGGTCACATCCACGAAGGGTTCGAGTACCTCGGCACGTCGACGAACAACGTCGCCGAGCTCACGGGGATCCTGCGCGCGCTCGAGGTCATTCCCGCTGACGCACCGAGCATCTTGATCCACACCGACAGCCAGTACTCGATCGGCGTTCTCACCAAAGGGTGGAAGGCCAAAGTGAACCAGGAGCTCATCGCGAAGACGAAGAGCCTCCTCGCGAAGCGCCCGCAGGCGCGGATCGTCTACGTGCGCGGGCACGCCGGGGTGCCGATGAACGAGCGCGCGGACGAGCTGGCGCGCGAGGCGATCCGTCTGGAACGGACGAGACCCGTCGAGATCGCGTAGCTCTCCTCGACGCGCGTTCTGGATCTCGAGATGTCCATCCGCGCCCGCGTCTTCTACGCGTCCCACGTACGGTGACGTTGCAAGAATCGCGTATCTTCATCCGCGAGGAGGCACTCGCCCATGCGGAGCAGGCTGGCTTGGACTCTCGCTGTGGTCGTCGCCATGGTCGCCGCTCCGTCCTGCGGGAGTAGCGGCAAGAACGACTTCTCCAACGGCGGTGGGGACAACGACGGCGGCGTGGGGATGCTCAACCCTGACGGCGGTCTCTTCACCCTCGGGTCGGGCGACGGATCGGTCTCGATCGACGGGCAGATCCTCTGCGAGGAGACCTGCCCGAGCGGCCTCGTTTGCAACCACGGCTTCTGCCTCCCTCCACAGGGCCCTTGCGTGAGCAACGCGCAATGCGAGGACGACACGTACTGCGGCTCCGACGGGACCTGCGACCCGTACGGAGGGAGCGTCACGAACGACCCGAACTGCTCCGTCTCGATCCCAGCGGGGGCATTCGCGCCGGTCGACTTCTGCGACTTCAAGCCTACGGCGACCGATCCGTTCGCCACGTATGTCGACGTGCAGTCGACGCCTATCGTCGTGAACTTCAACCCCGTGGATCCCGATGGCGGCCTCCCCACCGGAGCGCCGAGCATCATCGCGCCGTTCACCGTCCCGGTCGCGGGTGGCTACACGGAGAACATGGGCGTCATCCGCGTTCTGAGCGGGACGGACTGCTCCCTTCAAGCGACGCTGGGCGGGGGCTCGATCATCACGAGCTTCATCCGGTCGTCGTCGACCGTGTCGGTCGGCGATCTCGACGGGGACGACGTCGCCGAGATCGTCGCGTACACGGGCGACCTTTCGGTCGTCGCGCTCACCCTCAAAGCGGGAACGTGGAAGCCTCTCTGGGCGACGAGCACCGCGAACCCCGACGGCCTCGCCACGAGCGCGGGCGCGATCTTCGTCACACCGACCCCACCCTCCGGGACGGAGTGGGGAGGCCCGTCGATCCACGACGTCAACAACGACGGCAAGGCGGAGATCGTCGTCGAGGGGAACGTCATCAACGGACAGACCGGCGCCCTGCTCGCCGCCGCGCCGGCGGACTACGCGGGCTACTACGTCGGCATCCCGGCCGTCGTGGCCAACATGAACGCCGACACGAACGCGGAAATGACCGACGGCGCCCACCTGTGGACGTTCGACGCCACGACGAACGCCTGGACGGACGTCGCGAGCTATTCGCAGGCGACGACGTCCAACCCGGGCTGGGCCGGCGTCGCTGACTTCAATCCGTACGACGGGCTCCACCAGCCGGAGATCGCGGTCGCCTCGACGGACACGCTCTCGGTCTACACGATCGATCACGCCGTCTTCCTCGGCATGAGCGGCATCCCTGTCCCGGGCACCGGCGGCGGCCCTCCGACGATCGCCGACTACGACGGCGATGGTCTGCCCGAGGTGGGCCTCGCGGGCGAGGACTTCTACACCGTGTTCGATCCCGACTGCCAAGCGACGCCCCGCCCCGGCGGGAAGTGCGGCACACAGGGGACGAACGCCTGCGACACGAGCGTCCCGTGCGTCGACGACGCGGGGACCTCCACGTCATGCCTCGGTCCGGCGACGACCTGCCCCACGTACATCCTCTGGTCACGAAAGACGCAGGACCACTCGTCCAACATCACGGGGAGCTCGGTCTTCGACTTCGAGGCGACGGGCCAGGCGCAGGTCGTCTATGCCGACGAGTGCTTCGCGCGCGTCTTCGCGGGGGCGAACGGGCAGGTGCAGTTCTCTCAGTACCACTCGTCGTGCACGTGGCTCGAGAACCCCGTCGTGGCCGACGTGTCCGGCGACTTTCACGCCGCGCTCGTCGTGATGTCGAACACGGCCTGCGGGCCCGTCGGCGTCGGGATGGATTGCGGCGGGACGCTCGACGAGTACGGGGTCGATGCGACTTTCGCCGGTGAGCAGTGTCAGACCGGGACCGACTGTGTCACCGGCGTCTGCGACTCCGGCTACTGCCGCTGTACGACGACGGCGAGCTGCTGCGGGGCGACGACCGACGCCGCGTGCATCGAGGAGGGGATTCAGTGCGCCCCCCCTCCCGCGGGCACCCCGGGGACCGGCAACACCTGCCGCGCTCCACACCCTCACGGGCTGCAAGGGATCCGCGTGTTCAAGGATGCGCAGAACCGGTGGGTCCGCTCGAGGACGATCTGGAACCAGCACGCGTACGCCGTCACGAACGTCAACGAGAACGGTACCGTGCCGCAGACGAGCGCCTGGGCGGAGAACTGGACCCAGCCCGGCTTGAACGACTTTCGCCAGAACGTCCCCGGCGAGGCGAACGGCAAGTCGATCGGCGACATCACCGCGCAGGCCGGGCCCAACTTCACTTGTTCCGGGAGCCAGGCCATCCTCGCGGCGCCGATCTGCAACCGCGGCGCGGCTCCGGTCCCGGCAGGTATCGTCGTCGGGTTCTACGTAGGGACGACGGAGATCTGTTCGGCCACGAGCTCGAGCCCGCTCGCCGTGGGCCAGTGCGAAGCGGTCGATTGCACCTGGAGCTCGCCGCCGACGAACGGCGGATCGGCCGTGAACGTCACCGTCGTGGCGAACGCCGGTGGGGGTACGCCGGTCTGCTATGCGAACGACCAAGGGCTCGTCGAGAACGTCTTCTGCGGGCAAGCGCAGTAGCCCCGGCTTTATCCCTCCTTCGCCGCCGCTGGATCGCCGCGCCCCTCGCGGGCTAAGGTGCCCGACGCCATGCCCAGCATGTTCCGCCCCGGCCTCTTCGAGGGACACGTCGCCATCATCACCGGCGGGGGGAGCGGCATTGGGCTCGCGATCGCGCGCGTGCTCGTCGAGCTCGGAGGCAAGGTCGCCATCGGCGGCAGGAGGCAGGAGAAGCTCGACACGGCGCGCGCCGAGCTCGAGGCGAGCGGGAACGCGAAAGGGCGCGTCGCCGCAGCCACGATCGACATCCGCGACGTAGACCACGTCGCCCGCTTCGTGGACGCCGTGGAGCGCGAGCTCGGCGCGGCGACGATCCTCGTGAACAACGCCGGCGGCCAGTTCCCCACCCCGGCCGAGCACCTCTCGCCGAAGGGGTGGGACGCGGTAATCCGAAACAACCTGAACGGCACCTTCTACGTCACCCACGCGGTCGCCACCCGCCACATGATCCCGAAGCGGCGAGGGCGGATCGTCAACATCATCGCCAACATCGCGAGGGGCTTCCCCGGGATGGTGCACACCGGCGCCGCGCGCGCGGGCGTCGAGAACATGACCAAGACGCTCGCCGTCGAGTGGGCCCAGTACAACATCCAGGTCAACGCGATCGCCCCCGGGGTCATCCGCTCCACCGGGACCGACCAGTATCCCCCCGAGCTCGTCGAGATGAGCCGCCAGAAGACCCCGATGAAGCGCCTCGGCACACCCGACGAGGTCGCGCAGCTCGCGGCCTACCTCGCCTCCGACGAAGCGTCGTTCGTCAACGGGGAGTGCTGGTACATCGACGGCGGCGCGCACCTCTGGGGCGACAACTGGATCATCCCCGATTCCCCCGAGGTCCCGCTTCCGCCGGCGATCGCGAGGCTCGCCGATCGGTGACCGCGTGCCCCCGGAAGACCACACACACGCGTCCAACGCAGCTGCGGAGCCCCCCGCGCTGAGGCCGAGCGTTTTCGCGCGCATCGGCAGCGCCATTCGCTACTACTTCGTCGGCGAGGACCTCACCTTCGGCGTCGCCGTCGTGCCGCTGTGCTTCCTCGCGATGGCGCTCTACACGCGCCACCCGATGAAGACCAACTTCATCTTCGACGAGCAGGAGGCGCTCCTTGCGAACCCCTACGTCCGCTCCGTCGCCGAGAAGAACCTCCACATGGGGTGGCTCGACGCCTTCCGCCGCGACTTCTGGGGGCTCCCGCCGGACCACAGCATCGGCTCGTACCGCCCGATCCCGGATCTGGTCTGGCGTGCGCTCTGGGCCATCGGCGCGCGGGCGCAGACGCCTTTCCTCCACCACTGGGTGAACGTTCTCGTTCACGGCGTGAACGGCGCGCTCGTGGCGCTCATCGTGCAGCGCCTCACGCGCGACCGCCTCACCGCGTGGCTCGCGGGGACGCTCTTCGTCGCGTGCGCGGTGGTCACAGAGGCCGTGAGCGGGGTCGTGGGGATCGCCGACGTTCTGGGGGGGACCGGCGCGCTCCTCGCGTTGATGACGCTCGCGTTACGACCCGAATGGATGATGCCCTCGCTCTTCCTCGCGACGCTCTTCGGCCTCTTCTCGAAGGAGAGCGCGCTCTGCATCGTGCCGCTCGTGCCGTTCGCGGCGTTGGTCGCGTCCGGCGTCGTTCATCCCGACAAGCCGCGCCCCGTCTCGCGGGCGGCGATGGCGGCGCTCGCGACCGTGTCGGCGTTCGTCCTCTACGTGGAGCTGCGGCGCAGGCTCTTCCCCGCGCCGGTCGCGCACGAGCTCAGCGACGAGGTCATCGCGACGAAGCACGGGCTCTCTCGCTTCTACGCGCAGGTCCTCCGCTGGTACGCCCAGCCTGCGCTCCCCCGCGACCCGCTCAACAATCCGCTCGTGGACGCTCCGATCGCGCTGCGCATCGCGGGGGCTCTTCGCGTCTACGTTCGCGGGCTGGGCCAAGTGCTCCTCCCGCTGCACTTGTCCGGCGACTACTCGGCCCCGCAGGAGCCGATCCCCGCCACCGTGGTCTTTCCGGAGAGCGTCCTCGGGGCGATCTTGTTCGTGGGGCCGCTCCTCGTTTCGGCGTGGCTCGTCGTCGATGGGTGGATACGCCCCGAGCAACCAGCGCCGGTCACGTTGAAGTCCGGCGCACCGCAGCCGCTCGACTTCAGGCCGATCGTCGCGGTCGCCCTGGTGTGGATCGTCGTCTCGTATTTCCCGGTGTCGAACATCCCCATCACCCTCCCGACGGTTCGCGCCGAGCGGTTCTGGTACTTTCCGGCGATCGCCACGAGCGTTCTTCTCGCGCTCGTGTTCGCCAAAGCGATCCACTGGCCGAAGGAAATCGGCCGCCCCGACCTCGCGGCGGCGCCGTGGCTCCTGTTCGGCGCGTTCATGATCAGCCAGTCGGTCTTCGCCCGGCGTCACGCGAACGACTACACGGACGACCTCGTCTTCTGGGACGCGACGCGCCACGCCGTTCCGCGCAGCGCAAAGGCGCACCTCAACTATTCGGTCATGCAGGGGGCGCGCGGGAACCTGGAGATACGCCTCGAGGCGAACCGCACGGCGCTCGACCTCGCGCCGAACTGGCCCATGGCGAACGTCTACCTGGGCGACACGCTCTGCCGGCTACACCGCGTGGAGGAGGCGTGGCCTCACTACAAGCGCGGGTTCGAGCTCGCCCCGAACGACCAGGCGCTCGTGGCCCTCGCCGTTCAATGCCTATGGGACGAGCACGCGCTCGACGACGACTCGGAGATTCGCGGCGAGCTGGAGGACATGGGCGAAGCCCACCCGAGCTCGTGGCTCGACTACATCGCGCGCGACACGCTGTCGCACGGCCAAGACCACGGGGGCGTCGATCCGAAGTACCGACCGCGCGGGTACAACGAAGGGCCGAAGGGGGAGTAGGCGAAAGTGCGGGCGGTCCCTCGTGTGGCGACGCCGATCGCCCTGGTGGTCGGTACTTACAGCGCCTTCGCCGCTGCGCTCCTCTTCGTGCGCGCCAACATCGACCGGCTCCTCGCCCTGGCTCAGCGCGTCTCGCCGATGCCGGCGATGCGCATGGACATCGTCGCCTGGAGGACCGAGCCGCTGACGCAGTTTCGGACGTACTGCATCGTCCTCGCGGTCGTTGCTCTCGTCGCGTTCGCGCACGCCGTCGCGCTCCGTGCCCTGAGGGGGAGATCGCTCGCCGTCGTCGTCGTCGAGGCGGTCGTCTTCGTCATCGCGTGCATCTCGGCGTTCCGCGCGTCGTCGTTTCTCGGCGCGGTCTTCCTCTGCGCGCTCGTCCCCACCGCCGCGCTGGTCGCCCCCTTCGTCCTTCGCGTGCGACGCAGTGAGCATGCCGCTCCGCCCGAGTCCGTTCGCCGTCGGAGGTTCACGGCGGCAATCGTGCTCCAGTCCGTCCCGCTCGCCTGGGGCGCTTGGCTAACGACCTTCGACCGGCCGCGTGGCGCCATCGTGGTGGCCCAGGTCCTCGTGTGGGGGCTGTCCCTGTGGCGCGCAATCAGGCGGCGCGGCCGCGAGGAGGACGCGCTCGCCGGTCTCGCCTTCGTGCCGCTCCCGGTCGTCGGTCTGCTCCGCTCCCCTCACTGGGGGTGGGTCGTCGGCGCGGTCGCTCTCTACGGCGCGATCGGCGCCGTGCTCCGCGCGAACGAGGCATTCGCGTCGCGCGTTCGCCGCTCCTCCGCCGAAGTCGCGGACGTCGTGGTCGTCGCCACGTCGTGGTCGCTCTGCGCCATCCTGACGACGCCGTACCGCTTCCGCGATCTCCCTCGCCTCAATCACCTGTCGCACGAGTCGGGGCAGTACGCGTCCATCAACAGCATCCTCCACGGGAAATTCATGATGGCCGACGCAGGCCTCATTTACGGCCCGCTCCGATCCTACGTCCTTGCCCTCTACATGCGCTTTGCCGGGATGACCGCCGAGCAGACGCGACTCGGGCAGGCGCTGATGATCCTAGGCGCTCTCGCGCCGATGGTGTGGGTTGGCTGGCGCCTCGTCGAACGGCGGGGGGTGGCGATGGCTTGGTACCTCTATCTGATGCTCGTCGGGACGTACGTGCTCGAGTGGATGCACTACAGCGTCATCCTCGCCTTCGGATGGGCAGACCTCGGTCGGATGGGGCTTCCGGTCTTTGCCGCGGTCGGCGGCGTCGAGGCGCTCCTCGCTGGCACGCGCGCGGGCACGATCGACAGACTCGGCGCGCGGCGGCTCGTCGGGTGGGGCGTAGCCGCCGCCATCGCGACTCTCTGGGCGCAGGAGTTTGGCATATGCGCGATCGCCGTCCTCTTCGTGGTTCCGGCCGTTCACTTCCTCTTCGTGCGCGGCAGGCGCGTTGATCGCGCGCGTCTCGCGGGCACCGCGATCGCCCTGTACGCCGTCGGCATCGCCGGGGCACTCGGGCTCTACGTGGGCGTCTACGCGCTCTATGGACGTGCAGGGCTTTTTCTCCACACGGTGCTCGCGCAGAGCGCAGCGTTCGCCAGCGGGTCGTACGGCGCCATTCAGTTCCCGGTAACCGAGTCGTCGTTCCTCTCGTTGAAGGGGATGATGGCGGGCGCCCGCAATCGGGAGTCCACGCAAGGATTCGCGCTCGAGTACGTCATCCCACCGGCGATCTATGCTCTCACGCTCGTCGCGCTCGCCGCGCGCGCCGTCGGGCGACGCTGGCGGGAGCGCGACACGCTGACGTTCGGGGTGCTCCTCTTCGGAATCGCGGCGTTCCGCTTCGCGCTCGGTCGGACCGACTACAACCACATGACCGCGTCCGACTTCCCGGCCGTGATCTTGCTCGTCCGCCTGGCCGTCGAAGCCGCGAGCGCCGTCTACGTGTCACGCGCTCAGACTCTCGCGCTCCGTTCCGCTGCCATTGGCGGCTGTCTGCTCCTCGCGATCGGGTCGCTCCGCCTGACGGGCGTCCCGCTGGCGCTGAGGCCCCGATTGGCCGGCATCCTCGCCGGGTTCGAGCGCCCTTCATCGGGAAAGCCTTACTCGTACCCGACCATTCCGCGCGCGGGCGACGTGCTCATTCAGCCCGAGTACGTGGCGCTCGTGTCGGCGATCCAGGCGAACACCTCCCCATCGGACAAGATCTTCCAGCGCATCGGGTACATGGACGGGGGCGAAGTCTACTTCCTCGCCGATCGCGCGAACCCCACGTCGTTCGACGTCCTCGCGGAGTTTCTCACGACGGAACGCCAGCACACCGCGTTCCTCCAGGTGGTCGCCGATCCGCCGAAGCTGGCCATTGGCGAAGACTCGGGGATGGTCGGACCGGAGCTGAATCAGTACCTGAAGGAGCACTATCACCTGATCGGCACGATTGGCGGGTTCAAGGTGTCCGTGCGAAACGACTAGGCGACCTTCGGGAGCCTGTGCCGGGTGCTACACATCACCCGGCCTAGCCTCGAAGCGCTCTCTCGACGCGACGGCCGCCGAACGCGGCGAGCGTGGTGAGGAACCAGACGAAGAGCCCCCAGTTGAGCGTCCGCGGGTAATACCGAAACTTCACTTCGCCCGCGCCAGCGGTCACGCGCGTCGCGACGGCGGACTCGTAGGCGATCGCGGGGCTACCGTTCGCGCTCCAGCTCGAGTCGTAGTTCATGTTGTAGACGAGCGTCGCGCCGGGCGCGGCCCCCGCGTATTGCACCGTCGCCGTGTTGGGCGTCCACTCCGTCACCCGCGCGGTGCCCGAGCTCGACCCGGCGCCGTCAACGACGTACGCCTCGCCGCGGTAGGCGGGGCTCTCGCGTGCGATCGCTCCCGGCACGAGCTCGCCCGGGACGCCGTAGCACCGAATGACGCCGGTGTTCGCGAACATCGCGAGGAGCTGCTGCGCACCAAACTGCTTCCCGTCCGCCTCGTACGCGTACGGGAGCTGCGTCGCGTGATGAAACTCGGTGCTCGCCTCGATTGAAGGGGCGCTGAAGGTGAAGATCTCCTTCGACGACTTGAGGCCGAGCGCCGCGATGTCCGTGGCCACGAAGTAGACGGGAGCCAAGAGCAGGAGATCGATCCAGCCGTGCCGGAGGATGGCGTGATCGAGGGACTTCGCGGCGAGCGCGGCAAACGAGAGTGCGAGGAGGAGGACCGCGGTCATCAGAAACCGTGACGGCACGTGCTGCGACGAGAAAGTTGGCAGCTCATGGAGAAGCGTCCACGGCGCGTAGACGTGAAAGGCCCCGCACCCGAGCAAGAGAAAGACGATGCCGGTCGCCCGTAGCGAGCTGGCCCTTCCCCTCTCGGATGGCCCTAGAACCGCGAGCAACATCGCCAGCGCCACCCACACGCCGACATAGATCCCGTACTCGTGCCAGCCCCAGATCGGCATGTAGACGGGCGGCTCGTGCGAGATTGTCCCCCTCGAATCTACGAGGGTCGTGACGAGCTGCCCAAGCCCGAGCGCTTCGGACGAATCGATCTTCCGCGGGTAGTGCCTCATCAGATCGATGATCGGAAACAGCTTCGGCGCCGCGAACCCGATCCCCGTGAGGCCGGCGATCGCGAGCGACTTGAAAGGGCGGAGCGAGCGCTGCGCCACGGCGAAGGTGCTCGCGTAGAGGACCAGCGCCAGCGCTGCGTGCGGGAGCGGATAGATGCCCCCCATGTACGCGATCGTCGCGAGGACGATCCCCGCGTAGAGCGCCCAGCGAAGCCTCCCCTCCTGGAGGGACACGTCGAAGAAGAAGATCGCGAGCGGGAGCCAGGCGTATTGCAGGTGCCACCCGTGCCCCTCCGCGGCCTGCATTACCCAGCGGCCGTTGATCGCGTACGCGACGGCGACGAGCGCGCGAAGGGACGCGCTCCGCGTCACGCGGCCGGCCAGGAGGTAGGTGAAGATCAGCGCCGCGAGTGTCGAGAAGATCACTTCGAGGCGTTCTGCGATCTGAATCGGGAACGCCAGGTACAGCGGGAGGTAGGGAGAGACGAGGTTCGTGGCCCCCTCGGCGTAGCCCCACGCCGGGAACCCGCCGCAGAGGAACGGGTGCCACCACGGAAGCTCGTGGTAGCGCACGAGGCTGAGGACCGTGATGTACCGGTAGCTCGACGTCGGGTCCCAGTCGCGGAACCCGTAGAGCGACGTGTTCCGGAAGAACGGGGTGAAGAGCGTGACGAGCGCGCTCGCGAAGATGAGCGCCACGCCGAGCAGCGCCAAGGCCCGCCACCTCCGAGCCGGCTCGTGGATCGCGTCGAGGACGGTTGCTCGTGCGCGATCGGCGAGGTGGCGCAGCGAGGCTCGACTAAGGCGCATCGGCGGCCGTCGGCGATTATGGGCGGTCGCCGGTGGAGGGGCCTAGTTCCTCGCCGATCGCCCGCGCCACCGTCGGGCGAGGCGCGGCGCGCCGAACGCGGCGAACGCCGTGAAGGCGCAGACGAGGAGCCCCAAGTTCAATGTCCGCGGGTAGTAGCGGAACCTCACCTCGCCCGCGCTCGACCTGAGCGGCGACGCGACGGCGCCCTTGTAGTCGATGGCTGGGCTGTCGCCGGCACTCCAGCTCGAATCGTAGTTCATGTTGTAGACGAGGGTCGCGCCGGGGGAGGCGCCTTCGTACCGAACGGTCGCCGTGTTCGGCGTCCACTCCGTGACGCGCGCCGTGCCGGGGCTCGAGCCTGGCGGACCCCCAACGACGTACGCCTCTCCGCGGTACGCGGGGTCGTCTTGCGCGATCGCACCCGGCACGAGCTCCTCGGGCGCGCCGTAGCATCGAATGACGCCGGTGTTTGCGTACATCGCGAGCACCTGCTGCTGGCCGCGTCGATGCCAGTCCGGATCGTACTTGTAGGGGAGCTCCGTCACGTGGTGAAACTGCGCGCTGGCGGCGATCGAAGGAGGGGCCTTGAGCGTGAAGGTTTGTTTCGACGACTCCAGGCCCACCGACGCGATGTTCGCGGCGACGAGGTAGACGGGGACGAGGAGAACGGAATCGAGCCAAGGGCGCTTGCCGAGCGCGCGGTCCAGGGCGCGGGCGGCGAGCGCCGCGAAGGCGAGCATGAGCAGCAGAACCGCGGGCATGAGGAAGCGCGAAGGCACGTGGTGCGAAGAGAAGGGGCGAAACAAGTGGAGCAACGTCCACGGAGCGTCGGGATGAAACGACCCGCACCCGAGGAGCAGGAAGACGATCCCCATCGCGCGCAGCGCGTTCGGCTTGCCTCTCTCTGACGGAGCCAAGATCGCGATCCCCATCGCGAGCGTCACCCAGACCCCTACGTAGATCCCGTACTCGTGCCAGCCCCACATCGGCGTGCCCCACGGAGGGTCGTGGCTGATCGTTCCGGCCGAATCGGTGAACGTATAGAGCAGCTGTCCGAGCCCGAGAGCCTCCGGCGAATCGATCTTTCGCGGGTAGACTTTCATCAGGTCGGCGACCGGAAGTAGCTTCGGCGCCGCCAGGCCTATCCCCGAAATCCCTGCAATCGCGAGGGAAACGAAGGGACGCACCGTGCGCTGTGCGACGCCGAGGATGCCGGCGTACAGGACCAGCGCCAGCGCCGCATGCGGCAGAGGATAGATTCCCCCCAGGTACGCGATCGTCGCGAGGACGATCCCCGCGTAGAGCGCGCAGCGGAGCTTCCCTCGCTCCAGCGACAGATCGAAGAGCAGGAGCACGAGGGGGAGCCAGGCGTACTGCAGGTGCCACATGTGCCCTTCGGCGATTTGCAGCACCCAGCGCCCGTTGATCGCGTAGGCGACCGCGACGAGGGCGCGCAACGACGCGCTCTTGGTGACGCGCCCGGCGAGCAGGTACGTGAAGACGAGAGCCGAGAGCGTGGCCAGAACCACTTCCAGGCGCACGGCGACCTGGATGGGGAACGCGAGGTAGAGCGGGAGGTACGGGGAGACGAGGTTGTTCGCCCCCTCCGCGTGGGCCCACGAAGGGAAGCCGCCGCACGAGAAGGGGTGCCACCACGGCAGCTCGTGATAGCGCGTGAGGCTCAGGACCGTGATGTACCGAAAGTTCTCGTCCTCGTCCCAGTCGCGGATCCCGTGCAGCGAGAGATCCGTGAAGTAGGGGGCGAACACGAAGAGAGCGCGCGCGAAGACGAGCGCGACCCCGAGGAGCGCGATCGCTCGCCACCGCCGAGCCGGATGGCGGGCGACCTCGCGCGCGCGCGCCGACACCTGAGCGGCGACTTGGAGGAGCGCGGCTCGGTCGAGGCGCATGAAGGGATGGGACGATAGCCGGCGCTCGCCGCGCCGATCAAGGCGGGGAGATCATGGGTCGACGCGACTGTAGATGTGGCCCCAGTTCTCTACGTTGTACACGCCGACGTCCTTCCACGTCGGCTTTGGCCCCGCGGCCGCCGCCGCGAAGGGGGCGCACTCCGGATCCCCATTCCGACAATAGGCCCATTTCGCATGCATCTTGTTCACCCGGTCGAAGTAGCCGACGCCGGCCCCCGCGAAGAGGACTCGGTTCGAGAACGTGTTGTTCCAGAGGAGCGCGGGAAACTGGATGTTGTCGAAGTACGCGACGATGTCGCCCGGTTTGAGCTTCTCGCGCGCCAGCCCCACCTCCTTCGTGATGGCGGATCCCGATGCGATGCCCATTGTCTTGGAGATGGTCGCCGCCGGAGTCACCTCGCGCTCCGGGTAGGGAATCGCGGCGAGCTTAATGAGCTCGCTCGGGGACCACAGCCATCTCGGCTTCACCCAGAAGAACGCGATCAGGCTCACGATCGCCGCCGCCGCCGCAGCCCCCTCTCCGAACGCGCTCCACCGCGGGCGGCCTCCCCAGAACGCGACGAGGCACGACAGCGCGGCGACGTTCGCGATGTGGTAGCGGCTCGACCAGATCGCGGGTGACGTCCACACTTGAGCGATCACCGGGAGCGCGACGAGCAGCGCGTTGTGCGCCAACGGACTCCGGAGCGCACCGACGCGGAAGAGTCGCCCGACGAGATCGCGTCCACACAGGTAAACGGTGCCGATCAGCGCGAGGGCACTCAGCGGGAACACGATCATGCAGACCGCAAGGCCATAGTCGTAGAGCTGCCCCTTCGGTCCGAGCCCGGTAACCGAGTAGGGAACGCTGGTCAACGCGTCGAGCAGGTCCTTGACCGGCATGTTCAGGTCGAGCGCGTTCGGCTGAAACGAGACGAAGGGAAAGTGGATGCCGTACTTTGCGTTGTCGTATTCGAGATCGGGCCAGAGCGGGTTCTTGAAGTGACGCCAGTTGCGCCAGAAGATCGACGCAGCCATCCCACCGATCAAGAGGAAGCCCCCCAGCGCGGTGACCAGGCTGCGCAAGCGCAACCCGTGGTGCCTCACGAGGCGCACCAAGCCGATCACCGTGATGATCCCTGCGGGCGGGAGCGTCAGGTACTTCGCGCCAACGGCCATCGTGATGCATACGGCCGCGAGCCATGCGTCGACCAGGCGGTAGACGGGGCGCGTCGCGTAGTGGGTCGCTGCGAGGACGAAGAGCGCGACGTGGATGTCGATGTAGACGCTCTGCAGGAGGTACGACGCGGTCGGCATCAGCATCACCACCGCCGCCCAGCCCATGCAGCTGACCACGTCGCGCGTGTAACGCCGCGCGATCACGTACGTCGCGTAGATCAGGCCGGGCGCGATCAGGCTATTGGCGACCTCGACGAGTCGGCGGTCCGTGAAGATCACGAACCACATCTGAATCATCTCGCAGAATCGCGGATACCCGTTCGCCTTCTGAATGTCGCCGGGAATGTCGGCGGGGGCGAAGCCGTGATTCTGAATCGTCAGTCCGATGATCGTCTCGTGGTACCAGAGCGCGTCCCACTGCCTCCACGACGGGGAGTAGTACGAAGTGATTATCGTGTAGACGATGAGGATCGCGAGAAGGATGAGCGGGACGACGACGACGCTGCGAGCGCGCCTCGCCATCGCGATTCCTGCGAATGGGAGCGCGAGAAGCTCGACGATCGCGGCTCCGAGCTCGCGCAGCGATCGCCCGAGGTCACCGCGCCAGGCCGTCGCGGCGAAGACAGCGGCGAAGAAGGCTGCCGAGAGCCACGCAAGCGACCTCGCCGTGAGGTGAGATGTCAGGCCGAGCGCGTAGATGGGACACCCGATGACGGCGTTCCAGAGGATGCAGGTGGTCAGCGCGAGCTCGGCGCGCCCGCTCGGCTTCGTTCGGAGCGCGGCGGCGAGGGCGGCGAGTCCGGCGAGCGAGGTCAGAGACGCAAGGAGTACCCACCTCATCGAAAGCTCATCGAAAGAGGGCGCAGGCTAGCGCGTTTCCCGCTCCTCCGTCTCAGTCGTCGCACGCCTTGCGCCTCTTTCGCCTCTTCCTTCTCGCATGATACCTTGGGTTGCGGTCTTCCACCGCTCGTCCCGGAGCCCGGCGGCTTCGTGAGATGTGCAGGTCGTGCGCTCGATCCTCTCCCACTTCGTCTCTCGACAGTTCGGCATCTTCCTCGTGGTAGGGGGGATCGCCGCCGTTGCGAATCTCGGCGCGGGGGCCTTCATGCGGCTCTTCTCGACGAGCGGCCCCGTGTACGCGGCGAGCGTCCTTCTAGGGATGGCCGTCGGTACCGTCGTCAGTTTTCTTCTCAATCGCCGCTACACGTTCGGCGTGAGCGACGAACCGGTCGGCCCGCAGGCGGTGCGCTTCGCGATCGCGGCTCTCGGCGCGACCATTCTCGGGCTCGCCATCGCCGAAGGGGCGTTCGCGCTGTGGCAGCTCGCGGGCTCGCCCTGGCTTTCCCGAAGGAGCGCCGAGTCGGTGGCTCACGCGACCGCGATTGGCTTGAACGCGGTCTACGGCTACCTCGCGATGAAGTTCTTCGCCTTGAAGCGGAGGGACCACACGAGTCCGCAGTTCTAAACGGACGGAGGCCGAGTGCGCCGCTGCGTCAGGTCCTGCCGTAGATTGCGTCGACGACGCTCATCGCGGCGAGCGCGTCTTCCAGATCACCGATCGGTCGCCCGCTCGTCGCAATCGCGCGCTTGAAGTCCGCCCACTCGAGAGACCAGGAAAGATCGGCCCCAGGGTATTCGTAGATCGTCGTGTCGGGCGGGCCCATCTCAGGGCGCATCGCGTAATGCGATAGACGTTCGACGCCGTAGCTCCCGCCGATTCCGTCGATCTGAAGCTTTGCGTGCCTCGCGTAGATCTCGAACGAGAACATGTTCTTCCACTCCGTGCACGAGACTTGGAGGTGCGCCACCTGCCCGGACGCGGTCGTCAACGTCATGAAGGCGTTGTCGTCGACCGGCATGTCCCAGAAGAGCGTCACCGCCTTTCCCTCCACTTGCGCGAACTCGGCTCCGACGAACCAGCGGGCGAGGTCGATCAGGTGCACGCCTTGATCGATGAGCTCTCCGCCGCCGGACATCTCCGGGCGCGCGCGCCACTCCTTCTCGTACCCGACCCGGCCACCGTGCCCATAGCGCGCCCGCACGAACATGAGGGGCCCGCAGGTCCCACTATCCAGGATCGCCCGAGCCTTCTGTATTGCAGGGTGAAATCTGTGATTGAACCCCACTTTGACCGTGACTCCGGCCGCCTTGGCGGCGGGCAAGAGTGGCGCAAGCTCCCGCCCACTGCGGGCCGCGGGCTTCTCGACGACGACGTGTTTCTTCGCCTCGATCGCCTGCAGCGTGAGCGGCGCGAGAGCGTCGTTCGTCGTGGCGACGACGACGCAATCCACTCGAGCGAGGAGCTCCTCTACGGTCCCGCATGCCTCCGCTCCGAACTTGTCGGCGAGGTTCTTTGCTGCTTTCTCGTTCTTGTCGAAGACGGCAACGAGGCGATCGCCGCCGAGTGCGTCCGCGCGCTTCTTGCCAATGAGCCCGCAGCCGATGATTCCTACTTTCACGATGCTTGCGAAGCCTCCGAGAGCACGGCGCGATCAATCGACGGGCGCTTTCTCCAGGCGCTCGAACCGGCTCGAAACGATGGTCTTGAACCACGTCATCGGGTCTCGGAAGAATCGAACCTTCTTCCCCTCGGCGTACGATCGCGACTTGTAGTTGACGGGCACTTCGAGCGGGACATGTCCGCGCCGAATCAGCTTGCAGACGAGCTCGAAGTCGAAGTCGAAACGGTCACGCTTGAAGTCGATTCCTTCGTAACAGCAGCGATAGAACGCCTTGTACATCGTCGTCGGATCGCGCATGTCCGTGTCGTACAGCGCGTTCGTGAGCGCCGTGAACGCCTCGTGAGCTAGGTTCATCGTGAGCGCCAGGGACCGGAATTGGCTGAATTCGCGGATCTTCCACGTGCGGCCGCCCAGGTGTCTCGAGCCGAGGACGAAGGTCGTCTTCAGCTCGAGCAGCGGCTCGAGCACGACGTCGTAGTCGGCGACGTCGTATTCGCTGTCTGCGTCCTGGATGAGGACGATGTCGCCGGTCGCCGCTGCGATGCCCGCGCGGACCGCATGCCCTTTCCCCTCGGGCTTCGCCTCGTACAGAACGGTGATCCCCGGCATCCCTTCGACGGCTTGCACGAGCTCGCGCGAACCGTCGGTGGAGTTGCTCTCGACGATGATGATCTCGCGCCTGACCCCGGCCACCTCGGCGGACGCGACGCGGTCGAACGTCTCCTTGAACGTGCGGGCTTCGTTGAAGACCGGCATGATGATGGAGAGCTTGGGTTGCGCGGGGGGGGCTTCGACCGTGGCACGCAGCGCCAGGAGACCGGTCGGTGCGTCGGTCGGAACAGCGAAGCGGTCGAGGAGCCGGTAGACGCTTGCGAAGGCGAGGTCCCCCTGAAACCGGGAGTCGAGGATGGGGGTCGTCGGGGAGCGCGACAGCAGTCCGCACGCCGCGGGTCGGAGGCCCGACGCGTGAGCCGCGCGGATCAGCTGCGCGGGGCCGAAGACGTAACGAGGCAGGAGATGTTCTTCGTGGCGCGGCAAATCCGTGGCGGCGACGAGGACGACCGCCCCTCCGGGCGCGACGTGAGCGCGCACGGTCTTGAGGAGGGCGACGGGGTCCGAGACGAACTCGGCGACGCCGTTCAGAAAGGCAGCGTCGTACGTCCCCTTGATCGCACCGGCGCGCGGAAGATCGCCATCGACGACCACCGTGGTCACGTCGAGAGATCCATCCTTCTGCAGGCGTGCACCGGGTGACTCGCCGCGCACGAGTTGAAGGACTCGCTTGGTCGCGTGTCCCGTCCCCGTCACGGCGGCACGAAGCGCCCGCTCGGAGTCGGCGTCCAAGAGATACGAGTCCGTCTTCGGCTCGACAGCGGATTCTCGTCGTGAGACGAGCCCGCAATCGTGACACCGGGTCATGCGTGTCTGGCGCAAGACGAAGAGGTAGCTCCGCTGGCGCCCGCCGCAGAGCGTGCACGCCGGCGGGACGGGGCGCGGTTGGACGTGCGGGCTAAGCGCCGAAGCAGCGACCGCGCTCTCGCTCGACTTGGACATGAAGACTCCGGCGGGATAGGTACCGCAGCTTGAGCGCGCTGTCAGCCGCATCTGTCGGCGGCGCGCAACCGCTGGCTCCGCCTCACCATTCGCCCCGCCGGGCCGTTTCTGCTAAACCCTCGCCGGGCGTCACGGCGGCGTTCTGGTGCCCGCTTTCGATGAATTGGCCGAAACAAGTCCCGGTCCTCAGCCCCGAGCAGACGGTCGCCCGCGAGCAGTGGATGCGCCTCTGGCACGAGGTCCTTCCGAATCGCTTCGGGCTCATCGAGAAGTTCAATCACGGCTTCCCCGCGAAGCAGTTCAAGAGAACCCCGGGAGCGCGAACGCGAACCCTCGAGGTTGGCGCGGGTCTCGGCGAGCACGCCGCCTGGGAGGACCTGAGCGGACAAGACTACGTCATGCTCGAGTACCGCGAAGAGTGGGCGGAGCAGCTTCGAGCACGCCATCCGGAGCTCACTTCGATTCACGGCGATATCCAGGCACAGCTCGATTCCGCGGCAGGGTCCTTCGATCGCGTGATCGCCATTCACGTCCTCGAGCATCTTCCAGACCTGCCCAGCGCCCTCCGCGAGATCTTTCGCCTGCTCTCACCGGGCGGCCAGTTCGACATCGTGATCCCGTGCGAAGGTGGCTGGGCTTACGAGTTTGCGAGGAAGATCTCCTCCGAGCGAATGTTCAAAAAGCACTTTGGGATGGAGTACAAGCCGATCATCCGCGCGGAGCACCTCAATACGTGCCCAGAGATCCTCGAGGAGCTCGCGCGATTGCCGTGGCGGAGAACCGTCACGCGCTACTTCCCGCTCGAGGTGCCGCTCTGGACGGCGAATCTGTGCCTCGGGTTGCAGGTCCGAAAGTAGGACAGGCGGTTCGCTTCGCGCGTGGCAGCTAGGCTCCGAAGCGGCGCTCCCCTGGACGAGCGCGCGCTTTCGAGCTACGCCGTGCGCATGAAATTTGCGGGGCGCGCGGTCTTTGTCACGGGTGGGGCTGGCTTCATCGGCAGCCACATCGTGCACAACCTCCTGGCGCAAGGCGCGTCGCAGGTCACCATCTTCGACAACCTGTCGACGGGCTTTCGAGCGCTCGTTCCAGACGACTCGCGCGTGACCTTCGTGCAGGGGGACCTCCTCGATCAAGCGCCTCTCACCCGCGCGATGAAGGGTCAGGAGTTCGTCTTTCACATCGCCGCCAACGCTGACATCAAGGACAACCTGGCCTCTCCCCGAAAGTGCGTCGACCAGAACATCATCGCGACCCAGAACGTCCTCGAGGCGATGCGTCAATGCGGCGTGGAGTGCATCGCGTTCGCATCCACGGGCTCCGTCTACGGCGAGTCGGAGACGATCCCGACTCCGGAAGATGCGCCGATGCCCGTCCAGACGTCGATCTATGCGACGTCAAAGGTTGCGGCGGAGGGGCTCCTTACCTCGTACGCGCTCGGCTTCGGTTTCCGATCGTGGATCTTCCGGTTCGTGTCCATCCTCGGCCCTTCGTACAGCCACGGGCACGTTATCGATTTCTACAAGAAGCTCCGCGACGACCCGACTCGTCTCGAGGTTCTCGGCGACGGCCATCAGAGGAAGTCCTACCTGCACGTGCAAGACTGCGTAAACGGTATCCTCCTCGCCATCGACAAGCAGCCGCCCGAGGAGCGAATCGCAATCTACAATCTCGGCCACCAAGATTGGATTGAGGTGAACGACAGCGTCAGGATCATCTGCCGCGAGCTCGGAGTCTCACCGCGAATCGAATACGGGGGGGGCGTTCGCGGGTGGGTAGGTGATTCGCCGAAGATTCTGCTCGCCACTGACCGAATCCGGTCATTGGGATGGGCCCCGACATTCTCGATCGAAGCCTCGCTCATCGAGACAATCCGGTCCCTCGAGAAGAACGCGTTCCTCTCGCGGCGCCCGCCGCCCCCGTCGTCCGTGGCAAGCAGAAGAGTGGGCTAGGAGCTTCTTCCCGAATCAGGAAGCCTCGCAGGGTCCACGCCCGATCAGTTCGAGGCGCGCGTTCCCAGGTCCAACACGGTGATGTCTCCGCGCCCGTCGTAGAGGTGCTTACGCGTCTTCGACAGCTCGGCAAAGTCATTGAACGCCGCTATGAAGAACGGCGCCCATTTCTGGTACATCAAGTCGGTTCCCGTCGCGTTCACGGTATGAATCCACTTCTCCCAGAGAGAGCGCTGATACAGATCGAACCCGGGCGGCTCTTTGACGAACGCGACGTAGCGAATCCTGTGGCGTTGCAGGTATTCGGCGAGCGCCTCGCCCCCCTCGAGCAGGGGAATCGCCGCGGACGGGCTCGCCGCGCCCGGCAGGTCTAGGTTTACGATGCGGTTCCGAGAAAAATTCAACCTGTAAGGCGCCTCCAACATCACCATGAGCGGAGCGCCCGCTGGCACGGATTGCTGGAGCGCGGTGTAGTAGGCATCCGCTTCGTCAGAGATGCCTCCAGGTGGACCCGCGAGCTTCTTGGATTCGTCGAGCCACTCGTCCGCTTCGAGCCATGTGTTGTAGTTGCCCGCCGTGGCGGCCTTGGCACCGAGCAAGCAGATGATCGAGGCGACGACTGCAATGACTGCCGGATAATTCGTCGCGCTGTTGGGGGCACGCACGCGGTGCGACCGGCGTCCGACGATGTCCAGCAGCACGCCAATGACCAACGCCACCTCGAGCGCATAGAAGTAGCGAGCAAGGTTCGACGCATCCGAAAGCTCGAACGTGCGCACGAGCAGCAGCCCTCCCAGTAGAACCGCAGCTACGAACGCGGGCAATGGCCTCCCCGCGCGACGATCGACAGCAATGAAGCCGGCCAAGATGAAGAACCCAAAGGTCGAAACGGGGGCATCATAGAATGCGCATTTCACGAAGAGTTGCGTCTGGGCGACAAGATTCCCGTT
This sequence comes from Polyangiaceae bacterium, assembly GCA_052147435.1. Taxonomy (GTDB): domain Bacteria; phylum Myxococcota_A; class Polyangia; order Polyangiales; family Polyangiaceae; genus JBKQKP01. The sequence continues at coordinate 13,199 of JBKQKP010000097.1, read as the reverse complement.
CTTGTCGAGGAACGAGAAGGCGGGATTGTATCCCCCTTTCATGAACGGGAAGAGGAAGCTCCCGTTCGAGCGGTATGCGAGAGCCAACCAGGGGAAAATGGCCGCCAGCGAAAGGCCGCCGACGATCAGCGCGTAACGGAGCAGGAAGCGCCGCTCTCCCTTCCCGCGGAGGATGTGCGAAGAGAGAGTGAAGACGATCACGAGCGCCATACCGGCAATATAGTTTTGACGCAGCGTGCTCGCGGCAGCCCCCACGAGGCCAATGAGCAGGGCCGCGCGCCATCCAGCGGAGGGCCGGAGGTACCCCTCTGAAAGCAGCCTGTAGAGGGCGAGAAAGAAGACCGCCCCCGTCATCTCGCTCGACGAGTTGATGCGCGTGTTCGGCATGCTGATAATCAGCATGAGCGCGAGCATCACTGCCAGGCGCGCTCCCCGCGGACGCCGTCCCAGCGCTCCAAGGACGAGGGCGCAGCCAAGCAGCAAGAAGACGCCGCCGTCCATGATGTAGATTTGGAAGATCGACCCATAGACCAGCACGAGGGAATGCAGATAGGCCTGGCCGCCGAGGGACTGCATTCGACGCAAGCTGTAGGGCTCGATGAGCGTCCCGGAGCCTATGAGCTGCCGCGCGAAACCGAAGTAGGCCAACCCGTCGTCGTGCCCATTTAGGTCTGCCCGAGGCGGGGCGTTCGCGAGGTACTGCACGAGTGCCGCAGCCACGAGGAGGGCGATCATGGCCGCGAAGAGCGGAGTCTCGCGGAGGATGCGCGCAGCCCCCTTCCAGCTGCGCATCACCTCACGTCGCCTCCGAAACTCGAAGAAGGCGTGACACCCGAGACCGATCGCGGCAGTTCCGATGATCGTCCCCTTCGAGACAATCGTGAGGAGCGCCATGAGCCCACCCAAAAACACGCTGGTTGCAGCGCCGAGCCCCGCCCGCAGTCCGAAGTCGATGCGGCGCTTCGGGCTCGCGATCTCGTTTATCGCCGCGCCCCACCCAACGAAGGAAGCGACCAGCACGATGCCCCACGTTGCGACGGCACCCGGTGCGGACATCTGGCTGTGCAAGCGCATCAGCCTGCCCAACGCGGTCAGTCCGATCGCTGCTGGCAGAACGGCCACCACCATCCCGACGATCGACATCGGCGAGAGCTGCGCTAGGGCGGCCGTGCGCCTGGCAGCCCAATCCTTGCCTTCGAGCGCGTCGGCGGCTTTCGGTGTCGCGGTGGACGTCGCGGAGGGGTCGATCATCGGAGCTGTCGCGTACGGCTATCGCGGGGGGCCGCGCACGACAAGCTTCTCGTCATGGGACGTCAGGGGAGCAACGCTCGCCTAAACTTTTCGATAGAGCTGGTTGTCGATCCGTCGCAGTCGATAGAGGTCTCCGTCCTCCGCGACGTCCGAGGGGGTCTCGAAGAGAAGTTTGTCCCACTTGGCGCTTACGAGGCGACCGGACACGCGGTCACAGGCAGGGCTTAGGAGGTGGGCGGTCATCGCGGCGGCAAGATCGGGGGAATCGCCCTTCCCCTGCTGAACTTTCAGGCTCAGATCGTAGAGCCCTTGGAGCGCCGCAGCGCCCGCACGCGTGGCTTGCTCCGTGATCCCGGTGTGAACGGCGCCCGGCGCCAGGCAGTTGATGTCGAACCCACGCTCGAAGAGCTCCTCGTGAAGCACGGCGACGAGTTGGTAGAGCGCCGCCTTCGCGCAGGAGTAGGCGGAGATCGCGGGCCAGACCTTGGCGCTCCCGAGGCCGCTCCCACTCAGCACGAGGATCTTTCGTCTCGTTCCGGGTGGAAGGGGAGCGACCAGAGCGAGCTGCGCGTACCTCTGAACGAGACGCGCCACTGAAAAAAAGTTCAGGTCGAACGACTTCTGCCAAGCATCGATGTCGACGCTTTCGAGCTTGCCCAGCTCGCCGTAGCTTCCGGCGTTGCAAACGAGCGCGATGGGGAGCCCGTGCTCCTCCCAGTCTCGCGCGAGCACGTCAATCGCGGCGGGACTCCTGAGGTCGACGGCGAGGGCCTCGATGCCTTGCCGACCGAGCTCCTCGAAGCTCGTTCGATCGCGGCCGCAAATGGTCACCTTCCAGCCGGAGGAGGCGAGCTTCGTCGAGATCGCTCGGCCTATCCCCTTTGCGCCGCCGGTGACGAGGACGCGCTTCGGTTGGGGGTCCACCATGGCGCGGCAGTATCGAAGAAAATAGACGTGGCGCAAGGCGAAAGAGGCCGACTAGATTGCGCGCCGCTGCGAGATGGGAGAAGAGGCGCGAATGGGAAAAAGGCATTACGACTGCGCCGTCGTCGGTGAATGGCACCTGGCGTTCGTCACCGCAGGGTGCCTTTCGAGCCTCGGGCGCGAGACCCTGCTCGTGAACTCGAACACCGCCAAGAGCTGGAGCGCCTTCCCCGAGCTTCCGCTCGTCGAGCCGGAGCTCCCCGAGATGATGGCGCGCTCACGGGCCGAAGGGCGGCTCGACTATGCGAATGGCGTCTCTCCCGATCTTAGCGCGGACTACGTGTGGCTCGCGATCGACACACCCATCAACGACCGCGACGAGGCCGACGTGACGCCCCTCTTGGCGGTGGCCGAGCAGGTGAGCCGCTATGGCTGCTGCAAGAAGGGGTTCGTCGTCACCAGCCAGGTTCCGCTAGGGTTTGGCCGATTCCTCGAAGAGCGTTTCGGTCTCAACGTGATTTACGTTCCCGAGAACTTGCGACTAGGCAAAGGAGTTGAAACGTTTCTTCGGGCGGATCGCATCGTCATCGGCGCGACACGGCGAGAAGACGCGGAGGGCGTTCGAGCGCTCCTCGATGGCATCCAGACAGAGTTTCTTCTGTGCGATCTCCCCACGTCCGAGATGGTCAAACACGCGACGAACGCTTTCCTGGCGACGTCGATCAGTTTCGCGAACGAGCTGGCGCGCATCGGCGATTCGATGGGCGTGGACAACGTCGTCGTCGGGCAGGCGCTCAAGATGGACAAGCGCATCGGCAAGGGAGCGTACGTGATCCCAGGCCTCGGTTTCGCCGGGGGGACGCTTCCGCGCGACCTCCGGATTTTGCAGAAGCTGGGACACGAGAAGCACATTCCGACCGCCCTGGTCGACGCAGTGCTCGAGGTGAACGAGGCCACGGGACAGGCGCTGGTCTCGGCCCTCACCAACTTCTTCGGCGAGGGCCACGAGCGACGTCGCGTGCTCCTTCTCGGGTACACCTACAAGCCCGAGGCCGACACCTTGCGGCGTTCCCCCGCCATCGAGCTTGCCATTCTCCTCGGGCAGGTCGGAATGGACGTGTACGGCCACGACCCGATGATGAACCAGCGCGATTTGTCGCCGCTCGAGGGGAAGATTCGCCACTTGGCCCGATGGGAGGACCTCGACTTTCTCCCGGACGCGGTCGTGCTCATGTCGCCGAGGCAGGAGTTTCAAGCGATCGACTGGGCGAAGCTGCGGCAGCGCGAGCCTTCGCGGGCTGCGCCTCTGGTGCTCGACACGTCGTCTTCTCTGAACGCGCAGACGATTCTCGGCGCCGGTTTCGCGTACAAGGCTCTCTGGCGGCCCGTCCGTTCGAACGGAGCGGCGGCTCGACAGAGCTAGGTCCAGCACGTAGAACCGTCCGCGCGAGGAGCAAGCGTGAGACCGCCGAGCATCGACGACCGGTTGAGACACGAGGTGGAGCACGGAAGAACGTCCACCGCGGCCGAGCAAGCGGAGACCTTCTGGACCTCGCCGGCCGGGGAGATTCGAAGGCAACGCCGCGCCGCTTTCCTCACCCGCGATCTGCCTCGAAGCACGCGCGTCTTGGAGGTCGGTGCGGGCACGGGGTTGCAGACGCGCTCGCTCCTCGAGTCGTTCGACCACGTTGTCGGCATCGATATCTCGCCCGATCTGCTCGCCGTCGCAGAGCGTCGGGCGCCGGGTGCCAAGTACCTCGTCATGGACGCGCACCGCCCCGAGTTCCCGGCGGGCTCCTTCGACGCCATCGTCGGCGTCTCGATCCTGCACCACCTGGATTGGGATGTCGCACTCGGTTCGTACTACCGACTCCTCGCCCCCGGCGGCGTCGTGCGGTTCTCGGAGCCAAATCTAGCGAACCCGCAGATCTACGTTCAGAAGAACGTCCCCTGGATCAAGCAAAGGTCCGGCGATAGCCCGGATGAGTACGCCTTCACACGCTGGGAAGGGAGCCGCTCCCTGGAGGCCGCCGGGTTCGTCGAGGCCGATGTTCGCCCCTTCGAGTTTCTCCATCCTGCGACCCCGAAACCGCTGATCGGGCTCGTCACGAAGTTCGAAGAGCTCGTCCACCGAACCCTGCTGCGCGAGATCGCCGGTTCACTGCTCCTGCGAGCGCGCAAGCCGCGCTGAACCCGCGTCGCTTTCAGCGCGGCTCGTCCCGGCGTCACCGTGACTCACTTGGCAGCGGCCGGTGCCCTGCCGAGCAACACGTCGCGATCGGCAGGGGTGAGCTCGCACCGCAGGTAGCGACTCCCCTCGGGCCGGCAGCGCGACGGGGTCTGAAGTGCTCGGGTGCAGACCGGGTCCGACTTGGTCGAAGCTTCCCGGAAACAAATCGCGTCGAGGTTCTCGCGTCGTCCGACGAGGTTCGCATCGAGGCCTGAGAGCTGCGGAATGGGCTCGTATGCCGGTTTGACCCGGACGGTCCAGTTCGGAGTCAGCTCGCCGAAGGTGAGGACGGGCCGGCACGCGGTCACGTGGAAGAACTGCTCCGTCTCCACATAGGCTGGCTTCGCCTGTTCACCAAAACGGGCGCCCGCGACGGCGCGGCAATCGAGGTCGTTGAGCCGGTCAGTGGGTATGTTGTCTTTGAAGAGCACCATATCGACCGGCGCGGCCTCGTGCGTCCAGTACAGCCCATAACAGGCAGGCACGAACACGCCGAGGAGCACGAGGGCGCTGCCAAACGAGCCGCGCGGGAACCGATGCAAGTACATCAGCGCCAGCGCGACGCACGCGAAGAGCGGCCCCGCGACGAAGCGGGCGGACTCCGGTCCGTCGTGGTTGATCTCCACCCTCGTGAGAAAAAACGCGCATAGCCCGATGAGCGCCCAGGCAAACGCCGCGATGGCCGCGTGCGGGCGTGACCGCAAGCGGACCGCGACCAGCACCAGCGCCATGGCGCAGGCGAGCATCGGGAGAAAGTCGTAGAAGAGGGCCGTCTTGCCGTCCGATGTGGAGAGCGGCAGCGCCGCCCCTCCCCAGATCGGGGGGATCCGCGCCACGGGCACCATGTTGACCGCTTGGACCGGGCTCCCCGGCGCGAACGAAGCAGCGAGCGCGACGTTGATGCCGGCGATCGCGAGCCCCAGCCCGATCAGCACGAACAACCCGGCGAGGCGCGTTCTTGCGAGCAGTCGACAATCCACGAGCCACGCGATCCCGAGCGCCGCACCGAGGAGCGCCGTCGAGGCTTCGTCGGTTACACCGAGGAGCGTAATGGCGGCGAAGAGGACCGGTGCCGTCCAGCTCGTGGCCAGGCTCGGCGATGCGGCGCGGGCGGCGAGCGTCCCAAGCACGCCGACGAACATGAGCCCCGCGATCGGCACGTGGGGCCGATAGCTGAGGTTCATGAAGAGGTGGTAGCTGAAGCCCGCGAACGGGTGACCGAGCCCGCCGCGCAGCGGCATCGGCCCCTGGAGGACGACCGCCGCGCCGCTGAAGGCTGCGGCGACCGGAGGGCTCAGTCCGATCGAGATGCAGAGCAGCGCCAGCGTGAAGGCCAGCGCGGCGAACATCGCGTCGTGCGCGGTAGGGAGCGCCCGCGCGGCCGAAATGATGTCGAAGGAGAACGTGCGGAACTCCGCGGCGAGCACGTCACCCGAGAAGTGATAGTGCAGGACCTCGCGCGGGGAGAGCGCGTTCATGAACGGGATCTTCTCGGTCACGAGCGTCGTGACGAGCGGCATGTGCCATCCCGAATCCCAGACGACGTAGGTGAAGGAGATCCCCGAGCACAACGCGACCGCGAGCGCCCCCGCGGCGACGGCCGCGAGCAGATCCTTCGCACGAAGCACCACCGGCCACTCGGGACGTACACGGCTTCGCCGCCACCTTCGAACCAGGAACGCGACGCCCCCGACGAGCCACGCTGGCCTCGAGATCAAGATGGCCACTTCGAGACGAACGAATCGGGCGAGGAGCATGACGCTCAGGAGATCGAGCGCGACGGCGAACGGCACGTCGAGCGCCACGGCCCAGAGCGGGCGGTATCGATGGGCCCGGACAACCTGCAGGACCACGAGCGGTATCAGCCAGAGCACGATCGAGAGCAGCCACGCTCCGGTGACGGTGGGCGTCATCTTCCGGAACCTTGCGGCCTAGCGGCGCTCCAGAAGCCAGTTGTAGTAGAGGGTCATGCCGGGCACCGGGAAGACGAGGTTCTTTCGCTTCACCACGCGGAGCCCCGCTGCGTCGAAGGCTCGGGCGACGCTGGCCGGCGTCGTGATGTGGTGGTCCTCGATCCCTTTGAACCCTATCCCGAGGAATGCCGCTTCCATGAAGCGGTTGACCGCGGGCATGCCCAGGAGGAAGTGTCCCCCCGGTTTGAGCACTCGGGTTACCTCGGAGAGCCCGCGCGCGTAGTCGCGCAGGTGCTCGAAGACCGAGAAACAGACGACCAGGTCGAACCGACCGTCCGGAAACGGGAGCTCGTACACGTTCGCCTGCGAGAGGTTGGCTCCATAGCCGTGCGCGCGCAGGAGGGCGTGAACCGGCGCGGGATCGGCGTCCAGATCGATCCCGCTCAGCTCTCCTGACGTCGGCGCCAGCGTCAGGAGAACTGCGCCGGCGCCGTAACCCACCTCGAGAACGGAGTCGAACCGAGCGGCGGGCAAGAGCCGGAGGCCGAGGTTGATCCGCTCGCGGTACAGCCACCCAACGACGGGTCGCCGGTAGAACAAGATCGGATCGGTCGGTCCGTTGGGCCTGAGGCCCTGCACGAGGCTCTTGGTCAGCTCAGGCATCGTTCCTCAGGAGAACCGCAGGTGCGTTCCGTTCTGTGCGCTGGCCAACGAGCCGCGGTTCGGCGACGTGTCCTCCTCCGATGGCGGGAGCGGCCGATACGTCTGGACCTGCCAGAACCCCTTCCAGCACATCCGAAGCAGGTTCACCGTGTGCTTCGTCGAATTCATCTTCGACAGCCCGGCCATCCGCTCGCGATAGTGAACGGGGAGCTCGCGAATGACGAGGCGCTGCTGCGCGGCGCCGAAGAGGAAGTCGTAGTCGCCCCACGGGTCGCGCCCCATCGTCATGTGCCGGTAGTCCGCGCGGAACATCGCCTTCGTCCCGCAGAGGGTGTCGCTCACGCGCGCCCCCATGATGTAGCTGACGAGGATCGTGAACATCTTGTTGCCGAAGTAGTTGGCAAACTTCATCGCTCCCCCCTCCATCGGATAGACGAGGCGGGTACCGTTCACGAACTCGGCGCGGCCGAGCGCGAACGCTTCGTAGAGCGGTCCGAGCTCCTCGGGGTGGGTCGTCAGGTCGGCGTCGAGGATCATGACGATGTCGTTCTTCGCCGCGTCGAAGCCCGTCTTGACCGCGTGGCCCTTTCCCCGATTCGGCTCGTAGTGAATCACCCGGACGGCGACCTCCGGATTGAGCGCGGGCTTGACCGCAGCAGCCGTACCGTCCTTCGAGCCGTCGTCGACGACGATGAGCTCCGTGGCGCTGCCGAACTTGCGCATCTCGCGGACGCAGCGGTCGACGTTCCCCACCTCGTTGTAGCAAGGGACGATGACCGAGACGGAGTACTCGCGGCGGACCTCAGGCACCTTGCGCGCGACGATGAGCTGCGTGGAGCCGGCGAGGTGGAGGATCGGCGTGCGGGACACCGCCCAGTTCGTGAGGTCGGTGACGCCGGGGATGCGCTTCGGGACGACGAGGTCCATCGACTGATCGACCGTCTCGAACCCGTGGAGAGCGAGCATGTTGGCCACGTCCTCGTTCGTGAGGAAGAGGCGCTCGCACTCCGGAATGCGGAGCCCCAGGCGGCTGGCGGCCTTGAAGATCGGCGACCACATCGGGTTCGCCGTCGAGATGAGGAGGCGGCCGTTGTCGCGCAGGGCTGCGTGGACGCGGTCGAACACGACGCCGACGTCGTGGGTGTATTCGAGCGTGTTGATCAGGAGCGCCACGTCGAACGAGCGGTCTCCGTCGAGCTCCTCGATCGCGCGCTGCTCGAACGTGAGCGCGGGAAAGTCGGACGCCGCCGCGCGGACCATCGCAGCGCTCAGGTCGAGGCCGAGCCCTTCCCTCGGTTGAAGGGCGGCGAGGACGTCGCCCCGCCCCGCCCCAACGTCGAGGATGCGTCGGCCGGGCGGCACGCGCGCACGGCACCAGCGGACGAGGGTGTCGTTGTAGTACCCGTTACGACGCTTGAGCGCAGGGTACTGCGAGGCGAGCGCCTCGAAGTGCGTGCGGATCCGCTCGTTGTGCTCCTCGAGCCCCTTCATGCGCTCGCCCGCGACTTCCAGGCGTCGATGATCTCGTGAACGATCTGCCGCAAGGGGATCTCGATCTTCCATCCCGGGTAGTGCGCCATCAGCTTTCGGAGGTCGCTGATGTAACAGACGTGATCTCCGCGCCGGTTCTGATCGACGTACTCCGTCTTGAGCTTCCCCCCGCCCATCTGCTCGACCATCTGCGCTGCCTCGAGCAGGTAGCAGCTGTTGTCCCGGCCACCGCCGAGGTTGTAGACCTCGCCGGGGCGCGGGTTCTCGTAGAAGCGGTGGATGGCCCGGCAGACGTCCTTCGAGTGAATGTTGTCGCGGACCTGCTTCCCCTTGTAGCCGAAGATCTTGTAGGTCGTTCCCGTCCGGGCGCACTTCACCAGGTACGAGAGGAAGCCGTGAAGCTCGACTCCGCTGTGCGACGGGCCGGTGAGGCACCCTCCGCGGAAGACACCGACCTTCATGCCGAAGTACCTGCCGTACTCCTGCGCCATGATGTCCGCGGCGACCTTCGAGGCGCCGAAGAGTGAATGGAGCGTGGCGTCGATCCGCTGGTCCTCTCTCACGCCGTGCCAGTCCTTGGCGTCCGCGTACTCCCAGCGCGTGGCGAGCTCCTTGAGGGGGAGCTCGTTCGGCGAATCGCCGTAGACCTTGTTCGTGCTCAGGAGGACCAGCACTGCTTCGGGGCGGTGGCGTCGGGTCGCCTCGAGTAAGTTGAGCGTGCCGACGGCGTTCACGTCGAAGTCCTCGAACGGCATCTTCGCCGCCAGATCGTGCGAGGGCTGCGCGGCGCAGTGGACGATCAGGTCGAACGGCTCCTTCTGGAGGAGCGAGAGCACGCCGTTCCGGTCGCGTATGTCGAGCTCGTGATGGGCGAAGCGCTTGGCCGTCTTCTCGAGACGCGCCTGGTTCCACCGCGTGTCGCCGTCGGCTCCGAAGAAGACGGCGCGCATGTTGTTGTCGACGCCGACGACGTCGGCCCCCAATGCGTCGAAGTACACGACGGCCTCGGACCCAATGAGTCCGTTCGAACCAGTCACGAGCACGCGCATCGGTGAAACCTCGTGCCTCGCGATGAGCGAAGCGCGCGGAAACTAACGCATTCATTTTGGGAGGACAAGGAGCGCCCGGCCGTTCCGGGGACACCTTCGGAGAGGACTTGCGGCGGGTTCCGCGCCGATCTCACCGTGCTCGGCACGTGTGGTAGGGATGCGCGGGATGGATCCCCAGCTCGTCCTCGCCCGATTGCGCGCAATCGGCTTGCCGCGCGGGGTGGGGCGCCTCCTGGGCGCGGGCGGCGTCGCGGCGACGGTGGGGACCGGGCTCGTTCTCGCGCTCCGGTGGGCGCCCGACATCGCCGACAAGGCCGCCGAGCGATGGCAGAAGAGCCACCCCGCGCCGGACGTCGCCTACTGGCAATCCAGCGATCCGCTGAGCGGGTTCTTCACGTACGTCCTCTCCATCGCCATCGTCCTCGCGCTCGTCGCGGCGTACGTCGCGATCGAGCGCCTCGTCTCGCGCTGGCGTCTGGCGCGGGTGTTCTTGCCGTGCGCGTCCCTCTGCGCGTTCGCGTTCACGTACTCGAAGCAGAAGCTCGCCTATCCCAACGCGGCCATCTTCGGCGCCCTCGGCTTCATCACGCTCGTCGCTCTGGCAAATCGCGGAGGGGGAGGCGCCCGCGCGCGCCCCACGCCGCCGCGCGCCCTAGCGGTCTTCGTCCTCGCGTTGGAGGCCACTGCGCTCGCGTGGGGCGGATGGCTCCTCACCGTTAACGACGGGAGGAGCGTCGGCCTCATGGCCGTCTTCTTCGCGCTCAGCTTCGGCGCCTGGAGATTCCGCGCGGGGCTTGAGCGCGGGGGGGACGCGCTGGCGCACGAGGCGGTTGGAGGGCTTCCGCTCCTGGCGTCGCCGCTCTTGGGCCTCATGAGGGGGCCCTCGGTGTGGTGGGTCGTCTTCGCGCTGGCGGTCGGCGCGGTGCTCCGGGCGCTCGCGCAGCGCTCGCGGCTGCGACTCCCGGAGTGGGCCCCTCCGATCGCCGCGCTCTCGCTCGCGTCGATCTTCGTCATCCCCCTCGGCCTGCGCGATCTCCCCACAGTGAGCCTGAAGGATCACGAGGCCCAGCACCTGGGTTGGATCAACAGCGCCCTCCACGGCAAGCTCCTTATGGCGGACGCCAGCACGATCTACGGCCCCGTGCGCGAATACCTCATGACGGCGTGGTGTCTCGTCACGGGGACGACGCTCCTGCAGGTCAGGCTCGCGTTCGTTCTTTTGAACCTCATCGGGCTCGGGATCCTCCTCGCAGTCGGGTGGAAGCTAGTGGCCCGGAGCGTGTGGCTCCTCGCCTGGTACACGCTGGCGCTTCTCATCTACACGCCGCTCTGGACGATGCTCACGTACAAGACCGAGGTGTCGCTCGGCTGGGCGGACATGGCGCGCGCCGGCTGGGCGGTCCTCGCGATCGCGGGGGCGATACGCGCGGTGCGTGACCTGGATGGTGTGGAGCTCACGCGGAGGCGCCTCGGACGCGTCGCCGCCTGGGGAGCGGCCACTCTCCTCTCGGTGCTCTATGGCCAGGAGCAGGGGCTCTGCGCGCTCGGCGCCGTCTTCGTCGCCGCCGCGGTTCACCCGATCGTCGTACGACGCGCGCCGCTTCGTCAGAGGCTGGTGCAGTCGGTCGCGGGGACCGGCGCCTACCTGGGAGGGTTCGTCGCGGCGACGCTCGCGTGGCTCGGAGCGTACGCGACGCACGGGCGTGCGCGGCTCTTCCTGCACACCTTCTTCGAGGGGACGAACCTCGGGGCGAGCGGTGCGTGGGGCGCGTCTCCCTTCCCGGTCCATCCGCAGAGCTTCGAGAGCTTCACCGCGCTCGTCACGGGGGGCGGGTCTCCCGCCGGAATGGCCTATGAGTTCCTGATCGCCCCGGCGGTCTACATCCTCACAGGGGCCGCCCTCCTCACCCGCCTCGGTCGCGGGCGGTGGAACGACCGGGCAACGCTCGTCCTCGCCCTTGATCTTTTCGGCATCACGACCTTCCGCGTCGCGATGCACCGCGCGGACACCTACCATCTCATTTCGTCGACCGTCCCCGCCGTCATGCTCCTCGCCGCGCTCGTGGCGGACTTCGCTCGGTACCGCCCTCGCGTCAGGATCCGGCGCGCCGTCCTCCCGCTCGGGCTCGTCGCGGCGATCATCGTCATCGGGGCGACGTTCCGCTCCACGTTCTTCACGAGCATGCAGGCGAGGATGGACGCCATCTTCCTGGCCCAGGAGGTCCCGTCGAAGGGGCCCCGCTTCGTGCACCCGGGGGTCGACCGGGCCGGCGACGTCTTCGTCCCCCCGGGGATCGAGCAGCTCGTCGTCTACATTCGGAAGAACACCTCGCCGACGGATCCCATCTTCTGCCGCATGGGGCCCATGGTCGGTCCCGAGATCTACTTCCTCGCCGACCGTCGCGATCCAACGCGCTACGACATGCTCGCCGAGCTCGCGACGTTGACCATGCGCACGGAGGCGCGCAAGGAGATCGAGGCCGATCCGCCGAAGCTCGTCATCGGGGAGGACGGCGGCGAAGGGCCCGAGATCCACGCCGCTCTCGCCGCGTGGAAGAAGGTCGCGACGGTCGGTGGGGTGTCCGTGATGGCGCGCTGAGGTCTTCGCCGCCGCGCCTAGCCCACCGCGCTCCCGCCGTTCAGCGCCGCGCGGAAGATCCGGCGAAACGTCCAGATCGTGCTGTCCCACCGGTGCAGCGTCGAATCACCGATCCGCTCCAGGTAGTCGATGTCTACGTCCTCGACGGCGTAACCGTGACGGGCGGGGACGATGAGGAGCTCGACCGGGAGCGCCGCCCCCTGCTCCGGGACGAACATTCCGCGGAGCATCGACGTCCGGTACGCGCGCATCCCGCTGTGCACGTCGGTCGTCGAGAAGTCGTGGACCGCCGCGGCGACGGCGGCGAACGTCCGGTTCGCGACGTAGTTCGGCAGCGGCATCGCGCCGGGGCGGTGGTGCGTCCGGGTGCCGTTCACCAGATCCGCTCCGTTCTCGATCCGCTCGTGCAGCTCGCCGATCTTCTCGCACGGGTAGGTTCCGTCGCAGTCCATCGTCACGATCACGTCGGTCGCCGCCGAGTAGAGGAGCCGCGTCATCGCGGGTCCGTAGCCACGCGGCGGGAACTGGCGCAAGACGCGCGCCCCTCTCTTCTCGGCGATCGCGGGGGTATCGTCCTTCGAGCTGTCCACGAGGAGGATCTCGGCGTCGGGGCGGTGCGCCCGGATCGAGTCGATGACCCCGCCCACGGCGCCCGCTTCGTTCATCGAGATCATGCCGACCGTGAGCGAGAGCTTGCGCCGCTCGGGGCGCCTCCGTCCGACGGTGAGCGTGCAGGGGAGGGGGCCGAGCCCGTCGCGCCAGAGAGGCTCGAGCCCCGCCGCGCGCATCGCCGAGATGACATCGTCGCTGTGCGCGACCGAGCCGTGATCGACGACCAGGTGCGCACCGTCGACGAGGTGCGTCGCCGCGCGCGCGACGTGCTCCGCGACCCCGACCTTGACCGCGGTCCCGGTCAAGAAGACGAGGTCGAACGCCTCCTTCTTCGCGCCGTTCGATCCCCCCTTGTGGCTCACGAGGGTCTCGCGTCGCTCGACGCGCGCGCCGACCTCCTGCGCGTACGCGGCCCCCTGCATCTCCCCCACCCAGAGCGCGGTCCGAGATCGGAAGAGCGTCGAGGC
>JBKQKP010000096.1:0-14233 GCA_052147435.1 Polyangiaceae bacterium | reverse complement strand
CGGGCTCCCCGCCGGGAGCCGCGACTTCCAGATCATCTACACGGCGCTCAGCCTCACCGCGCCGAAGCGCGTCCGCTTCAAGTACGAGCTCGAAGGGTTCGACAAGGAGTGGATCGACGCCGGCGATCGGCGCGCGGCCTACTACACGAACCTCGCACCGGGTCCGTACCGCTTCCGCGTGATCGCCTGCAACGACGACGGCGTGTGGAACGAGGACGGGGACAGCGTCGCGTTCGTGCTCTTGCCGCACTTCTACCAGACCCTCCCCTTCTACCTGGCGTGCGCGCTCGCGATCGCCCTCGCCGGCACGGGGATCCTGCGGCTGCGAGTGCGTGCGCTGCGGGAGAAGGCGCGCGAGCTCGAAGCGAAGGTGGAAGAGCGGACGCACGAGCTCGCAAAGGCGAGCGGAGAGCTCGAGGTGACGTACCGCGCGCTCGCCGAGAAGGACCAGCGGCAGCACGCAGACCTTCTGCAGGCCAAAGCGTTCCAGGAGAAGATCCTCCCGAAGCTGCCGAAGGGGGGGACGGTCCGCTTTCGCGCGGTGTACCGCCCCGCGGACCTCGTCGGCGGAGACGTCTACGACGTCTGCCAGCTCGCCGAGGGGCACTACCGCGTGTTCGTCGCGGACCTGACCGGACACGGCGTGCAGGCCTCGCTCCGTACGATGGTGCTCAAGACCGAGTACGACCGCGTGAAGCTCGCTCCCGAGGGGCCCGCGCACGTCCTCGCGGAGCTAAACCGGAAGCTCGCGACCGTGTACCCCGACCTGGCGATGCGCTGCAGCGCGTGCTGCTTCGACGTGATCGCCGACGACGACGGCATCGCCCTGCGGTACGCGAACGCGGCGCACCTCCCCCTCTTGCGCGTCTCGGAAGGGGAGGTCACCGAGATCTATGACCGAGGGACCTTCCTCGGCGTGCAACCCGACGCACCGTTCAGCCAGAGGGACGTGAAGCTCGGGCCCCGAGATCGCGTGGTCGCCTACACCGACGGGATCTGCGAGCAGGAGGACGAGGTCGGAGACCCCTTCGGGATCGACCGGATGCAGGAGCTCCTCGCCCGCACGCCGGGAGACGCCGACCGGATCGTGCACGATCTCGACGCCGCGCTCACCGCGTTCGCCGGAGAGCGACCGCTCGACGACGACGTCGTGATCTTGTGCGTCGAATGCGGGGGAGACCGGCGGTCGAGAATCAGCGTCGTGGACGCGGACGAGCGGGCGCCATGATCCTCCGCCCGCTCCTGCGCACGCTGCTCTTGGCCGCCATCCTCTTCGGGAGCACGCTCCTCGCTCGCGAGGCGCGGGCGCTCGATCCGCTGAAGGCCCCTTCCCAGTACGTCGTGCACCACTGGCAGCAGTCCGAGGACGGACTCCCCGAGAACTACGCCCCCGCGATCCTGCAGACCCGCGACGGCTACCTTTGGCTCACGTCGCAGGAGGGGCTCACGCGCTTCGACGGCGTGCGCTTCGTCGTCCTCACGACGCGCGAGGTCCCCGCGCTCGGGATGAACGACGTCGGGCCGCTCTGCGAGGACAAGGACGGCGCGCTCTGGATCGGCACGCGGGGGACGGGGCTCGTGCGGTACGCCGACGGGAAGTTCCGCGCCTTCACGCACGCGGACGGCCTCCCCGGCGACAACGTGACCTTCCTCCACGAGACTCGCGACGGCTCGCTTCTAGTCGGAACAGCTGACGGCGTCGCGCAGCGTGAAGGGGACCACTTCACGCCCATGCCCGCCCTCAAGGCTGCGGTCCTGGCCGAGCAGGCCGACGGGACGCTGTGGGCGGCGGGTCGAAAGAGCCTCTCGCGGTTCGCCGCGGGAGAGCTCACCAAGGTGAAGGATGGCCTCTCGCGGGTGGAAGCGCTCCTCGCGGATCCCGACGGGACGATGTGGATCGGCTCGGCGCACGGGCTCGACCGATTCCGGGACGGCGTGACGACCTCGCTCGGCCAAGACATCGGCGGCGTGCTGGCGCTTCTCCGCGACCGGAACGGGAACCTCTGGGTGGGAAGCGACGAGGGCCTCTGGCGTCTCGCTTCGGCACCCCATGCCGCCGGCACGCCGACGCCGTTGGGGACGCTCGCGAAGCTCGAGGGGGCCGAGGCGGAGCACTTCAACGTGGTGAGCCTCGCCGAGGACCGAGAAGGAAACCTCTGGGTCGGCGGCCAGAACGGGAGCGGCGTCCTCGAGCTCCTCGACGGGAAGGTGACCACGTTCGGATCGTCGTTCATCTGGTCGACGTTCATCGATCGGAGCGGGAAGCTCTGGCTCGGCGGGGGGCCGGGGCTCTTCACCGTCGACGGCGACAAGCTCGAGCCGGTACCGGGCGGGATGAGCCTCAACGTCGATCGCTTCGCGGAGCGCGGCGACGGCGGGCTCTGGCTCGGGACGCGCGACCGCGGTCTGGTCAGCTTCCAGAACGGAGTCGCCACGCGCTGGACCGGCGACGCCGCGTTCTCGACCGGCGACATTCGCGCCCTCCGCACCGACCGCCACGGCACGCTCTGGGTCGGGACGAACTACGGCCTGGCGCGGATCGACGGCGCGTTCGCGCTCGGCGCGACGCGGTCCACACCAGACGCCGGCGCGTTCGCGCTCGGCGCGACGCGGTCCACACCAGAAGACGGCCACGTCACGCACTTCGGTCCGAACGACGGCGTCCCAAACGCCGCGGTCCGCGTGATCCTCGAGGTCGGCGACGGCTCGCTCTGGATCGGTACCGCCGAAGGGCTCGTGCACCTCGTGGACGGGAAGTTCACCCACCTCACGACGAAGGACGGGCTGTCGAACGATTTCGTCATGTCCCTCTACTCCGATCATGACGACCTCTGGATCGGCACGTACGGCGGCGGGCTCGACCTCTTGCGCGGAGGGAAGCTCGGCAGCGTCACGACGAAGAACGGGCTCTTCAACGACGAGGTCTTCTCGATCGTCGACGACGGCGACGACGTGAACGGAAGCTCGAGCCTCTGGATGTCGTGCAACCAGGGGATCTTCCACGCGAAGAAATCGGAGCTGGCGGAGGTTGCCACCGGAGCACGCCTCACGCTCGAGTCGCCGTTCCTCGGCAAGAGCGACGGCATGCGCTCGAGCGAGTGCAACGCCGGAGGCCCCGCGGCGATGCGAGCGCCTGACGGGAAGCTCTGGTTCGCGACGACCGTAGGTGCCGCGCGGATCGATCCCCAGCACCTGCCGAAGAACATGGTGGTCCCCCCCGTGCTCGTGGAAGAGATGCGCGTGGACCGCGCGCCGGTGGATCTGCGCACGCTGCGTGAGCTCCCCGCCGGGAGCCGCGACTTCGAGATCACGTACACGGCGCTCAGCTTCACCGCCCCCGAGCGCGTCCGATTCAAATACAAGCTCGAGGGATTCGACCGCGACTGGGTCGACGCCGACGTGCGGCGCGTCGCGTTCTACACGAACCTCGCCCCCGGCTCGTACCGCTTCCGCGTGATCGCCGCGAACGACGACGGCGTCTGGAACGAGAGCGGCGCAAGCGTGAGCTTCAGGCTGAAGCCGCATTTCTATCAGACCGTCCCCTTCTACCTTCTCTGCGCGCTCGCCCTCGCGTTCATGGGGAGCGGGTTCGTGGGACTGCGCCTCCGGGCGCTCCGGCAGAAGGCCGCCGAGCTCGAGGCGAAGGTCGAGGAACGAACCGTCGAGCTCGCGAGCGCGAGCGCCAAGCTGAAGGGGGCGTTCCGCGCGCTCGCCACGAAGGACGAGCGGCTCCAGGAGGACCTCTTGCAAGCCAAGGCGTTCCAGGAGCGAATGCTCCCGAAGCTGCCGAGCGGGGGGGCGATCCGCTTCCGCGCCGTGTACCGGCCCGCGGACCTCGTCGGCGGAGACGTGTACGACGTGTGCGAAGTGGCCGAGGGGCACTACCGCATCTTCATCGCCGACACGACGGGGCACGGAGTTCAGGCCTCCCTCCGCACGATGGTCCTCAAGACGGAGTACGACCGCGTGAAGCTCGCGCGCGAAGGGCCGGCGCGCGTGCTGATGGATCTGAACCGGAAGCTCTCGACGCTCTACCCGGACCTGTCGATGCGCTGCAGCGCCTGCTGCTTCGACGTCATCGCCGACGACGACGGGGCCACGCTCCGGTACGCGAACGCCGCGCATCCGCCGCTCTTGCGCGTATCGGGCGGACAGGTCGACGAGATCTACGGGAGCGGCACGTTCCTCGGGATCCAGGCCGACGCCCCCTTCGGCGAGAAGGAAGAGCGCCTCGGGCCGGAGGACGTGATCGTCGCTTACACCGACGGGATCTGCGAGCAAGAGGACGAAGGGGGGCAGGCGTTCGGTGTGGAACGGATGGCGGAGCTGCTCGCCGGCGGGGGGCGCGACACCGAGGAGACGGTCCGCGACCTCGACGCGGCGCTGACCGCGTTCTCGGGGAAGCGGTCGCTCGAGGACGACGTCGTGATCCTCGCGGTGGCGTGCGCCGGGGCGAGGCGATCGATAGTAGCCAAGTCTGGCGCGCCGCTCGGCGGACCGAGCTGACGGAACCGCTCACCGCGCGGAATCTCGGACTACCTCGGCGGCCACTCGCTCTGCCGCACCCGCATCTCCGGCGCCCCCGCGGGGAGCTCCGCGCCGAGGCGCTTCAACGCCGCATCGATGTGCGCCCGCTCTTCCTGCGTCACGTGCAGCCCGCGCACGCCGGCGCGCGCTGCGAGAAAGAGCAGACAGGCGCGCTCGATCTCGCTCAGCTCCAGCCTGCGCTCGAACCGCACCTGCGGCACGCGGTACCGGAGCAGCGTGACCTCTCCATGGCGCACGAGCGCTATCTCGTCCGGCTCGCCGCGCTCCCCGGCGAGCTGCCTCACCACGCCGCGAATCATCGCCGCGCGCGCCCTCGCCCGGCGCACCTCCGGCTCGCGGTGAAGCGCGAACAGCTTGTTCCTCGCGTACATCCCCGGCACGAGCGCCATCGCCACCACGAGCGCTTCGCGATCGAGGGGCACCATGCTCAGTCGTCCTCTCCGACGCGATCGGCTGGAGCCCCCGACACCTGCCCGAGGAGCTCGGCCTGCCGATGGGAGCGGAGCGAGCCGATGAGCTCACCGAGATCCCCCTCGATGATTCGATCGAGCTTGTTCAACGTCAGCCGAATGCGGTGATCGGTCACGCGGTTCTGCGGGTAATTGTACGTCCGGATCTTCTGACTCCGCTCGCCGGTAGAGACCATGCTCCGCCGCTCCGCGCTCTGCGCGGCCTCCTGCTTCTCGCGCTCGATGTCGAGGAGGCGGCTCTTCAGTACCTTGAGCGCCTTCGCTTTGTTCTTCAGCTGCGAGCGCTCGTCCTGGCATTTGACGATCATGCCGCTCGGCTTGTGGAGGATCTGCACGGCGCTGTTCGTCGTGTTGACCCCCTGCCCCCCCGGACCGCCGCTCGCGGCGATGCTGATCTCGAGGTCCTTCTCGTCGACCTGCACCTCCACGTCGTCCGCCTCGGGGAGCACGGCGACGGTGGCGGTCGATGTATGGATGCGCCCTTGCGTCTCGGTTGCGGGCACGCGCTGCACCCGGTGCACTCCCCCCTCGAAGCGGAGCTGCGAGTAGACGTCCTTCCCGGCGACGAGCGCGATGACCTCCTTGTACCCCCCCGTCGTGCTCTCGCTCGACGTGAGGATCTCGATCCGCCACCCTTGGGTCTCCGCGTAACGGACATACATGCGAAACAGGTCGGCCGCGAAGAGCGCCGCCTCCTCTCCCCCTTCCCCGCTCCGGATCTCGAGGATGATGTTCTTCTTGTCGTTCGGATCCGCGGGGAGCAGAAGGAGCTGGATACTCCCCTCGAGCTCCGTAAGGTCGCGCGTGAGGCGATCGATCTCGCCCTGGGCGTCCTCGCGGAAGTCGGGATCGGAGAGAAGCTCCCTCGCGTCCGCAAGCTCCTTCGTCTTCAGCGTGTAGATCGCGTAGGCGCTAACGACGCTCCCGAGATCGGTCCGTTCCTTGTTCAGCTTCGCGAGCTGCGCGCGGTCGCCGAGGACCTGCGGCTGGCACATGAGGTCGTCCAGCTCCGCATATCTGCGCGTAAGGCTCTCGAGCTTGTCGTGGGGAAGCATGAGTCCCCCTTACAGTTACCACAGCAGCACGCCCGACCCTGGAGGCCGGCGGTCACTGCGTCGAGTAGGCGTAGTTCGCGCCGCTATTCGAGTAGTAGTTCGTCGAGGCGTTGCACACGTCGGGCCCCTGGACCCACCACACGACGTTCGCTCCCGAGGCCTGCGCGGACAGCGACGCGGTCCACCCCTGCAGCCCGCTCGCCGGCACGTTGATGGTCGAGCCCTGGGCGAGGGGGAGCGACTGCACGCTGCCGCCGTTCACCTCGTACATGACGTACAGCGAGTCGACCACGCCGATCGGCGCCGTCCACGCCTCGAAGTAGACCGTCTCCCCCCCCTGCACGGTCCCGGTGCCGCTCGGGGCGCTCTGGTACGCGTACGTGATCTGATCGAAGCCGCCGTCCTCGTACGCCGCCGTGGCGCCGACTCCCTGGATCGGGTTGCCCCCCCCGAGCGTCGCGCACGCAGCACTCGCATCGAAGCCCGCATCGTCACTCGCGGCGTCCACGCTCGCCGAGTCCGCGGCAGAAGAGTCGACAACCGACGCGTCTGCGGCGTCCTCGAACGCGCTGTCTACGGGGGAAGAAGCGTCGCTCGCGTCCTCGCGCGTCGAGGCGTCGCTCGCGTCAGCCCGGGAGGCATCGGCCGCGTCCTGTTCGTGTGCGTCGCTCTCCCCCGCGTCCGCACCGGCGTCGGCGACGGTCGTTGACGAGTCGCCCGCGTCCTCCCCGAGCGGCGTTGACCCGTCGGGATGCTGGGTGACCGTGGCGTCCCCCCCGTCCACTCCGAGCGGGATCGACGTGTCGGGCGCCGCGCTGTCCTCGGTCGGAGAGAACACGTCGAGCTCCCCCGCGTCGTACGGCTCTGCGCCGTTGCTCGAGCATCCCGCCACGCCGACGCACCCTGCGAGGAGCAGGAGCGCGCCGCCCATTCCCACGGCTCTGGTTTGTACGGCTCGCATGCGCTGCATTCAGTAACTCAGGACGACGTGACGCGCACGCTCTCGATGGAGTCTCCGCGCTCTTTTCGCGGCAGGGGCGCTTCCGTCAGCGGTGGAAAGCGTGCCTGCCGACGACGAAGCCAACAACGACCAGCACGACGAGGAGCAGCAACCAGAGGACCCGCCGCATCCCCCCCTTTCGCGGCAGCCCCGCCACCTGGGAGACACCGTCCTTCTCGGGCATCATCGCGAACGGGGTCGCCCCTGCCGTCTGATCCTTCGCCTGATCCTTCATCAGGTGCCCGGGACGGGACGGCGCAGGGGAGAACATCCCATCGGGGGGGACTCCGCGCGGCCAGGAGGAGACGGGGGCAGCGTCGCCGGGGACGATGGGCGGAGGGGGAATGTTGACGGCGTTGGCGTCCGCGGGGGGAGCTATCGTCGCGACCGAGGGGGGGTGCATCGTGTTCACGGGGGCAGGGCGGTCGGGCTGGCTTGCCTCCGCAAGCCACTGCTTGTCGCGAACGTGCTCCATCGAGAAGAGCTCGCGCATGACGTCGCCGAGCGCGCGACCGTCGACGGCGCGCCCCTCCGAGCGGGCGAAGTAGTCGAGCGAGCGGCCGAAATCCGCCGCCGACGCGTAGCGTGAGTTGGCATCGCGGCCGAGCGCGCGTCGCAGGATCTCCCAGAGGGTCGGGGGATAGCCGTGCACGAGCGTCGTCGGGTCGGGGACCTCGGCAGAGTAGATACGCCGGAGCGTTTCGGCGTCGTCCTTACCGCGAAAGAGGCGGCGATCGGTCGTGAGCTCCCAGAGGGTCGTGCCGAGCGCGAAGATATCGGCCCGCCGGTCGACCGGATGCCCCGCGACCTGCTCCGGGGCGAGGTACGCGATCTTCCCCTTCACGACGCCGCCCGCCGTCTTGTACGCGCGCCCCTTTGCCGTCGCGAGACCGAAGTCGATCACCTTCACCTGGCCGTCGTAGGTGAGAAAGATGTTGCTCTGGTTCACGTCGCGGTGAACCAGCATCAGGAGCTGCCCCTGGGCGTCCCGCATCTCGTGCGCGTGGTGCAGGCCATCGGCGACGCGAGCCCCCATCCACGCGATGAGGTCGTAGCGAAGCCTGACGCCGCGCGCGCGGCACGCGTTCCACACCTCCCAGAGCGACTGCCCCATCAGGAGCTCCATCGCGATGAAGAGGCGGTTCCCCTCCGATCCGAGCTCGACCACTTGCACGAGGTTCGGGTGCGAGAGGCTCGAGATGATCTTCGCCTCGTCGTGGAACATCGTGACGAACTCGGGGTTCTGGCAGAACTCCTGCTTGATGACCTTGAGGGCCACCAGGCGCTCGTACAGCGCCCCGTGCGCGCTGCTCGGGCGCCCCAGGTAGACGGTCGCCATCCCGCCGTCGCCGATCTTCGCGCGAACTTCGTAGCGCCCGAGGCGGGGCGGTAGCGCGTCGCGCGCAATGGGAGCGAAGCTGCTCACGATCCCACCCGTCGTAGCATATCGCGTGTCTCGCGCGGCTTACGCCGCGCGCAAGGACGGCGCAGCGGCAAGCGCGGCGTAGCTGGGGAACGCTACGTCCGCGGCCGCCGGCCCGACCTCGGCGCCATCCTCGCGAAAGAGGGTCGCTCGAAGGGAGGCGAGCGCGATCTCGAGCTGCGCGTCGTCCGGTTCGATCGTCGTGATCTTCTGCACGAGAAAGCCGGGCCACAGGAGCGCGCGCAGGGGGCCCTTCGTGCAGTAGCGGGCCGAGAGCCGCTGGAGCTCGAACGTGAAACCGACGATGAGCGGGAGGAACGGGAGCTTCTCGAGGAAGAAGAGAAGGTTGTCGCCGATCGCGCTCCCCGTGTGAATCCGCGGGAGAAAGGCGCCGATGCCCGTAAAGATCACGATCGACACCAGAGCGACCATCACGAGGAACGTGGTCCCGCATCGCGGGTGAAGCGTGGTCTTCGCGCGCGCGTTCTCCACCGTGAGAAGCTCGCGCGCCTCGTAGGTGCTGATCGTCTTGTGCTCGGCGCCGTGATACTGGAACACGCGCCGGATGTCGGGGATGCGCCGGATGAGGAGCAGATAGCCCACGACGATCGTGAGCTTGAAGACTCCGGTGAGCGCCTGGAAGACCGGAGCCTGGACGTCGAGCCCGAGGTGCAGGAGACGATTGACGCCGGCCGCGGCCCCCTGCGGCAACGCGATGAGGAAGGCCACCGCGATGACGAGCATGAGCCCCATCGGCCCGCGCTTCTTGTCGGTCCCCGAAGGCGGGGCGGCGGCGTCCCCCTCGTCGCGCGTCGCCATCGCGAAGAGGGCGAGCCCGAACGCGCGGAGCGTCATCGCGAGCGTCGCCGCCATCGGCGCCCGCGGCGGCCGCTGCTCTTCTGCGAGGAGATCGCGCTCGAGCTGATCGGCCGAGAAGCGGAGCGCCTCGCTCCCGAGCCGGAGCGACTCGACGAGCGACACGATTCCGCGGACGAACGGGATCCGCCCCGGCGTTGTTCGCTCGGAGCTCATCGGACGCTCGCGCACGAGGATCGACCCGTCGCGACGGCGCACGGCCACCGCGAACGACGTCGGCGCCCGCATCATGACCCCCTCGAGCACCGCCTGACCGCCGATGTACGGACGGTCCGCACCAGAGCGATCGGGGGCGCCGGGGGTCAGCTCCTGGTCACTACGCGACGGCATGCGGGCAATCTACAACGCGATGCCCGCGGCCGCCCGTGCAGCTCAGCCCTTCTCCGGGGTCGCCTCGACGGCAGCGGCCGCCGCGGCGGCAGGCTTCGCCGCGACGGGGGCAGCCGCATCGGGCCCCCCTTCCTTCTTTGCGTTGCCGGCGTACCGCTTCTTGAAGCGATCGACGCGACCGGCCGCGTCCATCAGCTTCTGCGTCCCCGTGTAGAACGGGTGGCACTTCGAGCAGACGTCGACCTGGAAATCGCCCCGCGTGGAGCGGGTGATGAAGGAAGTCCCGCACGCGCAAGCGACCTGCGCCGGGATGTAGTCGGGGTGGATGCCGTCTTTCATGGGAGCTCCGAACCGCGCCTCCGGAGATAGGAGGCGGGGGGAGCTAGTTAATGCGCGTTCGGCGTTCCCGCAAGGAAATGCGCGCCGAATTCAGAACGGAATCTCGTCGTCCCCCGCGGGATCGCTCGAAAAGTCGTCGAAAGCGGGCTCCGCGCCCCCTCCGCCGCCCCCTGCGGCGGGCGCCTCGCGGGCCGGAGGACGGCTCCCCCCCCCTCCGCCACCGCCGTATCCGCGGCGTTCGCCACCCCCACCACCCCCCTCGGCCCCCGCTTCGCGGTCCCCGCCGCGGCGCCCGGTCAGGATGATGTTGTTCGCGACGATGTCGGTCGCGTAGCGCTTTTCGCCGTTCTTCTCGTAGCTGCGGGTCTGGATCCGCCCCTCGACGAAGATCTGCGACCCCTTGGTGAGGAACTTCGCGAGCGCCTCGGCCCGCTTCCCCCAGACCGTGACGGTGTGCCAGTCGGTCCGCTCCTGGCGCGTGTTGTTCTTGTCGAGATACGTCTCGGTCGTCGCGAGGCGAAGATTGAGGACCGCTTGCCCCCCCGCGATCATCTTCAGCTCCGGATCTTGCCCGAGGTTGCCGAGCAACATCACCTTGTTCAAGCCTTCCGCCATTGCACCGCTCCTGTGGTCTAGACCGATCCGTCTCGCGCGCCGCGCGCCACGCGAGCCACGCGACAGCGGTGTGTTCCACCTGTACCGGGATGTCAACGCTCGACGAACGCTGAGGTAACAGACGGCACAGCGCGGCGCGATATGCCGAGCGGGCGCGGTACGTTCGACAACCTCCACCCATTCGTGTATGTGGGCGCGCGTTCGATCTCATGACTGGCCAAGACCCCCGGATCTCGATCGTCATCCCCATCTACAACGAGCAGGGGATCCTCCACTCCGCCGTCGTAGACCTCCGCGAGCGGTTGAAGCCGTTCGGCTGGAACTACGAGATCATCCTGGCCGAGAACGGCTCGAAGGACCGCACGGTCGAGATCGGTCACGAGATCGCCCGCAAGTACAACGACCCGGCCGACGGCCAGGTGAAGATCATCAGCATGGGCGAGCCGAACTACGGCAAGGCGCTCAAGCAGGGGATTCTCCTCGCCCGCGGCGACCTCGTCATCTGCGACGAGATCGACCTGTGCGACGCGGACTTCCACCGGCGCGCGATCGAGATCCTCGACAGCGGCGAGGCCGACATGGTCATCGGGTCGAAGCTCGCCGTGGGCTCGGAGGATGATCGGCCGATGTGGCGGCACGCGGCGAGCATCGCGTACACCGGGATGCTCCGCGCGCTCCTCGGCTTCCGCGGGACCGATACCCACGGCCTGAAAGCCTTCCGCCGCTTGGCCCTCCTCGACATCGTGCGCGCGTGCCTGGTCGACAAGGACGTCTTCGCGAGCGAGTTCGTGATCCGCGCCGACCGTGGCGGCGTGAGGGTGAAAGAGATCCCGGTGCGCCTGATGGAAAAGCGCCCGCCGTCGATCAACCTCTTCAAGCGCGTGCCGAACGTGCTGAAGAGCGTGGCGAAGCTGACGTACGCGATCCGTATCCGCGGGTAGCCGTCAGCGGACGGTCTTGAACATGCTCAGGCGCGTGGCGTCGAAGCCCATCTCCTCGTAGAGCTTCCGCGCGACGACGTTGTCCGCCGCGACCGAGAGGCCGACCGATCCGAGCTTGCGCGCGCGTGCCTCCTCGACGGCGCGCTCCATCAAGAGCCGCCCCCAGCCGCGCGAGCGGTACTTGGCGACGATGGCGACGGTCAGCACCCAGAGGCGCGTCGCGCCGGAGAGCATGTCGACCTCTTCGCATAGCCAGAGGTGGCCGGCATAGGAGCCGTCGTCGTCGTCGACGACGAGCAGCAGGCTCTTGTCCTTGGTGGGCCCGGCGTCGGTCCACCCCCAAGACGTCTTCAGCGTCACCGCCCAGCGCGCCGCGAACGCGTCCTTTTCTTCCTGAGGCGACTGGCGAAGCGTTGCCAGACCGGTCTCGAGGTCGAGCGCCAGGAACGAGTCCCAGTCGGCGGGGCGATAGCTGCGGATGCGCGGCATTCCTTTGTCTCAGTGTAGACCGAGCCCCGCTTCGCGGGGACTCGCCGTCAGGAACGCCTACCTTGCGCCCTTCTGTCAATCGTCTAGGACAACTCGAGGCATGAAGGAGGCTCCCCCCCCTGGACCGAGCCGCGCGTTGCGCGGACTCGCCGTCCGCACGACTTGCAACCGGGATTGCCCCGACGCCTGCGGCATCCTCGCCCATGTCGAGGACGGGAGGGTCGTGCGGCTCCAGGGGGACCCGGAGCACCCCGTCACCCGCGGATTTCTCTGCTACCGGACGAATCACTTCCTCCCCGTGCACTACTCGCCGGAGCGGCTGACGACGCCGCTCGTCAGGCGAGCTGGAGCGCTCGTCCCCGTCGGTTGGGACGAAGCGCTCGATTTCGTCGCGGAGCGGCTCGCGACGATCAAGCGCGAGAGCGGCCCCTCGGCGATCTTCCACTACCGGAGCGGCGGGTCGCTCGGTCTCCTCAAGTACCTGAGCGACTACTTCTTCGCCCTCTTCGGGCCGGTCACCGTGAAGCGCGGCGACATCTGCTCGGGGGCCGGGGACGCCGCGCAGATGCTCGACTTCGGCGAGGAGGACAGCCACGACCTCGCCGATCTCTTGAACGCGAAGAGCATCCTCCTTTGGGGGAAGAACGTCTTCACGTCGAGCCCGCACACGCTCCCGGTCCTCAAGGAGGCGCGCGCCAGGGGGGCGCGGATCGTCCTCGTCGATCCGGTGCACCACAAGACGCGGACGATCGCGGACGCCTTCTGGCAGCCGAAACCCGCCGGGGACTTCGCGCTCGCGATGGCGGTGGCGCGGCTCCTGTTCGATCGGGGATGGGTGGACCGCGATGCGGCGCAGTACTGCGACAACCTCGACGAGTTTCGCGCGCTCGCGCTGAAGAAGACAGTCGCCGCGTGGTGCGAAGAGGCGGACGTTCCCGAAGCGGCGGCGGAGGACCTCGCGTCGTGCTTCGGCCCGAACAAGCCGGCAGCCATCCTGGTCGGCTGGGGGATGGGGAGGCGAGCGAACGGGGCGTCGATCGTCCGCGCGCTCGACGCCCTCAGCGCGATCAGCGGGAACCTCGGCATCCCGGGGGGCGGAGTGTCGTTCTACTTCAAGCGCCGAGGAGCCTTCGATACGGACTTCGTGAAGCGAGCCGGCGATCCGCCGCGGACGATCCTCGAGCCGCTCCTCGGGGAGGAAGTCCTCGCCGCGAAAGATCCCCCCGTCCGCGCCGTCTGGATCACCGCGGGCAACCCCGTGACGATGCTCCCCGATTCGAACAAGGTGGCCGAGGCCCTGCGAACGCGCGAGCTCGTCGTCGTGGTCGATTCGTTTCTCACCGACACGGCCCGACTCGCCCACGTCGTCCTGCCGACGACGACGCTCCTCGAGGCGGACGATCTGCTCGGAGCGTACGGTCATCACTACCTCGGCGTGGCGCGCCCCGTCGTCCCCCCTCCGCCCGGGGTCCGGAGCGATCTCGAGATCGTCCAGGGGCTCGCCGCCCGGCTCGGTCTCGGCGACGCGCTCGCGGGGGACGCGCGCGCGTGGAAGGAGCGCTTCGCGAAGCCGCGGCTCGAGCCGAAAGGGGTGACGCTCGAGGCTCTGGAGAAGGGGCCGGTGCGAAACCCGCTCTCGCCGAAGGTGCTCTTCGAGGGGAGGAAGTTTGCGACGAAGAGCGGGAAGGTGAACCTGCTTACCGAAGGGGCCCCCGCGGCGCTCGGGTCGAACGCGGACTACCCGCTCACGATGATGGCCCTCTCGACGGAAGACGCGCAGTCCTCGCAGTGGAGCCGCACGCTCGAAGGCGCGCTCGTCGCCACAGTGCACCCCGACGCCGCCGGACCTATTCCTGACGGCGCACTCGCGGAGCTCGAGTCGCGGATCGGGACGATGACGGTGCGCGTGAGGCACGACGACAAGCAGCGAAGGGACGTGGTGCTCCTCCCCAAAGGGGGGCACATGAAGGACGGGCGCTGCGCGAACGCTCTCGTGAGTGCCCGGACGACAGACCTGGGCGTGAGCGACCGGGTTCTCCCTTGACGATTTAGACCGGGTGCTTGGTTGACAGGTCCGCTGCCTGACAAACCACGGCCTGGGGTAGCGCGCCAACGAAACCGGGTGCTCGCTGGACACAGACCGGGTG
>JBKQKP010000095.1:0-7963 GCA_052147435.1 Polyangiaceae bacterium | reverse complement strand
CTTCGTCGGCGGCGGAACGGTCGACTTCACGTGAGTACGGACCCCCTCCTGGCTAGCGCGGCAGGGGTGTGCCCACGAGTCCACATACCCCCGATTAACGCTAGCCGTTTATTTGGCTCGTGCCCAGCCGCCGTGGTTCGTCTGAAGGGTGAGAAGCGCTCTGCAAGTGTTGGGGTCGTTGGGGTCTAGGAAGGGTTCGCGAGCTCTGGCGGTCGCCGCTGTTGCCGCTGTCGTGTCGGCGACGTTCAGCGCGCTCTCGGTGTCGGCCGCCGCCGCGCCGCGGCGGACGGCGCGGATCGAGGCGGCGTCTTCTCGCGCGACGATTCCCGCAGGGGGGCTCAGCGTAGGGTCTCCCACGGATGGGCACCTGTTGGGGGGCGCGCACTTGGAAGAGAGCCCGTGGCTCCGCGTCACGCCCTGTTACGAGGGGGAGGACGTCCGCTGGGGGCTGGAGTCGCTCGTCTCGCTCATCGACCACGGCGCTCGTGCCGTGAGAAAGCAGTACCCCGACTCGGTCCTCTCCATCGGCCACCTTTCACGACGCGGCGGCGGCGACCTCGATCGCCACGCGTCGCACGAGAGCGGTCGCGACGCGGACGTCGGCTTCTACATCACGAACCAGCAAGGCAAGCCAATCTACGCCGACCACTTCGTTCGCTTCCTCGGCGACGGTACGGCGCCGACCTGGCCCGGCGCTCGGTTCGACGACGCGCGGAACTGGGCCTTCGTGGCGTCGATCGTCGCCGACGGGCGCGCGCACATCAGCTACCTGTTCGTTGCATCCCCATTAAGAGCGAGGCTCCTTGCCTACGCGCAGAAGATCGGGGCCCCGTACGCGGTCCGTGTGCGCGCTTCGGAGGTGATGGCGCAGCCGCGGGGATCGCTCCCCCACGACGATCACTTCCACGTCCGCATTTCGTGCCCCCCCTTCATGGAGGCATGCATCGAGTATCCGACCCGCAACCTCGCGCGGGTGAAGCTCCCCAGGCTCCGCTCGCGCGGCGTAGTCGCGGCGCCTGCGGCGACCGCCCACACGCCGAGCGCGCCGGCGACCTCCGCCTCTCCCGCACACGCGAACGCGCCGGACGCGCCGACGCCCGCACGCGCCCCCAAGAGCGGTGCAGATCGAGAAACATACGACGGCAGTGGATTCGCATCCACGCATGCCGTTCCCGGCGAGGACACGGTGGCGGTTCCGGCCGCTCCGGCTAAGTCGGCGGATCCTCCCGCCGTCCTCGATGCGCCGATCGACGACGTCGACGGCGTCGTGGAATAGCGTCGCGCGGCTCAGTCGCTCGGGTTTGCGTGTACGATACGCACGTGAGCTTGCGTCCTCCCCCCAGTGTCCCGCCGCGCGCGGGTGCCCCCGCCTCCGGGGGCTGGCTCGCCGCTCCGCGCACCGACGTCTCGCGCCGCGCGATGCTCAAAGGGAGAGCGTCCGAGCTGCGCGAGCTCGATGCCGCGATGGCCGACGTCCGGGCCCGCGGCGTGACGAGGGTCGTCACGATCCTCGGAGCGGCCGGCATCGGCAAGACGCGCCTGGTTCGCGATTTTCTCGTCAACGCGACCCGCGGTAAGAACGACAAGAACGACGCTGCTCCGCGCGTCTTCCGAGGAAACTCCCCGGACCAGGCTGGCGCCTACGCCGTCTTCGCGCGAACGCTTCGCGCCCGCTTCGGCATCGTCGAGGGGATGGATCCCGAGGCCGCGAAGGCGCAGGTCCGTACCCAGGTCGCCGCCGTGCTCGAGGACCGAAAGGTCGGCGACGTCGTCTATTTCCTCGGTCAAATCCTCGGGCTCGAGTTCCTCGACTCGCCGCTCATCAAGGCGATCGAAGGGGACCATCGGCAGCTGCATCTGATCAGGCGCGCGATCATCAAGGCGTTCCTCGAAGCCGACGCTGCGGCCGACAAGGGGGGGCCGATCGTGCTCGTCTTCGACGACCTGCACTGGGCCCACGACGACTCGCTCGATCTGCTCGCCTTCCTCATCGAGAGCCTCCACGCGCCGATCCTCCTCTTGTGCGTCAGTCGCCCGGAGCTCGTCGCCCGCCGCGACGGGTGGTCGCGCCACGGCGGTTCGGCCCACCGGGTAATCGAGCTCGCGCCGCTCGGCGACGCCGACGCCGCCGCGGTGATGAACGACCTCTTGGCGCCGTGCGGCGACGACGAGGCGGTCGAGGACCTGGTCGACGCCGCGTGCACGCTCGCCGGCGGGAATCCCGCGCTCCTCGAGCGAATGCTCCGGATCTTCCTCGACACCGGGGTCCTCGAGAACGTCGACGAGTTCTCCGAGACCGACATCTGGAAGATCCACGTCGACAGGCTCGCGAACGTCCAGCTCCCGCTCACGGTCGAAGACGCCGTACACGCGCGCATCGCCGCGCTCACCCCCGAGGAGCGGACGACGCTCGAGCATGCGTCGTCGATGGGGAGCGTCTTCTGGCTCGGCGGCCTCCTGGCGATCGGTCGACTCGAGATCTCGACCCCTCGGATCTGGGCCTCGGGCGAGACGCGCGACCTAGCGCAGCTGCGCGCGGTCCTGAAAGAGCTGACCGATCGCGACTACGTCCTGCGCCTCCCGGACAGCACGTTCGCGGGCGACGAGGAGTACGTCTTCAAGCACAACCTCGAGCGCGAGCAGCTCCTCAAGCTCGTCCCCGGCGCGCAGCAGCGGAGAAACCACGAGGCGATCGCGGAGTGGTTGGCCTTCCGCGAGAACGTCCGGACGCACGAGGAATACCTGGGGATGCTCGCGCGGCATCAGGAGCAGGCGAACCTCCGCTCGAAGTCCGCCGCGTCGTACCTCGAGTCGGCGGACGTCGCGCGGTCGCACTACGCGAACACGAAGGCGGCGGAGTACTACGAGAAGGGGCTCTCTCTCGTGCGCGACGGCGCGGAGGTCGGGACCGAGGTCTACCTCTCGGCGCTCCACCACTACGGCGACGTCTTGCAGGTCCTCGGCAAGAACAGCGAGGCGCTCGTCGCGTTTCGCGAGATGTTGACCCACGCTTTCCGTCTCGATCTTCGCGGCAAGGGGGGGGCGGCGCACAGCCGCATCGGGCGGCTCCACAGGGAGCAGGGGGACCTCGGTGAGGCGACGTCGCACCTCGAAGCGGCGCTCAAGCTGTTCGAGGAGGCGGGGGACGAGCGGGGGATCGCCAGCGCCACCGACGACATCGGCAAGCTCCACTGGCTCCGGGGGGACTACCCGCGCGCGCTCGAGTTCACGCAGAAGGGGCTCATCATGCGGCGGTCGATCGGCGACCGCCGGTCGATCGCGCTGTCGTTGAACAACCTCGGCCTCGTCTACCAGGACTCCGGCCAGTTCCGTCTCGCGCTGGACGCCTTCGAGCAGGCGCTCCGGATCCGGCGCGAGATCGGCGACCTCGTCGGGGTCTCGATCTCGCTGAACAACCTCGGCACGGTGTCGCAGGACCAGCGCGACGACAAGCGCGCGCTCGAGCTCTTCCAGGAGGCGTACGAGGTGGCGAAGGAGACGGGCGACCGGAACCGGATCGCGCTCGTCCTCACGAACCTGGGCGAGACGCACAATCGGCTGGGGGACGCGCAGAAGGCGATTCAGTACTTGAAGGAGGCCGAGCAGCTCGCCGACGAGCTCGGAGACAAGCTCGGTCTCGCGGAGGCCGTGCGCGGGCTCGGCAAGGCGTACCTGGCGCGGCGCGAGTACACGAAGGCCCGCGAGTGCACGGCGAAAGCGGTGGAGCTCTTCACCGAGGTGCAGAGCAAGGTGCAGCTCGGCGTGGCGCTGCGATCGCTCGGGGAGGTCGTCGCAGCAGGGAGCGCGCGGGGGGGCGAGGAGCTCAAGGCGGCGCGCGGGCACCTCCTACGGTCGATCGCTATCTTCGAGGAGATCGGCAACGAGGTTGAGCTCGCGCGGAGCTGTCGTTCGTACGCGGAGACGCTGAAGCACGCGGTGGACCTGGCGCAGGATCCGCCGCTGGCGCGCGAGGCGGCGTCGTTCGCGAAGCGGGCGGAGGAGATTTTCGCGAGGCTGAGGAGCAGCTCGGAGGGGATTGAGCCGGAGAAGTACTTTTCGAGGTGAGGGGGGGGCGGCGTCGCCGTTTCCGTCCCCGTTTCCGTCTCCGTTTCCGTTTCCGTTTCCGTTTCCGTTTCCGTTTCCGTGACGGCGCCAACTTCTGCAGAGCTCTTTTCTCCGCTCGCCCGGAAGAAGACCAGGTTGCCCGCGTGCTCGCGCGCGTCAAGGCCAAGCCGGCTGCGCCGGTCGCTCCGCTGCGCTCCGCGAGCCTTGACCCGCGCTGCGCGCGCGGGCGTCGGCGCGGGGCTTCCGAGAAGGGAGCAGAAGGAGTTGGTCCATGCTCAGCATTTACGCGGTGATTCTCGATGTGGTGCGGGGGCTACGGCCCGTGATCGGCGAGATCGAACGAAAGGATCCGGACCTCGGTCGGCAGATGCGAAGGGCGACGAGCAGCGTCGCTCTGAACGTCAGCGAAGGCATGTACAGCCGCGGTCGGAGTCAGGCGGCCCGCTACCACACGGCCATGGGCTCGATGCGAGAGACCCTCTCGTGCATCGAGGTCGGTATCGCGCTCGGGTACGTGAATGCGGTCGAAGCAACGCTGCTCGACCAGATCGACCGCATTGTGGCGACGCTCTACAAGCTCAGCACGTGAAGGCAACGCGAGGCCGGGATCCGCTCCCGGCCTCGCGCCTCGTCATCGCCCGATGAGCCTCACGAGCGTGCCGATGATCCTGCGGATCCGATCCTCGACCCCCGCATCGATCCCGTCCACGTACCCGAGAGCAACGCCGACTTCGATGCAAGCCAGCGTCTCCCGCATCGACCCGAGCGCGTTCTGGTACCTCGCCCCCTTGTTGCGCCCCCCGCTGTACATCCCCTCGGCGGTATTGAGCGCGACGCTACTCGCCGCCCGCCTCATCTGCCTCGCGAGGTCCGGATCTCGTCGTTCGATCGCCGTCATCACGGGCTTCAGCTCCCCAACGACCCCTAGAATCACATCGTAGATCTTCAGCATGGCGTGCCTTTCTGCTCCCTCTCGGAAGCCCCGCCCCGACGCCCGCGCGCGCAGCGCGTGTCAAGGCTCGCGCAGCGCAGCGGAGCGACCGGCGCAGCCGGCTTGGCCTTGACGCGCGCGAGCACGCGGGCACGCTGGTCTCTTCCGAGCGAGCGCGCACCTGTCTCCCCTCGCCGCGGGGCACGCGGTTCCCGTTCCCGTTCCCGTTCCCGTTCCCGTTCCCGTTCCCGTTCCCGTCCCCGTCCGCCTTTTTCCCGAATCCTTGTCCGCGACCCTAGACACCCCCTCCGCATCGTAGACAATGCGCCCCGGACCGTCTGCACTCCCTGGCGTACTCTGGCGCCGCTCGAACCGAGAGGAACTCACCCATGTCCCAGCTACGCATCAACGACACCGCCCCGGACTTCACCGCGCAGACCACCCAAGGGCCCATCCACTTCCACGAGTGGATCGGCGACAAATGGGCCATCCTGTTTTCGCACCCGAAGGACTTCACCCCCGTCTGCACCACGGAGCTCGGCTACATGGCCAAGATCGAGCCCGAGTTCACGAAGCGGAACGCGAAGCTCATCGGCCTCTCGATCGACCCGGTCGAGAACCACCAGCGCTGGGCGAAGGACATCGAGGAGACCCAGGGGCACCTGCCGAAGTACCCGATGATCGGCGATCACGATCTCGCCGTGGCGAAGCTCTACAACATGCTCCCCGCCGAGGAGGCCGGGACGTCCGAGGGGCGTACCGCCGCCACAAACGCCACCGTCCGCTCGGTCTTCATCATCGGCCCGGACAAGAAGATCAAGCTGATGCTCACCTACCCGATGACCACGGGGCGGAACTTCGACGAGATCGTCCGCGTCCTCGACTCGATGCAGCTCACGGCGAAGCACAAGGTCGCGACGCCGGTGAACTGGAAGCCGGGGGACGACGTCATCGTCGTGCCGTCCGTCTCCGACGACGACGCTCGGAAGCTCTTCCCCGCGGGGTTCAAGGCGCTCAAGCCGTACCTGCGGCTCGTCAAGCAGCCGACGACCTGAGCGGGTCGAGCGAGGGGACGGCGGAGCGCCTCGAGGCGAAATCGTTGCTCCTATTCGCGACGAATTGGTCGGTGGAAGCGTCTTTGCGGTTCGCGGAGGAGCAATCGTTGCTCCTCCACGAGCCGAGACACGTCGTTGAGTGAGCTCCGAGGGGCTAGAAGGGTCCGAAAGAGCCGCTCGAGGCGCAATCGTTTCTCCTCGAACGACCAGCGGAGCTCTCGGAGCAGGTTCCCGAGGCCCAAATGCGCCCTGGCGACTCGCTGGAGGCGCAATCGTTTCGCCTCGAACCAGGCAAAGACGTCGTCGGAGCGACCCGTGGAGCCGCTCGACGAGCAACAATTGCTCCTCGAGCGGCCTGCGGAGTCGCTCGGGCCGTCGTCGGGTGCCTCGGAACGAGGGTCCGACTCGGAAGAGGAGCAACGATTGCGCCTTCGAGCCTCCTAGCGCCTCAAGAACGGCGCTTTCCAGTCGAGCACGTCGATGCACGGCGCGCGTCGTTCGATTCGCTCGGGCCGACAGAGCGTCGCGACGTGGACGAGCGGGTACGAAGACAGCGAGAGCCCCTCGACTTCGCTCGTCACGAGGACGCGCGAGGGGAGGGGAGACAAACGGCCCAGCGCGAGCCGCACGTCGCCGAGCGTCCCCACGTTGATCCCGGCCACGTGAGGCTGGGGCTCGAGCTCGAAGAACCTCACGCTCGGGCCTCCGAACACGGTGACCCCCGCGGGCAGGCTGTCGGCGAGGGCGACGAGCTGCTCCCCCGGCGGCGCGATCGTCCGTCGGGAGTGAGCGTCGATCACCGTGCGCGCGGCGACGAGCACGAACAGGAGGGCGCCGGCGGCGCGCGCACGCGAGGACGTGGACGCGGCCAGCGCGAGAACACCGGCAACCGCCACGACGATCGGGAGCGCGTGGCGCGGTTGATGGTGAAGGTTCTGTCCGAGCGCGATCCACGCGAGATACGGGACGAGCACGAGGAGAGGACGCGCGAACGCTGCCCGTCGGGAAGAGTCGTTCGCGCGCCACGCGCTCCATCCGAGCCCCGCGAGGACGAGCGACGTCGCGCCGATGGCAATCCCGACCGGATCGCGGTCGATGCCGAGACCATCGACGAAGACATCTCGTGCGAGCCAGACGAACCGCTCGAGACCAGGCTCGCTGAGGGCGCTTCCTCCCCAAACCTGGAAATGGCCGATGGCGTGCGTGCGCGCGAGGGCGACGAGGTGCTTCGCGCCGACGACGGCGATGAACGGCGCGCACCAGGCGAGCGTGGCCGCGGACGCGACGAGCAGAGTCCGAAACCGCGCTCCGCGGGGGGCGAGCGCGAGGAGCGGCAACAGGAGCGGGGCCCACGAGAGGCGCGCGCCGAGGCCGAGACCTACGGAGAGACCGATCCACCATGACGCCGAGCGCCGCGTACGAGTCCCACCGAAGACGGCAGCGGAGGCGAAGGCGAGGGCAGGTGCCTCGCTGCCGATCGCGGTCGAGGTACGCCACACGAGCGGAACGATCGCGACGAAGACACCGAGCCAGGCAGCCCGTCCCCAGCCCAGAACGCGCGCCGTCGCGAGCGTGAGAAGAACGATCGCCGCGACCCCCGCGGACACGGCGACGGCGTTGGCGGCGAGCGTCGGGTCATGCGTGAAGAGCCGCGCCGCGCGAAGGAGCGCGACGTAGACGGGGTAGCCGGGGGGATGCGGGATGAAGTGATCGAGGTCGAACCGCGTCACCGCTTCGACGAAGCCGACGCCGTCCCAGTCGTCCGGCCACGCCGGCGTGCTCGCGGCGCGGAGCGCGATGAGCGCGACGAGCGCCCCCAGCGCGACCCAGGCCGATCGGAGAGAGCGCATTCGGCAAACCCACCCCCGGCCCCTCCCGGGCAGCAGGGGGGGGGGCTAAAGGGGGGCACAGG
>JBKQKP010000094.1:0-3428 GCA_052147435.1 Polyangiaceae bacterium | reverse complement strand
TGCGCCGGCGCCAGCCCCCACCCCACCCCCACCCGCCGCTACGCCGGCGCCCGCGGCCACACCCGCGCCCGCACCGGCGCCGGCGTCGGACACGGCTGCGGAGCCCGAGGCCGCCGCAACTCCCGTTGCGCACTCCCACGACGGGGCCACCCCGCTCGGCGGCAAGCACACTCTCATGCTCGACGACCTATCCGGCTTTCGGGCGAGCACCGCCGGCGGCATCGCGTACGCGGGCCCGATCGGCTTCAGCACGCAGTCGTTCAGCGTGAACGTCAACGGCGCCAACGGCGCCGTCGCCGGCACCGACACCATTCACACGACGACAATCTGGTTCGCGCCGTCGGCGGACTACTTCCTCTTCGAGCACATCTCGATCGGCGCCGTGATCGAGGTCGCGTGGAACAGCGCCAGCTACACCGAGGCGATCTACGGCACCGCGGCGCAGAGTCAGTCGCTCCCCTCGACCACCAACGTCACCGTCATCCCGCGCATCGGCTACATGTTCAGCCTCGCCGAAAAGTGGGGGCTCTGGCCACGCTTGGGCCTCGGGTTCGGATTGCTCCAGGAGAACGCCATCAACCAGGCCGGCGGCGGAAACCCCACGACGGCGTCCTCGAGCCCGACGTTCCTCCTCGACGTGGACCTCGGCATCCTCTACCGACTGGACTCGCATTTCTACCTGCGCGCGGGCCCCGAGTTCACCTGGGGTCCCGGAGCCAACCTCGTGGACTTCTCCGTCGCGGGTGGCTTCGGCTACACGTGGAGCCTCTAAGTGCCAAACGACCTTCGCCGTTTCTCCGGAACCGCCTCCTACCTCACCAACGACGCCCTCGAGCACGCGGTCGACTGCGCGCTCGCGCTCGAGCGCCCGCTCCTCGTGAAAGGGGAGCCCGGTACCGGCAAGACGCTGCTCGCCCAGGCGATCGCCGAGACGCTCGGCCTCGACATGATCCACTGGCCCGTCAAATCGACGACGCGCGCGCAGGACGGCCTTTACCTCTACGACACCGTCCAGCGCCTCTACGACGCCCGGTTCGGCGACGGCGACGTGAAAGACATCCGGCACTACATCAAGCTCGGCCCGCTCGGCCGCGCCTTCTCGTCTGACAAGCGCGTCGTCCTCCTCATCGACGAGGTCGACAAGGCGGACCTCGAGTTCCCGAACGATCTGCTCCACGAGCTCGACCGCATGCGCTTCGTGATCGGGGAAACGGGCGACGAGATCGTCGCGAAAGAGCGCCCGGTCGTCGTCATCACGTCGAACAACGAGAAAGAGCTGCCGGACGCTTTCCTCCGCCGGTGCGTGTTCCACTTCATCGATTTCCCCGATCAGGAGCTGATGAAGCGGATCGTCCGCGTGCATCACCCGCGCATCGAGGAGGAGCTGGTCGACCAGGCCGTCGTCGCGTTCTACGAGCTGCGGGACATCCCGCGCCTTCGCAAGCGCCCCTCGACGAGCGAGCTGGTCGACTGGATTGCCGTCTTGAAGCGCGCCGGGATCGGAGAGAAGCGCTTCATCCGCGAGCTGCCGTTCTTGGGGGTGCTGCTCAAGAAGGAGCAGGACATGGAGCTCGTGAAGACCGGGAAGAAGACCGGGTACCGGGGCTGATCGCTCAGTCTCGGCCGATCGCGATCCGATAGGCCTTCAGCTCGTCGAGCGTCACTTTCTCGTCGTGGTTCGTGTCGGCGGGGGTAAGGAGCGCGCGCTCGCGCGCGGGGGCGCGCGTCAGGTCGATGACGCCGTCGCCGTTGCGGTCGAGGAGCTGGAACACCTCCTCGGCCGTCATGCCTCGAAGCGTCCCCGACGCCACGGCGCGCTCGATCTCGTCGAGCGTCACCGCGCCGTCCCGGTCGGCGTCGGCGACCTTCAGGTAGTCCCAGAACACGGGGCGGACCTCGGAGGGATCGATCTTCCCGTCGGCGTTCCTGTCGGCGTGCGCGAATCTCTCGGCGCGACGCGCGACCCCGTACGCGTGAAGCTCCGCGGGGGTGATGACCCCGTTGCGATCGGCGTCGGCGGCGCCGAGGCGTTCCTGCACCACTGCGGGCAGCTCGCTCGTCTGGAGGAGCCCGTCGTGGTTTGCGTCGAAGTGGTCCAGCAAGCGCTGGTACACGCGGGCGGTCGCCTGCGTGGGTCCGTGATCGTCGGCCACAGCGGTGACCGAGACCGTCCCCGCCGCTGCGGACGCGGCGAAGACGGGGAGCGAGACGAAGAGGGCGCGAGCAGCCAGGGAGCGGATCGATGAGATTTGCATGGGAGGTTTCTCCTTCTTTCACGCCGTGTGACGTCGTCACTCGCCGCCGCCCTACGGTGAAAGGCGCAATTTGCGCGGGCCACCGTGAGACACTCGAAATCGGTAGCCTGGGCGAAAGAATCCGTAGGGAGTCGGGCGCGCGCACCGTCAAACGATCGCTGGTGCTCTCATGAGGCTGCGCATTGACCTTGATCGATCTGGAGAAAGCCGCTGCTGCCGTCTCGGCAGGAGACCCGTCCGCCTTCCCGGGCATCGTCACGACAACCCAGGAACGCCTCGTGCGCCTGAGCGCTCGCCTCCTCGGGAGCGTCGCGGAAGCAGAGGACGCCGTGCAGGAGGCCTACCTGAAGGCGTACCGCTCGCTGATCGCCGGCGGGTTCGACGGGCGCTCGAAGGTGACGACATGGCTGCATCGCATCGTCCTGAACACGACGCTCGACGCGAAGCGCGCGCGCAAGAACCTGCCGCCCGCCGAGTCGGACGCTCGCCACGAGTCGGGGCTGGATGGCGTCGCGTTCGGCGAGGCGCGCGTCGCTCTGCGGGAGCTCGCGGAGTGGCTCGGCGCGCTCCCCGAGGAGCAACAGCTGGTGCTGGTGCTCAAGTCGGTCGAGGAGCTGAGCTCGGCGGAGATCGCCGAGATCCTTCGATGCAGCGAGGGGGCCGTGGAGCAACGCCTGGTGCGCGCGCGGGCTGCGCTGCGTAAAATGGGAGCAGATCAATGACTGACCGCCACGAAACCACGGACGCGCGGCTCGAGCGGCTCCGGCTCGCGACCGAACCCGTTCGGCCGCGCGCGGACTTCGCGGCTCGCGTGTCCCGAGCGGTCGAGCGCGACGCCGCGCCGTCCGACTGGCTCGCCGAGCTCTTGAGGCCCGCGTGGAAGCTCGTGCCGGTGGCCGCGCTCGCGGCCGCGTTGGGCGTGGTTTGGGGGGCCGCGAGCGAACGCGCGTCGAACGACGCGCTCGCCGCAGCGAGCACGACGGAGCTGGACGCGGAATGGTAGGCAATCATCTTCGCGGATACCTGATCCTCGTCACCGTCTTCGTGCTCGGCATGGTGGCCGGGGGCACGTCGGTCTTTTCCGTGCTCAAGCACAGGTCTGCAGCGATGCTGGTCGACGACAAGGTCGACGAGCGGCGGCTCGAGATACTGACGGGGCAGCTCGCGCTCGAC
>JBKQKP010000093.1:0-65870 GCA_052147435.1 Polyangiaceae bacterium | reverse complement strand
ACGAGCGCGACCGGACCGTCGGCCTACGTCTCCCTCCGGCGTCTCTGGCGCGAGTGGGATCAGGGGGATCCCGCCGACGTGGAAGAGGCCATCCGGGAGATCGCCGCCGACCCGCATGCCTCCGCTCCGGTAAAGGCATACGCGGGGCTCCTCGAAGCGTACGCCCGTCGCCGCCGCGGAGACCTCGACGGCGCGCGCGCGCGCACGGCCAGCCTCGGTTACCTGTCGCGCTGGCTGGTCGTGGGCCCCTTCGACAACGAAGGGAAGGGGGGCTTCGATCGCGCGTTCGGCCCCGAGGACGAGCGGATGAAGCCGATCGTCGTCGGGCACACGTACGAGGGGAAGGAGCGCCCGGTCCGCTGGCGCGTGGCGCCGACGGTGTCCCCCTACGGCTGGCTCGACCTCGGCGTCTTCGTCCGCCCGAGCGAGAAGGTCTGCGTCTACGCCTCGACGTTCGCGCGCGACGCGCGGACGCAGAAGTCCGAAGGCAAACGGATACCGCCGCGGCCGATCTCGATCTGGGCCGGGAGCGCCGGAGCGGTGCGCGTCTGGTGGAACGGCGCCGAGGTCATGAGCGACGGCAAGTACCGCGCGCTCGACTCCGACCGGATCGCCGCCTCCGTCACGCTCGAGAGCGGGTGGAACCGCCTCCTCGTGAAGGTCTGCGGCGACGAAGACTCGCCGATGCTCTCGCTCCGTCTCGCGGGAGCCGACGGCGCACCCGACGCGAACATCGAGACCGACGATGATCCGGCGCTCAGCGCAGACAAGAGCACGGGCTCGAAGCCCAAGCCGCTCCCCGGGCCCGCGAAGCCGCCGCCGGGGGCCCCTCACGTCGAAGGCCCCCTCCAGGCCTTCGAACGCCTCTCGAAGTCCGGCGACCCGGCGACGCTCGAGGCCTTCGCCCGTTACCTCGTCATGACCCAGGGGGACGACCCGACCGAGCATCGCGCGCGTGAGCTCGCGAGCAAGGCCGCAGAGAAAGCGCCGACGATCGAGCGCCTCCTCCTCGCGGGAGATCTCGCCGAGGGGAGAAACCAGCGCGCGGAGTGGCTCGAGAAGGCCGAAGCGCGCGTCACGCGGGCGACGTCCGAGGACGAGCGGATCGACGTGCTCCTCGCCCGGGCGGGGCACGCGCGCGGCGGAGCGAACTGGCGCGACGCGATCCCGTTCTACGACAAGGTGCTCGAGCTCGACCCCGACAACATCTCGGCCACGCTCGCCCGGCACGATCTCTACGACGAGGCAGGTCTGCACGAGACGGCGCTCGTCCTCCTCCGCCGCGCGGTCGAGCGGCGCCCTCGCAGCGTGGCGCTCGTTCGCGGCATGGTCGGCGCTCTGCACGAAGAGAACCGGACGACCGAAGCGGACGAGATGGCGGACCGCTACGCCTCGCTACGGTTCGACGACCCGGGGATCCCGCGCGACCGGATCGCGCTCGCCGTCGCGAAGCGAGACGCCCCTGCGGCGTCGCGATGGATCGACCGCCTGCTCGCGACGAACCCCGACAGCTCCGCGGCGCTGAACCTCGCGGCGCAGACGTACCTGGAGCTCGGCGACCGGCCGCGTGCCGTGGCGATGTTCAAGCGCGCCCTCGACCTCGCCCCCGAGGACACCGACGCGATGCGGGCCCTCGCCGACGCGTACGGCGTGATGGGGCGCACGGAAGAGCAGCTTCGCTTGCTCCGCCGGATCCTCGAGCTCAAGCCGCAGGACAAGGACGTGCGCGAGTACGTCGCCCACACCGAACCGAGCAAGCCGCGTCCGGACGAAGCCTACGCGCGCAAGCCCGAAGAGTTCCTCGCCAAGCGCAACGCCCCGGCCGACGGTCACAACCGGCGCACGCTCGTCGACCTGATGGTCACGACGGTCTTCCCGAACGGCCTCGCGAGCCGCTTCCACCAGATCGTCTACCAGCCGCTCACCGACTCCGCCGCGACCGAGGGGCGCGAGTACGGCTTCGGCTTCGAGTCCGACAGCGAGGCCGTCGAGCTCCGGGGCGCCCACGTGTACCGGACCGATGGCAAGGTCGACGAGGCGATGGAGAGCGGCGAAGGGGCGGCCGACGACCCCGAGATCGCCACCTACACGAGCGCGCGCGCCTACTACGTCCACTTCCCTCGCCTACACGCGGGCGACGTGGTCGAGCTCCTCTATCGCGTGGAGGACGTCGCCCCGCGGAACGCCTTCGCCGACTACTTCGGCGAAGTGAACACGATGCAATCGAGCGAGCCGGTCAGCCGGGCCGAGTACGTGCTCATCACCCCGAAGAGCCGCACGCTCTACTTCAACAAGCCCGTCATCCCGGGGCTCAAGCAAACGACGGAAGAGACGGGCGACTCGCGCATCTTCCACTTCGTCGCCGAGAACGTGCCGCCGATCGTCCCCGAGCCGCTCCAGCCCCCGTGGAGCGAGTTCCTCGGCCACGTGCACGTCTCGACCTACCGAACGTGGGACGACATGGGCAAATGGTACTGGGGCCTCGTACGCGACCAGTTCGTCGCGGATGATGAAGTGCGCCGGCGCGTCGCCGATGTCACCAAAGGGCTCAAGACCGACACCGAGAAGGTCCGGGCGATCTACGACTACGTCGTCACCAAGACGCGCTACGTGGCCCTCGAGTTCGGGATCCACGGGTTCAAGCCGTACCGGTGCGCGCAGATCTTCGCGCGCGGGTTCGGTGACTGCAAAGACAAGGCGACGCTGATCGTCACGATGCTCAAGGAGGCGGGCATCCCCGCGACCATTGTGATCGTGAGGACGCAGAACCGCGGCGACTTCGAGACCGATCCGGCGAGCCTGGCGCCGTTCGATCACGCGATCGCGTACGTGCCGTCGCTCGACCTGTACCTCGACGGTACGGCGGAGTTCACGGGGTCCACCGAGCTCCCCGCGATGGACCGCGCCGCGCTCGCCCTCCAGGTGAACGAGGGGCACCCGAAGCTCGTCCACCTCCCCGATCCGCCGGCGACCGAGAGCGTGACCACGAAGAAGGTCGAAGCGACGATCGGCGGCGACGGGAGCGCGACGATCGACTGGCGCACGGACGTCACGGGCGTCTCGGCGAGCTCGTGGCGCGCGCGCTACCACGCGGAGTCGACGCTCAAGCAGCGCGTGCAGGAGGACCTCGGCGCGGAGCTCGCGGGGTTCGCCATCGACAAGGTCGACTCGAGCGATCTCGAAGACCTCGAGAAGAGCGTCACGCTGCACGCGCACGGAAAGTCGGCGCAGTTCGCCCGGAAAGAAGGGGACTCGCTGAGCATCCCCGTGGGCCCCGCCGAGCACATGGTCCGCGAGTTCGCTCCCCTCTCCGCGCGCAAGCTCGACGAGCGGCTCTACGCGCAGAGCACGACCCAGAGCGACTGGACGGTGAAGGCGCCCCCGGGCGCCCGCGTGATCGCGATCCCGAAGCCGATTGATCTGCCGAGCCCCTTCGGGCGGTTCGTGCTCAGCGCGGAGGCCGGACCGGGGGGAGTGCACGTGAAGTCGACGCTCACCATCACGCGCCTGAGGATCCCCGTGGCCGACTACCCGAGCCTGCGCGCCTGGTGCGAGCAGGTCGATCACGCGCTCTCGCAACGCCTCGTGATCGCGCCGAAGGGATGACGATGCGCCCGCTCCTCCTGGCGATCGCGATCACGGTATTCACCGCGTGCGGCAGCGGCGTCACCCCCTCCGCGAAGAGCCCCGAGAGCCTCGCCTCGGTCCGCGACGCGGCGGGCGCATCCACCGACGGCGAGGAAGTCGGCCGCTGGCTTCTCTCCGAGACCTTCGCCCCCGGTGGCACCGTCGACGGCGCTGCCCGCGCGCGAAAGCGACTCGCATCGCTCAAGCACGACGGACTCTGGGGGAGCTTCGCGCTCGGTCTCGACGACGAGGTGCACGGCGCGCCTCAAACGGCGGCCGACGCGTACGTCGCGGTCCTTGTCGCGGCGCAGACGAGCCTCGATCCGCTCGCGCCTCTCGCCGCCTGGTACGCGGTCCATCACCTCCTCGGCCTCCGCGCCGCCGTGAACGACCTCTACGAGCACCACCGAAAGGAGCTCGACGCGCTCGTCTCCGCCCCCGGAAAGCTCGGCTGGCGCGCCGCCGCGGAGCTCGTCGAGTGGTCGATCGCCGAGACCTTCGACCGCGCCGAGACCACCGGCGACGCGTACGACGCGCTCGTGAAGAAGCGGTCGGGATGCGCAAGCGGCGTCGCCCTCGCCGGGCCGTTCGGCCACGGATCGGACCAGGACCGGCGGCGCTCGTTCGACGCCGAGAAACCGGGACCGTGGCCGCCGTCGTGGGGGGCCGATCCGCTCCGCGGGTCAATCCCGCACGTGCTCCGCGTCGAGCAGCCGCGATGCCTCGTGTCGAGCAGCGAGCGAGTGGAAGACGGCGTCTTCTACGCGCAGTCGTTCTTCACCGCGTCGCACGGTGATCGCGATGTCATCATCGCCGTCTCGGGCGCCGTGAAGGTCTGGGTCGACGACACGCCGGTCCTCGATCGGTCGCTCGACGACTGGGGCACGTGGCAGCGCTTCGGCGCCGCCGTTCACGTCGAGGCGGGGCGCCACCGCGTGCTCGCGCGCCTCATCGGGGACTCGGGCACGGTTCGCATCCTCAACACGGACGGTTCCCCCTCGGACCTCCCGACCGACGGGGACACGCGCGCGCCGTACGCGCTCACCCCTCCGCAGATGCTCGCCGATCCGAACCCGATCGACGCGATCGTCAAGCGCGTCGACGGCGTGTCCTCGCCCGGCGCGGGGGCATCGGTGGCATCGACGGAAGCGTCTCCGCCGCTCGAAGCATGGCTCGCGTCGTACGCCGCGCACGTCGACGGGCTCGACGACGTCGCCTCCGTCTTGATCGATCCCCTCGTGACCCCGAGCAACGCGGCGGGGGGGGCGCTCGAGCAGGCCTCGCTGTATGCGCGGACCGATCCCGCATTTCCGGGCGACGTGCGCTCCCGGACGGAGAAGGAGCTCCACAAGCGCGCCCTCAAGGCCGACCCGGGGCTCTGGTATTCTCAGGCGTGGCTGATCCTCGACGAAGGAGAGCAGAAGGGGATCGTCGAGGCCGTGGAACCTCTCCGGCAGCTGACGGCGCAGTTCCCGAGCGAGCCGGAGCTGCACGAGCAGCTCGCGCGAACGTACGCCAGGCTCAGTTGGCAGGGGGAGCGGATGCGGGCGCTCACCGAGCTGGCGACGCGCTTCCCCGACGACGTCAACGCGCTCCGGCTCTACCTCGAGGCGCTCGACCAGCAAGGGCCGATCGACGAAGCCGACAGGGTCGCGGCGAGGGTGAAGAAGCTCGACCCCGACTCGGAGGTCGACCTCGATCGCGCGCTCGCGCGGCACGACTGGAAGGGGGCGATCGCGGAGCTCGATCGCATCCAGAAGCGGCGGCCAGATCGCAAGGACATCGCCGCGCGCCTCGCGGACGTGCTGGCCCGCGGAGGCGACCCGAGCGCGGCGCTGAGCCAGCTCGAGAAGGCGCTGGCGAAAGATCCGCTCGACGCACCGGCGCGCTTCTCGCTCGCCGACACGTCGTTCGCGAAGGGGCACACGGGGGCGCTCCGCAAAGCGCTGGCAGACGCGCTTGCCGAGGGGGCGAAGGCGAACGATCTCCGCGACGCGATCGACCTCCTCGAAGGGGCGACGTCCCTCGAGCCGTGGCGCCTCGACGGCCGAAAGCAGATCCGCGACTTCGAAGCGTGGGAGAAGAAGGGACACCGGATGGAGGGGACGGCCGCGCGCGTCCTCGACTACTCGGCGCTCTGGATCCACCCCGACGGTTCGAGCGACATGCTCGAGCACGAGATCCTCCGCATCCAGGCGCAGGAAGAGATCGGGCGCGAGAGCGAGCAGCCCCCTCCGACCGGGATCATCCTCCACCTTCGGGTCCTCAAGCCGAACGGAACGCAGCTCGAGCCGGAGCCGGTCGAAGGGAAGCCGACGTTGACGATGCCGCACCTCGAGGTGGGCGACTACATCGAGATCGAGCACATCACCCCCGAGGCGGGGGACGGCTCGCGTGGGCGCAGGTACCGCGGGCCGACGTGGTTCT
The DNA here is from genome assembly GCA_052147435.1 of Polyangiaceae bacterium. Taxonomy (GTDB): domain Bacteria; phylum Myxococcota_A; class Polyangia; order Polyangiales; family Polyangiaceae; genus JBKQKP01. The sequence goes on along the minus strand of JBKQKP010000093.1, from coordinate 59,816 downwards.
TCCGCGAGGCGGACAAGGGGTACTGGAGAAGCGAGTTCGTCGTCATCTCGCCGAAGGACAAGAAGCTCGACATCGAGACGCGCGGCACCGTCCCCGCCCCCACGGAGCGCGACGTCGGCGCGATCTTCCGCGAGCGCCGCTGGCTGGTCGAGGACTCGCCGCCTGCCCCCGAGGAGCCCGACAGCGCGCCGCCGCAGGAGTACCTGCCGAGCGTGAGGCTGGGCTGGGGGGTGACGCTCGACGACACGGTCGCGCGGTTCGTCGATCTCGCGCAGGACACCTCCCCCCTCGACCCGCGCGTTCGCACGCGAGCAGAGGAGATCGTGAAAGGAATCCCGGCGGCGCAGCACGACGATCGCGCACGCGCCATCTACGGGTGGGTCCTGGATCACATCGAGGACGGGCCGGAGAAAGACGGCCGGCGCGTCGTCTTCGGGCGGAGCGGTTCCCGGCAGAGCGCGTTCTTGCACCTGACGCGCGAGCTCGGAATTCCGATCGATCTCGCGGTTGTGAAGGATCGCCTCGCGATGCCGCCGATCGGTCCGATGAGCGACGTCGACAACTACGACTCCGTCGCCCTGCGGCTCGACACGGGGCACGGCTTTCGGTGGCTCACGGTCCATGACAAGTTCGCCCCCTACGGGTACGTCCCCACGGAGCAACGCGGGCAAGTCTGCGTGATGCTCATCCCGGGAACCCCGCGCGACAAGGTGACGAGCCCCGGCGCGACCGACGGTCTGACGTTCGAGGGGCGCGCCGACCTGCGAGACGACGGATCGGCGAGCGTCGATCTCGCGCAGAGCTTCTCGGGCCCTCTCGGGATCCAGATGAGGAACGTCCTCGACAAGGTGCCCGAGGGGCAGCTGCACGACTTCATCGAGTCCCGCCTGATCGGGCGCAACCTCCCCGGAGCCCGGCTTCGCGATCTGAAGCTCGAGAACCAGAAGAACCTCGCCGCGCCGCTCATCGTCCGGACGCACCTCGAGGTGCCGCAGTTCGCGCGGACGCAGGGGGACCAGGTCGTCCTGACCGCGCTCTTCCCCGTCCACCTCTCGCACCTGGCCACCCTCCCGCAGCGGCAAACGCCGCTCTTCCTGTCGACGTGGGCCCACGTGGAGGTGAAGTTCGAGGTCGTGGTCCCGAACAAGATGCGCGTCCCCGCGTCGCTCCCCCAGGGGGAAGCGCGCGACGGCGAGCGAATGGTCCAGGTGTCCGACTCGGTGCATGGCCACGCGATCGAGCTCTCGCGCGTCGTCGACGTGCCTGCCGGTCGTGTGCAGCCGAACGAGTACGCGGCGTTCCAGCGCTTCACGCAGGCGGCCGACGGGCTCGTCGAGCGGGAAATTGCGCTAGGGAAGTGACTGGGACGCTCGGCACGCGGGGACAAGGTCCACGCCGCCGAAGAACTCCGCGTCTATGGCTTCCCACGCCCGCCGGTTCTCCTCCGGGCCACACTTGAACGGACGACCCTCGAGCGGCTCTCCACGCACGATCGCCCGCTGCTCGCGGTACCACCGCAGCGCGACCTCCGCCGCGTACTCGCGGACGTCGTTGCCGGGCTGAAAAGCGTAGTAGGTCCCGCGGCGGACGATCGTGGAGGTGGGGGCGTACGGCGCCAGGCACGCGGTGCGCGCGCCGCAGCGGCGCACGATCGCGTCCCTCAGGACGGCGAGGTGCTCGGGGGACCAGTCGCCGTGGTCTTCGTCATCGAGGTGGAAGATCTCGTGGAAGAGCGTCTCGCGCGTGGCGGTCGCGCTCGTGTCGATCGAGCCGTTGACGTTGTACGCAACGCTCCAGTCCGACGCGAACGCGTTCGGCGTCGTCTTACCGACGGACCGGAAGAAGCGGAGCACGAGACCGCGCCAGCGGTAGCGCAGCGTGCCGTGCGTCGCCATGACGGCGAAGAAGTCGTCGAAGTCGCGCAGCGCGCTCGCGACCCAGACGAGGTGCTTGCGGTCGGCACCGACGGGAAGGGCGGGGACGAGCTGGACGGTGCCACGGTAGCCGCCGTCCATGAGCTCCGGCGGGAGCGTATCGACGACGTCGGTGTCGGTGTCGAAGAGTGCGAGTGCGAGCGCCTGCGCAGCGGGGTCGGCGGCGAAGTGGAGGCTCACCGCTTCGCGCGCCGCAGACGGTGCGGGGTCTCCGTGCGCCGGACGGACGAACGCGAGGAGAGCGAGAGGCGTGGCGAGGAGAGCGAGGGAGAGCCTCATCCGACAATGGAAACTACGGACGACGCGCCCCTTGGGTCTGCCTCTCAGAGCGCCCGCTTCACCAGCGCATCCAAATCCGTGTCGCTCGTCTCCCCCGTCCGCACGGCGATCACCTTCCCCGTCTTGGAGATCACCACCAGCGTCGGCAGACCATCGACCCCGAAGGCCGCAGCCACGCGCTGCCCCTCGTCGTAGGCGATCGGGTACGTGAGATGGTGGCTCTTGGCGAACGGGGCCGCGCTCCCCGCCTCGTCGCTCGTGTTCACGCCGATGACCGAGAGCCCCTGATCGCCGTACCGGTGCGAGATGCGCTCGACGATAGGGGCCTCCTTCTGGCAGGGGCCGCACCACGTCGCCCAGAAATCGAGGAGAACCGCGTGCCCGCGGAGATCGCTCATCGTCACGTTCGCCCCCCCGGCCGGAGCGTTCGCGACCATGGAAAAGGAGATGTCGGGCGCGTCCTTGCCGGCGAGCGCGCCGCCACCCGGGAAGAGCCGCGGGAGGAGCGTGAAGCCCGTGATGACCGCGAGGACGACGATCGCGATCGTGAGCCCGCTCGATCGCTCTTCTTCGGGGGAACGCATCTCGAGATGGATCGCTTAGCACGGCCCGCATCGCTCGTCCGTCTCGTGTGGCCAGGCGCCAGGTGTGTGCCCGTACGACCGTCACGCCGGCGGGGCGCCGTCCAGCTTCACGGCGCTGCTGGAGGGACGCTCCCGCGCCTCGCGCGAAGCAGCGACCGCGACCGATCGAGGTCCCGGCAGGTGCACCACGAACCGCGCCCCTCCGAGCGACTCGCTCCGCTCGACCTCGATTCGCCCTCCGTGCTCGACGACGATCTTCTTCACGATGGCGAGCCCGAGTCCCGTCCCGTCCTGCTTCGTAGTGAAGTACGGATCGAAGATCCTCGACCGCGCCTCGACCGGAACCCCCGGACCGTCGTCATCGACCAGGATGGCCGACCCTTCCCCCTCGCGCCGCGCGCTCACCAGCACCTTTCCGAGAACCTCTCCGGAGGCGCGCCCCGAGCGCGCGTCACGGATCGCCTGGACGGCGTTCCGCACGAGGTTGATGAGGACCCGTCGGAGCATCTGGCGGTCGATCGCCGCAGGGAGCTCTTCGTCGGGGACCTCGAGTCGAACGTCCACGTTGGGGTGGGTCAACGATTCGTCGGCCCCGGCCTCCTCTTGTCCCGGGGCGTCGCCCCGCGCGGACGCGCCATCGAGGTGCGCGAGCTGCTCCGAGCAGTCGCGCAAGAACTCCTGAAGCGTCGCGTCGTGAAGCTCGGCCTGCGGCAAGCGGGCGAAGTTCGAGAAGTCGCCGACGAGGCGGCGTAGCGTCCCCACCTCCTCCTGCACGATCTCGAGCGTCGTATCGAGGAGAGCGCGAAAGCGCGGGTCCTCGCCGCCGTACTTCCTGTGACACTCCTGCACGGCGAGCAAGATCGGCGTGAGCGGGTTCTTGATCTCGTGCGCCAGGCGCTGCGCCATCTCCTGCCACGCGCCGATCCGCTGGAGGAACTCGATCCGCGCGCGCGACTCCGCCATCTCCGAGATCATGTCGTTGAACGCGCGCGCGAGATCGCTGAGCTCGTCGTTCCCCGTCACCTTCACGCGCACCGACGTGTCCCCGCCGGCGACGAGGTTGATCGCGGCGCCGAGGAGGCTGATTCGCCTGGTGACGCCGCGCGCGAGGAGAATGCCGAGGACGAGCGTCAAGAGCATCGTCCCTCCGAGGAGAGCTCCGAACGCGTAGACGTACCCGCGGTACAGCTCGCCGCGCGACTGCTCGAGGGCGTGGTACTTCGTGACGACGTTGCCCGTCGCTTCGAGCTCGTCGAGTCGCTTGCGGTCGATCGCGAACGTCGCCGTGACGCACGCCGGGCGCGGCGGCGGAGAAGCGCAGGTGGCGCCCGTGGCGTCCTCCATGAGCGGGCGGCTCACGGGGAGGCTTCGCTCCGTGGACTCGTCGACAGGGCGCCCGCGGTCACGCCGCCCGAGAGTCTCTCCGCCCCCCCCCTCGACGGTGAGCGCCACGAGCTCCGGGAAGCGGGGGAAGAGCTCGATCAGCTGCGCCTCGACGAGCTCGCTGTTGCGCGTCTTGGCCGCTTCGCGGAGCACCTCGTCCGCGGCGATCGCGTCCGTCTGGTGACGCATGTCGTCTTTGATCGCCTTGACGTAGTCCTTGTAGACGTCCACCCCTCGGTCAAGCTGTCGGCCGACCTCGGGATCGAACCATATGGCGGACGCTTGCTTGAAGAGCGCGTTGGCGAGCGAGAGCGCGACGACGAGGGGCACCACGGCCGTGAGCAGGATCGCCGTCGCGAGACGACCTTCGATTTTTCCCGGGAGCCTTAGCGCCACAATCCGTGGAGTGTACACCTCGGTTCTGGATGGCTAGGCGCAAGCCTCGCGCACGAGCTGCAGCCCCGCGTACGCGGCGAGGGTCTGGACCTGGAGGCGCTCCCCGCCGAACACGCGATGCTTCACGAGCGTCCCCTTCGGCGAGGCGATCGCGAGGTAGACCGTCCCCACCGGCTTCTCTGCGCTCCCGCCGCTAGGACCTGCAATTCCCGTAAGGGAGAGCGCGATGTCGGCCCCCGAGACCCGACGCACCCCTTCGGCCATCGCGGCGGCCACTTCGGCGCTGACCGCACCGTGGCCCCGCAGGACGTCCTCGTCGACGCCGAGAAATCGAGTCTTCGCGCTGTTCGCGTACGTGACCGCGTCCACCATCAAGAAATCGCTCGCCCCCGGCTCGCGCGTCACCATGTGCCCGACGAGCCCCCCCGTGCACGACTCGGCGATCGCGAGCGTGTAGCCCCGCCCGCGGAGCGCCCGCCCGACGACCCCGGCGAACGAGTCGTCCCCGTCGCCATACACGACGTCCGCGAGGCGCGACCGGACCTCGATCGTCGCCTTGTCGCACAGCTCGCGCGCGAGCGCCTCGGCCTTCCCGCGCGCCAGGACCTTCACCTCGATCTCCGGGAAGTGCGCGCGGTAGCCGATCGTGACGCCGGGGAACCCCTCTTCCACGCCGGCCAGTCGCTCCCCCACGACGCTCTCCGGGAGACCAAACGTCCGCAGGCGGATCTGGCAGCTATCGTTCGGTGCGAGCGGGCGGATCCGCGGGACGACTTGCTCCTCGAACATGCGCTTCATCTCGCGCGGTACCCCGGGCATGAAGAACGCGAGCGACTCTCCCACCTTCACGTGGAAGCCGGGGGCCGTACCGATCGGATTCGCGAGCACCTCCGCCCCGCGCGGGAAGTCCGCCTGCTTCGCGTTCGTCGGGCTCACGGTGCGGCCGAACTTCTCGAGGCGACGGCGGATGTGCTCGAGCGACGCCTCGTCGCGCTCCGTCGGGACGCCGAGCGCCTCGGCGACGGCTTCGGTCGTCAGGTCGTCCGTCGTCGGACCGAGGCCTCCCGTGCAAACGACGATGCGCGAGGAGCGCGTCACCCGCTCGAGCGCGGAGATGATCCGCTTGCGATCGTCGTCGACGGTGATCTTCTCGACGACCTCGAACCCGAGGTCCGTGAGCGCGGCCGCGAGCCAGGGGCCGTTCGTGTCAACGAGCTCCCCTCGGGTGAGCTCTGTTCCGATGCAGAAAACAGCGCACGTGCGACTCATCTGTGGGGGGAAGAATCTAGCCCCAAAGACGCCTGCGTGCGCGATACTCGTGGCATGGACTTTTTTGCGTTGCTTGGGACGGAGCACGCCCGCATCGCCGCCGTCGCGACCGCGCTCGACGTCTTCGTGCACGAGCTCGAGAGCCGTGAGACGGTCGACCTCCACGAAGCGATCCGCTTCGTAACGTTCTTCCGGGGGTACTCCGACGGGCTTCATCACGAGCGGGAGGAGACGGTCCTCTTCCCTTGCCTGTCCCTCGCCGGTTTCTCGCTGGAGCTCGGCCCGCTCGCTCACCTGCGCGAGCAGCATCATCAGCAGGGGCGGCTCCTGCTCGATCTCGAGAAGGCCATCTCCCACAAGGCCCCATGGGGAGCCGAGGAGCGGGCGCGCCTCGGATTGGTCGCGAGCATCTTGACGTCGTTCGAGCGGACGCACATGTCGAAGGAGCGCGAGCTCGTGTTCCCCGTGGCGCAGAAAGAGCTCGCCGCTCACGTCGATACGCTCGAGAAGTCCGCCGAACGCTTCGAACGAAAGCGCGCGCCGCGCTGGGACAAGCCGTGGCTGGAGGAGCTGGCTTCGGAGCTCGTGAGCGCCCACCCCGCGCTAGACGCGACCAGGCGCGACTGAGCGAGCGCCGAGCGCTCAGTCGGCGTTCGCGTCTGCGATACCCGCGTCGGAGGCGTCCGGCGCGCCGGCGTCGGGGATCGGCATCGTCGTGATCCAATTGTTCAGGTTCGCGACGTCGGTCGTATCCACGATGTGAGAAACGATCGGCGGCATCTGCGGGATGTTCGGGTTGTTGCGCGCGCCGTCGAGGGTCGGGACGAGGCTGTTTGTGGGGTGTCCCGGATCGATGCGCAAGAATCCCTCCGATGCGAAGGGCTGCATCTTCGGCACGACGTTCACCGCGGTAACGTAAGGGGTGAGCTCGGGGACGGTCGTCGCGCCGCCGCCGGCGATGAGCTGCGCGACGCTCGTCTTCAGGAACAGCCCCGTCCCCTGCGCGAGAGCGGTCGAGTTCGAGTTGTGGCACGGCACGCCGCAGTTGATGTGGAGCCAGCCGAGCGACGCGCGCGCGTTGCCGCTCGAGTCCTCGGGGATCTCTATCGACGCGGGCGGATTGATCGTGAACGCGCTCTGAGCGATGAGCGTCGAGAGGGTGACCCCGACGGCTGTGGACGCGCCGAGGGTGATCCCCTCGAGCCCCATGACCATGTCCGGGCGTCCGCCGTGGCACTGCAGACACGCCCCGTGCGACGGGATCTCGTACGAGGTGCCGTTGACGTTCGTCTCCCCGTTGTCGAGCAGCGTCGCCGACGTCTCGCCGTCCGCCGACCAGCGATACGTCGTCCAGACCCAGCCCCCCGTACCGGCGCTGACCTTCGCGAAGAGGCGCGTCTCGATGCGCTGAGGGCCGAGGCTGAACTGCTTCCAGATCTTCGTGCCGACCGGGAAGACCCAGTTATCCATGTCGCTCGTGTCGATCTGGGTCCCCGGCGGGAGGTAGAGGTAGCGGGTCTTGTTCGCCCCGTCGCTCCAGAGGAGGTAGCCGGGCGTGTAGGGGAGGATCCCGGTCGTGACCGTCTTCGTCGCCCAGTCCGAATAGAGCCCCGTGCAAGCGAGGTCCGTCGGCAGCCCCGTGCCGCTGTCGTCGTCGGCGCAGTTGACGGGCGCGGCGGCGTCACCTGCCGGGGCGTCGGTGGCGCCGTCCTCGCTCGGTTGCGTGGCGTCGTCGGACGACGAATCCGGGAGCGCGCCATCCGGACCGAGAGTCGTCGCGTCGGTTCCGGAGTCGGTCGCGGGGGGCGCTCCGGAGTCCCCGTTTTGCTCGGGCGCAGGGGAGCTCGAGCAGCCTGCGTACGCCGCGAGCGCGGACGAGCCGAGGGCGGCGACGAGCGCCAGATTGATGATGCGCAAGGTGCGCGAGCGCGAGCCGGTGGCGCGTTCGTCTGTCCCCATGTGGGCTAGCAGCATAACAAACACCCCACCAGACGCACGCGATCCCGGCGCGCGCGACGTGTACGCTTAGAGGGCCATGACGACGACGCGCCCCCCTCCGTTCGCGCCAGACGGGGTCCGCTTCACTCATCGCGTCGCGCACGCGGCTGTGTCCCACGTCGGACATGTGCGCACCAACAACGAGGACGCCTGGCGCGCCGATCCGGAGATTCACCTCTATGCCGTCGCCGACGGAATGGGGGGCCACGACGCTGGCGAGGTAGCGGCCGCGCTGTGCCTCCGCGTGTTCTTCGAAGAGGTCAGGGGGCTGAGGGCGCTCACGGCCATCATGTCGTTTCTCGCGAGCCCGACCCTTCAAGCGCGGCGCGCCGTCCTCGACGAGCTTCGCCGCGCCGCGCAGTCCGCGAATCGGGCGGTGCGGGCGGAGGGGGAGCGAATTGGGACGGAGCGCGGCCTCGGGTGCACGCTCGATGCCGCATTGCTCCTGGGAGATCGCGCGTTCGTCCTGCACGTCGGCGACGGGCGGGTCTACCTCGCCCGCTCGTCTGCCACGATCCAGCTGACCCACGACCACGACCTACGAGCCGTCCTCGCCGGCGAGGGGCGGCTCACGCTGTCGCAGCGGGGGTCGATCCACAACCAGCTCCTGAACGCGATCGGCATGAACGCCGAGGTCGCGGTCGAATGCACGTTCGTCTCGCTCCTCGAAGGCGATCGCCTCGTTTTGTGCACCGACGGCGTGCACGAGATGATCGGCGACGAAGGGGCGGTCTCCCAGCTCGCCAAGACCGGCGGGGCGGTGAACGCTGCCAAGGCGCTCGTCGACGCAGCGCTCGCGCGGGGGGGGCGCGACAACGCGACGGCGCTGGTCGTCGCCGTGATGGAATCGGTCGTCCCGCGCAGGGACGCCACGGCGGCGACCAGAGACCTCCGAACGGCCCGCTCTTGTCCGCTCCTGGTCGACCTGCCGGATGCGCTCATCCTTCACACGCTCACAGTGAGCGTCGAGGTGGAGATAGACGCGGACAAGCCCGTGCCGCGCATCGTCACGCAGGATCACGTCGCGTACATCGTCCTCGAGGGGGAGGCGGAGATGCGTGGAATTTCGCTGGGGCCGAGCGCGCTCCTCTACCCGGAGTCGCTCTTGAGCACGGGTAGAGGTCAGCCCCGGTTTCGCGCCGCCACCCCGCTTCGAGCGCTGCGGCTCCGCGCAGACGACTTTCGCGAAGTGTGCGCCGGCGACAGTCGCCTCGCGGCGGCGCTGTACGAGCGGCTCGCCAGGCACATCGCCTCTCTTCCACGCTGAGCCTTCCAGGTGGGTGTTGGGGGGAGGGTGAACGCCACCGCGCCCGTGCGCCCCCATGCATAACCCCCCCCGTCCGCATCCGAGGTGGCGTGGAAACTCGAGCCTGCCTGGGCCGCCGTGATACCTTAACGGGCTGAACATGGCTCGCCCGTGCCTTCGCCTTCGCGCGCTCTTGCTCGGCTCTATTGTGTCTGTGTCGGCTTCGTTCGCGGCGCCGTCCGTCGCGCACGCAGACGACGTGGTGACAATCACCCCCGAGGCCCGCGCGCGCTTCTCGGCAGGCGTGAACCTCTTGAAGGATCCCGACGGCCCCCGCTACGAGGAGGCCTACCGCGAGTTCAAGGCGGCGTACGCGTCGTCGCCGTCTTACAAGATCCTCGGGAACCTCGGCCTCTGCGCGATGAAGCTCGAACGCGACGACGAGGCGATCCAAGCGTACGAGAAGTACCTCGCGCAGGGGAAGGACCTGGATCCTGCGGAGATTGCGCAGGTGAAGACCGATCTCCAGACGCTGAAGGCCGGCGTCGTCTACGTGAGCGTGGCGAGCGACCCCCCGGGCGCGAAGGTCGTGGACACGCGCCTCCCGGTGCGCGGAGACAAGATCACGAACATCTACGGGCCCGTCACGCAGACGGCGCGCCTGGGAATCCGTCAAGGCTCCCACCAGATGACGGCGAAGCTCGACGGCTACCCCGACGTGACGTGGGAGTTCGAGGCGGGGAGCGCCGAGATCCCGCCCCACACGTTCACGTTCAAGAAGGTCGACACCTCTGCGCCCGTGACGCCAACGACGACGGCACCCACGCCTGCCACAGAGGCGCCCAAAGTAACGTCGCGACCGACGCCGACGGGGGTCTACGTCGGCGTCGCGGCCACGGGGGTGCTGGCCGTCGCAGCCGTGGTGACCGGCATCATGGCGCTCGGCGAGCACAGCACCTTCCAGACCGACAACACCGGGCAGGACCCGACGGACGCCCAAAACGCGAAGAACACGGGGCAGGCGCTGAACCTGGTGAACGACTTCTGTTTCGGTGGAGCGGTCGTCGCTGCCGGAGTGACGGCGGTCTTGTATCTGATGCGCCCGACCATCACCGAGGAGGCGAAGCCGGCCGCGTCGGCGCGGACGTGGACCGTTACGCCGCTCGTGAGCGCGAACGGCGGGGGACTCGGCTTCGGCGGGCGGTTTTGACGTAGCGGCTTTCGTTTGGAGGGTGCGCGATGCACGTGACGGTCGGGCAGCTCATCGACTCGAAATACCGAATCGTCCGAATGCTCGGCGAAGGGGGGATGGGAGCGGTCTACGAGGGGCAGAACGTCCGCATCGGCCACCGCGTCGCCATCAAGGTCCTGCACGCCGAGATCGCCACGCGCAAAGACGTGCTCGAGCGCTTCGAGCGCGAAGCGCAGGCGGCCGGCAAGATCGGCTCCGATCACATCGTGGAGGTGTACGACCTGGGCGAGCTCCCGGACGGGGCGCGCTACATGGTCATGGAGTATCTCGACGGCGAGAACCTGTCGTCGCGCGTCCAATCAACTGGGCGAATGCCCGCTTCGGCGATCGCGCCCGTGTTGATGCAGCTCCTCGAGGGGCTCGGCGCCGCGCACGCCGCGGGGATCATCCATCGCGATCTGAAGCCGGACAACATCTTCCTCGTACGCGACAAGAAGACCGGCGGGGACTTCGTGAAGATCGTCGACTTCGGCGTCTCGAAGTTCAACCAAAGCTCGCCCGATTCGGTGATGAGCATGACGCGCACGGGCGCCGTCATCGGCACGCCGTATTACATGTCGCCCGAACAGGCGAAGGGGTCCAAGCACACGGATCACCGCTCGGACCTCTACTCCGTCGGAGTCGTGCTCTTCGAGTGCGCGACGGGGCAGGTCCCCTTCCAGGCCGACACGTTCAACGAGCTGATGTTCAAGATCGTGCTCGAGCCGCCGCCCGATCCCGAGACGCTCGTGCAGGGGCTCGATCCGCGCTTCGCGGCGATCATTCGCAAGGCGATGGCGCGCGAGCCCGACGCCCGCTACCAGAACGCCGCCGAGTTCCAGCAAGCGATCTCGGCGTGGATGAGCGCGGCCGGAGTCGGGAGCGGCGTGTTCGCTCAGGCACCGCCACCGCGCGCACCCATGACCAGCGGCGGAGACCTGGGGACGACCCCGGCGACCTCCGGACCGTCTCCCGTGGCGCTCGGAAAGACGGCTGGCTCGCTCCCCGGAGCGGTCGCGACGGCGCCTCCGACGGGCACGAAGAAGTCCAAGGGACCGCTCGTCGCGGGTGTCGGCGTCGCGTTGGCCATCATGGCGGTCGTCGGCGCGCTGGCGTTCAAGGGACGCCAAGGGAAAGCCACGGCAACCGCGGAGCCCCCCGCGGCCGTCGAAGCGGTGCAGACAGCGACCGCCGCTGCCACGGCCACCGCCCCCCCTGCGGCGGCTCCGAGCGCGGCACCCACCGCCGCTCCCGCGCCCACCGCAGTCGCCGCGGACGTTCACGATGCAGGCGTCACGGCCGAGCTGTCGTCGCACAGCCACGGCGGGACCACCTCGACGAAACAAGCGGGCCCGAAGCCCGGAGCTGCGCCGGCGGCCGCCCCGACGGGCACCGCGGCGCAGGTGAAGGGGCGGACGATTCGCACCGACCTCTGAGCTCCCCGAGCGAGCTCAGTTGCTGTTGATGCCCGAGTTGATCCAGTTCTGGACCATCGTGGTGTTGTTGCCGATCTTGTAGGCTTGGTTGTACGGGCCTCCGTACGGCATCTGCGGGATGCAGTTGTAGGCCGTGTTGTACGAGTCGGCGAGGACCTCGTAGATGAGGCTCGAGGCCGCGTTGTCGGAGACGATGTACGAGGGGACCGTTCCGCCGCAGTAGTTGGGCGGGGTGTTCCCAGTCCAGTAGCTGAGGCTCCACGGGCCCGGGAGACCGCTCCCCGAGGCGTGGCAGCCCGAGAGGTTGCAGGACCCGTTGACGAACGGCAGGACGTCGCCGTTGTACGAGGCCGACGTCTGGCATGCGCCGCCCGCGTTGATCGAGTTCGAAGCATTCCCGTGCGAGTCGATGGCGCGCACGTAGACCCAGTAGTTCTCGTAGGACGTCAGCGCGGGACCGTTCACCACGCCTCCGTTGTAGGCGGGAGCGCCGATCCACCCCGAGCCTGTCGCGTCACCGGTGCTCCAGTTGAACGTGGGTGAGCAGTTCGCTGCGGAGCCGAGGCTCGTGCAGACCTCGTAGGACGAGATCGGGTAGGAGCCCGCAGTCGCGCCCGGATACGTGATGTAGAGATAGCTCGGATACGGCGCGCTATCGCTCGGGTAGCAGGTGACCGAACCGCTCATCGACGGGAGAACGACGCTGGTGGTCCCGGAGACCTGATTCGACCAGGTCGATCCCGTCGAATCGGTAGCCCTCACGACGAAGTAGTACGTCGTCGCCGAGGTGAGCGAGCCGATATCGGCCGACTCCGTCGTTCCGGTCGAGGTGCCGCCGGACGCGAAGTTCGCGCACGCGCCGCTCGTGGTCGTGGTGCAGACCGTGTAGTCGATCGTTGTCGCCGCCGGGGTCGCCGTCGCTGCCCACGAGATCGTGAGCGACGACGTGGTCACGCCAACCCAGATCGGCTGAGTGGTGAACGTCGGCAGCGTCGGCGGGGTCGTCGCGCAGTGCTCGATCGTGTTCGTGTCCGAGACTCCGGCGTTGTTCTTCGCGCGGACGACGTAGCACTGCGTCTGCCCCGCGTTCGCCGCGATGGTGTAGTTGATCGTGCCCGTCCCGTCGCCGGTCGAGGTCGCGATCGGCGGATTCGAGTAGTTCTCCGCTCCCGATGCGCCCCCGCCGTACACCTCGTAGACGAACTGCGCTGCCGTCGTGTACGGATCCGTCGCGTTGGTCCACGAGAGCTGGATCGATGTCGGGCCGAGCTCGGTCGCCGAGGTCAGGCCGCCGAACGTCGGCGGGTTCGGATCCTGCACCGTCGCGAACGAGATCTGGTTGTTGCCGTTTATCGTGTTGACGATGTTCTCTTGGTTCTCGGCGCGCACGACGACGTAGTACGTGTTCACCGGCGTCAGCCCGGTGATCCCGAGCGAGAGAACGCCCGTGACTGGGCTCCCGGTGGTGCCGACGAACGAGCCCCCGCTGCATCCGTTGCTGCTCCCCGTGACGCAGACTTCGTATCGCATGTTCGCGGCGGTCGTGTAGTCGTCCGTGGCGACGGGCCAGTTCACGGTCGCCGTGTCGTACGTGATGTTCGTGATGCTCCCGACGCCGGCGAACGTCGGCGGGTTGTCCACGAGGGTGGTCGCGCTCGCGGCCTGTGTGTTGCTGTCGACGTTTCCCGAGAGGTCCTCCGCGCGAACGACGAAGGTGTAGGACGTGTTCGGGATCAACGTCCTGGCCGGCGGCGTATAGGAGAGCGCGCCGGCTGTCGTCGTCGCGTTCGCCACGAACGACGTCTGGCACGCGGTGGCCGAGGTCGACCAGCAAACCTCGTACCGAATCTGAGCCTGGGGCGTGGTGTCGTCCGTCGCGGCCGTCCACGACGGCGTAAGCTGCGTGTCGCTCGTCACGGCCACCCCGAGCAAGGTCCCGAAGACCGGCGCGGTCGTGTCTGCGAATGTCGTCGCGCTCTTCTCCGTACTGTTGCAGTCGCGGTTCCCTGCGGCGTCGCGCGCACGGACGATGAAGTAGTAGGCGGTCAGCGGTTGGAGTCCGGTGACGGTGTATTGCTGGGCGAGCGGGTTCCCCGATCCAACAGTGCCTGCCACGCTGTAGGTCGGGCCCGTCGTGCATGCGGCCTCGCCGCCGGACGACGTCGCCTGGTAGATGTCGTAGGTGATCTGCGTGGCGGTGCTGACGTTGTCGGTCGCGATGTTCCACGAGAGCTGAATCGTCGAGTCGCTCAGCGCCGTGGCCGACTGCAGAGCGCCGTTGGGGAAGGTCGGTGGGGTCGTGTCGTTCACCGTCTCACCGGAGACCTGCGTATTCCCCGTGCTGATGTTGTTTGCCTGATCCTCCGCCGCGACGACGAAGTTGTAGGTCGTCGTCGGTGCGAGACCCGTGAACTGGAACGAGGACTGATTCGTCAGGATCTGCGACGCGACGAAGCTCGAGCCGGTGCAGACGGCCGGGGCTTGCGCGATGCAGAGGAGATACCGAAGCGTAGACTGCGGCGAGTAGTTGTCCGTCGCCAGAGGCCAGCTCAGCGTGATGGTCGTGGCCGTCTCCCCGGTGACCGACGGCGGCCCGGAGAACGTCGGTGGCGTCGTGTCGGGGAGCGTCGAGGCGGTCAGCGAGACCGTATTCGAGTCCGTGTTGCCGTACGGGTCATGGGCGCGGACGACGACGGTGTAGGCGGTGTTGTCGGGGAGCCCCGTGATGGCGTACGTGAGCGCACCTGCGGCGGTCGTGGCCATCGCGGTGAACGAGGTCTTGCACGCCGTGGTCGAGGTCGACCAGCAGACGTAGTAGTCGATGGCGCTGTTCGGGGGGACGATGCTGGTCGCCGTGTTCCAGCTCGCCTGAAGCGACGTAAGGCCTGTCGCCGTGAGGCTCGTGATCCCGGCGAAAGTCGGCGGCGTGGTGTCCGCCTCGACGGTCGCGCTCTTCTGGATCGTGTTCGGCGCTTCGTTTCCTGCCTGGTCGCGCGCTCTGACGACGAAGTACCAGGTCTGCTGGGGGAGGAGCCCCGTCACGACGTAGCCCGTCGCCCCCGCGCTGGTGGTGTAGGTCGGCCCCGCGTACGACTCTCCGTTCGAGGCGGACGCCTGGAAGATGTCGTAAACGATCTGGTCCTGCGGCGTGACGTCATCGGTCGCTGCGACCCAGCCCAGGGTGATCGTCGTCGGCGAGGTAGAGGTCGCGCTCGCGAGGCCGGCGAACACGGGGGGGGTCGTGTCCGGCGTCGTGCTGCCGGTGACCTGGTTGTTGTTGCCGTCGATATTGTCGGCCTGATCTTCGGCCCGGACGACGAAGTAGTACGCCGTCAGGGGGGTCAGACCCGTGAACTGCTGACTCGTCCCCCCGGTGACCGTGGTCGTGACGGAGAAGTTGCTTCCGCTGCAACCACCCGCAGTGGGGGACATGCAGACGAGATACCGGATGAGGCTCTGCGGCGTGACGTTGTCCGTCGCCGCCGTCCAGATGACCGTGAGCGTCGTGTCGGTGGCGTTGGTGACCGAGCTCGCCCCGGCAAATGCCGGAGGGGTGACGTCGGCCTGGGTCGCTTGGCTCAGCTCGTCTTTGTTCTGGTCGATGTTCCCAGCCTGGTCTTCGGAGCGGACGACCACGTAATACGTCGTGGAAGGGTTGAGCCCCGTGAACGTGAAGGTCGTGGCGCCTGGCGCGGTCGGCGTGGGGCTCACGCCGAAGTTCTCTCCGCCGGGTGTCGTCGAGAGGTAAGGGAGGTAGACGATCAACGGCTGCGGAGTCACGTCGTCGGTGGCCGGACTCCACGACGCGGTGAGCGTCGTCGGCGAGGTCGAGACCAAGCTGGTCACGCCGCCGAACGTCGGCGGGGTCGTGTCGGGGAAGGTCGTCGCCGTCTGCTCGATCGAGTTGTGGTCTTCGTTCCCCGCCTGATCGACCGCGTGGACGATGAAGTAGTACGCTGTCTTCGGGGCGAGCGAGTTGATCGTGATCGTCGTCTGCCCCGCCGCGGTCGTCGCCACTGGAGTCGCACCTTCCGCGCCGGACGCCGTCCCCTGGTACACGCGGTAGATGATGGCCGATTGCGGGCTCACGTCGTCCGTCGCCGCCGGCCACGAGAGCTGGATCTGCGTGTCACTCAGCGCCGTCGCCGAAGCGAGCCCGGCGAACGTCGGCGGGGTGGTGTCGGGGAGCGTGGTCGCGCTCTTCTCGACCGTATTCTTGTCCTCGAGCCCGACGAGGTTCCGCGCTCGCACCACGACGTAGAGCTTCTGAAGGGGCTGGAGGCCGACGATCGTGTAGCTCGTCGCGCCGGCAGGCGTCGTATACGTCGGCGTCGAGTAGTTCTCGGCCCCCGAAGCAGAGCTCGTGAAGACGTCGTAGAGCATCTGCGCGGCCGGCGTGTATGGGTCCGTGGCCGCCGCCCAGGAGAGATCGATCGCCGTATCGGTGAACCCCGCGGCGGTCACGAGGCCCGCGAAGGTGGGCGGGGTCGTGTCCGCGGCCACCTGCGTCGTCGCGCTCTGCTCGTTGGTGTTCGTATCCTCGTTGCCGAACTGATCCCTCGCGCGGACGACGTAGTAATACTTCGTCACGAGGCTCAGGTTCAGGACCGTGAAGGTCGTCGCGCCGGCGACCGTCGTGTACGATGGCGAGGCGAAGTTCTCGGCGCCGGACGCGCTCGCCTGGAAGACGTCGTAGACGAGCGTGGACGGAGCGACGAAGGCGTCGGTCGCCGCGGTCCACGTGAGCGTGATGGTGTTGCCCAGCGCCGTCGCGGTCTGGGCGCCGGTGAACGTGGGCGCGGTCGTGTCGAGGGTGTAGCCCGAGATCTCGTGCAAGTTGTGGTCTTCGTTGCCGGCAGCGTCGACGGCGCGCACGACCACGAAGACGGGCTGGAACTCGGCGAACCCGGAGACCGAGCCGGAGGTCGCCCCGGGCGCGGTGGAGAACGACGGGGTCGTGAAGCTCTCGCCCCCTTGGGTCTGCGATGCGTAGATGTTGTAGCTGATCGCGCTCTGCGGGCATCCGACGTCGGTCGCGGCCTTCCACCCGACGAGCACGGAGCTCGCTCCGGTCCCCGTGACGGTCTGCGCGCCGCCGAAGACCGGAGGCGTCGTGTCGGTCGTCTTCGCCGAGACCTCGACGTGGTTGTCGTCCTCGTTCCCCGCCTGGTCGACGGCGTGAACGACGATGAAGTAGGTCGTGAAGGGATTGAGCGCGTTGATCACGGTTCCGGTCGCGCCGGCCGGAGAGGTCACTACTGGCGCCGCGAAGCTCTCCGCGCCCGCGGCCGTCCCGATGTAGACGCGGTACGCGATCGAGGCTTGCGGCGTGACGTTGTCGGTCGCGGGCAACCATGTGACGGCGATCTGCGTCTGGCCGAGCGCCGTCGCGGAGGTCGCGCCGCCAAAGGTGGGCGGGGTCGTGTCCGGCGGCGTCGCGTCTACGGTCGCATCGACGAGGTTTGTTCCCGAATCGTCCGACGGAAGGACTCCGCTGTCGGTGACGCTCGGCCCGCCGATGTCGGTGCCGCCACCCTGCGCCCCCGCGCCTCCCCCTCCGCCTCCGCAAGCACTGGCGCACGCACTGCCAACCGCGAGCAAGAAGACGCCTGCCCAGAGTCCTCGCTTCATGACAAGTCCCTCTCCCTGCGTCCGGTCAGCTGCACCGGCGCGGTTCTGTGAAGTAGAGCAACCGGCCCCAACGAATGGAACGCACCGGACACCCCAACGTAAGAGTAGCCGGGATGCGGGCTCAGCGGCTGCCGTCGTGGAACGTCGATTTGAATTCGCTCACACCTTCGGAGACGACGTGCGATGGGAGCCGTCTTGCGCTTCGATCTCGAGTCCCGAGGCTCTGCCGTGACTATGGGCAGGACGTGAACGGGATCGGCTCTCTGACTCCGACGAAGTTTGGCTCGAGGTCCGCCGGGGGGCTCCAGTTTCCGAGATTGGCTCGGTTCGTGAGCACGGGCGCAGACGCCGACCCGGTGAGGGCGAACGCGTTGAGCGCGAAGGAGCCGTTTGCCTTGAACGGTGTGATGACGGAGCCGGTGTATGGCTCGAACTCCACGGCTTGCCCGGCGTGGCCGAGGCTCCCCGTGACGATGGTGCTCGTTGCTCCCGTCAGGGGGACCCCGTAGACCTGCGTGTCGTTGGGGACTCCGACGACGAACGCGATCGTGAAACACTCCGAGATCGCGAGCTCCTCGAGGTGCGGGTTTGCGATTCCGAACGTGACCCCCGGTGCGTTGAGCGGCAAGCTCGACGAGGACGAGAACCGCTCGACCAACCCACTCGCTCCGTTCACGGGAGGGAACGCGATGACGTCGTCCGGACCACCATTCAAATACGAGCCGACCCCCTCGGACCCTTGGGGGCTCACGGCGCCGATGGTGACGGTACTCGAGATGGTCGGAGCGCCGCTCTGGACGACCACGTGGACCACGTCGAGCGAGCAAAGCTCGGCGGAGGCATCCCCTTCACACGCCGTCTGATCGATGTGGAGCAGGTTGATCGTGCCCCCCGTGCCGCTCAAGTTGCGCGTCCCGATCGTCCCGGTGGGCAAGTTGGCGAGCGCCGTGGGGGGGTTTATCAACGCCGCCCCGGCGTCGGGATTGCTCGTGTCGACGAGGACGAGCTCGTAGCCGCCCGTGGGGTTGCCCGCGTCGTTGAGCGCATACGCCGTGTACGCGAGGCGGTCGTCGAGGACAGCGACCGTGTCCGTCGAGACGATCGCAGGCACGGTCAGCTTCGACAGCTCCGTCCACGCGCCGGTGTGCGTGTTCAGCTGACGGACGTGCAAGTAGACGATGTCGTTCGGCGCCGGAAACAGCTGGCCGATGCCCGTGTTCTCGAAGATGTACCAGAGGTCGCGCATGCCGTCGTAGTGCACGGACACGACCACCATGTCCTCGCGCAGCGCGGGATTCAGCTCCGCGCCCGTCGCCGGGTCGAGCGTGGTCAGGATGAAGCCGCCATCGACGCTCGTGTTTCCACCGACGACCAAGACGCCCGTTGGAGGGGGCGGAGCGGAGTCGGCAGAGTCGACGCCAGCATCGGTGATCGGGCCGCTCCCATCGGTCGAAGAATCGTGGCCCGTGCTCGAGTCGCTGGCGCTGACGTCCCCTCCCGAATCCGCGGGCGGGGTGACGGTTCCGTCACCCGACGGTGCGTCGTTCGAACCGACGCCGCTGTCGGTCTCGAGGGGGAGCACGTCCCCGAACGAGTTCACTAGGGAGCAGCCGCCTGCGGCCACCAGAGGAAGCGCGAGCAAGGCGATGGCGAAGAGACGACGCTTGGTCATCGCCCCGGAGCGTACCCGAGCGCGGAACCGCGAGTACAGCCTCAGTTGTTCAGAGCTCCCTCGACGATCCAGTTCATGATCGTCGCCTTGTCGGATGCCGCGAGGACGTCGTTCGTGGAAGGGGGCGGCATGTAGGTGCCGACGGTCTGCTGAGCGGTGATCTTGTCGTAGAGGTAGCTGTCCGCGAGGCTCCCGGGCGCGACGCGCATCAGCGTCGGGACCTCGAGAGACTGCACGTTCACGATGTTCGAGTAGGCGAAGCCGGCCGCCAGGACCTGCCCCTCGGGTGGGTTACCGGGGACGTGGCAACCGACGACGGCGCAGTGCTGGGTGAAGATCGGCTGCACGTCCTCGGAGAAGCTCACCCCAGTGGTCGCGCTCAGCTCGACCGTGTTCGTGTCTTCGTTGCCCGCAAGGTCACGCGCGCGAACGACCCAATACAGGGTCGAGGACGGCGGGAGATTCGACAACGCGATCGAAAGCGCGCCCGGGGTGGACGTCGCGGCGGGGGCGGCCGTGAAGACTTCGCCGCCCGACGTCGTCGCCTGGAACACGTCGTAGACGATCTCCGACGACGGCGTCTCCGGATCGGTCGCCGCCAGCCAGTTGAGCTGCACTCCGGTCGCCGTCACGTTCGTGATCGAAGCGAGACCAGCGAACGTGGGAGGGGTCGTGTCGACCGGTGTCGTGGCCGTCCGCTCCGACGTGTTCGTGTCCTCGTTGCCTGAAAGGTCACGTGCGCGGCAGACGAAGTAGTAGGTCGTCGCGGGCTTGAGCTGCGAAACGACGCCGACGGAGACCCCCGTGAACGTACCCGAGGGGGTCGTGAAGTCCTCTTGCCCGCTCGTGGTTGCGGCGAAGACGTCGTAGGCGATCTGCGACTGCGGGGTCGTGTTGTCGGTCGCGGGATCCCAGCTCACGGTCACCTGCGTCGACGTCAGGACCACCGCGCCGGTGCATCCGGCGAAAACAGGCGCAATCGTGTCGGCCCCCGGCATGGCCGAGACCTCGACCATGTTCGAATCGATGTTCCCGGCCGCGTCATGTGCGCGGACCACGAAGTAGTAAGAGACGCTGGGCGTCGGCAGCGCGGGCACCAAATAGCTCGTCACGCCGGGATCGGTCGCGTAGCTGGGAACGTTGAAGTTCTCGGCGCCGGACGCCGTTGCCAGGTAGACGAAGTAGCCGATGCCCGGCGTCGGCGTGTCGTTGTCGATCGCGGCGTTCCAAGAGACCGTGACGCCCCCTTGCGGCGCGGACGCGGCGCTCGTCGCTCCGGCGAACGCGGGGGGAGCCGTATCGGTCGCGGGCACGCCGTTCATCTCGACGTCGTTCTTGTCCTCGACGCCTGCCTGGTTCTTCGCGCGGACGACGACGTAGTAGGTGGTGCCGCTCACGAGCCCCTGGACGTCGACAGACGTAGCGCCCGGCGGCGAAGTGACCGTGGGCGCCGCGAAGTTCTCTCCTCCCGCAGCGGTCCCGACGTAAACGTCGTAGACGATCGAGAGCGTCGGCGTGACCGGGTCCGAAGCCGGGGCCCAGGTGACTTGCAGGCTCGTCGACGAAGCGGGTCCGACCGAAGTGATCCCGGCAAACGTCGGCGCCGCGGGAGGGATCGCGGTATCGGCGGCGGCGCTCGCGTCGCCCGCGTCGTCGTCAGTAGGTGGAGGTGACGAGTCGGGCGTGCCCGTCGAAGTCGTGGTTGGCGCGGGTGCCACGCCATAGCAAACGCTCCCGTCGAGGAGGGTTCCAGGACCACACGTCACCTGCTGCTGTGCGGGGGGGCTGCTGCTGTTCGAGCCGCAGCCGTAGAACGCAAGCACCGGGACGAAGACCACAACGCCGAAGAAGACGCCTCGCATGTTCGTGACTCCGATCGTAGCCGCGCCTGCCGAGTGAAGAAGCCGGCATCCGATCCGACGACGAGCGATGCGTCAGCAGCATCACGCGGCGCGAGGCTCGAATTCCCGCCAGCCTCAACTAGAGTACCGGTTCGTCCGACGGCGCGTAAAGGTGGGACGCGACGGAGGCGTCGCCTACAAGTGCGACGCTTGGCGACGTTAGCTCAGGCGCGGGGGACCGCCGCCGGCACCGACACTAGATACTGCGTCTCCGGGTTGTCGCGGCGCCAGAGGACGCTGTCCATGAAGTAGTGGTGGATGTTCACGAAAGAGAAGAGGGCCGCGAAATACGGTGTCGGCCCCAGTGCGCTCGTGGCGGCCTCGCGACGCGAGACGAGCGCTCCGTCGAGTGCTGCGGGCGCGATGTGAAAGAGGACCCAGCCCAGCCCGAGCGCGGACGCCGCCAGGATCCCGACACGAACCCGCGCCGACGGCTCGAACCAGGGGGGGCCCTCGCGCTCCCTGGCTTCGTTCCCCTTCAGGAGCCAGACGAAATACAGGTACTGCACCGAATGCAGCGCGGGGATCGCGTACCTCACGAGCGGGTCGATGCTCGAGTAGATCGTCCACGACCAGATCGTGAAGAGGAGCGCGGCGAGAGGAGTGAAGATCGGTAGACCCGCCTCGCGGCGCCGACGCCGCTTCCGCACGAGGACCCAGGCGAGGGGGATGATCGTCGAGAGGAACACGACGAGCGTGACGTGCTCGAGCCGCACGGAATGCGCGATCGACGTGTACACGACCCCCTTCTCCTCGAGCTCGCGCCCCGGGTCCGCCGGGCTCGCCCAGGCGTACGCCCACCCGGCGTAGCAATGCGCCAGGATCGCGAGCCGTTCGCCGTGACTGAAGCGGACCCCTCGCCTCGCCGCGAGCACGGTGAGAACGCCGAACCCCTGCTTCACGTAGTGCCAACCGACGAGCAGAAACATCAGCTGAATCAGGAGCCCCAGCCCGAGCGCGGATTTCGTCGCCAACGACGCGACCGCCCAGCCCCCCAGGACGATCGGAACCACGAGGCCCGCGAGGACATAACGAGCTCGCTGCACGGCCCCGAACGCTCCACCGAAGGCGCGTGCGCGGGCGTCACGGTAGAAGAGGAGGTACGTGACGGCGAAGTGCGGGTCGTTGATGAGGTAGGCCCCGTAGAAGAAGACGAAGCCGACCGCGTACTCCGATGCGTCGAGCCCGAGCTTCTTCCTCAAGAGCCACGAGAGCGGGAAGAGAAACGGCGTCACGCCGCCGACGAGAAGGAATTCACGAAGCCCCGCGATGCTCACTCTTCCGCGCACCGGTTCGGCGGAAGGCGACGTCGCCGTGAGCGTGGTGGTCATGGGTGCTGCCGCGCGTCCTCGCAGCTCAGTCTACGGCGTGGCCACGGCCGCCGCAGGTCGGAGCTCGCCGAGAATGTACTGCGTGCTCGTGAGGTACTTCTTCGCCGCGGCGCGCACCCGATCGGAAGAGACCTTGTCGACCATCACGTCGAAATCCAAGACCCGCTTCGGGTCGTCGCCGAACGTGTACGAGCGCTCGAGCTCGCGGAGCCAGTAGCCGTTCTCCTTCAAGTTCTTCTCGTGCGCGCGCCGCCGGAGCTCCTTCACCTTGTCGATGTAGTCCGCGCCGATGCCGTTGGCCTGGATCGCCTTGACCTCGTCCCAGACCGCCTTCTCGAGCTTGTCGATGTTCTCGGGCGCGCAGCCGAAGCCGACCGTGAACGTGTACTCCGGCTTCGGGCGCCGGGCGATGCTCCCGGAGGCGCTGACGCCGTAGACCCCCCCCATGTCCTCGCGCAGGACCTCGCGCAGTCGGATCCGGAGCACCTCGCCGAGCATGCGCATGTCGTTGTCCGTGTCGGGCGACCACTTCTCGGTTCCGTGGAAGGTCAGCGAGACGGAGCTCTTCGGCTCCGATCCCTTCGCGACCTCTTTCTTCGCCACGCCATGGGGCCTTCGCACGTTCACGTCGTGCCAGGTCTCCTTGCGATGGGTCGCCGGGAGCGAGCCAAGGTACGTCTCGGCGAGCGACTTGGTCCGATCCAGGTCGAGTGTGCCGACGAAGACGAACGTGAACCCGGACGCGTCCGCGAAGCGGCTCTTGTAGAACGCGAACGCCTTGTCGAGATCCACCTTCTGGATCACATCGGGCGTCACCGGCTGGCGGCGCCGATGGTTCATCGTCGAGAAGCTGAGGAGGTCGTCGTAGAAGGTCGCCTCGGGGGAGAGGTGCCGGTTCTTCGAGGTCTCCATCTCGCGCGCGCGCCACGCCTGGAACGCGCTCTCGTCGCGGCGTGGCGCGGTGAACCAAAGGTGGACCATCTGGAACATCGAATCGAGGTCGCTCGGCGAAGCCCCCGCGGAGAGCCCCTCTTCGATCTCGCCGATATGCGCGGACGCCCACGCGACCTTCCCCGAGAGCGCCTTGCGCAGCGTCGGAGCGTCGAAGGGTCCCAGGCCCCCTTGGGCCACCACGGTGTCCGCGTACTTCGCGGACTCGTAGTCCGCGTCCGGCGCGAGCGACGTCCCCCCTGGCGCGAAGGCGGTCATCCGCACTTCGTCGTTCTTGAAATCCGTCGGCTTCACGACGACGCGCACGCCGTTCTTCAGCGTCCACTCCGTCACGCCGAGCTCGGGGATCGTGCGCGTCGCTACGACGGGACCGGGGGTCGGCTTGTCGGCCATGAGCGGGACCGTCGGCACCGCGTCGTCGTAGGCCCGGATGTCACGCCCCTCGACCTCCTTCATCGTCGCGAGGATCGCCTCCTCGGTCGGCTTGATCATCGTGGCCGGGCCGCTAACCGTGACGACGCGGCTCCCTACGGCGAGCGCCTTGCCGAGCCCGTTCATCTCGTCGAGCGTGTAGGTCGGGAGGTACTTCGTCACGAGATCGAGCTCCGCCTCGGGGCCGGGCATGGCCTCTTGCTGCAGGAAGTTTCGGAGGATCTCGCGGGCGAACTGGCGCCCCTCCTCGGTCTCACGCTGCTTCACGGCCTGCTGGAAGGAGCGCAGGACATCGGCCTTCGCGCGATCGAGCTCCGACGCGACGAACCCGTGACGCTCGACGCGCAGCATCTCCTCGAGGAGCGCGCTGAACCCTTCCTGGACCCCCCCCTCCGTCACCCCGGCCGCCTGGGTGAAGGCGTCGGCCGTCCGGACGAAGCCTCCACTGTGCGAGAACGCGCCGAGGAACGGAGCGTTCGGGCGGCGCCGAATCTCGTCCAGGCGCGCGTTGACCATTGCGTTGAAGAGGTGCTCGCCGATGACTCGCCGGTAGTCGGTCGCCGTCACGAGCGGACGATGCGGAAACTTCGTCGAGATCGACACCGCGGTGCTCGTCGCCTCGGGGTCGGTCTCGATCGAGACGAGCTCCTTCTGATGCGGGGGGACGGGCACTGCCGGACGGGGGCGAGGATTCACCGCCGGCTTGACCGACGCGAACTCCGCTTTGATCTTCGCTTCCACCTCGTCGGGGGCGAAGTCGCCAACGGCGATGACCGCCATGAGATCGGGCCGATACCAGTCTTTGTAGAAGCGAACGAGGGCGTCCCGCGGCGCCGTCTTGATGATCTCGGGCTTTCCGATCGTGATCCGGTCGGCGTACTTCGACCCGTAGAAGACGACCGGCGCCTGCTTGTCGAAGAGGCGCATGCCGGCTCCGCGACCGAGGCGCCATTCTTCGAGCACGACGCCGCGCTCCTTGTCGACCTCGACGGGATCGAACGTCACGCTGTCCGACCAGTCGCGCAGGATGCCGATCGACTTGTTCAGGAGCTCGGGTTGGTCGGTCGGGACTTGGAGCGTGTAGACGGTCTCGTCGAACGACGTGTACGCGTTGAGGTCCGCGCCGAACGCCACGCCGCTCTTCTCGAGGAAGTCGATGAGCGCCTGCTTCGGAAAGCGCGTGGTCCCGTTGAACCCCATGTGCTCGACGAAGTGCGCGAGCCCCCGCTGATCGTCGTCCTCGAGGACGGAGCCCGCGTTCACGGCGAGCCACATCTGGGCGCGATGCTCCGGCTTCTTGTGCTGCAGGACGTAGTACGTGAGGCCGTTCGCGAGCGTCCCTTTGCGGACGCGCGCGTCGAGCGCCAAGGGGGCTTCCGTGGGGGTGGCGGGCGCCGGGCTCGCCGATGCCGTCGACGCGACCGGAGTGGGCTGCGCGGGGGCGGCCTGTTGCGCGGGAGCGCCACAACCGACGAGCGCGACGACAAAGGCGACGAAAGCGGCTTGAGCGAAGGCGGCGATGCGCATGCGCGGCAGCCTAGCCATCATCAGATCGGGATCCAAACGTGCGGACGCGGGGGGCGTTGGGCGCAAAGAAGGAGCGCTTCTCGGGAATGAATCGTCATTTCAGCTGGTTGGCGACGCCGACGTCCTCGACGAGGGCCCGCATCTCTTCGACGAGGTCGGCGATGCCCTGGACGAGATCGCGCATCTCGTCGCTAGGCACCGGCGGTGTCGTGGACGAGGTCGCGCATCTCCTCGACGAGATGCCGCATCTCCTGGAGGAGACCCCGCATCTCCTCGACGAGATGCCGCATCTCCTCGACGAGATCCGCCACCTCGTGCGACGAGGTCGCGCATCTCTTCGACGAGACCCCGGATCTCGTCCAGGAAGTCGGCCATCTCGTGGACGGCACTCGGCGCCTCGTGGACGAAGTCGGCCATCTCGTGGACGACACTCCGCGCCTCGACCCCTCAGCGGACCCCCGCGTCCGACCCCTCGGCGTCCCCGTCGCTCGCGCACCGCACTCCGAGTCGCGGGTCATGCGCGCTCGGGTCGACCTCGAGCCGCGCCCACGTTCGAAGCTCCGTCGCGAGCGCGCTCTGCCAGGACCCGCCATGAGCGACCGGTCCGGCCGGAGATACGGACCACTCGGCGACGTTCCCCGCCATATCCTCGATCCCGAGCGGTGTCCGCCCGTCAGGGTGA
Source organism: Polyangiaceae bacterium (assembly GCA_052147435.1). GTDB lineage: Bacteria > Myxococcota_A > Polyangia > Polyangiales > Polyangiaceae > JBKQKP01. Next base: position 33,933 of record JBKQKP010000093.1, on the reverse strand, counting down.
GCGCCGATGCTGTCCGGACCCGCCGGTTGCTCGGACGAAGCGCGCGCGCACGGCCCGGTCGCGAGGCCCCACGCGGCGCGACGGCAAACGGCGCCGGTGTCGCCCCACGGGTACCTGCGGGCAGTGGGCCCTGCGGCCGCGGCGATCCACTCGTCCTCGGTGGGGAGTCGCTTCCCGCGCGCGCGGCAGTAGTCGCCGGCTTCCGCGAACGAGAGGCCGCCGAGCGCGCGAGCGCGATCTTCCCCGGCGGTGACGTTCCCTTCGTATGCATCGATGTAAAATGCACGCACGTCGATCGCGCGCGGCGCGACGCGCCCCTCCGCCTCCCAGTCGGACGGGCCCACGACGAGATGCGTATCCGGCACTCGGATCATCCGCTGCGGCGGGGGGGTCGATCGCGCACACACGCCACGATCGCTCGCGCTCGTGTCGCAACAGCGTGCCCCCGCGGCGACGAACCCGCCCCCACACGCCACGCCCCGCTCGCGCGCCCCCCGCGCTGCCCAAACCAGAACGGCGACCACTGCCACCGCCACGGCGAGCCCTGTCGCGGCTCGCCCCCTCGTCATCACGCCGGCCGGGTGACGTTCGAGCGCAGCACGCCGATCCCCCCGATCTCGATCTCGAGCTTGTCCCCCGCGACGAGCGGCCCCACCCCCTCCGGCGTCCCGGTGACGAGCAGGTCGCCCGGCTCGAGCGTCATCATCCGGCTCGCGTACGCGATGATCGTCGGCACGTCGAAGATCATGTTCGACGTCACCCCGTCCTGGCGCACTTCGCCGTTCACACGGCAACGGATCGGAAGCGCGCTCGGATCGAGCTCCGTCTCGATCCACGGCCCCACGGGGCAGAACGTGTCGAACCCCTTCGCGCGCGCCCACTGCCCGTCTTTCTTCTGCAGATCCCGCGCGGTGATGTCGCCGACGCACGTGTAACCGAACACGTACGAGAGCGCGTGCTCCTTCCGGACGTTGCGCGCCCGCCTCGCGATGACGACGCCGAGCTCCGCCTCGTGCTCGACCCGCGTGCTCTCGGGCGGAAGCTCGATCGATCCCCCTTGCCCCGTGAGTGCGCTCGGCGGCTTCAGAAACAGAAGAGGCTCAGCCGGGAGCTCGTTCCCCAGCTCCTTCGCGTGCGCGGCGTAGTTCCGGCCGACGCACAGGATCTTCGACGGCTCGACCGGGCAGAGGAGATCGGCCTCCTTCCACGGGACGTACACGCGCTCACCCGACGTCGGCCCACGGTCGCTCCACGGAGCATCGTCGAGGAGCTCGGCGGAAGAGGCATCGAGCCGGGCGTAGGTGGCCCCGCCGTCAGGGGCGATGATTCGGGCGACGCGCATGGCCGAAAGCTAGTCGATCTGGCCGCAGCTGGCCGCATCCGGGTGGTTGGGGGGCGCGAGAAAGGTAAACCTTCGTAAGCCATCGTAAAGATCCGGAACGTCGGGGGGAGCGGGGTCATCTATTGTGTCGAAAGCCGTGGCCAGCGAGACGTCCCCCACTACAGCCGCCCCCGTGACCGACGCTGCGACCCCTCGTGCGTCGGCCCGTCGCCTCATCCCGCTCGCGATCGTGACCGCCGGTTTGCTCGCGTACGGAGGGTACCGGCTGTGGGACGGGACGCGCCCCTACGAGTGGAGCGGCACGGTAGAAGCTCGGACGATCGCCGTCGGGTCACGCGTCGGGGGACGGATAAAGGAGATCCTCGCGCACGAAGGGGATCGCGTTCAGCCCGGGGCGACGCTCCTCGTGCTCGAGCCGGGAGATCTCGAAGCGCAGCGGCTGATGGCGCAGGGTGAGCTCGAGCAAGCGCAGGCAAACCTCGAGAAGCTGGAGCGTGGGGCGCGACCGGAGGAGATCGACGAAGCGAAGGCACGCGCGCAGACAGCCGTCGCGGCGCTCGAAGAGACCAAGACCGGCGCGCGGGCCGAGGAGATCGCCGGGGCGAACGCGCGCCTCGTCGCGACGCAGGTGGCGGTGGACAAGGCGAAGCTCGACGACGACCGCGCGCGGAAGCTGTTCGACTCGGCGGCGATCTCGCGCTCGCAGCTCGACGACGCCGACGCGGCGCTGCGCGGGGCGGTCGCTCAAAGGGACGCGGCGGCTCAGGTGCTCGACGAGCTGAAGAACGGGTCACGGCGCGAGGACATCGCGCAGGCGCAGGCGAAGGCGGCAGAAGCGCGGGCGAGCGCAAAGCTGGTCCTCGCAGGCTCGCGCGTGGAGGACATCAAGGCCGCGCAAGGGCAGGTCGACGCCGCGAAGGGGAAGGTCGACCAGATCGCCACGATGATCGACGAGCTCGCGATAAAGGCTCCACGCGCCGCGCACGTCGAGTCGCTCGATCTTCGCCCGGGCGACATCCTCGCCCCCAACGCGACGGCAGCGACCCTGATCGAAGACGATCAGCTCTACGTGCGCATCTACGTCCCGGAGACGCAGATCGGCCACATCCACGTCGACCAGGAGGTGCCGGTGAACGTGGACTCATTCAAGAGCCGCACCTTCAAGGGGGTCGTCGAGCACATCAACTCCGTCGGCGAGTATTCGCCGCGCAACCTCCAGACCGCGGACGAGCGCGCCGACCAGGTCTTCGCGACCCGGATCGGCCTACGCGAAGGGCGGGACGAGCTGCGCGCCGGGATGGCCGCGTTCATTCACGTTCCGAAATGAGCGGACTCGACGCCGCGGGGCTCGCGATCAGCGTTCGGGGGGTCACCCGGGCGTTCGGCGATTTCAAGGCGCTCGACGACGTGAATCTCTCGGTCAAGCCCGGGACGATCTACGGCCTTCTCGGACCGAACGGCTCCGGCAAGTCGACCCTGATTCGCATCCTCTGCGGCCTGCTCGCCCCAACGCTCGGCAAGGCGACCGTCCTCGGGCTCGACGTCGCCACGCAGGGGGACTCGATCCGGCGGCAAATCGGTTACATGAGCCAGAAGTTCGCGCTCTACGACGACTTGACCGTGCAGGAGAACCTCGAGTTCTACGCGCGCGTCTACGGCCTCAAAGGGGCAAGGCTCAAGGAGAGGCGAGACGCCGCGATCGAGCTCACGCACATCGGCCCTTACTACACGCGGCGCGCGGGGCTCCTCTCCGGGGGATGGAAGCAGCGGCTGGCCCTGGGGACCGCGCTCATGCACGAGCCGCGCGTCGTCTTCCTCGATGAGCCGACCGCCGGGATCGATCCGGTCGCGCGCCGCGAGCTGTGGGATCTGCTCTTCAGGCTCGCCGCCGATGGGATCACCCTCCTGGTGACGACCCATTACATGGATGAAGCCGAGCGCTGCGGCGAGGTCGGCTACCTGTACCTCGCAAAGATGATCGTCAGCGGCACGCCCGACGCGCTGAAGGCACTCCCCGTCGTGAATCGCCCCGGCACGCGCCGCCTCGAGGTGGAGACCCACGAGCCGGCGCGAGCGATGCTCTGGATCCAGCGGCAGGAGTTCACCGAGAGCGCGACGATCTTCGGCACCGCGATCCACGCGCTCGTCTCAGCGCGCGTACACGATCAGGAGCTCATCGATCGCCTCCATCAGGCGGGGTTTCCGAATGCGTCCGTCCGTCCGATCGAGCCGTCGCTCGAGGACGTGTTCGTGACGCTGACCGAGGAAGAAGCGGCGGCTCGAGGTGAAGCGCCGTCGTCTGGCGCGCTGCCGATGCCGGCGCCGGTGAGGGCATGATGCGCGGGGGGCTCTGGGACTCGTTCGCCGCGATCTTCCGCAAGGAGTTCGTCCACATCAGCCGCGATCGGGCCACGCTGATCATGACGCTGATGATCCCGCTCTTTCAGCTGACCCTCTTCGGCTTCATCGACCAGACGGTCTCGAACCTCCCCACCGTCGTCGTCGATCAGGACGGGACGCGCTACGCGCGCGAGCTGATGGACAAGCTCCGGGCGACGCACACGTTCCTCATCAAGCACGTGACGCCCGATCCGCACGCCGCACGAGAGGACATCGCCGCCGGGCGCGCGCGCGTCGGCGTCGTGATCCCCCCCGACTTTCACGACACGCGCGCCCGCGGCACCGGGTCCAAGATCCTGGTGCTCATCGACGGGAGCGACTCCACCGTAAGCGCGCAGGCCCTCGCCGCCGTCAACGGCGTCGCCTCCGATGAGAACATCGAGGCCCAGAACGAGAAGATGCAGGTCGGCGCCACGGTCCCCGAGCCCGCGCTTTCGATCCAGCCGATCATCCTCTTCAACCCCGACGGGCGGACGGCGAACTACATCATTCCGGGGCTCATCGCGATCCTGCTCCAGATCGTGGCCATCGTGCTGACGGCGATCTCGATCGTTCGCGAGCGGGAGAAAGGCACGCTCGAGCAGCTCCTGGTCACGCCGATCGACCCTCTCGGGCTCATGCTGGGCAAGCTCGCCCCGTATCTATTCGTCGGGATCTTCGAGATGGTGATGATCCTCTTCGCGATGCGCTTCGGCTTCGACGTTCCCATCCGCGGGAGCCTTGTCTTCCTGTTCGGGATGGCGCTCGTTTACCTCTTCGCCCTGCTTTCGATCGGGCTCGCGATCTCGACGCGCGCCCAGACGCAGGCGCAGGCGCAGCAGATGGCGCAGATGTTCCTTTTGCCGTCGATCTTCCTGAGCGGCTACATCTTCCCCCAGAACGGCCTGCCGTTCGTGCTCCGCTGGATCGGGCGGGTGATGCCGGCGACGCACATGATCGAAATCATGCGCGGGGTGGTGCTGCGCGACGCGGGACCGCTCGAGCTGTGGCCCAACGTGGCGGCGCTGGCGGCGATAAGCGTCGCTATGGTGGCGATGAGCGTAAGGAATTTCAAAAAACAGACGCTCTGAAGAAAAAGATCAGCCGGCTGTCGATCCCGCCTCCCCCCGTTCGACCTAGAGTCGGAAAGCGAGGTCTTCGATGCAATACATGCTGCTCATCTATTCCGACGAAAAACAGTACATGGCGCAACCCGAGCCGGAGCTGCGCAAGCTCGGCGCCGAGTTCATGGCCTTCACCAAGTCGATTGTCGACAGCGGCAACCTCCGGGCAGGCGACCGCCTGCAACCGACGAACGTGGCGACGACCGTTCGCGTTCGGGAGGGGAAGACGCTCACGACGCACGGGCCGTTCGCCGAGACCCGCGAGCAGCTGGGCGGCTACTACCTCATCGAGGCGAAAGATCTCGACGAGGCGACCGCCATCGCGGCGCGGATCCCCGGCGCGCGCCTCGGTTCGATCGAGGTGCGTCCGATCCACCCGATGCCGTAAGGGCTGCGCTACGCTGCGCCGGGTTGAACGGCCCGGCAGGAGCGATCGAGCAGGTCTTCCGGAGCGAGGGGGCGCGCGTTCTGGCGACGCTCATTCGTGTTCTGCGCGACTTCGACCTCGCGGAAGAGGTCGCGCAGGACGCGTTCGCGGCGGCCCTCGAGCAGTGGCCAGGCGAAGGGGTGCCGGCGAACCCGCACGCATGGCTCGTCAAGACGGCGCGCCACAAAGCCATCGACCGCGTGCGGCGGCGCAAGCGCTTCGCGGAGAAGCAGACCGAGATCCAAGCGCTGGCCGAGATCGAGGCGACGTTGCCGAATGAGGACGAGTCACACGGCCCCCTCGAAGACGACCGACTGCGCCTCGTCTTCACTTGCTGCCATCCCGCGCTGCCGCTCGAAGCGCAGGTCGCGCTCACGCTCCGCGCGATCGCCGGCCTGACGACCGAGGAGATCGCCGCGGCGTTCCTCGTGACGGCGCCGACGATGGCGCAGCGGCTCGTGCGCGCGAAGTCGAAGATCCGCGACGCCGGGATTCCCTACCGTGTCCCGTCCGCCGACGAGCTGCCGGATCGCCTCGATGCCGTCCTCGCGGTCGTGTACCTCGTCTTCACCGAGGGCTACGCGGCGACGTCGGGCGACGTCTTCGTCCGGCGCGATCTCTGCGCCCAGGCCATCCGTCTCGCGCGGCTCATCTCGACCCTCCTGCCGGATCGAACGGAGTCCCGCGGACTGCTCGCCCTCCTTCTGTTGCAGGACTCCCGGCGCGAGGCGCGGATCGACGAGCACGGCGACATCGTCCTCCTCGAGGATCAGGACCGCTCGCTGTGGGACCGGGGGGAAATCGACGAAGGCCTATCGCTCGTACCCGGCGCGCTCGCGACGACGCCACCGAGCTCGTATGCGGTGCAGGCGGCGATCGCCGCGGTGCACGCGCAGGCCGCGACGAGCGCTGCGACCGACTGGGCTCAGATCGCCGCGCTCTACGGCGTGCTCGCGCGCGTCGCACCCTCGCCGGTCGTCGAGCTGAACCGCGCGGTCGCGGTCGCCCTGGCGGAAGGGCCGCCGGCGGGGCTGTCGATCCTCGATTCGCTTCAAGCCGAGGGGAGCCTCTCCGAGCACCACCTGCTCCACGCGGCACGCGCGGATCTCCTCGCGCGCCTGGGGAGGACGCCCGAAGCGCGCGACGCCTACAGCCGAGCGCTCGCGCTCGTGACGAACGGCCCCGAGCGCCGCTTGCTCGAGCGGAAGATGGCAGCCCTCTGACGGAGGGTCGCGCGAGGGCGTTCCAGTAGAGCGTCCGCCGAAGTACGCTGAGGGTCCGGATGACCGCGAAGAGGCGTGCCACGAAGACGGCGGCGAAGCGTTCGACGAAGCGCGACACCGAGCCCACACCCACGCTGGCCGAGAGCGCCCCCGCTTCCGAGCCCGTCGTCGACCTGGCTCGAGAGCTTCGCGAAGTGCAGGGCCGTATCGACATCCTCGCGCAGCTCGTAGGAGCCTCGCGCGACGGATCGACCGCGTCCGCGCGGCTCCGCGAGCTGGCGGAGTCGCTCCAGCGGACGGTGGACGAGGTCCGGCGGGGGAAGCTCGATCGGACGAAGCTCCTGGCCATCGCGTCGGCGGTCGCGGCAATCTCCCGGATCCTGAGCGAGGCGCTCGCGGTCTCGGAGAAGTGAAACCTGGGGTCGTCGCGGCGGCGACACTGCTCCTCGCAAGCTGCGCGGTTCACGCCCCCACCCCCTCGGCCGCGCCGAGCGACGCGACCGGAGGCCACGCGCCCGTCGGTTTCGACGCGAAGCGCGCGTGCGGCGATTGGGACGACTCCCTGGGTCCAGGGGGGAGCGCCGCCGCGACCCATGTCTCCTATCCGGAGCTCGATCCGTCGAGGAGCTGCTTCGTTCCGGTACACTACGAGTCCGGATCGCCCCGCCCCGACCCGACTCCCGCCGGTTGCGGCTACCCCCAGCCGTACGCCCTCTCCACGACCATCGACCTCATCACGCTCCGCGCGGAGAAGTACGAAAAGATCGCACAAGAGCTGGCGTCGACTCCCCCCGAGCGATTGCCCATCGATCTCGCGTGCTCGCTACCCAACGACGTGCGGCGCTCGGCAGCTCGCGCCAACGCACGTACGGCGCGCGCCCTCGCCGATCGCATCGAGCACCTGGGCACCCATCCCCCCTATCCGTACTCCGCGGTGAGCACGTTCGGCTACGGGTTCAGCGCGCAGAGCAAGAGCGCGCTCGTCCCCTACCGCCCCGGCGACAAGTGCCCCGAGCTCTCCGACGGCGAGACGTTCTTCATCGACTCGAACTACCTCCGCGCCGCGCGCGCAGCCGAGGCATACCGGGCCGGGGTCGCTCCCGTCGTGACCGTGAGCGGCGGCGCGATCCACTCGCGCCTCACCGAGGCCTTCCTCCTCTACTACCTCGTCACGTGTCGCTTCGGCGTCCCGGACGACGCCGTCCTCGTCGACCCGTGCGCCGACCATACGCACACGAATGTGCGAAACACCGGCTCGTTCGTCGTCGCGATCGGCGGTCGGACGGCGTACATCGTGACGGACGACTGGCTGCAGTCCAAATACCTCGAAGAGTGGACCGCGTTCGACCTGATGTTCGGCAGCATCGACCAGCGCTCGCTCCGAGACTTCGGCTACTTGCTCGGGAGCTTTCGCCGCGCCAGCGTGGGGATGCCCGCGGGCTTCTGGTACACCCCCTACCGCTTCTGGGCCGAGCCCGTGGAGGGGTTGGGAAGCTTCACGTGCGTCCCGTGAACCGTCGAGGCCGAGGCGCTACCGGACGACGAGCACGGAGCGGTCGGCGTGGTTCACGACCTTCGCCGCCGTGGTCCCGAGGACGTGGTCGACCCCCTGGTATCCGTGAGAGCCGATCGTGATCAGATCGACGCTGAGCTCCTTCGCGGCAGCGCAGATCGCGTACCAAGGGGAGCCGATCTTGACGACGACCGACTCGACGATGCCCGGCGGGAGGGTCTCGCGCAACGCCTCGAGATCGCGCTCGGCGCTGCGGCGCCACAGCTCGACGAGCTCGTTCGGCGACATCGAGAGCGCCTCCGGAGGGACGTGCGCGTCGTGCGGGAGGCCGACCGCGCGAAACAGGATCAACTTCCCTCCCGTAGCCTTCGCGATCGCCGTGGCGCGTTCGAGGACGTGGGGGACGCGCGGGGAGGCGTCGAGGCAGACGAGAATGCGATTCATGTTCCTTCCTCCATCACTTCGCGGGCCAAGCCAACTCGCGCAACGGCGAGGATCACGATCGTATCGGCCGCGCTCAGAACAGGCCACCAGGGTGCGCTCTTCCAGATCAGGCTCGCGAGCAAGAGCGAGCTGACCGCACCCGCGAAGGCCCCCACCGTGCGCCACGATTCGGGGGCGGCCACTCCGAGCGTCGCGAATCCGCCAACCACGTAGCCGGCGATGGACGCCCCCAGGAGCTGCGTCGCGAGCCAGCGCGTGGTCATGGTCGCGCCGGCGACGGCGATGGTCGCGCTGTCGGCGTCGGCGAGGAGCCCTCCGGCGATGGCGTGAGCGGCGGCGAGCGCGAAGAACAGCGTGGCGAGCGACGAGCGATGCATGGCGCTTCCTCGAATGCGAGCCTCGTGCCGCGAGCGGCGCGCTGAACGGCAGGCTTCGATCGCCGGGCCTTGAAGCTTCGCGCGCAATCGGTTCGCCCTCGTGCGAGTCTTGCGCTGGGCTAGCGCGGAGCGACGATGGGCCCCACCGTGTGACCAGGCCATGAGCGAGTCCCAACCGAGCCGGGAGGCGAGAGGCGGCGAGCATCCACCGATAGTCACGGTGGTCGAAAGCAGCCCCCCCCCGAAACAAAGACGCACGCTGGGCGACCTTCTCTTCGGGCGTCGTCTCGCCTCCGCCGAGGAGGACGAGCAGAAGATCGGCCCTCTCGCCGGAGTCCCGGTGCTCGGCCTCGATGCCCTCTCGTCGGCCGCCTACGGGCCGGAGGCTGCGCTTACCCTCCTGCTCCCGCTCGGAGTCCTGGGGCTCGCGTACGTCGTCCCCATCACCGCGATCATCATCGGCGTCCTGCTCATCGTCTACGTCTCGTACCGCCAGACGATCGCGGCATACCCGAACGGCGGCGGTTCCTACACGGTCGCCAAGGACAACCTCGGCCAGTCCGCTGCGCTCCTCGCCGGCGCCGCCCTGGCGCTCGATTACATTCTCAACGTGGCCGTCGGTATCTCCGCGGGCGTCGGCGCGCTCGTCTCGGCAATCCCGTCGCTCCTGCCCTACACGATGGTGCTGTGCGTCGCCATCCTCGTGCTCCTGACGATCGTCAACCTGCGCGGGACGCGCGAGTCGGGGCTGACGTTCCTCCTCCCGACCTACCTGTTCGTCGCGACGCTCTTCGCGGTCATCGCGATCGGCGGCGTCAAGGCGGCCCTCGCCGGTGGGCACCCGACGGCCGTCACATCCCCGCCCGCGCTCCCCGCACCGGTAGGGGCGGCGAGCCTCTGGATCCTCATGCGCGCCTTCGCGAGCGGTTGCACCGCGATGACCGGAGTCGAGGCGGTGAGCAATGGCGTGCCGATCTTCCGCAGGCCCACAGTCATCAACGCCGAACGGACGCTGACGATCATCATCGGGATCCTCGTGGCGCTCCTCGCCGGCATCGCGCTCCTGTCGCGCGCGTACGGCCTCGGCGCCACCGAGCCCGGGGCGGCGGGCTACGAGAGCGTGCTGTCGCAACTGACGGGCGCCGTCACGGGTCGTGGCGTCTTCTATTACGTGACGATGGGATCGGTCGTCGCCGTCCTCGCGCTCTCGGCGAACACGAGCTTCGCCGACTTCCCCCGCCTCTGCCGCGTGCTCGCCCTCGACAAGTTTCTCCCCGACACCTTCGCGCTGCGCGGACGCCGGCTCGTCTTCTCGTACGGAGTGATCGTCTTGACGCTCTTCTCCGGCGTCTTGCTCGTCGCCTTCGGCGGCGTCACCGACCGGCTGATTCCCCTCTTCGCCATCGGTGCCTTCCTCGCCTTCACCCTGTCCCAAGCGGGGATGGTGCAGCACTGGCGACGCCTCGGCGGTCCGGAGAGCACCCGGCACATGTGGATCAACGGCGTCGGCGCCGTCGCGACGGGCGTGACGCTGGTCGTCGTCGTGGTATCGAAGTTCGCGGAGGGGGCATGGATCGCCGTCTTCACGGTGCCGCTCGTCGTCTTCGCCTTCTCGCGCATCAACCGTCACTACCGCTCCGTGGCGTTGCAGGTTGCAGACGATGAGCCGCTCGTCCTCGCGGAGGCACACCCCCCCATCGTGATCGTCCCGGTGCAGTCGTGGAGCAAGCTGACGAGCCGGGGGCTCCGCTTCGCGCTCGAGCTCTCGACCGACGTGCGCGCCCTCCACATCCTCACGCAGGACAGCACGATCTGCGAGCTCACCGGCGTGTGGGAAGAGCTCGTCGCCGGCCCCGCGCGCGCAGCCGGGATGCCGCCGCCGCAGCTCATCCTGCGCAAATCCACCTACCGGCAGTTTTTCGCGCCGCTCGTCGCGTACGTCGAGCAACTCCGCGACGAGCACCCCGACCGCGATATCGTCGTCACCGTTCCCGATCTGGTCGTAAACCACTGGTACCACGCGATCCTGCACAACAACCGCGGCACGCTCCTGCGCGGCCTCCTTCGGCTTCGCGGGGGTCCGCGCGTGGTCGTCGTGAGCACGCCGTTCTACCTGAAGGACTAGCTCGCATGACAGCTGCGGATGCCATTCCCCTTCGCCGCGCCCCGACAGACCTCGTGGCTCTCCTCACGGGAACGATCGAGACGCTCCAGGAGCAAGCGAGCGCGCTCGACGTCACGCTCGCCATCGACGCGGAGCCGTCGCTTCCGCGCATGAACGTCGACGCCGAGAAGATCGCCTGGGCGGTCGCGACGCTCGTGGGCAACGCCTTCCGTTACGTGCGCCGGGGGACTCGGAGGCTCCCGGGAGGAGCGATCCATGTGCATCTCCGGACCGAGGACGGCTTCGTCGTCGTGGCTGTCGACGACGATGGCCCTGGAATCCCCGCCGACAAGGTCGCGAATCTCTTCCGGCGTGGTCACGGCGTGACGCACGGAACCGGGCTCGCGTTGATGCTCATCGAGGACGTCGTTGCGGCCCACGGAGGGACGATCGAGGTCAAGAGCAAGTGCGACGCATTCGCGAGCGGGACTACGATCACGCTCCGGCTGCCGACGAGCGCAGGCGACCGCGCAGCGCCGCCGGGGTGACGAGCGTCGTCACGACGACGACTGTGACGAGCGCCGAATACTGGCCTGCATCGAGGAGCCCTAGCGAGCGCCCGAGGTTGGCGAAGACGAGGCTCACCTCGCCTCGAGGGATCATCCCGATCGCGACGGCAAGGCGGTTCGATCCTCGAGGCGCACCGAACACGCACGCCAGCTTGCCGACCACCGCCGCGACCGTAAGGAGGAGGACGAGGAGCAGCGTTCGCGGATGCACGAGCGCGCTGAGGTCCGAGTGCATTCCCATCAGCACGAAGAAGATTGGCACCAACCAGGACGAAATCGGCTCGATTCGGTTGGCGAGCGACGCCTCCCCTCTTTGGACGAACCGATCCGAGTGCGAGTCGTCGAGGATGAGCCCCGCGGTGAACGCGCCGACGATCGGGGCGAGGCCGATGGCGTTCGAAGCCCACGCCAGTACGAAGCAGAACGAGAGCCCGGTCGCGAGGAGCGCTCCGCTCGTTCGCAGGCGCGCCGTGAGCCGGAAGAGCGCCGGAGCGAGCTTCACACCAGCCGCGAGCGCGATCGCGAGGAACCCCAGCGTCTTCGTCGCGAGCCAGAGGACGGCCCACGGGGTGATCGTCCCCCCCTCGGCCGAGTGGGTGACCGCCGCCGTGACGAGCGCGAGGGCGACGAGGCCGAGAATGTCGTCCAGAACGGCTGCGCTGAGGATCGTGTGCGCTTCCCGGCTGCGCGCCGCCCCGGCGTCTTTCAGGACGCGCGCGCTGATACCGATGCTCGTCGCGGTGATCGCCGAGGCAACGAAAAGGTGCACGAGCGTGCTCGAATCGGGCATCGCGAGCGCAGCCGCCGCCCACCCGCAGACCAGCGTCCCGACGGTCCCGAGGACGGCAACGCGCGCCGACGCGACCCCCACCTGAAGCACGTCCCGAACGGTCGACTCGAGACCGACCTCGAAGAGCAGGAGGAGGACGCCGAGACGCGCCAGCATGTCGATGTTCGGATCGCTCCTTAGCTGGTCGAAGAACGCGACATGAACGCTGCCGAGGAGGGCGCCCGCGAGCATCTCCCCGAGCACGGACGGCTGTTTCAGCCTGACGGCGAACTCGCCGCCCAGCTTGGCAATCGCGAGGATGAGAGCGATCGACAGCCCCAGCCGCGAGACCGGATCCATTCGAGAAGCGAGTATGTCCTTTCGGGCGGTGGGGCTGGTGGAAAGTCGACAGCCTCGTGGCGAAACGTGCCCCGGCCCAGGACCGACGCCCGTGCGCGGAGCGCGCACCGTTTGCGGCCCCACAGCCACGAGGCCGGGCGAAACCCTTGCGGGCGGAGTGCGGAACGCATGTTGCTCTGCGGAGCGGCATGAGAACGCCGCTCCTGTTCGCTGGACTGCTCACCGCTGCGACGGCTTGTGCCTCGGGGCTCAGCGAGCCGAACTCCCCCCCTCCGACGACGAGCAATGCGCTCGCCCCCGCAAACCCCGCGAGCACCACAAGCGCGCTCGAGCCTCCCCCGAGCGCTCCCCAAGTTGGGACCGACGTAGTGCTGCCACACCTCTGGACCGCCGTCGTCGGGCGGACCGACGCGCGAACGACGATGGCGGTCGTTGGAAAAACGGTCGTGATCGGGACGCATGGCGGCTCCTTCGACGCGCTCGATGAGCCGACCGACGGCGTCTATCTGATCGACGGCGTTACCGGCCATACGATCCGGATGATCGCGACGCCGGGCCATGGCAGACGCGACGTCAACGGGATCGCGGTGGACGCCGGGCGAGTCTTCTTCTCGACCGGCAACGGACAGATCGTCGCCGCTCGCCTCGATGGACAGGTTCTCTGGACGCACCCGCTCGGCTCCGAGCCGCTCGCTGCGCCGACGCTCGTCGAAGTGAACGGCGACGGCGCTCTCGACGTCGTGGTCGGCGACCAGAGTGCTCATGTTCATGCGCTCGACGGTCGAAACGGGAACGTCCTCTGGTCACGAACGCTCCAAGCCGCGACGGCGACGGCACACGGGACGATCGAAGCGGGCATCGCCGCGGCGGACCTCGACGGTGACGGGAAGAGCGAGCTCGTCGCCGCGAGCTGGGACGGCACAGTCTCGGCGCTTCGCGCTTCGAGCGGGGAGACCCTCTGGTCCATGCGCGACGACGGGCGTGTCCGCGCTTCGCCGGTCCTCGCCGATGTCGACGGCGACGGGCGGCTCGAGGTGATCGCGGCCTGGGAGGGGGGCGCGACTCGAATCCTCGACGGTGGAACGGGACACGAGCTGTGGTCGACGGTCGTCGGGCGCGACGAGAAGGTCCACGTCAATCTCCTCGGCTCGCCGATCCCCTTCCTCGGAACGACGTCCGGCCTGCTCGCAGTCCCCGTAGGGCGAGAGCCGGCGGGCGATGGCCTGTTCCTTCTTGGTGAGCACGGACTGCGGCTCCGCTCGGGTGACGCGCGCGTCCTGGGGACACCGGTGGTCAGCCCGCTCGACCCCAAGGGGGGGCAGAGACTCCTCTTCGGCACCGCCGCGGGCGAGGTCGTAGCCATCAACCCCGATGGGCGACGATCGGCGATCGGAAAAGTGGGTGGACCGATCGACGCGTCGCTAATGGTCGCGGACGTCGATGCCGATGGTGTGTACGAGGTCGTCGTCGCGTCGAATGACGGCATTCTGACCTGCTTTACGACCGGGATGGGCGACGCTCCGGCGATCGCCCGGTTCCGCGGCAACTCCGCGACGAACAACGGCGTAATGTCCCCGACAAACCTTCGCTGGGAATTCGGGCGCGCGCGCGCAGCGACGACGAAGGGTGCTCCGTGACGAGGTGAGTCCTCGACGCCGGATCCTCCGGCGGCATAGGCTGCGAGCGAGCGGAGGCATCGTTGGCTGAGCCTGGAAACGGCATCGCCATCCGGGCGACAGCGCTCGTGAAGACCTACCGGATGGGCGAGGTGGAAGTGCAGGCGCTTCGTGGCGTCGACTTCGACCTCCGCAGGCGCGAGCTCGTCGTCCTGCTCGGTCCGTCCGGGAGCGGCAAGTCCACTCTTCTGAACATCCTAGGCGGCCTCGACGTCCCGACCTCCGGCACGCTCGCTTACGCGGGACGAGACATGTCGCACCCGACCGAGGAGGAGCTGACTCAATACCGGCGCCTTCACATCGGCTTCATTTTCCAGTTCTACAACCTGATCCCCAGCCTCACGGCGCGTGAGAACGTCGCGCTCGTCGCCGATCTCGCGACGAAGTCGATGTCGCCCGACGATGCTCTAGAGCTCGTCGGGCTTTCCGTACGGCGCGACCACTACCCATCGCAAATGTCGGGAGGCGAGCAGCAGCGGGTCGCGATCGCGCGCGCGGTCGTCAAGAAGCCCGAGATCCTCCTCTGCGACGAGCCCACGGGGGCACTCGACGCAGCGACCGGGAGGCTCGTGCTCGAAGTGCTCGATCGCGTGAACCGCGAGCTCGAGACGAGCATCGCCGTCGTCACCCACAACGCCCCCATCGCGCAGATGGCCGACCGCGTGGTCACGCTCGCCGACGGGCGGATCGCGACCGACGAGGCGAACGCGCATCGCAAGGCGCCGAGTGAGGTCTCGTGGTGAAGACGCTCCAGCGCAAGCTCCTACGCGACCTCTGGCAGTTGCGATACCAGTGCTTCACGATCGCGCTCCTCGTTGGCTGTGGCATCGCGAGCTTCGTTGCCTCGGTCTCCGCCGCAGCGTCCGTCAAGGCGTCTCGCGACGCTTTCTACGAAGAGGCACACTTCGCCGACGTCTTCGCCCACCTCAAGTCGGCGCCGCGCCCGGTCCTCGATCGGCTGCGGGAGCTGCCCGGGGTCGCGACCGTCGAGGGGAGGGTCGTCGGGGACTATCGCGTCATCGTCCCAGGAAGCGACGAAGCTGTCGTCGCTCACTTCGTCTCGGTGAGCGGCCCCGAGGAGGCCCGGCTCAATCAGACGCAAATCCAGTCGGGCAGGCAGGTCGAGCCGGGGAGCACCAATGAGATCGTGCTGAGCGCCACGTTCGCCGAGACGTGGAACCTCGTTCCGGGGGCGGTGTTGGAGGCCGTGATCGACGGGCGGCTCGCGAAGCTCAAGATCGTCGGCGTCGCGGTTTCGCCGGAGTTCGTGTGGGCCTCCGAGCCACGCACCGGCCTCCCGGATCCGTGGCACTTCGGCGTCGCCTGGATGGATGGAGACGCCTTGTCCAAGGCGACGGGGCTCACCGGCGGCTTCAACGACGTCGCGATCCAACTCGCCGTAGGGGGCGACGTAGAGGAGACGATCGCGCGCGTCGACACGATCCTGGAGCCGTATGGCGGTCTCGGCGCGGTGGGCCGAGCCGATCAAGCATCGAGCAGACTGGTCGACCAGAAGATCGGGCAGCTACAGAAGACAGCGTGGACGCTCCCCGTCATCTTCCTCGGCGTCGCCGCGTTCCTCCTGCACGTGCTCCTGTCGCGCATCGTCGGGACCCAGCGAGAGCAGATCGCCACGTTGAAAGCGCTCGGCTACCGCACGCGCGAGCTGACCGCGCACTACCTCGAGCTCGCCCTCGCTATCTGCGCCCTCGGAGTGGTCTTCGGGTGGGGTCTCGGGGTGCTCGGTGCGAAGAGTATCCTCGCCGTCTATGCGCGGTACTTCCGGTTCGGGAGCTACCTTTTCCGGTTCGACGCGTGGACGATCGCGGTCGCGACGTGCGTGGCCGTCGTGGCCGGCGTTGGGGGGACGTTCTCTGCCGTCCACGCCGCCGTCGCCATTCCACCGGCAGAGGCGATGCGTCCGGAGGCGCCGCCGAGCTACCGCCCCACCCCGCTCGATCGCGTCTATACCCTCCTTCGCCCCATCGCACGAATGGTGCTGCGCGACGCCGCGAGACGACCGTGGCGGCTGCTCCTCTCCGCTGCGTCGATCGCCCTCGCAACGGCGATCGTCGTCGCCGGGAGTGTCATGAGCGATTCGATGGACGACGTGCTCCGCCTGCAGTTCGAGGTCTCTCACCGCGAAGCCATCACCGTGACGCTCGATGAGGCGCGCCCCTGGCGGGCCGTGCGCGACGCCGCTCATATCCCCGGGGTCCGCCATGCCGAAGGGGAGCGACAGGTACCCGTTCGCCTGCGCGCGGGTCATCGCGTTCGCACCACGGCGATCCTGGGGATCGCCGAGGAGATGGACCTGCACCGACTCCTCGGCGCCGATCACCTTCCACTACGCCTTCCCCCTTCCGGTCTCTCTTTGTCGCGCCCCCTCGGCGAGTCGCTCGGCGTCCACGCCGGGGACGAAATCGAGATCGAGGTGCTCGAGTCCGATCGCCGCAAAGCTCGCGTCCCCGTCGCGGCGCTCGTAGACGACTTCCTCGGGATCGCCGCGTACATGGACGCGACCGAGCTGTCCCAGCTGATGGGGGAGCCCCCGGAGGCCAACGTCGTGCTCCTGGCCGTAGATCCGCGCGACATCGACGACGTGACACGGCGGTTGAGCGATCTTCCGGCGGTGGCCCAGGTGAGTCGGCCCAGCGTGGACCGCGGGCTCGTGCGCGCCGAAGAAGGGGACGTCCTCGTCGTGATGCAGGTCATCCTCGCGCTCTTCTCAGCCGCGATCGCGGTGGGGGTCGTCTACAACAACGCGCGGATCGCGTTCGAGCTGCGGAGTCGGGACCTCGCGACGATGCGGATCCTGGGGTTCACCCGAAGCGAGCTCGCGGTGGTTCTCCTCGGAGAGCAGGCGATCCAGGTCTTGCTCGGAGTCGGTCCGGGGCTTTACCTCGGGCGCGCTCTCGGCGCGCTCTCGCTGAGGAGCATCGATCGTGAGCTCCTCCGCATTCCTCTCGCCGTGTCACCGGCGTCCTATGTCGGCGCAGCATGCGTCGTCGTGCTTGCCGCGCTGCTGAGCAGCCTCGTCGTGCGAAGTCAGTCGGACCGGCTCGATCTCGTCGCTGTTCTCAAGGCGCGTGACTGAAGGTTGCCCACCATGACATGGTCGTTTCGGATCCTTGCCGCTCTCCTCGCCGCCGCGTTGCTCGCGGGGATTCTCTTCGCTCTGCGCACGCAACCGATCGACGTCGATGTGGCCCGCGTCGTTCGGGCGCCGCTCGATCTCAAGGTGGTCGATGACGGGCGCGCGCGCGTTCGGGAGCGCTACACGGTCTCGGCCCCCGTTGCGGGGACGCTCGCCCGGATCGACCTGAACGAGGGGGACGCTGTCGAACCCGGAATGGTTCTGGCGCGACTCCTCCCCCTTCCAGCTCCGCTGCTCGATCCCCGATCGCGGCAGGTCGCTCAGGAGCACCTCGCCTCCGCCATCGACGCGCAGAGGCAAGCTGAGGCGACAGTGTCGCGCGCCGAGACCGCGGCCGACCAGGCGCATCGGGATCTCGCGCGAGTGGAGGCTCTGGCCAAGCAAGGCTCACTCCCCCCCTCGCAGTTGGACCAAGCGGCGGCTGACGCTCGCATGCGTGACGCGGAGCTCGCGTCTGCGCACTTCTCCCGGCAAATCGCCGCGCACGATATCGAGCAGGCGAGGTCGGCGCTCGAGCGCTTCGGTCCGGGTGCTCGCTCGTCCGAGCAGTTCGAGGTTTCGTCGCCGGTCCATGGAAGAGTGCTGCACGTACTGCACAAGAGCGAGGGGGTCGTGGAGGCGGGGGCGGCGCTCATCGAGGTCGGCGATCCTCGAGCGCTGGAACTCGTCGTCGACGTGCTTTCACAGGATGCCGTTCCGGTTCGCCCTGGGATGCCGGCTCGCGTTCTTCATTGGGGAAAGGACGAGCCGCTCACTGCGAAGGTGCGTCGCGTCGAACCGTCCGCGTTCACGAAGACATCAGCGCTCGGAGTGGACGAGCAGCGCGTGAACGTCGTCCTCGATCCGGAGGGGCCGCCGGACGCGTGGGCGCCGCTCGGTGATGGCTTCGCCGCGGAGATCGAGATCACGGTGTGGTCGAAGCCCGACGTCGTGCAGGTCCCCGAGAGCGCGCTCTTCCGTCGGGGTTCTGGATGGGCGGTCTTCGTCGTGAGCGGTGGGCGCGCCGTCGCGCGTGCCGTGCAGGTCGGGCATCGCGGCGCGCTCGAAGCGGAGATCCTGAGCGGCCTCGAGAGCGACGAGACCGTCATCATCCACCCAGGCGCGTCGGTCCGTGAAGGGGCGAAGGTCGCAGTGCGGTAACGGCGGCCGCAATCCTTGCCGGCGGCGAAGGACTTGCACCACCGTGCAGTCCTTTCGCGTTCTCCTCGCCCTAGCGCGCATCAAGCGCGCCGGTGACCTTCGGCATGCTCACTGCACTGCTAGGGCCCGCCATGCTCGGGATCCTTCGCATCGCGTACAAGCTCCTCGTCAACGACAAGGGGAAATTCGCGGCATTGCTCATGGGACTGACGTTCTCCGTCTTCCTCATGATCCAGATGACGTCGATGTTCGCCGGGATGATGAAGAAGGCTTCGTCGACGGTGACGAACACGGGCTCGAAGGTCTGGGTCATGGACCGCTCCGTCACCAACGTGAGCAGCGCGATCCCGTTGCCCGACTACGTGCTCGACGCCGTGCGAAGTATCGAGGGGGTCAAGTTCGCGGTCCCCCTCTACTCGGGTGGAGCTCTGGTGCGCATGAAGGACGGGCTCTACCAGCCGGTGACCGTCCTCGGCCTTGATGACACGAGCCTCTTCGGGCGCCCGCAGCTCATCGAGGGGAACATCGCCGACATCTACGCGGAGAACGGCTTCATCGTGGTCAAGGACGAGGAGTACTCCAAGCTCGAGAGCCCCACGATGGGTTCCGAGTTCGAGCTCAACGACAACCGCGGCGTAATCGTAGGCATCGCGAAGGTGCCAGCGAGTGGGCTCTTCGGCGTCCCCACCCTGTACACGACCTTCAACCGCGCCATCCAGTACATCCCATCGATGCGCTACACGATCTCGTTCATCCTCGTCGAGCCGCGGAGCGCGGCGGCGGTCCCTCACATTCAGGAGGAGGTCGCGCGACTCGGCTACGACACCGTGACCGAGCAGGGGTTCATCGACCGCATCACCAATTGGTACATCGCGCACACCGGCATGGGGACCAACCTGCTGCTGATGACCGCGATCAGCTTCATCGTCGGGCTCTCCATCTCCGGGCAGACGTTCTACACGTTCGTGCTCGAGAACCTGGAGAAGTTCGGCGCCCTCAAGGCCATCGGCGCGAAGGGTTACGAGCTGGTGGCGATGATCTTCTTCCAGGCGATCCTGACCGGCTTGGCCGGCTATGGACTCGGTATCGGTCTTTGCGCGGGGCTCATCGCCCTCGCGAAGCTGCGCGTGCCCGACTACGCATCGATCGTCACGTACGGCAACCTCGCGCTCGCGCTCGGGATGGTGCTCGTGATCTCCACTTTCTCCGGATACATCGCGGTCCGAAAAGTCCTTCGAATCGATCCGTATGACGTCTTCCGGGGATGACATGAACCCCGTGGCGATCAAGGCAGAAGCCCTAACGAAGTGGTTCGGTCAGGGCGAAGCCAAGACCTGCGCCGTCCGCGACGTGACGTTCGACGCGCGCTTCAAAGAGATGCTCTACATCGTGGGACCATCTGGAAGTGGGAAGACGACCCTCCTCTCGATCATCTCTGGGATCCTGCGGCCCGACTCAGGCACGGTCCGCGTCGAGGACACGGACATATGGACCCTCAAAAAGAACGCGCTTGCCTCCTTCCGCCTTAACAGAGTCGGCTTCGTCTTTCAGGACTTCCACCTGTTCCCGAATCTGACGACGGTGGAGAACGTAGCCATTCCTCTCCTTCTCAAGCGACAGGAGTGGAACGCGTCGATCAAGGAGGCGAAGAAGTACCTGGACGTGGTGGGACTGGCCGCCCGCGCGCAGCTCAGTCCGACGAGGCTCAGTGGAGGGGAGCAGCAGCGCGTCGCCATCGCCCGCGCGCTGGCCAGCGGACCGGAGTTGATGATCTTCGACGAGCCGACGGCCTCTCTCGACGGGGATACCGGCAAAAGGATCGTCGAGTTCGTGAAGCAGGAAGTCCTGACCGAGCGTCGATGCATCATCGTCGTCACGCACGACGATCGCATCTACAGCTTCGCGGACCGGATCCTGCACATGGAAGACGGACGGCTTCTCGACGGAAAAGGAGGCGCCGATGCGTAACAAGATCATTCTCTTTCTGGTCGTGCTCGGTGCCCTCGGCGCGCTGTACAGCGCCTACGTCTATGCCGTCCCCAGGAAAGCGTTGCCGCCGGTCTTCACGCCCGCGTCCGACCCGTACGCGCAGGGGATCTTCGCGAACGGGATCATCGAGAGCAATCAGTCGAACGGCGAGAACATCAACATCTACCCGGAGGTTCCGGGCTCGATCGTCAAGATCCTCGTCGCCGAGGGGCAGCAGGTCACCCAAGGGACGCCGCTCATTCAGATCGACGACTCGATCCAGAGGGCGACAGTCGAACAGCAGCGCTCGCAGGCGGAGGCCGCCGAGGCTCTCCTCGCGGAGCTCCGCGCGCAGCCGCGCAAGGAGAACCTCGAGATCGCAGAAGCGCAGGTCGAAGTGGCGCAGGCGAACCTGAAGACGGCTACCGACACGCTCGGCAAGCAGCAGGCCTCCTATCAGCTCGATCCGGAGTCGGTCAGCAAGGACGCGCTCGACAACGCGATCAACGCGCAAAAGGTCGCAAAGGCGAACCTCGACATGGCCATGCGGCAGCTCGACCTCAGCAAGGCCGGCGCGTGGGTCTTCGACATACGCAACCAGGAGAAGCAGGTAGAGGCGCTCAGCAAGGCCTATGCGGCGTCGAGCGCACTCCTCGCGAAGTACACGATCAAGGCTCCGGCCGACGGCATCGTCATGTCGATCGCCTCCGCGGTTGGCAGCTACGTCTCACCTCAGGGGGCCTACGACACGTATACGCAGGGCTTCGACCCCATCATCGTCATGAGCTCGACGAAGGGCACCCTCGATGTGCGCTGCTACATCGACGAGATTCTCATCCCTCGCCTCCCGCCGCCCGAGAAGCTGACGGCGGAGATGTCCATCCGCGGCACGAAAACGAAGATCCCACTCGAGTTCGTTCGCCTGCAGCCGTATGTCTCGCCGAAGATCGAGCTCTCGAACGAGCGCCTGGAGAGGGTCGACCTTCGCGTGTTGCCCGTCATCTTCCGTTTTGCGCCACCGCCGGGTGTTCAGGTGTTCCCCGGCGAGATGGTCGACGTCTACATCGGAGAGAAGAAGTGAGATGAAGAGCGCCCTCTCTGCTCTCTTCGCGCTCGCCGGCGCGGGCTGCGCTGTCGGCCCCAACTTCCAGCGACCCGATGCGCCGGGCGATCGGAGCTATTTGCCGCACCCCACGAGCGACACGGTCGTCGCCGACGGGAAGAAGCAGCAGTTCGCCGAAGGGGCGCCGGTCGCAGCCGACTGGTCGCGCCTACTGCGCTGCCCGCCGCTCGATTCGATCGTGAGCCGAGCCCTCGCCACCAGCCCTGCGCTCGATGCCGCGCGCGCAACTCTACGCCAGAATCAGAACAGCCTTCGCGCCGGGTACGGCGTCTTCTTCCCACAGATCAACGCTCAGGCCGGCGCGAGTAGACAGCTCTACAATCTTGCGCCGGGCGTGCTCGGGGGGAGCAGTACGTTCAACCTCTTTACGGTCTCGGGCAACGTCAGTTATGCGCTCGATATTTGGGGCGGACAGCGCCGTCAAGTGGAAGTGCTCGGGGCGGCCGTCGACGCGCAGCGCTACGCCCTCGCCGGGGTTTACGTGACGCTCACGAGCAACGTAGTAGATGCCGTCATCGCGCAGGCCGCATATCGAGACGAAGTCGAGGCAACGAAGCTCACCATCGCCATTCTCCAGCTTCAGGTGCGGATCGCGAACGCACAAGCCACGGCGGGCACCGTCCCCTACTCGACGGTTCTCACGTTGCAGAGTCAGCTTGCCAGCACGTTTGCGACGCTTCCGCCGCTCGAGGAGAAGATCGATCAGACCGCCGATCTCCTCGCGGCGCTATCCGGACTGACTCCCGCGAAGTGGAATCAGCCCCCCCTGGCACTCTCGGATCTCAAACTTCCGGAGGAGCTGCCTCTAAGTCTCCCGTCGGAGCTCGTTCGGCAGCGCGCGGACGTTCTCATCGCCGAGGCCCAGCTGCACGCGGCTAACGCCGCCATTGGCGTGGCGACGGCAGCGATGCTGCCAAATCTCACGTTGAGCGCGGACTATGGTGTCAACGCCACATCAGCCGCTGCAGGTGACTTCTGGAGCCTCGCTGCGGGCGTGACGCAACCGATCTTTCACGGCGGCGCGCTGTACTACCAGCGCAAGGCGGCGATCGACGCGCGCGACGCGGCAGCCGCGCAGTATCGGCAGACCGTGCTCGGAGCCTTTGAGCAGGTAGCGGACACGCTGCGAGGGCTGAGCCATGATGCCGACGCTTTGGTGGCTCAGACGGAGGCCGTAGAGACGGCCGAAAGAGCGTTACACCTCATCCAAGCCAACTTCGTCGCCGGCATCGCGACGTATCTTCAGGTGCTCGTCGCGGACGACCAGTTCCTGCAGGCGAAGATCACTTATGTGCAGGCCGTCGCGCAGCGATTGCAGGATACCGTAGCCCTGTACGTCGCCCTCGGGGGCGGATGGTGGAACGTGCCCGCTGCAACCCACGGCTAGCCCGCGGGTTCGCCGTTGGGCCCGGTACATGCTTTCTGAGATAGCAATGGCGAATCCTGACTCCAGCCCCGCTCGAAGAGCTCCGCCGCCGGAGCGGCAAGGAGCGCCCGTGTCACCGCAGTCCCGTCCGCCGTGGGGGTCACTCGCGCTCTCGGCGGCGGTCATGCTCCTCTTCCTCGTATTTCAGGTCGGCCTCGGGCGCGCGGCGAACGTGGCCGCCGTCGACTACACGCAGTTTTACGGGTGGGTGCAGGCCGGCAAGGTCGCGAAGATCACGCTGACGGACCGCGAGGTGGCAGGGACGCTCAAAGCCGCCGAGAAGATCGAAGGACGCGACGCCACCGCGTTCAAGACGACGCTTCCCGCGCAGGAAGATCGCGATCTCCTGCCCTTGCTTCGGGACAAGCAGGTCGACATCGTCGCGGCGGATGATCGGCAGTCTCCGCTCATGTCGCTCCTCGTGTCTCTCCTTCCATGGGTGCTGATCGGCGGCGTCTGGTGGTGGATCTCGCGCCGGGCCGCGCAGTCGCTCACGGGCGCGGCCGGCGGCCCGCTGAGTGGCTTCATGCGCGGACGGAATCGACGGTTCGAGCCTCAGGAGGAGGTTCGTGTCCGCTTCGACGACGTCGCGGGGCTGCAGTCGGCCAAGAGCGACCTGAAGGAGGTCGTCGATTTCCTCCGCGCCCCGGCGAAGTTCCAGAAGCTCGGCGGCAAACTGCCGCGCGGCGTTCTGCTCGTGGGGCCGCCGGGAACGGGAAAGACTCTGCTCGCGCGCGCAGTCGCCGGCGAAGCGGGCGTACCCTTCTTCTATGTGAACGGGAGCGAGTTCATACAGGTCTTCGTGGGCGTCGGCGCGTCGCGCGTACGCGAGCTGTTCGAAGAGGCCAAGAAGTTGGCGCCGGCGATCGTGTTCATCGACGAGATCGACGCCGTCGGGCGGGCCCGGGGCGCCGGCATCGGCGGGGTGAACGACGAACGCGAGCAGACGCTCAATCAGCTCCTCTCGGAGATGGACGGGTTCAGTCACACGGACAACGTGATCGTCCTCGCTGCGACGAATCGCCCGGACGTGCTCGACTCCGCGCTTCTGCGTCCCGGGCGCTTCGATCGACACGTCGTGGTGGATCGACCGGAGTCCAAAGCGCGCGAGGCCATCCTGAAGGTTCATACGCGAGGGATGCCGCTCGCGCCCGACGTCATCCTCGAGCGCCTGGCGCAGGCGACCGCGGGGTTCTCGGGTGCGGATCTGGCCAATCTCGCCAACGAAGCAGCGCTCCACGCGGCGCGACGGAACGGCGAGAACGTGGACGCGCGGGACTTCGCAGCGGCAATGGACAAGATCGTCCTGGGCGATCCGCGGGAGACGCTCCTCGACGTCGACGAACGGAAGCGGGTCGCGACGCACGAGAGCGGGCATGCCATCGTCACCTGGTTCACCGAGAATGCGGAACCGCTCCAGCGGGTGTCGATCCTCCCTCGCGGGATGGCGCTCGGGGCCACGCAGCAGACGCCGGCCGCGGACCGGCACCTCGCGACACGATCACTCCTCGAAGCGAAGCTTTACGTCCTCCTCGGCGGGTACGCCGCCGAGCAGCTGCTCCTTGGCGAGGTGTCGAGCGGCTCGGAGAACGACCTGCGTGAGGCGACGAGCATCGCCTTCAACATGGTCGCGCACTACGGAATGTCGGAGGCCATCGGTCCGGTCTTCCACCAGCAGCGCACCGAGCACGCTTTCCTCGGACAGAAGCTTGGGACCGACAGCAGTACGAGCGACGCGACGACGCACGCGATCGAGGAAGAGACGCGTAGGGTCCTGAACCAGGCGGCAGAGGTAGCGCGGGCGACGCTGAGCGAGCACCGACGTGAGCTCGATCGCTTGATCGCGGCACTGCTCGAGCATGAGACGCTCGAGAAGGACGCCGTCGGGGCCGCGATCGCAGATGAGGGGGGCGAGCCCCTTGCACCACAGGCAGAGGCGCGGCGCACGGATTGCGCGGCAGCGCAGGAAGCGGCGGAGCCAGTTCGGGCACAAGGGCTAGCTCTGGTCGCGCTGGGCGAGCACGGTTCGTGAATGTACTTTGGCCATGAGGCTCTCCTGGATCTTCGCAGTTGTCGGGATCGCCGCGTGCGCCGCCGGGCCCACCCCCAGGGACCTGTCCAACGCCACGCTCCCGACGACGCGCGCGTACACAATCTCGAACATGCACGCCATCGGCGAAGTGGCTCCGTCGCCCGCCGTTCTCGATCTCCTCGCGGCCCCCGATCGCACTCCTGCGGACCGCGCGCTCGACGAGCCTAGACAGGCAGCGGATCTACTGACCTTCTTGTCCGTCGACCACGACATGCGCGTCGCCGAGCTCGCGTGCGGCAAGGGCTATCTGACAGAGCTCCTTGCACGCTCGGTCGGCGCGCACGGCGTCGTCTTCGGACAGAACGCGCCGGGCATGCTGGTGGGCTCGTCCGCGGAGACCGCATGGCGAGAGCGTCTCGGGCGTGCCAGCGACGCGAACGTCGTGCGGGTGGACCGGGACTTCATCGCTCCCCTTCCGCCAGAGGCTCGTGGCCTCGACGTGGTCTTCCTGGCGCTCCCGTACGGCGACCTCGTCCCCCTGGGCGTCGATCGAGACGCGATGAACCACGCGGTCCATCTCGCGCTCCGTCGAGGCGGTCGTTATGTCGTCTTGGAAGAGACGCCGCAGGAAGGCCCTCTCGTGACGGATCTCCACGCGCTTCACACCGAGGAATCGCGCAATGCGCGACGCGAGATCGAATCAGCGGGCTTCTCGTTCGGCGCCGAGGGGCGCTTCCTTCGCGACTCCGGTGACCCACGCGATTGGGACGCCAGCCCCAAGGCGCCGCTTCGCGGGGAGAAGCACGATCGGTTCGTCCTAGCGTTCGTGAAACCGTGAGCTGGGTATGAACGTCCCGGAGCGAGAGGCGCGCTATCACTCCCGCGTCGATCCTCACCGCCACGGCTCTGCGCTAGCCGACGTAATCTTGGGCGGACAGGATGGGCTCGTGAACGTTCTAGGCGTCGTCCTGGGCGTAGCGGCGGCGACCGCGAACGCGAGAATCGTCCTTGCGGCAGGTCTCGCTTCCACGTTTGCCGGCGTCGTCTCGATGGCTGCGGTCGCGTACAGCTCGCGCCTTGCAGAGAGCGCTCTGTACGAGAGCGAGAGGCAACGAGAGTACCGGCATGTACGCGCGGTCCCCACGCTCGAGCGGAGCGAGGTGCGGGCCATGTACGCGCGCAAGGGATTCGACGGGAATCTCCTCGATCGAATCGTCGAGACGATCACGGCGAACGAGGACGTCTGGGTCGCGGTCATGATGTCCGAAGAGCACAAGCTCGCGCCGATCGGGCGTCGCGACAGTTTGCGCGGTGCGCTCGTGGTTGGCGCGGCTTGCTTGGTCGGCTCTCTGGTCCCCCTCACACCATTCCTAGTCCTCCCGACTAGAGCCGCGACCTGGCTGGCCGTCATCTCGGCCGCGTTGGTCCTCTTCGGCGTGGGCGCGTACAAGGCGCACGTGACCGTGGGCAGCCCGATGCGGAACGGGATCGAGATGGCGCTCATCGGCACGGCGAGCGCCCTGGCGGGGTACGCGGTCGGCGCGTTGATGCGCGTGCCCCTCAGCCTCTAGTCGCCGGTCCTCGCACCGTCAGGACCGGCACGGGCGACGTTCGCACGATCTTCTCGGCGACGCTCCCGAGGAACGCGTGCGCCAGACCCCTGTTACCGTGTGTTCCAATCACGACGAGGTCGCACTTCTCTTCTCGGATGACGTCGAGGACCGTCTGCCACGTCGTCCCCTGGCGCACGAGCGCGGTCGTTCGCGGCCACTTCGCCCGGACCTCCTGCAGCTTCTTTTCGACCGAGGCGCGCGCCGCTTTCCCGATCTCCAGCGTGATGTCGTTCATGCGGAAGGACGGTTCGTCGTAGGCCCAGGTCGCGTCCCAAGCGTGAAATAGGATGATCCGCGCCTCCGTCATTCGCGCCAAATCGATCGCGGCGTCGAGAGCCGCGTCGGTGGATTTGTCGAAGTCGAACGGGACCAGGATTGTCTTGAGAGCGAGCATGCCCCTGAGTAAAGCAGAGGCCGTGCCAGGCTACTTGGCTCTCCGTTACGAGCGGATCAGCCCCGAGCCGGCGCCGAAGCCCTCCGGAATCTCGTAGTGAAGGTGCGCCAGCGGATGGTGCTCTGCGTGCCGGGCGCACCAGAGCTTCGCTCCCTTCGACTCGCGCTGAACCTGAAGGCAGTTGGCGCAGGGGGGTTCGATCTCCGGCACTCGCGCGGTATGGTGATGCTTCGGTCGAACCACGAGCACAGGGCAAGCCGCTTCGCGCGTCACGCGCTCAGCGACGGATCCGAGAGCCCATCGTGAGAGCCCCTTTCGGTCGTGCGTTCCGACGAGGACGAGATCGGCGTCGGTGCTCGCGGCCGCCTGGATGATCGCCGGGGCAGCGAGCGACGTCCGAAGGTGTCCTATGACCATGACGCCGCTCCGCGCCTGGGCGGCTCTCGCCTTCTCGTCCAGGTACGCGCGCCCCCGCGCGATTGCCCGGTCTCGAGCCTCGGCAACCGGGAACCCTTCGGTTTCGTAGGGTTCGATCGCGTGAACTAGATGAATCTCTGCCCCCTGTATCCCTCGGGCAAGCGTGGCGGCCGCGTCGAGCAGCCGCTCGGCGTCCGGGGAGGCGTCGATTCCGACGATGAGAACGAACCGCGGAGGAGCTGTATCTGTGGGCTTCATACCCCCGTGTAGAAGCACGCCGCGCGCCATCCCCGACTCAGCCGCTGCGCACCCGAGCGCCCTTCGCCCGTGAGCGACGCCCGATGCCGCTCGAGCTTGCGCCGAGGCGCATCTCTTGCGCACTGCGCTGGCGCTGCGTCGCATTCTTTGCTTCGCGAGGCCGGCACGCGACGTGCGAAGGGAGGGGCGATCCGTTTGGCTGTCAGGAGGCTGAGATGGCTTGGACCCGATTGCTACGCGACGTGACGCTCGAGGACGTGGCTCATGTCGGCGGGAAGAACGCTTCCTTGGGGGAGATGCTCCGAGAACTGACTCCTCTGGGCGTACGCGTGCCCAACGGGTTCGCAGTGACGGCAGAGGCGTACCGCGCGTTCATCCTGGAATCCAACCTCGGCTCCGTGATCGACGGCGAGCTGTCCCGGCTCAACGCGAGGGACGTCGACGATCTCACGCGCGGTGCAGACAGGATCCGCGCTGCGATCGTCGGCGCCCGGATACCGGAGCCGATCGAGCGCGAGATCGTCGCTGAGTACGCGACCCTCTCCCGAGA
Organism: Polyangiaceae bacterium; assembly: GCA_052147435.1. Lineage (GTDB taxonomy): Bacteria > Myxococcota_A > Polyangia > Polyangiales > Polyangiaceae > JBKQKP01. The sequence continues at coordinate 5,548 of JBKQKP010000093.1, read as the reverse complement.
GTCGGGTGAGGATGCCACGGACGTCGCCGTCCGATCCTCTGCGACCGCCGAGGATCTCCCGAACGCAAGCTTCGCCGGACAGCAGGAGAGTTACCTCAACGTCCGCGGCGCGCCGTTCGTCTTGGAGGCAGTCCGGAACGCTTTCGCCTCTCTCTTCACTCCGCGCGCAATCCGCTACCGCCTCGACATGGGCTTCGATCATGCGAGCATCGCCCTATCGGTCGGCGTCCAGAAGATGGTGCGCTCCGATCGCGCGAGCGCCGGCGTCATCTTCACCCTCGATCCTGACACGGGCCACCGTGGCGTGATTTTCGTGACGTCGAGCTGGGGGCTCGGTGAGAGTGTCGTGCAGGGGCGCGTCGCGCCTGATCAGTTCGTCGTGCACAAGGCGACGCTTAGGGAGGGATTCGCTCCGCTCGTTTGGAAGAAGATCGGCACGAAAGAGGTCCGCCTCGTCTACGACGACGACGGGCACAAGCAGGTGAAGACCGAGCGCGTTTCAGATGCCGATCGCGCTCGCTTTTCGCTCTCCGACGCCGACGTCCTCCAGTTGGCCCGCTGGGCGGAGAAGGTCGAGGCGCACTACTCCAGGCGACGCGGTGCGGACGTCCCCATGGACCTCGAGTGGGCGAAGGACGGAGTGACCGGCGAGCTCTTCATCGTTCAGGCTCGCCCGGAGACGGTTCACTCGCGGCGCTCGCACCCGAAGATACGCCTCTATTCGTTGAAAGGGAGCGCACGACCGCTGGTTCAAGGGCTCGCGATTGGAGACGGCGTGGTGCACGGCCAGGTCCGCGTGCTGCGCGATCCGCGGCAGGCCGACCAACTCAAGCCGGGCGAGATTCTCGTCACGACGATCACGGATCCGGACTGGGAGCCGGTCATGAAGATGGCAGCAGGGATCATCACCGATCGCGGCGGGCGCACCTCGCACGCAGCGATCGTCGCACGCGAGCTTGGCGTGCCGGCGATCGTCGGGACGAACGACGCGACGAGCAAGCTCACGGATGGTGCAGAGGTCACCCTCTCATGTGCTGAAGGGGAAACGGGCCGCGTCTACCCCGGAGTGCTCCCGTTCGATGTAGAGGAGATCGACCCCGCGACTCTCGCGCGCCCGCGTACGCAGATCCTGCTGAACGCCGGGAACCCGGAGCATGCGCTTCGCCTATCGCTCCTCCCGAGCGATGGCGTCGGACTCGCCCGGATGGAGTTCGTGTTCGCGGGCTGGGTCGGCGTCCATCCGCTCGCGCTCACCCGCTACGCGACGCTCGCGGCAAGTGTTCAGCGGCAGGTCGATGCCATCACGGTAGGTTATCCGGACAAGACGCAGTTCTTCGTCGACCGACTCGCTCAGGGGATCGGGACGATCGCGGCGGCCTTCCATCCTCGCCCCGTGATCCTCCGGTTCAGCGACTTCAAGACGAACGAGTACGCGCGCCTCGTCGGCGGTTCGGGCTTCGAGCCGAGCGAAGAGAACCCGATGCTCGGCTGGCGAGGGGCAAGCCGCTACTACCATCCAAGCTACAAGGAAGGGTTCCTGCTCGAGTGCGCGGCTGTGAAGCGCGTACGTGAGACGTTCGGGCTCACGAACCTGAAGCTCATGATCCCTTTCTGTCGCACGCCCGAAGAAGGGGCGAAAGTGCTAGCGACGATGGGCGAAGCGGGGCTCGTCCGCGGCGTGAACGGTCTCGAGGTCTACGTCATGGCCGAGATCCCGTCGAATATCCTGCTCGCCGAGCGCTTCGCTGAGATCTTCGACGGCTTTTCGATCGGATCGAACGATCTCACGCAGCTCACGCTCGGTGTCGATCGCGACTCGACGATCATTGCTCCGCTCTTCGACGAGCGAAATGAAGCAGTGATGTGGTCGTGTGCCCACCTCATCGACGCGGCGCACCGCAAGCATCGCAAGGTGGGGATCTGCGGACAGGCACCGAGCGACTATCCGGACTTCGCGGCGTTTCTCGTCTCGCGAGGGATCGATTCAATCAGCTTGAACCCCGATGCTCTCGTCCGAACGACACTCCGCATACTGACGATGGAGAAGGAGCTGTCGCAGAAGCGAGCGTCGCTGGAGCAGCTCGCCATCGTAGAGCACTCTGCCGAGTGAAGATGTCGCCGCGCCGGGCATTGCTTCTCGTGCTCCCTGCCGCCGCTATTGCGTGCGCTGCGGCGTCGGCGCCGCCGACACTGCAACCGCCCCCCCAACCCGCGCCAATGGTCGGACACGAAGCCCGCGGGCAGCCGCTGGCGAATCATCCCGAGCTTTACGCGATCGTGCGTGCTCCGCAAACCTTCGGCATCGACGAGACGAGCCTCGGTCTGAATGAGGGGGCTGTCTCGGTGACGATCACCAACACTGGCCGGTCCAGCGTTCCTGTCGGTGTCGTGGGTGTCGCGTTCACGACTTGGCGAGGGGACGTAGAGCTCCCATGCATCTCGCAGACCCCCGACCGCGCGAATGACGCCGACGCGCTTGCGCCTGGCGAATCGTTCACCGCGACGGTGAACCTCGGATGCTGGACCCCCATTGCTGGCAACTACGTCTCACGCGTTTTCGTGCAGCTCGACGCTTCAGACGGCGGGGGCAAGACCCGGGGCGATTTCGCCGGCGAGATTGGCTTCGCAGTCCTCGATCCGAGTGATCGCGCGGCCCGTGAGGCGCCATCGCACCGAGGCCTCTTCGCGCTCGCAGGTGGTGCGCTTCGCACTCCTCCGATCGGGGAGCTCGAGCCCGCAGAGCGCGGGTACCACGTGACGATCGTGTTCGTGAACGCGGGCCCCCGCCCCCTCGCGCTACCGCCGGTGCGCGCATCGCTTCGGGTCTATGCCCTAGGGAGCACGACACCTTGCGCAGGCGAGAGCATGGTGCGCTCGCTACCGCCGCTCGCCTCCGGTGCGATCCAGGTCGTGCACCTCCCCGTGACTTGCGTTCGCGACCGGCAGGGTGACTACGACGTGGTGGTACATGTTCTTTTCGAGGGGGAGGGGGAGGCGAGCGGCTTCGACGTCGGGCACGTCAACGTTCGAGTGACGCGCGACCTCGACGTGATCATGCCGCTGAAGTGAGGGCCTCCTCGATTCGTCAGCGCTTTGCCGTCGCGATCGTACGACTCTCGCGGTCTTCCGCGACGCCGGTCGCGCTGGATAGCTTGGTGTCGCAGTGTGGGTCTTCGCTGCGGACCACTGATTGAGACTGGGCGCGCTCAGGGCGTGACTCACTCAGCGGATGACGGCTGCCGGGGCGGCCGGTCGCGAGGGTCGATCCGTGAATCGGAGGGGGAGCTGGTTCGCTCGGCGTGTCGCCAACCGCGAAGAGTGACTCGAGGCGCGGGAGGTTGCGCTGCAGACGCGCACGGAGCTCGAGCGACATCTGCTCGGCGAGCGCTCGGCAGGCGCACTCGCCGTGCTCGATCGCAAAACCGAGATCGACCGATTCGCGGATCGCGACGTGCTCGAGGAACGCCGCGCGGTCGAGAGGGACGGCCATGGCGCGACCGCGCACGAGCGACCGAAGCTCTTGCGGTAGCTCGCGGGCGAGCGCGTCCGCCTCGTCGGTGGAGAGCGCCTCGACGAGCGATGAGGTGACCGCCCGCAACGCCCGGACTGCGTCCTCGCGGCTGATGCCGGCGAGCCCCTCGACTCTCGAGACCAACTCCATCCAGTCCATCGCTCACCTCAGGCGATCGGGATGCAAGTCCCGTGCGGGAAACGCGCGCTTCGCGGCACCAACGGCCACGCGCACGCGAGCGCAAGAATCGCGCGGCTGCGCACCGAAGGTGGGCGCCGAGCCGAGCATCCCACTTTCAGCGGCATGAATGCGCGGCTGGTACATGCGCTGCAGGGTCGCGGCTGGCGCGGCGTCGGAAGAGCGAGCCGCAAGGAAAGAGAGGATCCGTCATGACCAACATCACCGTTCGTAACGAGCCCGGGAAGAAGCTGGCGACCACCCAATCACCGACGTGGGATCCGTTTCGTGTCTTCCGGTCCATGATGCAGTGGGATCCGTTCCAGGAGATGGCACCGCTCATGGCGCAGGAGCGACTCGAGTTCTTCCCCAACTTCGACGTCAAGGAGACGAAGGATCAGTACGTATTCAAGGCAGACATGCCGGGCGTCAAGGCCAGCGACATCGATGTGTCGCTCTCCGGCAGCCGGCTGACCATCAGTGGCAAGCGCGAATCGGAGCGCGAAGACAAGGGGGATACCTATTACACGTGCGAGCGCACGTACGGCTCGTTTCAGCGCTCGTTCACGCTGCCCGAGGGGACGAACACGAACGCCGTGAGCGCCGAGCTGAAGGACGGCGTGTTCGTCGTGAACATCGGCAAGTTGCCCGAGGTGCAGACGAAGAAGATCCCGATTGGAACCCCCAACACGAAGAGCTGAGCTCGGCGCTAGACGGGTGCGCGGCGACCTTCATCGGTGCCGCGCTCCCGGGCGCGCCTCTTGCTCGATGCATCCAACATGAACGTCATCGAAGCCATTCAAGCCCGGCGCGCGACTCGTTCCTACCAAGCCCGCGTCGTCGAGGACGACAAGATTCGCGCGCTGCTCCGAGCGGCGGTCCAGGCACCGAGCGCGGTGAACGCGCAGGCTTGGGTCTTCGCGGTCGTACAGAGCGCGTCGACACTCAAGCGCTGGTCCGATCGCGCGAAGGCGATGCTGCTGAACACGGTGCCGCGCGATCCAAAGGTCGCGCGCCATCTCGACCACCTTGGCGATCCCAACTTCAACATCTTCTACGACGCGAGCACGCTCATCGTCATCGGGGTCAACGAACGCGGTACTTACACAGACGCGGACTGCTGGCTCGCCGCGGAGAACCTCATGTTGGCGGCGGTCGAGGTCGGGCTCGCCACATGCCCGATCGGCTTTGCGCTCCCCGTGCTCAATACGCCGGAAGTGAAAGGTGAAATCCGGGTCGGGTCGGCTGGCGCCGCGGTAGCCCCGATTCTGCTCGGCTACGCCGCGAACGTCCCGACCTCGGTTGCGCGGAGTGAGCCGCACGTAACGGCTTGGATCCGCTGACGCGCATCCTTGCCGCGACGCCTCGCCTCGGCCGCCGGCCTAGGCCGACTCACGCGCTCGCGGAGTAGCCGTTAGGCTCGAGGTCGCTCGCGCGAGGGAGGAGCTCGTTGTTCTCGAGGTGCATTTGCTCCGTCAGCGAGCCCAGCGCCTCTTCGACCCGCGCGCGCACGTCGCCCATGGCGGCCTCCCCCAATAGCGCCAGCTGCTGGCGCACCTGGCGAATATGGTCATGCGTTCGCCTGTGCCCCTCGCGCAGTCGGTCGCCGTGCTCATGCACTGTCCTGAACGGCGGAGCCGGGTACGGACCGCGCCCCATCCGCGCGTCGGCGAGCGAGCGAATACGCACGTAGAGGGTCTCTTCCTCTTCCCGCATCTGCTTTGAGACATGCGTGTGACCGGCCACTCCGATCCGTAGGAAGGCGAGCGGGAGTTCGCCGAGAAGTTCGCCGGCCCCCCTGGTCGGGGTAAGGGGGGTGCGCGCCGCGGGGCGGACAAAAAGAGCGAGGGCCGGGGAGCG
>JBKQKP010000092.1:0-45746 GCA_052147435.1 Polyangiaceae bacterium | reverse complement strand
AGCGAAGGAGGCCGCGGATCATCGGCTTGAGCCTCCCGCTCAAGTCGATGATCTCGGCCGCGAGCTCCGGGCCGATGGCGCCGATCGCTGCGGCGAGATCGACCGCCGCGACGACCTCGTGCAGGCTGTTGTTCGCTTGGACGAAGTAGAGGTCGGGGTCGGGGTCGGGGTCGGGGTCGGGGTCGGGGTCGGGGGCCCGGGTCAGTGCACCAGGAACCACTTCACCTTCGGCGTGACCTCGAGATGAAAGTGATTCCTATGCGGCCAGTTGTAGTCCGGCGTCAGCTCGACCTGAAACAGGTGCGCGTCCGCCGTCTCGCACGCGATGTTCCGTAGCTCGATCGCCTCCGGCGTTGCCGGTGAAGGGCCCGTCCCCGGTCCGCACGTCTTCGCGCCGATGCGCCCGTGGAAGTCCTTCTCCACGTCGAGCTTCGTTCCGTCGCGGCGGATGAACCACCCGGCGTCGAGCGCGAGCGCGCCGTCGTGCCGCGTGCCGAGCTTTCCGGCCGGCCACGACTTCGCCGGCGGCGGGCGCCAGCCGCTCATGTGGATGACTTCGACCACGTCGTGCCGGAGCAAGATCGCGCTGAAGTCGTCGAGCGCGAGGATCAATCGGCAGTCGAAGACTTCGTTCGGCGAGGTCGCGCGCTGCTTCGGCGTCAGGCCCGTGTGGTAGACGACGCCTCCGACGGGGCCCGTGAGCCGGACAGGGGCAAGGACGCCGCGCGACTCGCCCACAGCGACCCACGGAATCGCGCGACGAGTGAGCTCCGCTTCGCAGGCGTCGCGATCGAGCTGCGCGTAGCGGTACGCGGGGGTCGTGGTCGCGTCGACCTTCGTGTCGACGTCCGACTCCTGCGCGGCCGCAGCGCTCGACGCTACTTCCCCGATCGGGACATGCGCGAACGCGAGCTCGGTTCGGGAGCCGCGCGGAGCGCACGCGACCATCGCCAGCGACACCAGCGAGAGGAGCATCTCCGCCACTCCCATGCCGCGAGACTGCACGGACATGCATCGACGGTAGCAAGCGAGCCCCGCCGAGACCAAAATCGAGCCAAAACCGCGCGCGGCGGCCCCGTATCGCCTCGTTCGCGCGTGCTACGCTACCCCCGAGAAGACAGTCGCCCCATGGCCGAGCTCTCCGCGCGCGCTAGGCAAATCCTCTACGCTTGCATCACCGAGTTCGTCTCGACAGGGGAACCCGTCGGTTCGCGCACGATCTCGAAGAAGCACGGGATCGACCTCTCCGCCGCGAGCATCCGGAACGTTCTGTCCGATCTCGAGGAGTGGGGCTACCTCCAGCAGCCGCACACCTCCGCCGGGCGCGTCCCGACCGACCGCGCTTTCCGCCTCTTCATCGACGCCCTCATGCGGACACGCGACCTGGCCCCCGAGGACCTGCGCGAGATCCGCGAGCGCTTCGAGACGCTGAGCCCCGGGGCGAACCTGATGCGCGAGAGCGGGAAGCTCCTCTCGGAGCTCACCGGGACGGTAGCCGTCGTGGTCACGCCGCGGGCCGAGTCGCTGACGTTGAAGCACCTCCGCTTCGTCCGCATCCAGCAGGGGGAGCTCCTCGCCGTCCTCGTCCTCAGCGACGGAACGGTGCAAAACCGCTTCATCCACGGTGAGGTCGGTGAGCCGGATCTCCTGCGCGTGCACAACCTCCTCGACGACGTGATCGAAGGGCGAACGCTCGGCGACCTGCGCGATCTGTTCTCGCGCCGCCTCGCGACCGAGCAGGTGCAGCGCGATGATCTCCGGCGGCGCGCGTTCGAGCTCGGCGGAGCAGCCGTCGGAGAGACGCTCGAGCAGGAGGTCGGCGCCGAGGTCGTCATCGAAGGGCAGGCGAAGCTCCTCGAGCAGCCGGAGTTCGCAGGGGCGGAGGGGATGAAGCAGGTCGTGAACGCGCTCGACGAGCGCGCCGAGCTGGTCCGGCTTCTCGACGCGACGCTCGAAGCGAAGGGGACCACGGTGGTCGTGGGGCACGAAGCGGGAGATCTGGGCGGGGGGCAGCTCTCGCTCATCGGCGCCGCGTACAAAGACAACGGTCGCGCCGCGGGGAGCATCGGGGTGATCGGCCCCACGCGAATGGACTACCCAAAGGTGGTGCCGCTCGTGGCGGCGACCGCGAACGCGATGAGCGCGTTCATTTCGCGACGTGACGGCCGGCGCGAAGATCGCGACCCGCGAGAGCCGCGCGACAAGGCCAAGGACGAGGACGAGTAGTCCCACCGACCACACCCCCCCAAAACGCCCCTCTTCCCCCGGTTCGCCTCTCGTGTACCCTTGAGCCGATATGCGGACGTCCCCGCCCGACTTGCCGGGCGCCCATAACATCGACTCCCCGCTCGACCGAGCGCTTACGCTCATGCTGGCGGGCGAGCGCGATTCGGCGCTGCGCTGGAGCGCCGCCGTCGTGGCGCAGGACGCGTCCGTCCCGAGCGCGCTCATCCTCACGTCGCGCCTCCTGGCCGACGCCGGGCGCCAGGAGGCAGCCGTCGAGGGGTTCGAGCTCGGAGTGAAGAGGGCGATTGACGCCGGAAACCTTCCGCTCGCGGTGGCGTCGGTGGGGGACCTGCGGACGCTGGGGCAGGATATCGAAGGGCACCTCGACGCCATCGCGGAGGCCTTCTGCGCGAGCTCGCCGCGCCTCACCGACGCGACGGCTCCGCCCCCCCCGCCGCTGCCGAGCTTCACCGAGTTCACTCCGCTCAGCTCGTTTCTCACCGGGCCCGCGCTTCTGTCTAAGGCGACGCAGATCGTCCACGAGGCGAAGCAGGCTTACGACGCGCTCGAGGAGTCGGAGCCGCCGCTCATCTCGCCGCTCCCGCTCTTCTCGCAGCTCCAGAAAGAGGGGCTCCGCGCGCTCATCGCCGCGTTCGAGATGATCACCGTCGCGCAGGGGCACGCCGTCATCCGTCAGGGGGAGGAGGGGGCCGAGGCTTATATCGTCGCCCGCGGTGAGCTCGAGGTCCGGCGCGACCCGACGGAGCCGGGCGAGGAGCCCGCGCCGCAGTCCAACGGCGAAGCCGCCGAGCTTCCGCCGGTCATCACGCTCGCGCGACTGGTGAACGGCGCCCTCTTCGGCGAGATGGCATTGCTCTCGCGCGCCCCGCGCGCCGCGAGCGTGGTGGCCTGTCGCCCATCGATTCTCCTCATCGCGCGCCGCGAAACGCTCGAGGAGGTCGCCGAGACCCGCCCCGAAGTGGGGATCGAGCTCGCCGCGCATTGCCGCCGCCGGATGGTAGCCAACCTCGTTCGTACGTCGCCCGTCCTCCTCGCGGTCGACCCGGTGGAGCGCCCCGCGCTCGTGGAGACCTTCGAGACGAGCGTGTTCGAGAAGGGGGAGCGCCTGATCACCGAGGGGGAGGAGCCGTCCGGGCTTCACCTGATCGCCTCCGGCGAGGTGGCGGTCGTCGGCCACGAAGCCGGGGAGCCGTTCGTCATCGCGACTCTCGGCGTCGGCGAGGTCGTCGGGGAAGTGGCGCTCGTCCTGCGGCGCAGGGCGAACGCCGATGTCGTGGCGGTCCACCCCACTGTGACTCTGCACTTGCCGCGCGCGGACTTCCTCACGCTCATCCGCGACCATCCGGCGATCTTGCAGGGGCTCTACATGCTCGCCGTGAAGCGCGACGAGGAAACCTCGGGCGTGCTCGAAAATACGACGACAAGCGTCGCCGAAGACTACGTCCTCGTGTAGACCGCGCGACCTGGAGAGCGCGAGATGTCTTCACCCAATCCTGGCCGTGGCGCCGGTGCCCGCGGCGAACATGGGCATGCGCACGACCATGGCCATGACCATGCGACCGGGTCCGGTCACGAGCACGCGGATCACGACCAGCGCGAAGGGCACGAGCATCACGGCGATCCTCACCGTGGCCAGGCGCACGTTCACGCGCACGGCGCGGGGGCCGCGAGGGGAGTCTTCACCGCGCGCGAGGCGCGTCAGGCGAAGGGGCTGGCGACGGTCCTCGCCATCGTGGCGACGTTCTTCGGCTTCGAGCTCGCCGGTGCGATCTTGGCGCACAGCGTGGTCCTCGAGGCGGACGCGCTCCACCTGCTCATGGACGTGCTCGCGCTCGCCGTGAGCCTGATCGCGATGCGGGTCGCAATCCGGAGGCCCACGCCGCGCTTTACGTTCGGGATGCGGAGGGCCGAGCCCGTCGCGGGGATTTTCAACGCGATGCTCGTCCTCGGCGCGACGGTCGAGATCGTACGCGAGGGGATCGCGGAGCTGAACGGCGGCGGGGAGCCACGCGCCGGGATCATGCTGGTGGTCGCGGTCGCGGCGCTCGGCGTGAACGGGGTAAGCGCCTGGCTGCTCCACGGTGCACTCCACGATCACGATCACGACCACGACCACGGCCACGACAGGCCTGGCTCGACGAAAGCGTCCGGCCATTCGCTCAACTTGCGCGGCGCCTGGCTGCACCTTCTGGGCGATGCGCTCGGCTCGGTGGCCGCCCTGGTCGCGGCGATCGCGATCAAGCTCGGCGGGCCGGTAAGTATCGACGCCATCGCCAGCTTCGCGGTCGCCGCGATCCTCGTGTTCTCCGCGTTCCGCGTCGTCCGCGATGCGACGCTGGTGCTACTCGAAGCGGCCCCGCTGCATGCCCCCGTGGGGGCGGTTCGCGAGATGATCAGCGGCTTCGCGGGGATCGCCGAGGTTCACGACCTCCACGTCTGGACGCTCGGCGCAGGGCACGACGCGATCACCGCGCACGTGCGTGCGAAGGCACACGACCCGACGATCGCGCGAAGGCTCTCGCTCGCGCTCCGCGAGGCCTTCGAGACGGAGTACGTCACGGTGCAGGTCGAGTCGCCGGAAGAGGAGTGCGCTTCCGTAGACGGAGACTGACCCGCTATTCGCAGACGTTCCCGATGCAGCTCTGGCCCGGGAGGCACTGGCTCTGCTGCGTGCACTGCGGATTCGCCTCGGCAGCACTGGCGCAGTAACCCTGCGGCGAGCAGACGTCGATGCGCTCGTCGATGGCCTGGCACTGCGCGCTCGTCGTGCAGGTGTACTCGCAGAAGCCGGCCACGCACTGCTGTGGCTCCGCCCCCGTGCAGTCGCTCGTCTGCGTGCAGTTCGGGCTGGGGAGGGTGTTCACCTGGCACGCCCCCTGGTTGCAGTAGTCCCCGGTGGGGCACGACCCATTCGCGCCGCAAGCGGGGCTGCACTGGCCTCCGGCACAGATCGGCGTCGAACCGGAGCATTGGGTGCTCGAGGTGCAACTGGAGCCCGACGGGTTCGGCTCGCACGCCCCCTTCGTGCACGTGTAGCTCGTTGGACACTCGTTTGCGGTGCACGAGGCGACGCACTGGCCGTTGGCGCAGACATCGCCCGAGGCGCACTGGCTCGAGTACTCGCAGGCGTTCGCCGCCGCGGTGCAAGCCCCGGCGACGCAGACCTGGTTCGTCGCGCACTCGGTGTTCGCCGTACACGGGCAGGGACCCAGCGTCCCCCCACAGGTGGGTCCCGCGTCCTGGACCGTTTGCCCCGAATCCGCCGTGGACGACCCATCGGTCGTGCTTCCGTCGGTCGTGCCGGTACCGGTGGCGGCGTCATCCGTGGAGGTGGAGGTGGTTCCCGAATCGGTATCGACCCCGACGGACCCTGACGACGACCCCGAACCCCCGCCTTGGCCCACCGGCGGAGCACAGGAGTACCCGTCGCACGTCGCGCTCCCCCCGCCGCCGCACCCGCTCCAGACGATAGAGCCGACCGCCGCGAGCGCCAACACGAGCACGCCAGCGTGGCCCAGCCCCGTCTTCTGCTTGGTCATCGTCGCCTCCGGATTCATCACGACCTCAACCCTGATCCACGCGGCGTGCCATGGGTCTGTCCCGGTACAGGGTGCCGGGAGCGCTCGAGTAATCTAGGCGTCGACGCAGCCGCGCTCCAGGGAAAGGTGCCCCATCCCGAACCGCCGGGCGGGACCTGGCAGGACTCCGGCGCCCCCCTTCGTGTGAACGAACGTTGGCGGAGGTGTCGCGGCCTGCGGACACAGGTTCTCGGCCCGCCCTTGAGCCGCCCTTGACCCGCGCCACCTGTTTCGGTACGGCGGGGACCCAATGAATTCGTTCCGCGGATCCGTGGTTGCCTCACTCTTCGCCACGGCGGTCGCCTTGGCAGCTCTCCCCGCTCGCGCCGACGCGACCGGCACGGCCCCCACGAAGGTGGCCGTCGTCGACGTGCAGCGCGCCGTCATGCAGACCGAAGACGGCTTGCGGGCTCAGGCGATGCTCAAGAAGCTCTTCGACAGCCGCCAGCAGGAGCTGAACAAGAAGCAAGCCGACATGGCGAAGCAGAAGGACGAGATCGAGAAGCAGGCGAAGGTGCTCTCGAAGGAGGCCTACCAGAAGCGGGTCGAGGACTGGCAAAAGCAGATGGTCGACCTTCAGCAGATCTTCGTCGAGTACAACAAGGAGCTCGAGAAGAAGCAGAAGGAGCTGACGGATCCGGTCTTCGAGAAGGTGCTCGGGATCATCAAGCGCCTCGCGGCCCGCGACGGCTACGACGTCGTGCTCGACAAGCAGACGGTCGCCTACATCCGGAGCGACCTCGATCTGACGGATCAGTGCATCCAGCTCTACAACAGCGGCGGCGGGGCCCCCGCGGCGACGCCCGAGAAGAAGTAGCGCGCGCGCCGTGACGGCGGCGGGTGGCGGGGACGAGAGCCGGGGCGCCGGGGACTGGGACGGCGTCGTCCGGCTTCGAGAGCGCACGCGGCTGAGCGCCCTCGTGGAGCGGATAGGGGGAGACGTGCGTCGCGACGCACCCGGCCTCACGCGCGTCGTTCCCGTGGAGAGCGCGGGGGAGGGGGATCTCGCGCCGCTGCTCGCTTCGAGATACGTGGGCGAGGCGGAGCGAGCGCTCGCGCGAGGGGCGTCGCTCCTCGCGGACCCGGCGCTCGCAGCGCGCCTGCCGAAGGACGCTGCGGTCTGGACGCACGCCCATCCGACGTGGGCGCTCGCAGCGGTGCTCGATGCGTGCGACGACGCGCAGCCTCCGGCGATCTTGGGCGACGGGACGACGCTCGGCGCGAACGTGGTTCTCGGCGCGCGCGTCGTCGTCGGACGGAACGTGAGCATCGGTGCGGGCTCGGTGATCGGCGCCGCCGGCTTCGGGTGGGCGACCGGACCCGACGGACGCACGCGGCGCGTCCCCCAGCTCGGCGGGGTCTTCATCGAGGACGACGTCACGCTCGGCCCTCTCTGCACGATCGACGCGGGGACGCTCTCCCCCACGCGCGTCCGCAGAGGGGCGAAGCTCGACGCGCAGGTGCACGTGGGCCACAACGTCGAGATCGGGGAAGGGACGATCATCGCCGCGCAATCCGGCTTCGCGGGATCCGTGCGAATCGGAAGGGGGGTCCTCGTCGGGGGACAGGTCGGCATCGCCGACCACGTGAGCGTGGGGGACGGCGCTCGCATCGCGGCCAAGAGCGGCGTCATCGGCGATGTACCCCCCGGTGGCGTCGTGGCAGGATACCCGGCCGTTCCGCGCTCCCGATGGCTCCGCGCTCTCGCCCGCCTGTATCGCCTGAAATGAAGCACCCTTCCCTCGACATCGAGCGCATCCTCGCGATCCTTCCCCACCGGGTGCCCTTCGTCCTCGTCGACCGCGTGACGGAGATCATCGCCGGCGAGCGGATCCTCGGGCACAAGTGCGTCGCGATGAACGAGCCGTGGTTTCAGGGGCACTTCCCGGCGAGGCCGATCATGCCGGGGGTGCTCGTCCTCGAGTCGCTCGCCCAGATTGGCGGCATCCTCGCCTACGCGAGCGAGCCCTTCGACGCGTCGAGCTCGCTCATGTACTTCCTCGGGATCGACAAGGCGAAGTTCCGCAGGCCGGTGACCCCCGGCGACCGGCTCGATCTCGACGTTTCGATCGTCCACCACCGGACGAACGTCTGGAAGTTCCACGGGGAGGCTTCGGTAGACGGGACCCTGTGCGCGCACGCGGACTTCTTGGCGAGCGTCGTCGATCGGATCGGCTGATGGCTCCGCGGATTCACCCGAGCGCGATCGTCGACCCGCGCGCGGAGATCGACCCGTCCGTCGAGATCGGCGCGTATTCGATCGTAGGGGCGGGGGTCGTGATCGGCGCGGGGACGCGTCTCGCGAGCCACGTCGTCGTCGAGGGGCCCACGGCGATCGGGCAGGGCAACGCGATCCACTCGTTCGTCGTCCTCGGTGGGGCGCCGCAGCACAAGCGCCATGGAGCAAGCCAGGCCCCCACGCGGCTGGTCGTAGGGGACGGAAACGTCATTCGCGAGCACGTCACCGTTCACCGCGGCACCGAGGGGGGGACGACGACCGTGGGGTCGCACAATCTTCTGATGGTCGGCTGTCATGTGGCGCACGACGTCGTGCTGGGTTCGCACGCGACGATCGCGAACGGCGTGCAGCTCGCGGGGCACGGTGTGGTCGAGGACTACGCAACGTTCGGCGGGCTCTCGGGGATCGCGCAGCGCGTTCGTGTCGGTGAGAGCGCGTTCGTCGCGGCGGGGGCGATGGTCGAGCGCGACGTTCCGCCGTTCGTCATCGTGCAGGGGGACCGCGCGCGAGTGCGGGCGCTCAACAAGGTGGGGTTGCGGCGTCGCGGGGTGAGCGAGGAGTCGATCGCGGCGCTCGAGAAGGCGTTTCGAGCGATTTTCGCCTCGGGGAGGACGCAGAGAGAAGCGGCGCGCGAGGTGGAGAGGGGAGATGCGTTCGTGCAGAAGCTGGTGGACGCGATCGAGAGGGGGGCGGGGGCTCGGAGCTGAGGGGCGGTGGTCCCCTACGGCTTCCCGCCCCCCAGCAAGTCGTCGAACGCCCGATCGAACTCGTCGTCTGCGCCGACCGCCGCTCGCATCGCGGCCGGCTTCTGCTCCCCCTTCAGCCGTCGAATCCTGTCCTGCACGTCGCGGTACCCCGGGTCCCGGCGTGCGGCCTTCTGGTAGAACTCGAGCGCCTTCGCGTTCGCCTTCTTCGTCTCGTAACAAGCGGCCACCTCGAACTCGAGGACCGTCTCCTGATCGGGGGTTCGGATCTTCGCCTTCAAGCCGCGCATCAGCGCGTCGATCGCCTCGTTGAGGTTCCCGCGCTCGATCTGGATCATGCCGATCATCGAGCGGCAGACGCACTCGCGCTTCGCGTCGCGCGCGGCGACCTCGAACTCGCGCACCGCGTCCTCGAGCAGGCCCATCTCCTTGTAGGCGACCCCGAGGTCGTAGTGCGACTGCGCGTCGTCCACGCTGATCTGCTTCGCGACCCCCTCCTTGAACTTCGCGAAGACCTCCTCGACGTCGATCTGCTGCTCCGGCTCCTGGAACGCAGCGCCCCCACCCTCCGCCTGGTCCCCCTGCTCGAGCGCGTCGAGCGACGCCGCGATGTCGAACGCCCGATCGTTGTTGTCCAGGTCCAGCATCGGCTCGGCCTGGCTCGGACGCTCGCGCGTCCCGGAGCCGCGCTTCACGTCCTGCTCTTGGGCCGTCAGCTCGGCGAGCCGCTCGCGCAAGAGCGGGTTCTTCGGGAGTCGCTCGAGCTGCTCGCGGAGGATGTTCTTCGCGTCCTCGAAGAGCCCGCGGGAGACGAAGAACTCCGCCTCCTCGAGCGCCTCTTCGAGCTCCGGACCGGCCGCGGCGCTCGGCGCCTCCGCCGCGGGCGCCTCCGGCTCGTAGGTCTCCGGCTCCGCGCCGCCCCTGAAGGCTTGCCGGTGCGACGACGTGTCGCTCGCCGGGGCATCGCCGAACGGCTCGTCCCCCTCGGCGAGGCGATTGCGCTCCACGAGGTCGAACGCCGCGGCGCTCTCGGGCCCCCCCTCGAGCGGGAAGCTCGGCAGCGGTTCGCCGGCGCCGAACGGGTCGTCGATGTCGCCCAGGTCTCCGCGTGCTTGCGCCGGCGCCGAACGATGCTGCGGCGGCGCGCCCGGGGCCGTGCGGATGGATCGATCGGAGTAGGCGGGGGGCGGGGGGGGCGCCACGTCGGCCGGGCCGACCTCCTCGAGCTCGTAGGAGGGGAGCGGCGCCTCCGAAGCATAGGCCTGCTTCTCGGCCGCCCCACGCGGCGGGAGCGGCGCCGCGACCATCTGCGGATCGCTCGGCGCGTAGTCCTGGACCGGCTCCTGCGGCTCGTCGATGACCTCGTATCCGAGCTCGTACAGCATCGCCCGCGCGCGCTGGTTCGGCGGATCGTAGGCGAGCACGTCCTGCAAACAACGCGCGGCCGTCTCCCCGTCGAGCGAGTCGACGTAGAGCGTCGCGAGATCGAGCATCTCGAGGACCGCCTGCTCGACCTGTCCCGCTTCGAGGAGCACGTCGCGGAGCATTTCCCTGACGTCGAGCGACCGCGGCTCGATCTCGAGCCCGATCCGGAGCGTCTCGATCGCTTTCGGATACAGCCGCACGCGCCTGAAGGACGCCGCGTCCGACAAGACCTGCGCGAGCTGCTCGCCTACGTCCGCCTGCTGCGACTCGCCGCTCGGGAGCTCCTCCGCCACCCCGTCGTCGCCGACGATCATCAGCTCGGGGGCTGAAGACTCGCGCTCTCGCGCACGATTCGATTCGCCCGGGCTCGCGTCGTAGCGAGCGGGCTCGCGCGGCATCTGCCGAGGGGGCGGGCGATCGCTCCGGAGCGGGATCGGCTCGGCCTCGAGGGCTGCCTCCTCGATGTCCCCGGTCTCCACCGCTTCGTAGTCGAGATCGTCGATCGGGACCGACTGAGGCGCCGGGTGCTCGTCGGGGTACGAAGGCTGCGGGGGGCGCGGCGGAGGCGGCGGCGCGGGCTGCGCGTCTCCACGCGCCGTCGCGATGAGCTGCTTCACCCCTTCGTCGTTCGGCGCCGACCGCTGCAGCTTCTCGACGAGCTGCTTGAACAGCTCGGTCTTCCCCTGCTCGCGGGCGATCTTCGCCATCTCCTTCTGGACTTCGATCCCCTTCGCGGCCTGCCCAATCGCCGCGAACGCACGGGCGAGGAGCGCGAGGGTGTCCAAGTCCTTCGGGTTGGCCTGGAAGCAGATCTGCAGCTTCGACAGCGCTTGCATGCCGTCGTTCTGCTGGTTGCGCGCGAGATAGAGCTCGGCCGCGATGCGCGCATGCACCGGATCGGGCCGATGATGAAGCAGCCGCTCGATGACCTTGAGCGCGTCGTCGCGTCGACCGAGGCGAACGAGCTGCGTCGCCGCGAGGCCGAACTCGGCGATCGCCGCCTCGTTGTCCTTCACGCGCGAGAGCGCTTCGGCGAGCCGTAGGTGGGGGAGGGGGTTGGTCGGATCGAGCTCGACGATCTTCCGGAAGACGTCGATCGCTTCCTGGTCCTTGTTCTGCCGCTGCAGGCGGGTCGCGACCTCGTCGAGCGCGGCGAGCGCGTCGCTCGTCAGCCCGAGCTGCTGGTACAGCTCGGCGAGCTTCGGGGTGATGTGCCCGTAGCGCTCTTCGAGCTGGGGCGCGTGCTTCGCGATGAGCTCGCGGATCTGCTTGTAGACGGCGATCGCCTTGAGCGCGAAACCCTGGCTTGCGTAGAACTTTCCGACCCGCTCGTACGTGCCGATGGCGTCGGGGTACGCCTCCATTTTGGATTGGAGGTCCCCAATCTTGAGCAGAGTCCGAGCGTCGTTCGGATCCTCTGCGACTAGCTTTTGGTACTCCAGAACGGCCTTGTCGTACTTCTTCTTCTCGACGAACTTCTGGGCCGCCTGGAGCACCTTGTCGCGGTCAATCGCCACGGGCCGGGGTGCTCCAATCACTGCGCGTGTTTCGATGCATACGAGAAGGGCGAATCAAGAGCGGGCTAAGCGGTAAATGCTCTCCCCCACGGACGTGGGAAACCCGCGCCGAGCCGAGAGGTTTTCGAGAGCCGCAATGGTCAACATGAGCCACGCGAGCGCGGGGCTTGCACCCGCTCAGAATAGCGCTCCTTCTCACCTCTTGCATACTTGTCGCACGCCAGCGTTCGCTGATTGAGAGCGGACCGACACGCTCGCCGCGTCCGCGGTCCGAGATTCGCCGTCCTACCTTGTGTGTGTGTTGTGTGTGTTGTGTGTGTTGTGTGCGTGCGCGCGTGGGCTCGTGCGCGTTCCGGGTGTTGCGGCGTACCGGGCCATGCCGCCGGCACTGTTCTCGCGGCCAAGTGTCGGTGAGTATCGCCCGAAGGGATGACGCGGCGCCCGACGAAGCTTACGTTCGTCGGTCCATGGCTACGCACTCCGACCTGTACAAGGCTCCGTTTGCTCCCGGCGGAACGAACGCGATCGACGCCCGCACCGGCGAGCGACTCCTCGCCATCGCTCTCGCCGGGGGGGGCGACTACGCCGATTTGTTCTTCGAGTACCGCGCCGCGGGGGGCCTGGCCTTCGACGAAGGGATCCTGAAGAGCGCGTCGCGTGGCGTTTCGATGGGGCTTGGCGTCCGCGTCATGAAGGGGGACGCGACCGGGTACGCCTACGTCGAGCAGCTCGATTGGGAAGCGATGAAGCGGGCCGCGGAGACCGCCGCCCAGATCGCCAGCGGCGGCGGAGCAAAGGCCCCGATCGCGGCGACGGCTCTCGCCCCGATCCCGTCTCGCTACGAGCTGCCGCGGGTGACGCTCGACGTCCCGGGCATGGACAAGCGAAAGCTCCTCGAGCGCGCCGCGGCCGAGGCGCACGCCTTCGATAAGCGCATCGCGAAGGTCGAGGCGAGCTTGTCGGAGGAGGTCCGCGAGATCCTCGTCATCACTTCGGACGGTCGAATGGCGCACGACGTCCAGCCGCTGATCCGGTTCGGCGTGCGTGTCATCGCGGAAGAGAACGGCAAGCGGCAGGAGGGATCCTCGGGGGGCGGCGGAAGGACGACGCTCGGGTATTTCGAGGGGAAGAGCCCAGAGTGGCATGCCCGTCAGGCCGCAGAGCAGTCGCTGCGAATGCTCGACGCGCAGGAAGCTCCAGCCGGCACGATGGAAGTGGTCCTCGCCCCCGGCGACAGCGGCATCCTCCTCCACGAAGCGGTGGGGCACGGCCTGGAGGCGGACTTCAATCGCAAGGGGACGAGCAACTACTCCGGCAAGATCGGCAGCGTGGTGGCGAGCGAGCTCTGCACCGTCATCGACGACGCGACCCTCCTGCAGTCGCGCGGGTCGATCAACGTGGACGACGAAGGGAACGAGCCTCGTACGAGCGTCCTCATCGAGAAGGGGAAGCTCGTCGGCTACATGCACGACCGCCACAGCGCCGGGTTCTTCAAGCGGGAGCCGAGCGGCAACGGGCGGCGCGAGTCGTTCGCGTGCGCGCCGATGCCGCGCATGACGAACACGATCCTCACGGCCGGCCCGCACGACCCGATGGAGATCCTCAAGAGCGTGAAGAGGGGGGTCTACGCGCGGAAGTTCGGAGGCGGGCAGGTCGATATCGCGAACGGCGATTTCGTCTTCTCGCTGACCGAGAGCTACCTCATCGAGGACGGGAAGATCACGGCTCCGCTCAAGGGGGTGAACCTGATCGGCAACGGGCCCGACGTCCTTCGCAAGGTGACGATGCTCGGCAACGACGTGGAGGTCTCGGACGGGGTCTGGACCTGCGGCAAGGACGGCCAGAGCGTGCCCGTCGGCGTGGGCTCACCCACCCTCAAGATCTCGGCGATCACGGTCGGGGGCACCAAGATCGGGTAGCAACGAGGGACGGGAGACCGCAAGACGCCACCCGGCTCCGGCGTCCTCGCGCGCGCCAACAAGTGCGAAAAGCGGCAAACCGTCCCGCGCGAGCCGGTGGCAAACCTGCGTCTCTAAACGGGATCGAGCCTGGTGCCGTGGATTCTTCAGGCGTACGCTTTTTCCGCTGACAGGGGCGGGCTTGCGATGACGGCAGGACGCCTCTGGCGCTTCTTGGTGAACCGGAGCGAGGTCTTGATGCGTCGGTGTTTTGTCGCGCTTGTCGGGTGTCTCTTGCTCAGCGGCTGCGCAAACGGGAGCACGAGCGGCGCGTTCGGCGGCGCCGAAGACGGAGGCGGCGATGGTGGCCCGGGCGCCGGCACCCTCAACGACGCCACGACGGGCGCGGGCGACGGAGCGGGCGAGGACGGGAGCGCGAACGAGGACGGCGCGGCCCCCTCGCAAACCTGCGTCCACAACAGCGATTGCACGGCGGGGGTCCCGAACCTTTGCCAGGGGAACAACGGCGTCGCTTGCCTCGGCGGATTTTGCGTACCGACCGGCAAGCCGATGGTTTGCGACGACGGGGTCGCCTGCGTCAGCGCGACGTGCGACGCGAACACCAACCAGTGCGTCTACACGCCGAACGACTCGGCGTGTCCCCCTGGATCGTACTGCGATCCGATCCAGAACTGCGTCGCGAGCCTGCCGTGCACGACGGGCGGGTCCGTCTGCGATCGCCTCGACACGAACGCTTGTCAGGGGCTCTGGTCGTGCGCTGCGGTCGACGGCGGGAGTTTTTGCGTGGAGGGCTCCGCTCCTTGTCAGGGCATTCCGAACGCCGTGACTCTCTGCGATGGAGTCTCGGACGGCGGAGCCGGCGGGGCCGGCCTCGCTGACGGCGGAGTGGCGTGTTCCTGGCAATGCGACACGGGCTACGAGCACCTCGTCTGGACCGGCACGACGTGGGAGCAGGTGTCGACGATCGATCCGCCTGCCCCGGCGGGGGGCTGCGAGTGCCAGATTACGAACCCGGTCGACGTCCCCGGCTACACCGGCTCGAACAGCGGCTTCGTCGATACGAACTGCGACGGCATCGTCGGCACCCTCGCGGACGCGATCTTCGTCTCTCCGTCGGGGAGCGACTCGAACCCCGGGACGATGGCGCAGCCGAAGCAGACGCTCGCGGCATCCATCGCCGCGGCGCAGGCGGCGGGCAAGGACGTCTACGCCGACAAGGGGACGTACAACGAGACGGTCACGCTCGTCGCCGGCGTGAACATGTACGGCGGGTACGACAGCACGAACAAGTGGGCCCGATCGATGAGCAACGAATCGCTCATTCAGGGGACGACCGACACGGGGGTCATCGCGAACACGATCGGCACGGCGACCACGGTTCAGTTCTTCACCATCACCGCGCTCTCCGGCGCGGCGGGCTCCGGCGCCAGCAGCTTCGGCGCTCGAATCATCGACTCACCGGGCCCGATCGAGATTCAAGGGTGCACCGTGACGCCCGGAAGTGGCGGGAGTGGTGTGGTCCCAGCGGGCGCGATCGCCGGGGCGAACGGCGGCAACGCTTCGGGTACGTCGCCAGGAGGGTCGAGCTGCTTGGTCAACGGGGGGACCGGAGGTGCGGCGGTCAGCGGCGCGACGGGCGGCATCATGGGCGGACCAGGCGGTGGTGTCCTCGGCGGGCAGGGGGGCGGCGCGGGGAGCTCTGGGACGGGGTGCTGCGATCCTGGCGGCGGGGGGAACGGTGGCTCGGGAAATCCGGGCGGCACCGGAGGCAACGGCTCTGACTCGACGATCACCGCGGCGACGATCGGGGCGGTGCAGTCCGACGGCACCTACACTCCGGCCGGCGGCGGTGCGGGGGGCGGCGGGGCCCCCGGCGGCGGTGGCGGTGGTGGTGGCAGCGGTGGCGCGTCGGTCTCGGGGTGCCCCTTCAGCTGCGGCAACGACACGAGCGGGTACGGCGGCGGCGGCGGCGCCGGCGGATGCGGCGGCGGCGGCGGCGGTGGTGGCGGCGGCGGCGGCGGAAGCTTCGGCATCGTGTCGGTCGGGAGCACCGTCACGGTGGACCAGTGCCAGATCAACTCCGGCATCGGGGGGAACGGCGCGGCCGGAGGCGGCGGGGCGGGAGGCGGTGCTCCCGGTGCAGGCACGAGCGGCGTCGGCGGTGGCTCCGACTCCGGCAGCGGCGGCTCCGGTGCAAATGGCGGCGGTGGAGGCAATGGCGGCAACGGATCGGGCGGAACGGGCGGGCCGTCGATCTGCGTTGCCTATACGGGGACACTTCCGACGTACACGGCTGGCAACTGCGCGAGCGGCGGAGGTGGCGCAGCGGGTCCGAGCGGCGGAGGCCTCGCGCCGGCCGGGTTGCCGGGCATCCAGGCCGAAATCCAGTCGCTGTGATCGCCATGGGGCGCGCACACCCGACGCTCCGCCATCGTGCAAGCTTCGGGTCGATCTCGCTGCTCGCGCTCCTCGCATTGGCCTGCAGCTCCCACGCAGCCACCGGTTACGCCTCGAGCGACTCCGGTGCTCCGCCGATCGGGTTCGACGCCTCCGCCCTCTGCGGGCACGCCGACTGCGACGGCGACGGCTACGTCATCCCGGCCGACTGCGACGACTACAACGCGCAGATCAACCCCGAGGCGTACGACTTCATCGGCGACGGGATCGACAACGACTGCGACGGCCACATCGACAACCCTGTGGTGAACTGCGAGACCGTCCCGGCGTCTCTGCCGGGCACCCCGACCGATTTCGCGCGCGCCGGCGACCTCTGCGCGCAGCGCTCGAAGACGAATGCCGGGACCATCTTCGACCCTCTCATCCGCGCCGCGTGGGGCGAGGTCTCGGGGACCGGGGGGGAAGAAGTCTGGACGTCGATGACGAAGCCGCAGCAGGTGAGCATCGCGTCGTCGTTCGGCCTGAATGCGCCCCGCTCGGGGACGACCATGGTCGGTCTCTCGAACGGCAACTGGGGAGTGGCCGCTCCTCGGAGCGATCCCGCGCTCGATCCGGCAGGCTTCCACCTCGACGACGCGTGCAGCGACATCCCACTCGTGGGGCTCGACTGCGACTCGCTGACCGACAACGCCCCGCTGGGGGCGATCTCCGTCCAGGACTGGGCCGAGCTGACGCTCTGGGTGCAAGTGCCGACCAACGCCGCGTCGATGCACTTCGACTTCACGTTCTTCTCCTCGGAGTTCAATCAGTGGTGGAACTCGTCCGCGAACGACGCCTTCTTCGTCCTCGTCTCGAGCAAGACGATCTCCGGTACGAACGTCGCCAAGGACTCGCACGGCCTCGCGGTCACGGTGAACAGCGGCTTCTTCCAGCTATGCCCGGTCTATCCCGGTCCCGCCGTCGGTCCCGACGACGCCGGGGTCCAGGAGGCTGTCTCGCTTCAGCAGTGCGTTGGCATGAGCGGCGACTCCTCCCAGGGGATCCTCGGCACGCTCCTCGGCACCGGCTACGACGGCGCTGGGCTCGTCGACGACGCGGGTGCAGCGAGCGACACCGCGCAGGCGGTCGATGGCAACTACTACATCTATGGCGGCGGGAGCGGCTGGCTCACGACGAGCTTCGGCGTCACGCCTGGCGAACAGCTCCAGATGCGGATCGTCCTCATGGACACGTTCGATGGTCTGAAGGACTCCGTTGTGCTGGTCGACAACATGGGATGGGGACAGAGCACAGCGAACGGCGTGACGCGCCCCCCGCACTGAATCGCCGATCGCGATTCGGCGACGAATCCAGCGACGGCGATCGAGGCGACTCGACGCGCGCGGCTGCGCGAGGTATTCCCCACGTCGTAATGCCGGGCCTCGCCAAGGCGCTCAGCTGCATCCTCGTCGTCGGCCACGGTCCGACGCTCGAGCAAGAGGACGGCGCGGCCGCTCTTCTGCGCCAGCTCGGCGCCGAGGTGCGTGCCGTCGACCTCTGGGAGGACTTCACCCTCGCCCTCGACCGCGATGCCGAGCCCGGCTCGCCTTCGGGGGTCATGGTCGTGCGCGCCCTCGTCTTCGAAGCGGGCGATCGCCCCGACCTGGCCATCGCGT
This sequence comes from Polyangiaceae bacterium, assembly GCA_052147435.1. Classification (GTDB taxonomy): domain Bacteria; phylum Myxococcota_A; class Polyangia; order Polyangiales; family Polyangiaceae; genus JBKQKP01. The sequence continues at coordinate 28,065 of JBKQKP010000092.1, read as the reverse complement.
CCCTGCGCGCCGCCCGGCGCGAGCCGCGCTTGAAGGACGTCCCTGCGCTCATCCAGCTGCCCACGCGCCAGGTCGCCCGGCTCGAGCCCTCGAGCGGCTTCGACGACTTCATCGTCTCCCCGTACGATCCCGCGGAGCTCTACGCGAGGATCCGCGCCCTCGAATGGAAGCGGAGCGAGTTCTCGACGGACGAGCGGCTCAAGATGGGGCCCGTCGTCATCGACCGCGCGGCACACGAGGTGACCCTCGACGGGAGGCGCGTGACTCTCACCGCGAAGGAGTTCGCGCTCCTCGCCTATCTGGCGGCCAATCGCGGGAGGGTCTTCTCGCGCGACGTCCTCCTCGCGCGCGTCTGGGGTGCGCGGTACGAGGGGGGAGCGCGCACGGTCGACATCCACGTCCGCCGCCTGCGCGCCAAGCTCGGCGATGGGCTCCCGCTGGAGACGATGCGCGGCGCGGGGTACAAGCTCCGCGCCCCGGCGGAGACCGGCGGAGACGAGAGCGACGGAGAGGATCCGAGAGAGCCCAAAGGGCGGGCCTCCCGAGGCGCGCGATGACTACGCGCCTCGCCGTCAGCGTGGGGTGCCCGTGCGGCGTCGGACCGGAGGTCAGCGCGGTAGCTTCTTTGCAACCCCCCCGCGGCGCGCGCCTCCTCCTCGTGAGCGCGTTCAGCGTCATCGAGAGGGCGGCGCGCGCGCAGAAGCTCGATACGGAGAGGTTCGTTCGCGTCGAGACGCCGGAGGAGGCGTGGTCTCTGCCGAAGGCGAGCGTCGGCGTCTGGAACCCGATCTCCTCGCGCTACGAGACCGCAGGGCGCTTCGGAAGACCGCGCCCCCGCGACGGTGCCGCGCAGCTGGCCTGGGTCGACGCCGCGTGCGATCTGGTCGCGTCGCGGCGCGCGGACGCGCTCGTGACAGGGCCCGTCAGCAAGGAGATGATCGCGGCGTCAGGAGCCCCGGGGGCGGCACACTTCCTTGGCCACACCGAGCATCTTCAGCGACGGCTCCGCGCGAAGGAGGTCGTCATGGCGTTCGCCGGCGAGCGCTTCACGACGTCGCTCGTCACGACCCATCTGCCGCTCGCGAAGGTTCCGCGCGCGATCACTCCGGCGGCCGTTGCGCGCGCGACGTACTGGCTCGGTGGCCTTTGCCTCGTCATGAGGGAGGGGGCCGCGGTCAGGATTGCGGTCTGCTCGCTCAACCCGCACGCAGGGGAGGGGGGGCTCCTGGGGAGCGAGGAAGGTCGCGCCATCTACCCCGGGATCGATCTCGCGCGCGCCCGGCTTGCGCGAGGCCGCTCCATCCGGATCGACGGTCCTCTCGGCGCGGAGACCGCTTTCCGAAAGGCGTCTCACGGCGATTACGACGGCGTGGTCGCGATGTACCACGACCAGGCGACCATCCCGATGAAGCTCCTCGGCTTCGGCGAAGCGGTGAACGTGTCTCTGGGCCTGCCGATCGTCCGGACGAGCGTCGACCACGGCACCGGATACGATATCGCGGGACGCGGGGTCGCGGACGCTCGCGGCATGCGTGCGGCGATCGAGCTAGCGGTCCGGCTCGCGCGAGCGGACTGAATCGAGCGCGAACGCATACGCGTCCGCGTATCGCTCCACCCACGCTTGTTGCATGTCGGCGCCGCCGTGCCCGGCGTTCCGCTCGATACGAAGAAGGACGGGTCCACCTGTCGATGCCGCTTGGAGTGCCGCCGCCATCTTCCGGGCATGAAGCGGGTCGACCCGGTCGTCGCTGTCGGCCGAGTCGAAGAGCACGGAGGGATACGCGGTCCCCGGCGTGACGTGGTGATACGGGGAGTAGGCGTGGAGCGTCCGGAAGTCGTCCTCGTTGTCGGCCGCCCCGTACTCCTCGCTCCACGTCCGTCCCGAGCCGAACAGGTGGTAACGAACCATGTCCAAGAGCGGCACCGCGCATAGGACCGCGCGAAACAGCTCGGGTCGTCGGACGAGAGCCGCGCCGACCAGGAGCCCGCCGTTCGACCCACCCCTGATGACGAGCCGCTCGGAGCTCGTGAACTTCTCTTTCACGAGCGCCTCGGCGGCCGCCTCGAAGTCTTCGAAGACGTGATGCTTCTCGTGCCTCATCCCGGCGCGGTGCCACGCTTCGCCGTATTCGCCGCCACCGCGGAGGTTCGCGACCGCGTAGATCCCCCCGCGCTCCAGCCATGGAAAGATCGACTTCAGGAACCCCGGAGTCTCGGACGCGTTGAAGCCGCCGTACCCCGTCAGGATCGCCGGCGCCCGCCCGTCGCGGGGCGTGGACTTTCCGCGGACGACGAACATCGGGATGCGCGTCCCGTCCGTCGAGTGGAAGAAGACTTGCTCGACGGTGTACGCCGTCGGGTCGACGGGCACGTCGAGCTTGAACCAGATCGAGTCCGTTCCGTCCCGGACCGAGTACGAGTGAGCTTCGTACGGGTAGTTGAACGTCTCGAACGTGTAATAGGCCTCGTCCTCGTCAGGCTCGCCGGCGAAATCGGCGGTGCCGATCGCGGGGAGCGCGACCTCGCGCACCAGCTTGCCATCGAGATCGTGAAGCTCGAGACGCGACGTCACGTCCTTCATGTACGTCAGCGCCAGCAATCCTCCGATGACCTTCACGCCGGCGAGCGTCGCGTCAGCGCGCTCGGGGACGATTTCTTTCCACGCGGCGCGCTCGGGAACCGCCGGGTCTACGGAAAACACGCGCCACTTCGGAGCGCCTTCGTTCGTCGCGACGTAGAAGCGTCCGCGGAAGGCGGTGACCGAATAGTGCGAGTCCTTCCCCTCGGCGAGCACGGTCCATCTCCGCCCCGAGCCCTCGCCGCCACTCTCGAGGTCTCGGAAGTACAGATCGTTCGAGCTCCACCCGTGCGCGATCTCCGAGAAGAGCCAACGCCCGTCCTTCGACACCCAGCCCGTCACGAATTTCGTAGGGTCCCCCGTCTTCTCGCGAACGATCTCGTCCGTCGCCGGGTCGGTGCCGAGCTTGTGGAAGCAGATCTCCGCATATCCGGGACGCGCGTCGGTCGCGACCGATGGGTCGACGGGGAGGCGCACGTAATAGAAGCCATCGCCGGCCGGCGTCCACGACGCGATGCCGTACTTCGTGCCGGGGATCACGTCGACCGCGGAGTCCTTCCCGCCGTCGATGTCGAACAGATGCATTGTCGCTTCGTCGGAGTTGTTCTCCGAGCGGTTGTACGCGACGAGCCTCCCGTCCCACGATGGGCTAAAGCCCAGGAGCGACGCGCTTCCGTCGGAGGACCATGTGTTCGGGTCGAGGAGCGCGCGCTCTCGGCCCGTCGCTTTCTCGCGGACGTAGAGGACGGCCTTCTCCTGCTTGGCCGAGCGGCTCATGAAGAAGAGGCGGTCTCCTCGCGAGATCGGCGTGCCGCGGGCGTCGACGTAGATCAGCTCTCTCAGCCGCGCGGCGATCGCGCTGCGCTCCGGCAGGGCGGCGAGCTTCGCGCGCGTGAAATCGTCCTGAGCCTTCATCCACGCCTGAACCTCCGGCGCGCTTGCGTCCTCGAGCCAGCGATAGGGGTCGCGCACCTCCGTTCCGAAGAGGACGTCCTTCTGCTCCACTCGTCGGGTCGCCGGGTATGGGTTCGTCCGAGCCATTTATCGATCACTCAGCGGCGATGGAAGACGGCGTAGGCGAGCCACGCCAGGATCAGGAGGCTCACCACGAAGACCACCATCATGACCGACGGCGGCAGCTTGTACCGATCAGGCGGCGACTTCATTGCCATGAGCATCTGGGTCGCGGCGATCACGATCCCATCGAGCTTCTTCTGCGCGCGTGCCGCCTTCTCCGCGTCTTTCTCTTTGACCGCGCGGTATCTCCCGGCGACGTCCGGGAGCTTCTGCTCGCGGATCGCGTATTCGAGGAGAGCGTGGTGCGGCTTGTCGTCCTCCCACGCTTCCATGACGCGGCCCCAGAGCGCGTCGAGGACCGCTTCCGTGGCGTTGGTCGGGTTTGCCGCGCTCGCGCCTTCCGCCGCGGTCGGTATGTCTTTGTCGTCGGTCACTGACTGCAGTATCTCGCGCGTGCACGCCCGCTTTCAAACGCTTCTGGCAGAGTCGATCCAGAGGGTCACTGGGCCGTCATTGAGCGACGTGACGCGCATGTGCGCGCGGAACCGTCCGGTCTCCACGCGGAGCTGGAGGCGAGCCTCCTTCACGAACGAGTCGTAGGCTTTCTCGGCATCTTCGGGGGGCATCGCGTCGTCGAAGCTGGGGCGACGCCCCCGCCTCACGTCGCCGTAGAGCGTGAACTGGCTCACGACGAGGAGCGCGCCCCCGACGTCTGCGACGCTTCGATTCATCTTCCCGGCGTCGTCCTCGAAGATACGCAGCCCGAGCACCTTCTGAAGCACGTAGGCCCGCTCCGTCTCGCCGTCCCCCTTGCCTGCACCGAGATACACGAGCAGCCCTTGCTCGATTGCTCCGGTCACCTCGCCGTCGACCTCGACTCTTGCCCACGCTACCCGTTGAACGAGCGCTCTCACCCCAGCCTCAGCTCGCGCGCGAGCTTCGCGACGATCGCGAAGTACTCCTGGCGATCGTACGGCTCGTTCAGGATATGAAAGTCCCGCTTGGAGAGCCCCACGCATCCAAAGCAATAGCTGCACCCGTTGCAGCCGACGCAGCGAGACAGGTACGCGCTCCCCGTGCAGCGCTCGCACTCCGTGCAGTGCTGGCACGCGAGGCAGGCGGCGCATCGCGTGCAATGCGAGCAGTCGGTGCACCCTTCGCACGCGGTGCAGTAGTGCGAGCGTGTCGTCGACTTGCACGCGCCGCAGAAGGTGCAATCGGTGCAGCGCTCGCACCGCTCGCACTCTACGCAGCCGACGTTCTCGGTCGTTCGCGCGCTCTCGGCGACGAGCTTCTTCCAGCGGGACTCGAACTCAGTGCGATCCATGGGCTACGGCTTACCGACCGGGCCGAAGGAGGAGTCGCTTGAGGACCGAGCTCGCGAGATCGCGGACGTCGGCGTCGTCGGCGTCGTCTTCGAGCCGTCGAAGCCTGGCTTCGAGAAGCGTGCGGCGTTGGGGAGGTTCTTCCTCCAGGAGCCGGCCGATCCCCTCGAGCGCAGCGCGCACGCGGTCGTCCCGCCGGTGGTCGAGGAGCTTGAGCAGGACCTCCTGCTCCATCGGGAAGTCGAACCCGGCACGGGCGAAGTCCTCCGCAGCCTTCGTGACGGCGGCGCGCCCCTCTGCTCCGAGGAGCTTTGCCAGCCGTCTCTCCCGCTCGGGTCCGCGGGGATCTTCGCGGCTCGGCACGATGACCATCTTCTTGGAAGGGCGATCGGCGGGCGGGGGCTCGGACGGAGGAGCGGCCTGCTTGGGGGCGAAGAGGGCTTCGAGCGCCGCCCGGTACTTGCTCGAGCTCCGCGCGTCGTCCTCTTCCGGGCGGCTGACCGTCGATGTCCCCTGGGCCCGACCCACAGGCGGCGACACCGGATCCGTGGCGAGGCCGCGGCGGGGCTCGCGGGGGATGGATGGGATGCGCTTCCGATCGAAAGGGCCGTTCATCTGGCCGAGGTCTCACGTGAATCGCGCCCTGGGTCAATCGTCACCGCGCCTGCCGATGGGGAGGGTGACGCGGCGTTGGAAAAATCGATCCTGTTTTCTGGCCAGGGTGCGGGCATGTAGGCGAAGGTGTCCTCAAGTGGGGCGAGTCCCTACGCCGCGCTTCTGAGGAGGAACCCAATGCTGCCGAAGGCCGTGCTGTCGATTGTGGGACGTTTCGTGGGAATCGCTGCGGTGCTCATGTCGCCGTTGAGCGCGCGAGCCGCCGAGGCGGTCGCCCCGCCGGCGCCCCCTTCAGGAGAAAACGCGGCCGCGCATGGTCAAGATGGCGCGCCGAAGCCCGGCGTCGAGCGGCAGTCCCCTGCCCATGGACACCGGCACAAGAGCTTCGAGAAGAAGGCGAAGAAGCGCGGGTCGCGCCACGCAGAGGGGAAGGCCGACAAGGCAGACGCGCGGGGCAAGGGAGACAAAGGCGACAAGCGAGACGCGACCCTCGCGGTGGTCGTCCCCAAGTCGGCGAACAAACCCGTCGCCACGTCGCGCTGCGATGATCCCGAAGTGAGCACCGAGCGCGCGAGCGCGAAGAACCCCCCCAAGCAGTCGACGGCGCCGCTTGCGACGCTGGCTGCCGCGGCGACGAAGCCGCTCGTCGAGCCGATCTCGACGAAGGCCGAAGTCGCCGTCGAGATGAAGGCGCACGCCGCGGAGCCGCGCCGGACTCCCATCGTACGGGCATCCGCGCACTCTCGGGACGTTGAGCCGCCCCACAGCGAGAAGCAGCACAAGCCCGCTTGCCTTCACGCTCCGGTCGCCGTGACCCGCGGCACCGAGGAAGAGACCTTCCCCCTCACCAAGTGCGACGGAAGCGTCGCGCCGAACGCGATCGAACAGCTGTCGATCCTCGTGCGACCCGGCAGCGCTGCGAAGCCGACCGCTCCGATCGCGGACGCTCTTCCGAAGACCGGACGGAAGGCGAAAGAGGCGGCGGGCAAGGATGACGAGCTCGCGCCGGGGATCAAGAAGATCGACGAGCGCCTCGTCGAACGCTTGCAGCTCGTCATCGACCACTTCGCAAAGCCGGACACGACGCCGAAGGTCTTCGTCGTCAGCGGATACCGCCCGACCAGCAAGGGGAGCTTCCACGCTCTCGGGCGCGCGATCGACTTTCGCGTCGACGGTGTCGAGAACACGGACCTCGTCGCGTTTTGCAAGACACTCCCCGATACGGGGTGCGGCTTTTATCCCAACAGCTCCTTCATCCATCTCGACGTGCGCGAATCCGGAGCTGGACACGTCTCGTGGATCGACGCGAGCGGTCCCGGGGAGAAACCGGATTACGTCGCCGAATGGCCTCTCCCTCCGACAAACGACGAAGATGCGGTGAAGCGGCTCTCCAAGCTCGATGAGCTCCAGCTCCTCCCTCCCCCGGCCACGGCCACGGTACAGGACAAGGAGACGGACGCCGAAGGAGCAAAGCCCGAGGCGCAGGCACAGCAAGAGGACGCGAAGGGAGAAAAGGGCAAAGAGCCCGCGGTCTCCTTGACGCGCAAGCTCGAAGACCAGTGACGCCGGCCGTCAGCCGATCGCGCAGAACCCTTCGTAGTCGATGTAGCTCGTGATCGTCGGCTTCGGCCCGCAGACGGGGCAGTCCGCGGAGCGATGGAGCTTCAGCTCGCGGAACTTCATCTTCAGACTGTCGTAGGTCAGGAGCCTCCCGACGAGCGGATCGCCCCGTCCGAGCAGGAGCTTGATCGCCTCGGTAGCCTGGAGCGTCCCGACGATCCCGCAAAGGATGCCGAGGACGCCCGCTTCCTGGCAGCTCGGCGCGAGGTGCGGCGGCGGCGGTTCCGGGTAGAGGCAGCGGTAGCAAGGGCCGGCGCCGAAGCCGAGCTTCTTCGCGGCCTTCTCCGGAAGGAACGTCGTGACCTGTCCGTCGAACCGGAAGATCGAGCCGTGGACGACGGCCTTTCCGAGGAAAACGCTGGCGTCGTTCACCAGGTAGCGCGTGGGGAAATTGTCGGTGCCGTCGACGACGAGGTCGTACGGCTCGAAGATTCGCTCGACGTTCGCGCTGACGAGCCGCTCCGCGTGCGGCACCACCTTCACGTCGGGGTTCAGATCGGCCAGCGCCTTCGCCGCGCTCTCCACCTTCGGCATCCCCACGCGGCTCGTCGCGTGAAGGATCTGCCGCTGGAGGTTCGACGCGTCGACCACGTCGGCATCCACGATCCCGAGCGTCCCGACGCCCGCGGCAGCGAGGTACAGAGCCGCGGGGGAACCCAGCCCTCCGGCGCCGAGGAGGAGCACTTTGCTCTTCAAGAGCTTCGCTTGCCCGGCTTCGCCGACCTCGGGGAGCAAGATGTGCCGCGAGTACCGGTCGCGTTGGGCGTCGGTGAGCTGGGGCGGAGTCTCCATCGGGTAGCCAAGGTCTTTCCACCTGACAAACCCTGGGTTCGCGGTCTCGACGTGGGTGTAGCCGAGCTCCTGGAGCGTCGCTGCTGCGAGCGCCGAGCGGGTCCCCCCCGCGCAGTAAAGGACGACCGGAGCGTTCTTGTCGGGCACGCGCTGCTCGATCTGAATCTCGAGGAAGCCGCGTGGAACGCTGAGCGCACCCGGGATGTAGCCCGCCCGGTTTTCTTCCTTCTCCCGCACGTCCACGAGGACCATCGGCTCTTTCGCCTCGAGGCGGCGTTTGATCTCTTCGAGCGAGACCTCCTTCGTCTCTTTGCGGACGCTGGCGATGAGGTCGGTGTAGGTCTTGGGCATGGGGCGCCTTGGGTCGGTCGTTGGCATTCTACTATGTCGAAGGGTTCGATGCTTTAGCGAACGAATCGGGTGCGGGCAAGGCGAAGGGGCCTCGCCCGGTCGAGTCTAGAAGGAACGCACCTCGACCCGCAGGCGCGTGAGAAGCGCACGAGCGTCGCTCGGGCGTCCGCCGTCTGGTCCGGTGCAAGCCGCGGCGATTTCGGTCCAGCCAGCGCCGGCGCCTGGCGAATGCGAGGTGGCGGGTTCACCTCGGGTGCCCTGCGCGCTCAGCGCGGCGAGGACGTCCTCGAGGATCCGTCCGAATCCGAAGATGTCGTCTCTCGGGTCGCTCGCCCGTCCGGACAGTCGCTCCGGGGAGAGATAGCCGAGACTGCCGGGCGGGCTCGGCTCCCCTGCTCGGCGCGCGGAGCCGAAGTCCGCGAGGATCGGGCGCTCGGGTGATGCGAGGAGCACGTTCGCGGGTTTCACGTCGTGGTGGACCCATCCGGCGGCGTGCACCCGCGCGATCGCGCTTGCGAGCGGGAAGGCCCAGCGGCCGATCGGAGCGAGGAGCGCCGCGTTGGTCGCACGAATGTGCTGCCTCAGAGAACCGAGTGGCGCCCATTCGAGCGCGAGCCAACCGTGGTCAGGGTCTAGGTCCAGAACGCGAACGATGCCGCCCCCCGCGAGGGAGGCGGCGACGCGTGCTTCGTGCATCAGCTGAGCGCGATCGCGCTCCGGGTGGTGGTAGACCTTCAGCGCGACGCGACGGAGAAGCTCTCGATCTTCGGCTTCGTATACGGCGCCGGCCCCGCCGCGCGCGACCTCGCGAAGCAACAGGAAAGGGGAGTCGGGCTCGCGTGAGACGACCGTGGTCGCGCTCGTATCCGGGCGCGCGACTGGGTTCGCGTCGATCCCGAGCAGAGTCCTCCAGCGCGTATGCCTCTCGCGCGCGCCGGGGTAGTCGAGGTCGTGCACGAGGACTCGCTCGATCAGCGCGAGTGCTTCGGGCACCTCGCTGCGTTCTGCGCGGAGGTCCGCGGCGAGGACTCGGGCTTCTGGAGAGGAGCACCCGCCGCTCGGCGGTGAGACGAGGGAGAGAGCGCTGTCTGGTTCGCCACGCTCGGCGAGCGCTGCGGCTGCGACGACGCGAAGGGGCTCCGGGATGGCTCGCGCAGACGCGGCGGATCGAACCGCGTCGATCGCGCGCGCCTCGTCAGCCGAGGCGCGAAGAGAGCGGAACAGGGCCACGGCCTCGTCCGACGTCGGTCCATCGGCGGCACCCGCTCGCAGCAGGCGGGTGAGCGCGGTCGGCTCGGCCGGGGGGGGCGGCGCCACTTCCGGAGCGCGGCGAGGCGCCGCGTCCTCGGGTGCTGCAGGCGCCGGCGATTCCTGCCTCTTCGTGAAGCGATCCCAGAAGGTCACGACCTTGAATACTTGCCCGGGACGGCGGGGATAGGAAGCGGCCACGACTTTCGCCCCCACCAAAACGGTCTCTCGCCGCACGCCGGCCCCACGGGGACCCCAGGCCGCGCTAAAGAGCCCACGACGGGGTGCGCGCGTCGCGCCCCCTCCCGATGAAAGACAACCGCGCCTCCCGCCGAAAGACCATCGCTCGGATCGCCCTCACGGTGATCCTAGTGGGGGGCGGGATCGGTGCGGTCTCGACGCTCCACGCCATGGACTGGACCGCCTTTCGGGCGGCGCTAGCTGGCGTAGCCCTCCTCCCGCTGACGCTCGCCCTCGTCGTCAGCACCGTGCAGGTCTACGCGCAACTGGCGCGTTTCGTCGTGTTGGTTCCCCCGGCGGCGCGACACCCGCTGGGCGAGCTCCTGGACGCTACGGCCGTGGGGCAGCTTCTCAATTACGCGACGCCTCTACGCGCCGGAGACGCCTACAAGCTCATTCGCCTGGCCCCCGACTCGGAGTCGAGCGCGCAGTCGAGTCAATCGAGGTTCTCGATCCTCCTCGCGGCGTTGCTGGTGGAGCGGGTGGCCGACATCACGGCGTTGTTCGTCTTGGCGGCATGGGCGTCGCTGTCCGAGCTCGTGTCCTGGTCGCTCTCGCTCGTCCCGTCACGTTTCGCCGCCATCGAGATCGCCGGGGCGTCCGTGGTTCTCGTCGCCGTCGTCGTGGTGCTCGTGCGCCGGATGCCGAGGACGTTCGGGAGCTTCGTCGGCGACGTGCGAGGGGCGCTCTGGTCGCCCCGGTTCGGTCGCGCTCTCGGGGTCTCGCTTCTCACCTGGGGCCTCGACGCGGGGACCCTGTACTGGACGACGCGATCCATCGGCGGCTACGCGCTCTCGTTCAGGGACGTGATGCAGTCGGTCTTCGTCCTCAACCTGGGCATCGCGGTGCCGGTGACCGTGGGGAACCTCGGGGTGTTCGAGGCGGCGCTGGCGTTCGCGCTGACGCGGCACGGGATTCCCGCGGCGGACGCGCTGGCGATCGCGACCCTCGAGCATTTCGTGAAATTCTCGGGGCTCGGTCTGTGCGTCGGAACGCTCCGGCTCGGGCGCGCGCTGCGGCCCGCTGCACCGCTCGACCCGCGCGATCCGGTCTAGTTGGACGTTGGGCGATTCACCCGCTCACTTTGGTTCGGCGAGCACGGCGTTCACCCGCTCCTGGATGGTCGGTGGCGGAGTTGATGGCAGCGGCGCGTCGGGCGCGTCGATCGCTACCGTCGCGTGCGTCGACTCGAAGAGGTACCAGGCCCCTTCCCCTGCGACGAGACGAGCGTCGGGCGCGAGCGCCCGCTCTACAAGGGAGGCGCGCTGCGGTTCGACGATTCGCACGAGGAGATAGCGGAAGCGCGTGAGGTCCCAAGCGGGGCGGAGGCTCACCGGCGACCGATAGACCCGGATCACCTCCTCGTCCCAGCGGATTCCCTTGCGCACGAGCATCGGCGCGATTGGGTATTCCGTGAACGAGTGAAGCGCGCGCCCGCCGCGCACCGCCAGGACGCGGTTGCCGGGCGCCAGTGGATCCGACGGACGGGCCCCCCCTTGTGGACCGAGCCCGAGGACCGCGACCGCGCTCCCTTCGTCGATCCGCGGCAGAAGCAGGTCGACCGCTCCACGCTCCGCATCCGCTCGAGCGAACCCGGGGGACACCACGACCATCCAGGCCATGGGAACGGCCGCGCAGAGCGATATCGCGAGGCGCGTCGGCGGGCACCCGCGCGCGAGGGTGATGACGCCGATGATGTACGCGGGGGCGAGGAACCGGACGTAGAGGAAGGCGCCGAAGTTCACGGCGTAGGGGGCCGTCACGTAGGCCACGAAGAGCGCTGATGCGAGAAGCTCGAAGCGAAACCGGACGAAGGGACCTTCGTCCGTCGGTCGTGACTCCGCCCCCTCCGGCGCCCCGACGCTCGGAAGCCTTCGGCGTGAGACGACGAACGCCGCAACCGTTACCAGGACCAGCGCCGCGACGAGCGACTCCGCCAGCGCACCCTGCGGCCCCATCAGGAAGTCGCCTACGTGCTCGAGTTTCTTGTCGATCGGGTGAATCTCTACGCCGGCGGCGAGCCACCCCCGACCGAACGCGGTCAGGACCGGCTTCTCGAGGCGCATCTCGACCGCCGATAGCGCCGCCGCCAGCGCGATTGGGATCGCGCGAAGCGACCATCCAAGGATCCCTCCGCGACGTCCGAGCGACAGGACGGCGATCGCTACGCCCGCGCACGTGGCGCTCGCCTCGTGCGCCGCGTGCAGCAGGAGCACGGCGCCACAGGCACCCAGTGCACGGCGCGTGGTCGGCGTTTGCGCGAATCGGTCGAGTGAGGGGAGGGCAAGAAGGAGGATCGCCACGCCGAGCAGGTTCGGCGCGAAACCCTGAAAGAAGGTCCACCCCATCGCTGCTGGCGCGACGAGCATCGCAGCCCACCGGCTCGACCCCACGTGGTCGCAGAGGCGAGCCGCGGCAATGAACGTCGCCACCAGCGTGGCGGCGACGACGATGCGACACGCCATGTCGCTCCCGAAGGGGACCGCGAACGGGAGCGCGAGCAGGTAGAAAAGCTGGTTGGTGTGCCCCCAGTTGGATACGTAGATCCCGCGCGTGAAGGACGCGTCGCCGCTGTGAGTCAGCAGCGACACCATCCCCTCATGCAGCGCGAGATCGGTCATCGGTACGCCGCGCGCGATGAAGAGCCGCGCAGCAAGAGCGACGCCCGCAAGAGCCGGTAGCCACGACTGGGCGCGTGCCCACGCTCCCCCGCGCGGATCGTCAGAACGCGCGGTGGCGGAGCTCACGGATCCACAGGTAGCTCGGCGGCGTGCCGAGCTCCACCGCGGATCGACTCCTCGCGTCGCTTCAAGGGACCCGCAGCACGCTCGCCTCGCTCCGCTCTGCTGCGATCGCGTCCCCGGAGAGGAGGGGGATCCGAGCCTCGAGACGCATCCCGCCCAGGAACGCAGAAGGGCCATCCCCCGTCAGGAGCTCCAGCCACCCGTCGCTTGCAGCTTCGAGCTTCCAGCTGCCGATCCCGAGGAGCGCCGGTCCGAGCGGCGCGACGTAGCGCGAGCCCGCAACCTCGATCGCGAGCGCTCCCTCGATGTCCTCGCTGGCAGAGAGGCGAAGCGGTACTTCCCCGCCGAGCTTCAGCTCGAGACCTTCACCCCTTTCACCCGTTCCACCGATCGCCACCGGAATCGCCCCCGCGATCCGCATCCCACGCAGCTCGGTGCCGTTGCGGCTCCCCAGGTCGCGCACTTCGATCGCTCCCCCCGCGCGGGCGATGATCAGGTGACGCCTGCTCACTGCGTGCGAAGCGATCTGGATCGCTCCTTCGTTTCGCCCGACGACGATCTCGTCCCCCAGAATCAGCTGTAGACGCTTGCCTCGGAGCTCGAGCGCCACGCAGGGGCCGCTCGCCCTTCGCGTACGGAGCATCTTGAGTCGCTCGGTCGCCGCTTCGTCCTCGGGCGACGCCGCCGTCAGCGCCTCGGCGCGAGCCAGCGCTTCGCGTCGACGGCCGCTCGCGAGGAGGCGGTCGAGCTCCGTGTGGGCGTCGTGGCGAAGCCGCTCCCCCCTCGAGCGAAGTCGATCACGCTCAAGCACGTCCTCCAGTCGATCGATCTCTCCGCCGCCGACGAGCGCGCGCGCCTCGGACTCGACGTCCCCCGCGAGCGCGTACGCCTCAGCTGCTTGGGTCGCATCTCCGAGCGCCTCGAGCTCCGCGCCGGCATCCAGGAGATCGAGCCGCGCCGCGGCGCTCGTCGCTCCTTCACTCGTCCGCGCGATGCCGAGGGCGAGAAGCGCCCGCTTGCGCCTTGCGATGTCTCGAATGGCGTGCCCTTCAGGGGCGAGCGAGACGGCCTGAACGTAGAGCTGGAGGCGCTTGGCGCTGTCGAGCTCCCCGTCTCCCCGCAGGAGCGTCACACGGGCTGCTTCGTCGGCCCGGTCCGCTTCGGCCCACAAGAGCGCTGCCCGCGGGAGATCCCCTTCGAGCTCGGCGCGCCGCGCCGCGAGGGCGGCAGCACGGGCCTTCCCGAAGAGTCGATCGAAGAAGCTCACGTCAGGTCGCTTCATCCTACATCGCTCCCCACCTTGACGCGCTCGCTCGCGTCATGGACTCTCTAGAGGCCGGGGTGCGCTCGGTTTACGGGGGAGACAGCTTCACTCGGGAGAGCAGGAGAACGGATGGCTAACTCGAACAGGCTCGGAGAGCTCCTCGTCCGCGAGAAACTCATCAGCCTCGCTCAGCTTCGCGCCGCCCAGGACGAACAGCAGAAGTCGGGGGCGAACCTCGGCTACACGCTCGCCAAGCTCGGCTACATCAGCGACACCGAGATCACGAATTTTCTCTCGCAGCAGTACCGCGTCCCGACGGTCAACCTCGAGGAGTACGAGATCGACGCGGAGATCCTGAAGCTCGTCTCCAAAGACCAGTGCGAGAAGCACCGCGTCGTCCCCGTATCGCGCGCGGGGAGCTCGCTCATCGTGGCGATGGCGGACCCCACGAACCTGAACGCGATCGACGACCTGAAATTCTTGACGGGCTACAACATCGAGCCGGTCATCGCGAGCGAGCAGGCGATCCTCGCCGCCGTCGAGAAGTACTACAACACCGGCCCCTCGTACGAAGACGTCATGGCGGGCTTCGACGAGGGGGAGATCGAGGTCACGGGCGACGTCGAGGACGTGAATCTCCTCGAGCTCGAGAAGGCGAGCGAGGACGCCCCCGTCGTGCGGCTCTGCAACATGATCCTCCTGAACGCGATCAAGAAGGGGGCGAGCGACATCCACATCGAGCCGTACGAGAAGAAGCTCCGCGTGCGGTATCGCATCGACGGCGTTCTCAACGAGGAGATGACCCCGCCGCTGAAGCTCAAGAACGCGATCGCCTCCCGCGTGAAGATCATGGCCTCGCTCGACATCGCCGAGCGCCGCCTTCCGCAGGACGGGCGCATCAAGCTGAAGCTCGGCAAGGGGCGCGAGATGGACTACCGCGTCTCGATCCTCCCGACCCTCTGGGGCGAGAAGATCGTCATGCGACTCCTCGACAAGGGGAACCTCCAGCTCGACATGGCGAAGCTCGGGTTCGACCCGAAGCCGCTCGAAGACTTTCTCTGGGCCGTCCACCAACCGTGGGGAATGACGCTCGTCACCGGACCCACGGGCTCCGGGAAGACGACGACGCTCTACTCCGCGCTCTCGGACTTGAACAAGCCCGCGCACAACATCAGCACGGCGGAGGATCCGGTCGAGTACAACTTGCACGGCATCAACCAGGTGCAGATGCAGGACTCGATCGGGCTCAACTTCGCGATGGCGCTGCGAAGCTTCCTCCGGCAGGACCCGGACATCCTCATGGTCGGAGAGATCCGCGACTTCGAAACGGCGGAGATCGCGGTCAAGGCCGCGCTCACGGGGCACATGGTGCTCTCGACGCTCCACACGAACGACGCGCCGGCGACGATCTCGCGCCTCCTGAACATGGGCGTCGAGCCGTTCCTCATCACGGCGAGCGTCAATCTCGTCCTCGCCCAGCGACTCGCGCGGAAGATCTGCTCCGACTGCAAGGCGCCGGCGCCGAAGGTCGATCCGGAGTTCATGAAGACGATGGGGCTCTCCCCGGAGCAGATCTCGAAAGCACAGATTATGAAAGGGACCGGATGCCGCACGTGTAACGGCACCGGATACAAGGGGCGCGTGGCGCTCTACGAGGTCATGCGCTTCAGCGATTCGCTGAAGGACATGGTGTTGCAAGGGGGCTCGACCGCGGAGCTCAAGGCGGCGGCGATCAAAGGGGGAATGGTCACGCTGCGCGCGAGCGGCCTCTTGAAGGTCCTCGCGGGCGTCACGACGCTCGAAGAAGTGGGTCGCGTGACGATGGCCGACTGACGGCGAGTCCGCGCGCTGCGCACCTGCGCGCGGGTCGGTCCACACGAGGAAAACGGAGCTGTCCGATGACGACCGGTACCGAGCTGAAGGTCAACCTCCACCAGCTTCTCAAGGCGATGATTGAGAAGGGGGCGAGCGACATGCACATTACGACCGGCTCGCCGCCGCTCCTGCGGATCGACGGGCAGATCGTGCCGCTGAAGCTGCCTCCGCTCGGCCCCGTGGAGACCAAGCAGCTCTGCTACTCGGTCCTCACCGAGGAGCAGAAGATTCAGTTCGAGAAGACGAGCGAGCTCGATCTGTCGTTCGGCGTGAAGAGCCTGTCGCGCTTCCGCGCGAACGTGTTCATGCAGCGCGGGGCGGTGGCCGGTGCGTTCAGGACGATCCCCTTCAAGATCCTGACGTTCGAAGAGCTCGGGATGCCCGCGATGGTGGGGGAGCTCGCACAGAAGCCGAGCGGTCTCGTGCTCGTGACCGGGCCGACCGGCTCCGGCAAGAGCACGACGCTCGCGGCGATGATCGACAAGATCAACAGCGAGCAGCGCTGTCACATCATGACGATCGAAGACCCGATCGAGTACCTGCACCCCCACAAGCTCTCGATCGTGAACCAGCGCGAGGTCGGGACCGACACGGAGGGGTTCAAGACGGCGCTCAAGTACGTGCTCCGGCAGGACCCGGACGTCGTGCTCGTGGGCGAGATGCGAGACCTCGAGACAATCGAGGCCGCCTTGACCATCAGCGAGACCGGGCACCTCGTGTTCGCGACGCTCCACACGAACAGCGCGATCTCGACGATCAACCGCGTGATCGACGCCTTCCCGCCGCACCAGCAGGATCAGATTCGAGCGAAGCTCTCGTTCGTGCTCCAGGGGGTCATCAGCCAGCAGCTCCTGCCGCGGATGGGGCAGGCCGGCCGTTGCATGGCGCTCGAGGTGATGCTCCCGAACGCCGCGATCCGGAACCTGATCCGCGAGGGGAAGATCCACCAGATCTACACGCAGATGCAGATGGGGCAGGACAAGTACGGGATGCAGACCCTCAATCAGGCGCTCTTCGCGCTGTACAAGAACCGGATGATCTCGCTCGAGGAGGCGCAGGGGCGCAGCGTCGAGCCCGAGGAGTTCCGGCTCATGATCGAGAGCGACGCCAAGAAGATGGGGGCACATCCGGGGGGACAGGACCGGATGGCGCCGCCTCAGCGCTAGTCACACGCGCTCGAAGATCACGAGGGTCAGGGGGAGACCGTGATGGCCCCGCCGCAAGGGACGTCGACCGTACGAGGAACGCCGGCGGAGCCGACCTGCACCACGTGACGGCCGCACGCGACCGAGGCCTGCCAGCTCGCGGCGAGGGCGCCGTCGATCCAGAGGCGGTGGCCCGGCGCCCCCGTGACCGTGCCGTCCTGCGCGCGCGGGAGCGCCGCGACGTCGACGACGGGGACACCTGTCGCGTTCGGGGGAGGGGCCGGTGAGGAGTGCGCCGCGGGGGCGCTCGCCGACGTCAGAGTCGTCGTTGCGGTCACGGCGGGGAGGATGGCATCGACGTGCGGCGCGCGGGGCTGTGCGACGAGGCCGGCGGCGGTTCCGAAGGCAACGGCAACCGCTGCGTAGGCGAGCCCGCGAACGAGTGAGCGGCTCGGTCTCCGCAATCCGAGAGTGAGTGGCACGCGGAACGGTGGCTGCGACGGGCGTGAGCTGCTCGGTGCGCGGGCGAGTTGTGCCGTGAGCGGGGGCGGGACCGCGCTGGGCGGGGGCGTGCGGGACGCAGGGGCAACGGGCGGAGGATGTTGCGAGGGGGGCGTATCGAGGAGCTCGACCTCGTCGAGGTCGACTTCATGGGCGGGTGCGGACGATACGCGGCGCCGAGCGATGTGGGACGAGTCCGCGTGGGAAGGGCGGGAGGTGCGATCGTCGTCCGGGGGGAAGGTGGGGGCCGAAGCTCGCGCGCTCCGCCTCCCTCCCGTGCTTCCGTTGCGGTCGTTGGGCATTTCGATCGCCTCCTCGGATGCCAGCGCCCAAGACGCTGGCGGGGTGACGATTCAGCCCGAACGTGACGCGAGCGCAACCCTGGAACGACGTCCCTCGCCGAAAATGGCGACGAGGTCGGAACTTTACGGGGCCTCGAACGTCGGCGGCTTCCCCTTGCGGTCCACGCGCTTGAATCCTGCGGCGATCGCGGCGTTCTGGATGTCTATCCCCACGTAGCCCGCGGCGATGATCGGCTTGAGCACGTCGGCGGCGCGGCGGCGTTCGTGCATCGCGGCGAGCGCGGAGGCCGCGATCACGCGCGCCTCGAGGGGCGCGCCTACAGGCGGTGGATCGAGGGTCGAGGTTCGCGCCTTCGCTTCCTCGACCTTCCCCTGCGATGCAGCCACGTAGGCGCTCAGCCATGTCCCCAGCGGACCAAGGAC
Organism: Polyangiaceae bacterium; assembly: GCA_052147435.1. Taxonomy (GTDB): domain Bacteria; phylum Myxococcota_A; class Polyangia; order Polyangiales; family Polyangiaceae; genus JBKQKP01. The sequence continues at coordinate 10,025 of JBKQKP010000092.1, read as the reverse complement.
GAGCGGGTACTTGGCGAGGAGCGGCCCGGCGTCGCCCCCTTTGCTCCGCGCGACGAGCACGAAGACTCGCTCGGCGAGGACGCGCGGCGTGACCGTCCCCCCGGTGAGCGCAGCCACCGAGTCGGCCTCCGCGGCGTCGAGCTTCGACTCGTAGCGCGCGAGGCGCGACAGGCGAAGCGTGCGAAGGGGTCTGTCCTCCCCCTTCCACTGCACCGCGATCGAGTCGGCCTGATCCATGTTCCCCTGGTCGAGCGCCGCGTCCATCGCGACGAGATCGCTCCACGGGGCCTCCTCCTCGGACATGTCGACCAGCTTCTCCGGCGCGATCAGCTGCGTCCCGCCGAGCACCGCCGGGGCGAGCTCGATCGTCGCGAGGAACGGAATCCTCTGCGCCTCGGACGGGATCGCCTCGAGCGCTCGCGCCAGCCCATCCACATCGAGCCGTTCGTACGCGACCGCCCCGCGGACCACGGCCACGTCGGGGGACGTCGCGTCGAGCTCCTCCGTCGCCTTGAGGGCTTCGTCGAGGCGTGCGCCGACGACGGCGACACGCGCGGCGAGCATCCGTGCCGGGGGATAGACCGCGGAGAACGAGACGGCCGCGAGGGCCGCCTTTCGCGCGAGCTGCTCGTCCCCGGTATCGAGGGCGATGTTTCCGAGCCAGGCCGCGACGCCCGGTCCGTCGGCCACGGCGAGCCCCTTCTGGATGTCGTCCTTCGCCGTGGGCCAGTCGTGCGTCCCGATGGCGCGGAGGGCCTGCACGGCGAACGGTACGAACTGGAGGGGGACGGGGAGGTCTGCGGCGTCTCTGACCGCCTGATCGGCGTCTGCGGGCGCCGCGTCGCCACGCGCGGGATCGCGTGCCCAGGCGAGGGTCACGAGCGCCGCCCCTTCGGGCCGACCCGGCAGCTTCTCTTTCGCCAGCTTCGCCCGCTCCATCGCCTTCGCCGGATCGCCGTCGAGCGCCGTCGCGCGCGCGAGCTCGATCTGCGCAATCACGAGCCCTGGATCGAGCTCCGCCGCTGCGGCGAAGCGATCAATGGCGTGGGCGTCCCCGGCGCGCGCGAGCGTCGCCCCCGCGAGGAGCTGGTACCACGGCTCCTTTGCCGCCTTGTCGTCCCATTTCGGAAGCAACGCTGCGGCGCCGACCGTGTCCCCCTGGAACAAGAACGAAGCGACCCGCGCGAAGGCTACGTCCGAGTCTTTGACCCCCACTTCTTGCGCCCGGTTCATCGCGTCCTCGAACGCGATGTCGGCGCCCCCCTTCAGGATTCCGAGCAGGGCCCGCTCATGGAGCCATTCGAGCGCGGCGCGCGGCGACCGCGAGTCGAGATCGAACACGTGAGAGAGCGTCTGCTCTGCGCCCGGGAGATCGGCGGCGATGCCCGTGTGGAGCGTCTCGCTCACCTTTCCGAGGAGCACCTCGGCCTGCTCGTGCTCCTTCGCTCGCTTGTCGCGAATGTAGAAGAAGAGCCCCGCCGTCGACCCGACGAAGAGGACGGTCGCGACGATGAGCATCACGAACCCTCTCCCGCGCGGCTTCTTCGCGGCGGGATCCCACGCCATCGGCGGCAGGTTGCCGAGTGTGCTCGGCTCGAAGATGCCGGCGATCTCGAGGGCGTCGAGGACGTCGCGTGGCTCGACCGCGAGCGGCGCACCGCCGCTCGTCAGTGGGACGAGCGGCGTCATCGGGCGCGGGACCGGGGCGGGAGGGGGTTTGCCGTGCATCGCCGCGAACGGATCGCGAGGAGGCGGTTGGGGGACGGGGGGAGCGGCGCCGATCGGAGCAAATGGGGGGGACGTGTCGGCGTCCTTGCTGAACTTGGACTGCTCGCGGAGCTCGCGCGGAAACTCGGTCGTGACGCTCGGCTCTTCGTCGCCCCCGAGCGGGAGGGCCATCACGTTCGTTCCCGTGTTCGGCACGAACATCGGCGATCGGGGCTGCGGCGCGCTCTCTTGCACCAACTTGGGGATCGGCGCGGGGCGACGCGTGAGCTCGTCGTCGTCGTCCGGAGGGCCGAGCGCGGGGGCCTTGACCACGTTCACTTCGGTCGTCGTGTCGGTGATCGACTCCATCTCGGGGCGCGGGGCCTCGAGCGGCGCCGTACGCTGGACCTCGTTGGCCACGGCCCGCATGCCGGCGGTCGCCTGCATCGACTTGAAGACGTTGGCCCGCTCGCTCCAGAGGCGTGTCTCGGGATCGGTCGCGCCGAAGTGGATCGCCCGCTCGAGCACCCGGATCGCGCGCTCGGCGTCGCCGCGACGAAGAAGAACCTCCCCGAGGAGGCGGTAGATCTGCGCGTCCCGTGGGGCCACCTTTCCGGCGCTCACCAGAACCGTCTGCGCGTCCCCGAGGCGTTGCGCGGCCATGTACATCCGCGCGGTGGCGGCCAGCACGGCGGCGTCGCCCGCGTGGTCGCGTGACGCACGCGCCCCCACCTCTTCGACCAGCGTAACCCGCGGCGAGCTGCGGAGCGCTTCGCAGAGGGCAATCGTCGCCCCCGCGTCCGGCCGCGACCGCCAATGGGCGGTGAGCTCGTCGATCGACCCTTGGCCAGGACTAGGCGACGCCATACTCGCCACCGAAGATACCGATTTCCTTCAAGCGCGTCAGCGGCGCTTCGCGGGGGGCGCGCCAGCCTCGGCGCGCGACTCCTTGAACTTCTTCCAGCAGTCGGCGCAGCGCCACCGAGCCACGAAGTCCCCTTTTTCGTTCCGCTCGCGGGAGACACGCCAGCCGTGGGCCGAAGAGATGAGCGTGTAGCTCGTCTGCGTCTCGGGGGCTGACTTTCCGCAATCGAAGCAGGTCTGGGGGTGCGCCATTCGGGAGGCTCGTCCTTGCAGTCTAGGTCAGGCGCGGCACCCGCGTCACGTGAGCAGTCTCCGTCTCAATCCGGACGGGCGAGCGGGCGGACGGCCGGTGAGGGGACGAAGCCCCTTTGCGCACCGAAGCGCACGCGTGCCCAGCCGTTTCCCGCCTCCTCGACTGTCACGCGGGCGGCTTCCGGGAGCGGCGCGGCGCCGGGGAGGGTAATGTGGCGTTCGTCGGACAGCCGCGCTGACTCGCTCACGATTACCCCTTCACGCAGGTGGAGGCGCTCGTCTCGGGCTGCGAGGACGAGCAGCGCCCCACCGGCGAGAGCCGGCGCCGCGACCGCGATGGCGATTGCCGCGCCGATCCGAACGCGCCGTGCGACGGACAGCCAGCGTACGAAGAGGGAAGCGGTGAGGAGCAGCGAGGCCACGACGCTGACCACCCCCCAGGCGTCCTCAGGCGCGAGGGCGACGATCGCGCGGCCGAGCGAGACGCCAGGATCCACCTCGACGGGCTCGCCTGCGAGCGCCCGTCTGCGCGCGACCTCCGCGCGAACCTGTCCGAGAGCCTTCGTCGCATCGCGGGCCAGCGCCGGATCGCGGGTGAGGGCACGGGCCTCTTCGAAGCCGAGCGCCGCTCGGCCGAGATCGCCCGGGAGCGCGCCGCGCCCGCGGACGCGGTCGCCGTACGCGAGACCACGGTCGTAGGAGACGACGGCGTCGACGACCCCGCGATCGCCGAGCGCTTCGAAGTCGGCGACGGCATCGCCCGGGCGGCCGTCGCCGAGCGCCTTGATGCCGGCGGCGAAGATCGTGGCCGTCTCGTCGTCCGCGGGAGCAGCGGACTGTGCCGCGTCGACGGCGCGCGCCTCGACCGAGGTGAGCAGGGCGAGCGCTACGGCGGACGCGGAGAGGAGCCGCTTCATGCGGGCCCCGTCAGCCGATCGATGGCTCGGCGTGCACGCCCCCACCGCGCGCGCGCTTCGCTCGCCTCCCGCTCGTCTCCGGCGTCGGCCGCGGAGAAGCGCGCGGCATCGCACGCGCGCAGAATCTCCTCGATCTCGGTCGCGTCCCCTTCGTTCGCCCCCGCGTCCCGCAGCGCCCGACCCACGTTGCTCGTCGTGAGCCCGCGCACGTTGAGCTTGCAGCCCGCGATCGTCGCCGCCTCGATCGCCCGGGCGGTCGCGGCGTCGAGATTGCGGGGGTCTCCATTCGATGACGCCTCCTCCGCCGCCCGAACCCGCGCGCGGAGCTCCGCTTCGGGAGACACGGCGCGCGCCGACCGTGCGCGGCGCACGCGCTTGACCGCGCCCGTCGCCGCGACGACGACCGCGTAGGCGAGCGGCATCGCGCCGAGCCCGAGCCAGAACGTGGGGGCGTCGTCGAAGTGGCGCCGCTCCGCGCTCGCCCGCTCTCTCGTCGTTCGCACGGGCGGCAAGCCGGGGAGGGGATCGTTGGCCGCTTCGGCGGCGGGGGAGGGGGCCGCTCCCGGGCGGACGTGGATGGTGCCGAGCGGGGCGCGCGCGATCTGGTAGATGCGGTTCTGCGGCTCCCAGTAAGCGAGCGTGAAGTCGCCGAGGTTGATGTCTCCCGCGCGATGCAGTCGGACGACGTACTGGAACGTTCGCGTCCCGCCGAACTTGTCGCCGTGCTGCGCCCCCACTTTCTCGCCCATCTGCGGGTCGAGCCACTCCACCCCCGGATGCTCCGGAGGATCGAGCGAGGCGGGGAGGTTCCCGTTTCCCGAGAGCGTCACGGTGACGCCGATCGCGCCGTCTTGCTCGATGTCTCTCCCGGAGACCTCTGCGGTGAGCGAGAGCTGCCCCACGTCGCCGATCGCGTATCCGGGGGGGCGCCCTTGGACGGGGGGCTCGCTCACGTGCACGTGGATGTCCTCGCTTCGGCGAATGCCCGACCCGGACTGGCTCAGCTGGATCGTCATCTCGCCGACGTCGAGATCTCCCGTCTTGAGCGGGAAGAGCGCGAGCTTCCGCAGGAGCTGCACGGCGAAGAGCTTTCCGCCGATCTCGGCGTAGCCGAGCGCGGTGAGCTTCGTGTCGTCCGCCTGCAACGAGTGCTTCACGAAGTCGTCCGCGGGGGCTTCGTGCGGGTCAGCGAGGTCGAGATCGTGACCGATCTGCGTGTCGATGTAGATGAGGACCGTGTACGTGACCTGCTCGCCGACGACCGCGCTCGGCTTGTCGATCGTCGCGTGGAGGAACGCCGTCGGGGCGCGCGCGGCGTCGAGGGCGTAGCGGGGATCGAGCGGCGGGGCCTGCGGCTGGCGCTGCTGCGGCTCGTCGAAGCCGGGGAACTGGAGCTGGGGGAGCTGGCCGAAGAGACCGCCGAACGGGTCGAACGGGTTCTGCGGCTGCGTCCGCTGCGGTGCCTGTCCGGCGGGGAGGACGCGGATGCTGAGCGTCTGGCCGTGGTACAGCTTGCCCCCGATGCGGACGGTCGGTGGGCCGAGCGTGAACGTGCCGAGCTTCGTCGCACGCAGCGTCCAGACCGTCGTGAGGCCGCGCTGGCTCGAGATCGTCCCGTTGACGATGCTCATCTGCGTCGAGGTCGAAGGGGACATCCCCGTCACGGCGAACCCGGTCGCCGAACCGAGCTGCGGATCGCTCGGCATGTCCCCCGTAGATGTCGCCTGAAGCGTGACGTGGAACGAGTCGCCGAGACCGACGACGTCGGTGTCGGAGTGGAAGTGGAGCTCCGGGGGGGGTTGCGCCTGCGCGCGGGCGAGGGGAGGCGCGAAGAGCGCGAGGCACGCGAAGAGCGCGAGCGCCGCGAGCACCAGCCACCGCCCCCTCCCCGTGCTCACTTGTCCTCCATCCCACGTACGCGACGGTGGTTCTGCGCGCGACGCTTGGCGTCCTCCTCTTGTACCGTGGGTGCGTTCTCGAGCTGGTCGAGGATACGCTCATCCTGCGTCTCCTTCGGAGGCGGAGGGGGGCCCGCGTCGGGGGGGGACGGGGGCGGGGGCTGCGCGGCGTCGTCGCCGGCGTCGTTTCCGCCTCCGGAGTCGGGCTCCTGCGGGGCCGCCGAGTCGCCGCCGCCACCGCCGTCGGGCCGCGAGGCATCTCCCCCGCCGCCGTCGGGTCTTCCCGAGTCGCCAGGGGAGCCGTCGGGTGTCCCGGAGTCCTTCTGATCTTCGATCCGGCGCAGGGCGATGGCGCGGTTCCACGCCGCGTCGCGGCCGACCGGATCGCCGCCATCGAGCATTCCGGGCGAGAGGCCGATGGCCTCGTCGTACGCGCGGACGGCCGCTTCGTAGTCGCCGCCGAGGAAATCGAGGTTCCCCTCGAGGTAACGCGCGCGCGCGCGCAGATCGATCGGCGCGGTCGAGTCGCTCGCGACGTTCTGCGCGATCTCGAGCGCGCACGCGATCTGCCCCGCGCGCTTCTGGTGGACGACGTCGCTGAGCCCCGCGTCGACCTCCTCGTCGCCGAAGCGCTGGCCGAACGACTCTCCCACCTTGAACAGGGCGAGCCCGAGATCGAACGACCCGTTCGGCAGACGCCGCACCGAATCGGGGAGGCCGATGCTCCCCTCCTTGCACGCGCCCGTCGACAGATAGTCCTCGAGCACGAGCGCGGCCGTCGAGGCGTCTCCCGCGTCGAGGAGCGTGATCGCGTCCTTGACGGCGGGGGCCTCGCGGTCGAACGGGCGGGACGGATCCCACGAGCACGCGAGGACCGCGGCCGGAGTCAGCGCGAGGACGAGCGCCGCGAGGGTGCGTCTACGCACGCGCATGGTGCCTCCTCTGCTCGGCGTCGTGCCCCAGCCCGCTCGCCGCCGCGCGCATCCTCGCCGACGCCCGCTTCGGCGCCTCGCCGATCGACGCCTCGATGATCAAGAGGAGCACGGCGAGCGCCAGCGGCCAGGCGTACTCCTCGGCGAAGACCGTCTCCACCTTCTCCGACAGCTCCTCGCGCATCATCTTCGCGAGCGAACGGGCGATGACGTCGATCCCCGTCTCCCCCTTCTGGGCGCGGACGATCTCTCCCCCCGTCACCGAAGCGACCTTCGCGAGCTGCGCTTCTCCCTCCGCGGACAGCTCGGTCGTCAGCGCCTTGCCCTGATCGTCCTTGCGGAACCCGGTCACGCGGCCGTCCGACGACACCTCCGGGATCACCTCCGGCGCGCGTCCGCCGATCTGAACGACGTCGATCCGGGTCCCTTCGCCGGCGCACGACTCCGCGACCTGCACCGGGTCCCCCTCGAGGTCCTCGCCGTCCGTCACGAGGACGATGACACGCACGTGGTCCTTCGACTTGGGATCGCGCGCCAGGAGCTCGCGGGCCGCCTCGAGGGCGCGCGCGGTCGCTGTGCCGCCGACGGGCATGTCGTTCGGGTCGAGCTGCTGGAAGTACTTCGCGATCGCGGCGCCGTCGCTCGTGAGAGGGAACGACATCGGCTCGCCGGCGAACGCGACCGCGCCGAAGCGGGCCCCGGGGAGATCGTGGATGAGACGCCCGACCTCCGCCTTCGCGCGCTGGATGCGCGAGGGGGAGATGTCGCGGGCGTACATGCTCTTCGAGTAATCGAGCACGATCACCACATCGAGGTTCGTGGCCGGGATGAGCCGCGTGCCGTGGCGGAACTGCGGGCGGGCGAGGGCGACGAACGCCATCGTCAGCGCGAGGACGAGGAGCACTCCCTTGACCGCGCGTCGCGACCCGGAGTCCCACGACTCGAGGCTGGCGACGAGATCCGGCTCGCCGAAGCGCTTCGTCGCGCGCGTCCGCGCGAAGGATTGCATCACGAGGACGACCGCGAACCCGACGACGCCCACGAGGCACGCGGCCGCGACGAGGAGTACCGAGAAGCTGGTGAAGTCGTAGGCGAAGCGCATCAGGGAAACCTCCTGACGAGCACCAGCCTGACGAGAGCCTCGAGCGCGAGGAGGAAGACCCCCGGAAGAAGAAGGAACGGGAAGAGATCTTCCATCTGCGCCGCTTGCTGCTCGAAGCGGGTCTTCTCGAGGTGGTCGAGGATCTGATGCATGCTCTGCTCGAGCCCCGTCCGATCCGTCGCGACGAACGACTCCCCGCCGGTCTCGGTGGACATCTTCTTCAGGAGCGTCGGGTTCACGGGGAAGTGCGCGCGCTGGAAGCTGGGCTGCCCGAAGAGATCGACGCCGCTCTGGACGTCCACTTCGTCGCCGTTGCCGATCTGCACCGTGTAGACGCGCACCCCCTGCGTCTGCGCCAGGTGGGCCGAGTATTCGGGAGCGATCGAGCCGGCGTTCGAGTCGCCGTCGGTGAGGAGGATGATTGCTTTCGACCGCGCGTCGCTCCGCCTTAGTCGCGCGACCGCGGTACCGACGGCGTCGCCGATCGCCGTGCCGTTGCCGTCGATGATCTCGAGCGTCATCTTCGAGACGAGCGCCGCGAGGAGCGTCTTGTCGAGCGTGGGGGGAGACAGGATGTACGCGCTCCGCCCGAAGACGACGACGCCGATCCGGTCGTTCTGGCGGCGGGCGATGAAGTCGAGGATGACCTGCTTCGCGGTCTCGAGGCGGGTGAGGCGGGCGTTTCGGGCGCCGGGGTTGTTCGTGGCGGGCTGGTCCATCAGCGCGCGCATCGATCCGGAGAGGTCGAGGACGATGACGATGTCGATCCCGCGCTCCTCGGCGTTCTCCCCCTTGAGGACGTTCTGCGGGCGCGCGATGGCGAGGACGCAAAGGCAGATCGCAGCGCCGCGCAGGACACCGGGGAGATCGCGGAGCTTCGCGCGCCTGCCACGCGGGCCGACGAGGAGCGGCGCGAGTGTCGGCAAGGCAAGACGCGGGACGCGGTGGTCTCCGCCGAGCGTCATTCGCCAGACGACCCAGCCCGCTGCCGCGAGGCCGACGAGCCCCATCGCGAGGGCGGGGATCCATGTCGGGAGGCCGAGCGTCGCGCCGACCGTCGCGGGGAGCGTCCAGCGCGCGCTCAGCCACGCCTCGCCACGCTCGAAGATCCCCCACGTGCATCCGACGGCGAGCGCCACGATCGTCGCGAGCGCGACGGCGATCGCTCGTGCCCAGCGCGGCATCATTTGCCACCTCGCGGAGGGGGCTGCGACGCTCCGGACGCCTGGAACGACGGCGGCATGCGCGGCATCGTACGGCGGACGATCTGCTCCCCCTCGTCGAGCACCTTGGCGCAGTCGCTCAGCGCCGGAGTGAAGTTGGCGAACTTGACGAGGTCACACTCCTGGAGGAACGCGATGACCTCCGGGAGCGGAATGCTCTGCATCGGCGAGCGCTTCAGCGAGGAGATGACCTCGTCGGTCGTCGACTCGAGCCCGTCGAAGCCGTAGAGCGCCCCCAGGTAGCTTCGCATCGCGTCGTTCACGCGATCGAAGTACTCGCCGAAGCGCCCCACCTCGAGGAGCCCCGCGTGGCGTGTCTCGTCGAGCCGCTCGAGCGCGACTTCCCACGGCGGGCGCGGCGGCGGCGGCGGGGGAACGGGCTTCGGGCGATTGAGCCAGCGGTACGCGAGGTACGCGAGGAGCGCGCCCACGAGGATGCCTCCGCTCGCCCAGAGGAGCCCCTTCTTGAGCGACGTCCACTCCTCGCGCTGGACGCGCGGCGGGGGGTTCGGCTTCGGCTTGGCGTCGTTGACCGACGCGATCGGGTCCTCGATGAGGATGCGATGGGGGCGCGTGCACACCGTCGCGATCTCGCCGTTCGCGCGCGCGACGGCGACGGGGACCGGAGGGAGAAAGAGGATGTGGCGCCCAGGTTCGTCGGGGAGGGGGACGAGGGGGAGCTCGAGGACGGTCTTCGTGCGGTCGGCCTTCGCTGTGTTTCCCTGTTCTCCCTGCTCGGTGAGGCGCGCGGCGGCGCCGCCGTCCTGATCGGGGATGACGAAGGAGGCCGACTTGAGGAGCTTCGCCGCGTCGCCGCCGCTCTGCAGTGACAGGCCGTTCGGGAGCACGGTCTCCCCTTTGCCGTGCTCCACCGTGACGCTGAGCGTGACGGCGTAGCCGCTGAAGCCGCGGTCGGGGAAGGTGTCGACGACGACGGGGCGCTGGCCGCCGGAGGGGATCGACTCGACGCAGCCGTTGACGCTCTCGGTGGCTCCCGCGTCGGTCGCGGGGGTGCCGGCGTCGTCGGCGCGGGCGGGGGCGGCGGTGAGCGGGCCGAGCGCGCAGAGAAGGAGCACTACGCTCCTCGCGTGAAGAGAGCCCCCCACCCGGCCTCCCCCCGAATCGGGGGG
>JBKQKP010000091.1:0-3537 GCA_052147435.1 Polyangiaceae bacterium | reverse complement strand
GGGGCGAGCGGGGACTGGTGATTCGTCACGCCTCGGGGCGAGACGGATTGCAAGCGGTCGCGCGTCGTGGTTAGGCCTCGGTCCTCCTATGAAGCGCTCCTCGCTCTTCCGGCCGCTTGCCGCGTTTCTCCCCTTCTTTCTCTCCTTCGCCGTCGTCTTCTCGCTCCAGTCGTCCTTCGCGACGATCGCGTGGGCGAAGTTCGTCCCGCCCCCCCTCAAGGAGGGGCACATCGTGACGATGGTCGGCTGGATCGCCCCGTTCGACCAACGCAAGATCAACGAAGAGGCCGACATCGCGCAGAGCCAGACCGGCTACGTGATCGACATCCTCCTCGCGCCGAGCGACGAGCCGATCGAGGAGATCTCGACGGAGACTTTCCAGGCGTGGAAGCCGGGGGATCCGAAGAAGGACAACGGCATTCTCCTCGTCATCCAGCCCAACTTCCCTCGCGGGCAGCGCAAGGTACGGCTCCAGGTGGGCAAAGGGGTCGAAGCAGCGCTCCCCGCGGCGAAGGCGAGCGAGATCATGCGGAACACGATCGGGCCGCTCGTGAACGGCGCCGACGAGATCCGGACGGCCGTCGCGAGCGGCGTTCTCGAGCTCGCGAAGACCCTCGGCGCCGATGTGTCGCTCGGCCTCCCCCCGGACGCCGGCCCCGACGCCGCGACCCCGGATGGGGCCGCCTCGGGGGCGCTCGCGCCGACGGCCGGGGGGACGGGGGGCTCCGGACAGGCTGGTGGGGGCGAAGGGCCCGCGGGGATGCTCTGGAAGGTGCTTGGCGGCTTCGTCGGGCTCGTCCTGGCCTACGTCGGCCTCATGTGGGTCCGGGAGCGGGTGCGGGCGAAGTAGCCGTCAAAAACTTCACCTCACATGGGTGCCTAACGTACGTTTATGTGTGCGGGGCGAAAGGCTCGCCGCGCGTACCGCCAGGCGGGGGCACCATGACGCGAACATCGGTTCGGGCAAAGTTGGAGTCGGGGATCGCGAGGATCGCGCGGATGCCGCGTCGGCCGATGGTCGCGGGGGCGCTGAGCGGCATCTTCTCGGGAATCACCCTTGGGGCGTTCACCGGGCCGGTGGGGGCTGTGATCGGGATGTGGATGGGGGTCGGCGTCGGGCTCGTGACGGGGTACGTCCTGTCGGGCGACGACGAAAAGCGAAGCCTCCGCACCCAGGAGCTCGACGACATCATCGGGATCACGAACGGCTCGATGGGAATGAGCGTCGAAGCCCGGACGGCCAGCGTCGCGCCGCCGAGCCTCGAGAGCGAGGAAGAGATGCCCGAGCCCTACTCGTCGAAAGAGGCGTGGCTCTCCGAGTGGCTCACGCCTCCTCCGCCCGTCGCCGGCTGAACTGCTTCACCCAGGGTGACGCCGCGGGGCTAGCCTCGCGCCATGCCGCGCGAGCGAAGCTTCTGGGGCTGGGGCTGGGCCGACAAGCTCCCTGACGAGGACATGCGGCGCGCCCTCGGCGAGCGCATCGGGACGTTCTTCAACAGGCCGCCGCTCCCGCTCCGCCCGATCCCGTCGATCGACGACGTCGCGCTCCCCGCGTCGCGCGTCGTCCCGGAGCTCGCGTGCTGCACGGGCGATCCTCGCGAGCGGATCCTCCACACGCACGGCAAGAGCTACCGCGACGTCGTCCGCGGCTACTACGGCGACTTTGCGCGTGCTCCGGACGTGGTCGCGCTTCCGCGCGAGGAAGAGGAGCTCGAGGAGGTCCTCGGGTGGTGCGGCGCGCGCGGCATCGCTGCCATTCCGTTCGGCGGGGGGACCAGCGTTGTGGGAGGCGTCGAAGCGGACGTCGGGGAGCGGTTCGCGGGGGTGTGCACGATCGATCTCCGCGCGATGAACCGCGTCCTCGAGGTCGACGCGACGTCGCGCGCGGCGAGGATTCAAGGAGGGGCGCTCGGGCCGGAGATCGAAGAGCAGCTCGCCCCCCACGGGCTCACGCTCCGGTTTTACCCGCAGTCGTTCGAGTTCTCGACGCTGGGGGGATGGATCGCGACGCGCGCGGGAGGGCACTTCGCGACGCTGTACACGCACATCGACGATCTCCTCGAGTCGGTCCGGATGGTGACCCCGGCGGGGATCGTCCAGACGCGACGCTTGCCGGCGTCGGGGGCAGGCCCTTCGGCCGACCGGCTCGTGCTCGGATCGGAGGGGGCGCTCGGCGTGATCACCGAGGCGTGGATGCGCGTGCAGGTGCGCCCTCGATGGCGGGCGTCGGCGAGCCTGGCCTTCGCGCGGTTCGAATCGGCCGTCGCGTGCGCGCGGGAGCTGGCGCAGTCGGGCCTCTTCCCCTCGAACTGCCGCGTGCTCGATTCGCGCGAGGCGATGCTGAATCACGTCGCGTTCGACGGGAGCTCGGTCCTCCTCGTGGCGTTCGAGTCGGCCGACCACCCCCTCGAGGCGTGGATGCAGCGGGCGCTGGCAATCGCAGAGGGGGCGGGCGGCGTGTGCGCGCACGGGGCCGTCTTCAAGGATGCCGGGGTGAAGATCGCGGCTGCCGATGCGGCGTCGAGCTGGCGGCAAGCCTTTCTCGACGCGCCGTACCTCCAGAGCGCCCTCGTGTCGCTCGGCGCCGTCGTCGATACGTTCGAGACGGCTTGCACGTGGGACCGCTTCGAGGCGCTCCACGCGGCCGTCACCAAGGCCGCCGAGGACGCGATGGCGCGGGTCTGCGGCGCGGGGATCCTCTCCTGCCGCTTCACGCACGTGTACCCCGACGGGCCCGCCCCCTACTTCACGTTCGTCGCGCCGGGGCGGGCGGGCAAAGAGATCGAGCAGTGGACCGAGATCAAGCGCGCCGTGAGCGACGCTCTCCTCGCCGCCGGCGGGACGATCACCCACCACCACGCCGTAGGGCGCCTCCACCGGCCGTGGTACCAGCGCGAGGTCAGCCCCCTGTTTTTGCGGGCTCTGGACGCCGTCAAGAGCGAGCTCGACCCTGAGCGGATGCTCAATCCGGGCGTCTTGCTTGTCCCCTCTTGATCGCGGCCCCAGAAACGGGCGACGTATCGAACTCCAAAGTCATCTCACGGAGACCGAGAGCGAATGAATCTTCCGATCCGGCGTGCAGGGGTCATCGGCGCGGGCGTCATGGGGAGCGGCATCGCCGCGCACTTCGCGAACGCGGGGGTCGAGGTGGTGCTCCTCGACATCGTGCCTCCGGACCTAAAGGACAACGAGAAGAAGGACCCCAAGGCGAGGAACCGCTTCTCGGCCGGTGGGCTCGACAAGGCGCTCAAGGCGCGCCCCGCGGCGTTCTTCCACAAGAGGAACGCGCGCCTCGTGAAGGTCGGGAACACCGGGGACGATCTCGGCAAGCTGAAGGACTGTGACCTCGTCATCGAGGCGGTCCTCGAGCGGCTCGACGTGAAGAAGGCGCTCTTCGAGAAGCTCGAGAAGGTCGTGAGCGACACCTGCGTGGTTGCCTCGAACACGAGCGGCCTGCGGATCGACGACATGATGCAGGGGCGCTCCGAGTCGTTCGCGAAGCGGTTCCTGGTGATGCACTTTTTCAACCCGGTCCGC
>JBKQKP010000090.1:0-94283 GCA_052147435.1 Polyangiaceae bacterium | reverse complement strand
CGAGGTCGAGGTCGAGGTCGGGGTCGCGGTCGCGGCAGCCTCGCCTTCGATCGTGCACTCCTCCGGCGTCTTGTCCTCACGGAGCCCCACGAAGCTCGACCGGCGCATGCTCCCATCCCGGGTCCATTCGCCATACTCCACCTCGCACACGAGCGAAGGGCGCACCCAGCGAATGGCGCGGTCCGGCGGTACCGCGACCGGCGCTTCGTCCGTCGCCAGCGGGGCGAGCTTCGCCAGGATGCGCGCGCGCGTCCTTCCATCGAAGCCGGTACCCACGCGCCCCGCGTGCCTCAGCTCCCCCTTGTCCATCACCGCGAGAACCAGCGCGCCGAGGTCGGCCGGCGCGCCCGTCATCGGGATCCATCCCACGACGACGCAGTCCTGCCGTCGGGAGAACTTGAGCTTCCGCCACGCCCCGCTCGCCCCCCCCATGTACTTCGATCCGCGCCGCTTCGCGACGAGCCCCTCGAGCCCGGCGGCGCGCGCGGCCTCGGTGATCTTCGCGAGCTCTTCCCGCGTCTCCGCCGTGCTCGCGCGCGAGAACGACAGAGGGGCCTGAACACCCGCGAGGAGCGCTTCGAGGAGCTCACGCCGTTCTTCGATCTTCGCCTCGCGCAGGTCGCGTCCGTCCAACCAGAGCAGGTCGAACGCGACGTACGCGAGCGAGGCGTGCCCTTCACTGGCATCGCGCTCCCCGGCGAGCCACGCTTGCAGCGCTTGGAACGACGGGCGCCCCGCGTCGTCGACGACGCAGACCTCGCCGTCGATCACGGCCTCGCGCGCCGGCAGCTTGCGGATGGCCTGCGCGACGATCGAAAACCGCGTCGTCCAGTCGTGCCCTCCGCGCGTGATGAGGCGCACGTGGTCGCCCGCCTTGGCGGCGAGCACCCGGTAGCCGTCGTACTTGATCTCGTAGAGGTATGCCTTCACGTCGTCGATCGCGCTCGTGAGGGTCGCGCGCGCGATCTCACCGACCGCGCTCACCAGCGTCTCGACCGTCTCGCCCGCGTTCGACGCCCCCACCCGTCGCGGTCCACGCGTCGCGCTCTTTCCGCTCTTCACCGACTCGGGGCGCTCGGTGACGATGTCCCGCGCGGGATCCGCGGTCTCGTCCTGCGCCTTGAACATGAGCCACTGCGCCTTGGACCCCTCACTGCCGGACGCCTTCGCGGCGGACGATCTGCCGCCGGCAGCCGCAGTCCCCTTCGTTCGGACGAAGTGCCAGCCGCCGCGCAGCTTCTCGCCGAAGAAGCGGACGTGGAGGTGTCCCTTTGCCCGCATGGCCACCTCTTGCCCCGGGGGCACGGTCTCGTACGTCCCCAGGTCCCAGAGGAGCATGTCGCCCGCGCCGTACTGCCCTTCCGGGATCCGCGCCTCGAAGTCCGCGTACATCATCGGGTGGTCTTCCGTCTCGACCGCGAGCCGCTTCACCTGGGGGTCGTAGCTGGGCCCCTTGGGGACGGCGAAGCTCATCAGAGTGCCCGCGATTTCGAGCCGTACGTCGTAGTGGAGCCGCGTCGCGTCGTGCTTTTGTACGCAGAAGACACCTCGCCCCTCGGCGTTCCCCCCCGGTAGGGGACCCGCTTTCGCTTCTCCTTTCTTTCCCGCCGGCCCCGCGGTTTGCGACGATTCGTCGGAAGGCTCCGGTGTCTTCGCGAAGTCCCGTCTTGCGCGGTACGTCGCGAGGGGACCGGGGTCGCCGGGGGCCGCCTTCTTCGCACGCGTGCGCGGCGGGCGCGTCTTGGGCATAGTTCGCTTCATCGCCTTCGCAAACTAGAGCCTACACACCAGGAAACACTCTCATGCGCGCCATCTGGACGGGTGAAATCGCCTTCGGCCTCGTGACCATTCCCGCCAAGCTCTACACGGCGACGCGAGACCTCACGCCGCAGTTCAATATGCTCCACAAGGAGTGCGGCACGAAGATCCAGATGGTGAGGCGCTGCCCCAAGTGCCAGAGGGACGTCGAGTGGGGGGAGCTCGGGAAGGGGTATGAGGTCGAGAAGGGGGTCTACGCCCTCTTCAGCAAGGAGGAGCTCGCGAAGCTCGAGGGGGACGAGACCGCGGGGGCGATCGAGATCGTCGAGTTCGTTGACCCCGTTTCGATCGACCTCGCGTACATCGACAAGAGCTACTGGGTGGGACCCGGCGGGAAGAGCTCGCGCGGGTTTACCCTTCTGCGGGAGGCCCTCGAAAAGTCGAAGCGCGTCGCTCTGGCGAAGACGAAGCTGCGCACCCGCACGCGCCTCGCGATCCTGCGACCACGCGGGAAGATTTTCGCGCTCGAGATGATGCGCTACGCCGACGAGATCGTGAGCGACGGCGAGATCGACGTGCCGGAGTCACCGAAGGTGGCCACGGAAAAAGAGATGGGCCTCGCCCTCGATCTCGTGAAGACCCTCTCCGGGCCGTTCGATCCCGCGAAGCATCCGGACGAGTACCGGGCGGCGGTCGAGGCGGCCGTCGAAGAGAAGGTCGCATCGGACGACCTCGCGCGGCAGGAGACGACGGGGGAGGCTGCTCCGGAAGCCCCTGCGGCTGCGGGGGGCAAGGTGATCGATCTCGCCGAGCTCCTCTCGCGGTCGCTGAAGAAGGTGGAGCCGAAGGGGGGGGTCAAGAAGGCGGCCGCGAACGACGAAGGGGCGGCCGACGAGAAGAAGCAGCCAGGGACGAGCGGGACGAAGAAGAGCGGGGCGAAGGACGGGAAGAAGCGCGCAGCTGGGTAGTCGTCGCGCCCCGGAATCGAACGCCGCAGAATCCTGCGGAAGTGATGTTCAGCTCTGCCGTAAATCGCTAGGCTCCTCCCCTCCCTGGAGGAATAGATGCGAAAAATCGGCCTGGCGTTGTTTGTCGGATTCGTCGTCGCGTGCGGAGGGGCTGACCAGCCTCCTCCCCAACCCCCCCCGCCGCCACCTCCTCCTCCCCCGGCCGCACCCGCGGATACGACCCCCGCGCCGGCTGCCACGGCCGAGGCCCCCGCGCCCAAGCCGTCGCTCGCCGACATGGAAGCGGCGGCGGTCGCGTCGATGGTCACCAACGTGAACGACGCCGCGAAGATCGCCGCGCTGTACGCACCCGACGCGACGCAGCTCGTCCCCGGCTACCTCGAGTCAAAGGGGCGCGACGAGATTCAGAAGGGCTACCAGGGGTGGCTCGACACGACGACGGGCGCCCAGACTGCGAACGTCCGGATCTGGACGAAGGGGCACCAGGTCGTCGTGCACTGGATCACCACCGCCACGGACAAGGCGACCGGCAAACCGTGGGGCGTCGACGGCGTCTCGCTCTACACGTTCAACGACGACGGGCTGATCACGCAGGACCACACGTACTTCGACCTCGTGACCGTCATGAAGCAGTCCGGCGCCTACAAGGACGAGCGCCCCTTCCGTCCGGTCGCGACACTCCCCACCGGCGCCGCCGAGACGCACGTGGCCAAGGGGGACGAGATCGAGAACGCCAACGTCGCGAACGCAACCGCGACCACCAACGCATCGCTCAAGAACGACGAGAAGGCGCTCCTAGGGCTCTACGCCGACGACTACGTCTCGAACAGCTTCACGGGCTGGGAGCCGAAGGACAAGAAGTGGATGAAGGAGGTGGTCGCCATCAACAAGAAGTCGCTGAAGGACCGATCCTGGAAGGATTGGGCGCTCTTCGGCGTCGAGGACTTCACGATCGACGAAGGGGAGGCGACCGCCACGCAGATCGGCGCGATCGATCACGGGAAGATCCACATCCCGAACACGCACAAGACGGTCACGACCCACGGCCTCTCGATTTCCCAGTGGAAGGACGGGAAGGTCGTCAAGTCGTGGAGCTGGGGGAACGGGATGGAGCTCTACAAGCAGCTCGAGATCGGCCCGGCCGCTCCGAAGGCCGCGGCGAAGACCGCCGCGAAGACCGACGCGGCGGCGAAGCCCGCGAAGAAGTGACGTTGCGGTGACCGGCGGCCTCCCGACTCACTGTCCGTGCTGAAACGGCGCGTGCACTGTATCGGGGGGCGCCTCCGCCACGTCCAGCTCCGCGTTGGTGACGCGAAGGCGCGACGAGAGCGACTGCACGAGGGTCCACAGGATCTTTACCGCGAGGACCGGGTCCACGCGCATCAGGCCCATCATCTCGGTTCGCCCGATCACGAGGAGGTCCATCTGATCGAGCGCCACGACGGTCGCTGACCGAGGGGCGTCGTTGACGAGCGCCATCTCGCCGAAGTGCGCCCCAGCCCCGAGCTCCGTGAGAGGGCGCCCGCGCCGCGCCACGGAGACGCGTCCCGAGACGATGACGTAGAGATCGCTCGCAGCGGCCCCTTCTTCCGCGAGGACGGTCCCCGCCGGGACGCGGCGAGTCGTCGCCACCGAGAGGACCGCGACGTGCTCGCGATAGTCGAGGTGCTGAAACAGCGGGAGCCCTGCCACGGCGCGGATTCGTGCGTCAATCGACGTGTCGTCCGCGGCGCTCTCGCCGCGCATGCACGCGAGCGCGACCGCGGTGATGTTGTCCCTCCCCCCGCGGGAGTTCGCGAGGGAGATCAGCTCGGACGGGGCCGTCGCGATGTTCGACGCCTGAACGCGCGTCCGGAGCTCTTCGTCCGTGACGTGACGGTGGAGACCATCGCTACACAGGAGCAAGACGTCGCCGTCGGCGATCTCGACGAAGAGCGTATCCACCTGGACCGACTCGTGGGAGCCGAGCGCGCGCGTCAGCGTGCCTCGATAGGGGCTCTCCGCCGCTTCTGCCGGCGAGATCATTCCCGCGCGCACTTGCCAGGCAGCCAGCGTGTGATCGTCCGTGAGCCGGTGAATGTCCCCTCGGCGGATCAGGTAGAGCCGGCTGTCGCCCACGTGACCTACGATCGCCGACGATTGAAGTCTCAGCATGCACGTCAACGTCGTCCGCATGCCTCGCTTGTCGGCGTCGCGTGCGCCGACCTGTTGAATCGCGCGGCACGCCTCCTGGATGGCCCGCTCCACGAGCGCCGCCCCCTCCGTACGCGCAAGGGCAGGCGGGGCGTTCCGGGCCCTGTCGAGCTCTCCCGCGTGCTGGATCAAGTAGGCGCGTGCGGTGTCGATCGCCATGCGCGCCGCGATGGCGCCGTCCGCGTGACCCCCAACCCCATCCGCGACCGCATAGAGGCCGAGGTCGTCGTCGGCGAGGTAGGCGTCCTCGTTTTGCTTTCGAACCATGCCCGCGTGCGTCTGCGCGGCTGCTCGGATCTTGATGGTCATCGTAAGACGAGGGTACCGAAGCGGGAGGGGCGCGCAATGCGCGCGTCACGGCGCGGGCCGTGAGATGATCCGCCCTCGCGCATGGGCGTTTCGAGGTCGATACCGTTCGCGCTCGTCGCGTTTGTCGCGGTGGTCACGTCAGCCCTCTTGGGCGGATGTGCTCCTAGCAGCGCTGCGCGGCTTCCTCCGTCCGCCGCAGGGACGACGCCGACTCAGGTAGACGGATTCCTCCGCGAGCTCACGAAGCTCGACGTGACCTTGGCCGATGGTTCCACCGCGAGCCTCGAGACGCTCATCACTCGCCCCGCCGAGCCGGTGCGGGTGCCGCTCGTCATTCTCATTCACGGAACACCCCGCGACGCGTCCGAGCGAGAGACCATGAGCCCGACGGGGTTCGCGGCGCAATCCCTGGCGTTCGGGCGGAGGGGCTACGGGGTGGCGGTGGTGATGCGCCGCGGCTACGGACGGTCGAGCGGGACCTACGGTGAGTCGTCAGGGAAGTGCGAGAACAAGGACTACATCGGCGCGACTCGCATCTCGGCAGACGACGTCCTAGGGGCGCTCCACGCACTGCAGGGCGAGAGCTGGGTCGATCCGGAGCGCGTTCTTCTCGTGGGGCAATCGACCGGGGGGTTCGCGGTGTTGGCCGCGGGGGCCACGAATCCGAAGGGGGTCGTCGGGGTCGTCTCGTTCGCCGGGGGGCGAGGGTCGGACGTGCCCGATCACATCTGTCGACCGGACCGGCTCATCGACGCTGCGCGCGACCTCGGGAGCACCGCGCGGGTGCCAAGCCTCTGGATCTATGCCCAGAACGATCACTTCTTCGCTCCTTTCGTCGCCGAGCAGCTGGCCCAGGCGTACACGGGCGCGGGGGGGCTGGCAGAGCTCGTGACCTCGCCGGCGTTCGGTGACGACGGTCATCTGCTCTTTTCGCGCGGCACGGTCGATCTGTGGTGGCGCTACGTCGCGCCATTTCTCACGAAGCGGGGGCTCCCCACCGAGACCGTTCGCGCGCGGACCGTTCCGGCCTTGGCTCCGCCCCCCCACCTGGCGCGCTCCGGGCAGGTCGCGTTCGGGGAATACCTGGCGTCGGAGAGCTTCGAGAAGGCGTTTGCGGCGGGGAGCGTTGCGTGGGGGTGGGCGGGGGGGAGGCGTACGCGGGCCGAGGCGGCGGAGACCGCGCTGCACCGGTGCCGAGAGCACGGGAAGGACTGCGTCGTGTACGCGGTGGGGGATGGGTACGCGAGGTAGGTGCACGGCGCCGTGTTGACGCGGGCTCGGCCGTTGCGGATGATTACCTCATGGGGACGCCGCCTCGAACTCCGCGTCGTCCTCCGATTCCGCGCGAAGAGCCGGAGGAGCAGGAGGCGGAGGAGGATCCCAAGGGCGCGCGGCAAGAGCCGACGACGCTTCGCCCTCCGGGGTTCGGCGTCAACGAGGCCGCGTCGCAGTCGTACAAGATGCTCAGTGAAAGTTGCCGCGTGCCCGACGCCGCCGAGACGCCGCTCGACGACGAGCTCGCGATCGAGGCGGAGATCGTCCGGGTCGCGCTCGATCGAACGAGCCAGAAGCTGAAGAAGTAGGCGCCGCGGGGTCGCGCCGATGCCGCAAGCGCACGAGACATTCCTCGCTCCGCAATATCCCCAGGGGGACTACCCGCAGGTCTCGCAAGTGAGGTCGACGCTGCTCTCGGCCTCGCTTCAGGGGTTGCGTCACATGGGGTGGGAGGAGCGCTACTTCAAGGCGCTCCCCACTTCCCGGCACGAGGAGATGCGCCTTCTCACCGCGGGGACCTGGGTCCCGCTTGCGCTGGGCGAGGCCCACTACGGGGCGTGCGACCGGATGGGGCTCTCGAGCGAAGAGATGAAGGAGATGGGCAAGGGGGTCGCGCTACGGACGCAGAAGACGTTCGTCGGCACACTCGGGAGCATCGCGGCTGGTGCCGGAGCGACGCCGTGGCACATCTTCCAGAACGGTCACCGCATCTGGGGTCGGATCTTCGCCGGTGGCGACAACGCGGCGTACAAGCTCGGCCCGAAGGACGTCATCGTCGTCTGCATGGGGTGTCCACTTCTTCAGCTCGCGTACTTTCGTACGGCCATCGGCGCCTACTACGCCGCGCTCGCGGGACTGGTCGCCAAGAGCGTCCACTGGCGCGAGCTCAACGAGTACCGTCGCGAGGGGACGGTGGGTCTGCGAATCTCCTGGGTGTGACGCTCGGGTGGATCGCCGCCTCGCCAGCAGGTTGAGGGCAGCTGCACGCAGTCGTCGGCCGCGCGCGTGCGCTCGCTACGGAGATTTCGCCCCGGAGATGGTTCGCCGTTCGACGCCGCGGCAAGACGCACCCTCGCCGCGGAATTCTTGAACGTGGCGTGGTTGGTGAAGAGCGCGGGGCATGCGCTTCGGTCCCAGTGCGGCTCTCATCGTCTGTGCAGCGGGATTCCTCGCAGGGTGCGGCTCCGACGGGACGTACGCGACGATACCGCGCGGCGACGACGGCATCTTCGCGGGCGGGTCCGCGAAGGCGCCGTCTTCGGGCGCGGACGGAACGACGGGGAGCGGGGCTGGGGACGCGAGCGCGCCGGTCGCGGAGTCGGCGGACGCCTCGATGCATCCGCCGCCGGTTGCTATCGCCGACGCGAGCGCGAGCGCGGATGCCCCCGCGGTCGCGGAGACGGACGCGGGCCCGACTCCCACCGCCGACGGAGCCGTTCCAAACGTCGCCGGGTGCGCATGTGGATGCGCGGATGCCTGCCTCACGGAGCTCATCGAGGCTTGTAAGGCGCCGACCCCCGTCCTCGTGCTGGTCTGCGCCAAAGTCCCCGCGACGTGCGCATGCGAGTCGACCTGCGCGACGCCGCAGCCGACGCCCCCCTCGCTCGATGCGTGCGTCGCGCAGTTCCTCCTCACCGGGAGCTGACGAGCTGCCGAACGTCGCTCAGGCGAGGTCGAAGACCAGGACCTCGCCCTTGTCGACCCCCTCTACCCGGACGGCGGGCTCGCTCGAGATCGCTGCGCCGTCGCCGGCTGCGAGATCCTCGCCGTTGACGCGCACCTTGCCGCGCGTGACCTGGACCCAGGCGTGTCGTCCGCTCGGGAGCGCGAGCTCGCCCGACTCCCCCTCTGCGAAGACGCCTGCGTAGAGGGACGCGGAGGCGTGGATCGTGACGCTCCCGTCGCGGCCGTCGGGGGACGCGATGAGGCGCAGGCGCCCGAGCTTCTCCGCGCGGGGGAACGACTTCTGCTCGTAGCTCGGCGCAATGCCAGCCTTTGCGGGGACGATCCAGATCTGGAGGAAGTGCACCGGCTCCGTCTTCGAACCGTTGAATTCGCTGTGGCGCACCCCCGTCCCCGCGCTCATCCGCTGGACGTCGTCCGGCCGGATCACCGATCCGGTCCCCATCGAGTCCTTGTGCTCCAGGCTCCCTTCGAGAACGTACGAGATGATCTCCATGTCGCGGTGCGGGTGCGTGCCGAAGCCTTGGCCCGGAGCCACCCGGTCCTCGTTGATGACGCGCAGCGAGCGGAAGCCCATGTGCGCGGGGTCGTGGTAGTCGGCGAACGAGAAGGTGTGGTGCGAATCGAGCCAACCATGGTCTGCGTGTCCGCGGTCCCGTGCGTGTCGAATCGTCACCATTGCGCTTCTCCTTGTCGGTGGCACCCGATGCAATGCCTAGAACGTGAGTCTGCGCGACCGATAGCGGAATCCGCAATCCGGTGACGATCATCATCGCGCAGGGAGATGATCGCGTCGCTGTGGCCCCCGAGGCCTCCTGTTACCCTGGAGGACGGGAAGCCCATGTCCGAGAGGGAGCTCGACACGGAGGAGATCGCCGTCAACGCCGCGTCGCTCCCGCTGATGCTCGCCTTCGGGTGGCTCCTCTCGGCGATGCATGCGTGGTTCGTCGTCGGCTACCTCTTCCACACGACGTACCACGAGCTTGGGCACACCGTGACCGCGTGGCTCTCCGGGCGGACGGCCTTTCCCATCCCGGTGCTCGTGACGTTCATCGCTCGGGATCGGTCGACGCCGCTGAGCCTCGCGGTCGTCGTTGGGCTCCTCGTCGCCGCGGGGTTGGCCGCACGCGCGAGGCGCATCGGGCTGGCACTGATCACCGTGTCGTTCGCAGCGCTCGCGATCGACCTGTCGTTCATCCTGTCGCCCGAAGAGAGCTTGCTCTGGGTCACTTTCGGGGGGTGCGGGGGGGAGATCGTCCTGTCCGCGCTCGTTGCGGCGAGCTTCTACGCTGCGTTCCCTTCGCGCCTTCGCTGGGACTTCTGGCGGTGGCCCTTCGTCCTGGTCGCATGCTGCGTTTTCGTCAACGCGGACCACAGCTGGCGCGTCGTGGCGAGCGACCCGGCGCGATTGCCACGGGGGACCGCCATGTCCGGCTCACGCGATGCGAACGGCGACATGGACAAGCTCTTGCGCGGAGGCTGGACCCCGGAGGGGATCGCGGACGCCTATCTCGGGATCGCCGACGCGGCGTGGGTCGCGCTGGGGATCCTCTATGGGGTTTGTGTCGCGCGAGCGGTGATCCGTGCTCGTGCGGGTCGCGACTGAGTCTACTGGCAGCTCACCCGCGTCAGCTCGAACGGCAGCCCGTCCGTCCACACCTTGTCGTCCGAGACGACGGCGTGCGCGGTCGTCGCACCGTCCGCGAGGGGCACGGAGAACTTGTCGGGGTAATAGTTCGTGACCCTTTGCCCGCAAAGATGGCTCCCCACCTGCCAGCTCTGCGAGTCAAATCGCATGTTCCCCCCGGCATCCACGCTCCCCGAGGCCGCCTCGACGACCTTGACGTGTTGGGCTCCGGAGCAGGAGTTCGGCGGCTCGACGTCGGCGGGCGAGCCGGACCAGGTCTCCGCCACGACGGTCCCCGTCAGTCCGGAGCCCCCGTTCCTGACGGAGAGCGTGAAGTCGTAGTAGGCCCCGTGCCGGTTCGAAAAGACCCGACCTCTCCACTGACCGCCGACGCCAGGGCAGCCCGTCGCGGCGACGAACGCGACTGGGGAGAGCGGGGAGGGGGACGCAGGCCGCGGCGCCCCCACGACCGCGCCCGCCGCGGCGGGGGTGAGAGCTGCCGCCAGCGGAGCCCCCACAGGAGTGGAGATGCGGACGGCGCGCACCGGCGCCGGTGCGACGGGAGTCTCGGTGAGCTCGCTCGCGAAGACCGGCGACGCCCCCTCCATGTGCTCCGGGACCCCCGCGAGCGCCGCGCCGGCGAAGACGCCCGGCACGTGGACGCGCCACTGGGTGCCGTCCGCCGTCACCGTCCCCCCCAGCTGCGCGGCGAGCCCTCGCACGGCCCCCTCCTCGCCTGCGAGCCGTAGCTCGTCGAACGCCACATCGGTTCCGATCTTCAGGTGGCTCACGTGCGCCTGCCCCGCTTGCCCCGCTTGCACGTAGACGAGCTCATCTCGCTCGACCGCGATCGACTCGTCTCTCGCTCCGACGTGGAGCGTTACGTGCTCCCCGCCGGGCACCGCGATCGGCAGCGCGCTCGACGCGACGTGGTCGCCGACTTCGAACGTCGCGCCGCTCTGACGCGCGGCGGGATCGAGGAGCACATATCCCTCAGGCTGCGACGCCCCCGCACCGCAACCGATGGCAACAACCGAGCACAACGAGCCGACTACGAGGCGCCGTCGTTTCATCTTCGTCCTCCCTCCCGATTTGCTGATTTCGCTGATTCGCCGACGCGCGGACTTGGTGCTTTGACCTGCCCACCGCCGCTTCCTTGGAGCTGACAGAACGAGAACGACGGAAGTTCCTCCCCCCATTCCGGAGACGGCTTCGTGATTCAGGACCGCGGGAGCCCCTCCCGGCGGTATGATGGAGTGCTCCGTGGGCGACGAGCCGTTCCTCCCGTTCCGCGCTGCACAGGGCCGCCCGACCGAAGCGCGGCGCGTGCGGAGCACGTTGATAGCTTCGTCGATCCAGGCATTGAAGCGTCGCGGTCTCTACGACGACTATTTCGCGCACCTCCCCGTCGAGGAGCGCGACGCAATCGCCGCTTGCGTCGCGGGGAGCTGGCTCCCCATGGCGACTGGGCTCGCCCACTATGGGGCGATCGACGCGATCGGGCTCGCCGACCAGCTCGTGGCCGAGATGAGCGCCGACGTCTCGACGCAAACCCAAGCGACCTTCCTCGCGACCGCAGCGAAGCTCGCGACGTCCGCGGGGGCGACTCCCTGGACGGCGCTCGCGCAGTTTCAGCGCCTTTGGGACCGGATCCTCGACGGGGGCGATTGCGCCGTGGGGAGAGCCGGGCCGAAGGACGCACGCCTCGAAGTGGTCGGCCTCCCCCTCTTTCGCGTCCGGTACTTCCGCTTCGCGTTCCGCTTCTACACGCTCACCCTTTGCCGGCTCTTCGCGACGAGCTGCTATGTCAACGAAGTGCCGAAGGGTGGAGGACCGACGTTTGGCACCTTCCGCGTCGCGTGGGCGTGAGAGAGAGTTACAAGACCATGAAACCCAGCGCGCTCTTCGTCACGATCGTTCCCATCCCCGCGTTCGTCTACGTCGCGTACATGTTCGCTCCGGCTGTGTGGGGGACCGGCGAGATCGTCGGGCTGGCTCTCCTCTTCTTCGGCATGCTCATGGTGACGATCGCGCGGATTCAGCTCGGCAATGCCTTCTCCGTGACCGCGCAAGCCAACATGCTCGTGACCCACGGGCTCTACTCGCGCATCCGCAACCCGGTCTACGTGTTCAGCGCGATCGCGTTGGCCGGCCTTCTCCTTTACCTGAACCGACCGCCGCTCCTACTCGTGCTCGTTCCCCTCGTCGTCGTCCAGGTAGTGCGAGCTGGGCGCGAGTCGAAGGTGCTCGAGGAGCGCTTCGGCGATGCGTATCGCGAGTACAAAGCCAAGACCTGGTTCTGAGCCGAGGCCTGGCTCTGGGCCGGTTTCGCTTGCGATGCCGATTGACGGTGGCAAGCGTTGGGCGGAAAGTTTCGCCTCTCGTCAACCAAGGAGAACGACTATGGCCGTCGCGCGCGTAACCAAGATCACCGCATCGTCGAACAAGGGTTGGGAAGACGCCGCTCGCGCTGGGCTCAAGCGAGCCGCGGCGACGATTCGCGGAATCACGGGCTTCGAGGTGGTTAGCCAAAAGGCCAAGGTCGAGGGGGGGAAGATCACCGAGTACCGAATCACGATGGAGCTCACGTTCGTTCTCGAGTGACGCACCGCCGTCGCCGGAATCTGACGAGGGAGAGCCGATGATCCTTCAAGAAGAGCAGACCGATCTCGCCACGCCGACGGGACCGATGCGCACGTACGTCTATCGTCCCGTTGCGCGCGGGCGCTATCCGGGTCTCGTTCTGTTCTCCGAGATCTTCCAGCGCACCGGCCCGATCAAGCGCACTGCCGCGCTTCTCGCCGGGCACGGGTTCGTCGTCGCGGTCCCCGAGATCTTCCACGAGCTCGAGCCCGCAGGGGCAGAGATCCCCTACGACACGGCGGGCGCGGAGAAGGGGAACAAGGACAAGGTCGGAAAGCCCGTCACCGCGTACGACGCCGACGCGCGCGCCGCGCTGCACTACTTGCAAGGGCTGCCTCACTGCACCGGCAAGCTCGGCGTCGTCGGCATCTGCGTCGGCGGGCACCTCGCCTTCCGCGCGGCGATGAACCCCGAAGTGCTCGCGGCGGCGTGCTTCTATGCGACCGACATCCACAAGGGGAGCCTCGGGCTAGGGGGGGACGACAGCCTCGCACGCACCGGGGAGATCCGCGGCGAGATGCTCCTCATCTGGGGACGCCAGGACCCTCACGTCCCCGCCGAAGGGCGCGCGAAGATCTACGCGCGGCTGAACGAGGTCGGCGTGTGCTTCACGTGGCACGAGTGGAACGGGCAACACGCCTTCCTCCGGGACGAGGGGCCGCGGTACGACCCGGCGCTCGCGCTCACCTGTCAAAGGATGGTGATCGATCTGTTCGCGCGGAAGCTCGGCGAGGGGGACCTGCCGGCGCCGACGACGGGGGAGAGCGCGCCTGCTGCGGAGCGGCGGCACTGAGGGGGGGCGATCTACGCGAGGTACGCGCGGATCGCCCACCCGATTTGGCGCCGGCGCATGAAGCCCGGCAGCTCGCCGAATGTGCGGCGTGCGTTTCGCGCCGCCTCGCGCGCCCCCTCCGCGTTGCCCTGACTGCGCCGCACGCGAGCGAGCCGTACGAGCGGCTCGAGCAGCGACGAGTTGTGCATGGCGGCCATCGCGAGCGCTTCCTCGGCCTGCGCGTAACGCTCGAGTCGTTCGAGGGCGGTCGCTGCCGCGAGGTACGCCTCGCCGAACCGATTGAACCGCGACCCCTCGCCGCGAACGCTCGAGAAGGGCTCCCCCTTGTCGGGATCGACCCCCACCGCGACGCCGAACGCGCGGAGGGCCTCTTCGTCGTCGCGTGCGCCGAGGAGCGCGAGGCCGCGAAGGTACGCGATCTCCGGATCGCGCGGATCGCGCGCGCGTGCTTCGTCGAGGTAGCGGAGCGCGGTCCGCGGGCGGCGAAGCTCGAGGTACGCGCGGCCGAGGTCGCGCCGCGCCGTCACGTTCGACGCGTTGAGGGTCACCTGCCGCTTGAGCGCGCCGATGCGCCCCAGGTTCCTCAGGATGACGACCGGATCCGGGAGCCACGGGCGGAGCGCATAGAACGCGAGGACCACGCCGCAGATCCACGGGTTGCGCACCGCGTACGCGGCGAAGAAGGTGAGCGCGTAGTACGTCCAGTAGTAATTCATGGGGTCGATCGAGAGACGGCGCGACGTCCCTATCAATTCTACGCGCGCCCCGCGCCTCTTATCCCCTCCTCCCTTCGCCGGAAAGAGCGGCCTACTGTTTCGTGTACGTCTCCACGACGGTCCGGGCCCCGGCGTCGTCGGTCCCTCCCGGAAGCTGGATGACGAGCGACGTCGGGGTAGCGGTGTACGTGGCGGGACGGGGGTCGGTGTCGGGGCACGTGTCGACCGCGTTGATGTTGGTGCCGCCCGTGGTGAAGGAGACGGTAAGCGCTGGGGGCTGGCCGGTCGTCGCGACCTGAATCGTATTTCCTTCGACCTGCAGAGTCGTCTGCCCCGTGCCGGTTGCTCCGCTGGGGCCGTTCGGGCCTGTGTAGATGATCGCGGAGGTCATCGCGTAGATGCCATCGACGATCGTGCCCCCTTCTGGCGCAGGAGGGTTGCTCGCGACCTGCTCGACGGTGACGACCGCCGCGCTGTTGACGAGCACGTTGCACGCCAGCGCCGCGTCTTCGGCCGCATCGGTTGCCGGGGAGCTTGGGGCGCTGGTGTCTGGAGAGCCGGTCGCATCGCTGGAAGCATCCGCGGGTGCGTCGCCTCCCGAGTCCTTGTTTGCATCGCTCGCGGCACCAGCGTCGGAACCACCGGAGTCGGGGGAAGCGCTGCTACACGCCGGGAGCGATGGGATGAACAACAGAGAAAACGAGACAAGGTAATGGAGCTTCATGGGGTGCCTGCCTTTTCACCCCGTTAACTCGCCAGCTCCGCGCCCTGGGTACCTGGCCGTGTCGATTTCTCCGACGAGCGCCTATTTCCCCAGCACCCTCCGCACGCGCTCCTTCACCGCGTCCCCCGTCCAGATCGGGACACACTCGCGGAGCCACGCCGCCTCCGCCTCGTCCGACGCCAGGGCCGCATCTATCGCTCCGCGAAGCGCCCGCTTCGTCGCCGCGTACGCGTCCGCCGGATGCGCCGCGAGAGCGCCGAGCCGCGTCCGTGCCACCCCCGCCGCGTCCGCGCTGACCTCGTCCACCAGCCCGAGCGCGAGCGCCCGCTCCGGCGGGAACAGCTCCGCTCCGAGGATTGCGGGCACGTGCGAGGCCGCCGGCACCCGGTCGGTCACGATCCGCAGGACCCGCGGCGGAAAGCGGACCCCGAGCGCGACCTCGTTGAGACCGATGCGCGCGCGCGGATCGCTTGTCGCCACGCGGTAGTCGCACGCGAGCGTGAGCACGCAGCCCCCCGCGATGGCGTGGCCGTTCACGAGCGCCACGGTCGGCCCCGGGTACAGATACAGCGCCGACATGCAGCGCTCGAGCAGGCTCAGGAAGCGTGTCATCCCGTCGGCGTCGAGCGCCGCGACTTCCTTCAAGTTCAACCCCGCGGAGAACGCGTCGCCCGACCCGGTGAGGAGCAGGGGGGCGCCGTTCGCCTCGCCGAGGCGCGCGAGGAGCCACGCCATCATCTCGCTCCCCAGCGCGTTCTTCGCCGGGCCGTTCATCGCGATCTCGATCATGCGTCGAGCGCTTCCATCTTCCGGTCCCACAGCATCCGCGCGTGATCGAGGAGCGCCGCGCGCTTCCCTCCGGTCGGGCCCACGATCCCGACGCGCACCTCCCGCGCTCTCCCCGTCGGCGGGTCGACCTCGAGCGTCACGTTCTCCACGCCGTCGTCCGGGAAGCGCTCTCTCATCTCGCGCGTGAGCCTCCCCGACACCCGCTGCAGCAGGCGCGCGAGACAGGTCTCGTCGATGTCCTTCAGCGCGAGCGCCAGCGGGAGCGACAGCTCGTTCACGACGGTCGCCCGATCGGCGAGCCCCGGGACGCGGAGCAAGCGCTCGACGACCCTCGCGAAGACCTCTGCGTGAACGCGATCGACCTGCTCCTTTCGGAAGGCCGGCTCGAGCGTCGGCACGATTCGCTTCTCGAGGTGGCGCACGCCGGCGAGCGCTTCGAGGAGGAGACCCCGGTTCGTCGCGTAGTACTCGCCTCGCGCGTGGAGCTCCTCTCCCAATCGGGCGAAGTGCTCGCCGAACGCTTTCACCGCGCGAACCACGTACTCGGCGAATCCAATCTCTTCCTTCAGCCACGCGCGGTCGGTGAGCTTCTCGGCGAGGAACGGCCAGTAGACGAGGTTGTAGTAGTTGTGGAAGTCGAGCAGGTACTTGAGCCGGTAGATCTCGAGCGATCCGAAGATCGGATACTGCTTCACGTAGAGGGCGATGCTCGACTCGTACTTCAGCCGGTAGAACGCGTTCGCGAGCTCCGCCAGCTCCGCGACTCCACTTGAGTCGCCGCGCCGCTCGGTGGCGATCATCGCCGTGATGAGCTCGTTCGCGGTCGCGATGAAGTCGGACCCCGGGCTGTAGAACGGATCGGTGAATGCGCCGGCCTCCCCCGTGAGGGCCCAGCGGTCCGTGGAGAAGTAGGCGTCGGAGTGGAAGGGG
Organism: Polyangiaceae bacterium; assembly: GCA_052147435.1. Lineage (GTDB taxonomy): Bacteria > Myxococcota_A > Polyangia > Polyangiales > Polyangiaceae > JBKQKP01. Next base: position 77,875 of record JBKQKP010000090.1, on the reverse strand, counting down.
AGGTGCGCGTACGCGCGGAAGTCCTCGAACACCGCCCCCTTCATGAGGTCCCGTGGCGCGCGGTGCTTGTCGAGGAACGCCTCCATCTCCTGGCGTGTACGCGGACCGTCCGAGATCCGGTCCTTGTCGTAGACGACCCCGACGCTCATGAGATCCTGCGCCAGCGGGATGAACCAGATCCAGTAGCCGTCGTACATGAAGTGGTTCGTCGAGAGGTGCCGCGACGTATTGCGGACGCGCGCCTTCCACGCCGGATCGTTCACTGCGTCGAGCCCCGCAACGTTGCGGTAGCGCCCCCAGGCCGCGGCCGTGTTGAGGCGCTCCTCCTTCGTGACCTTGTTCCCGAGCTTGCGCTGAAGCACGTGCCGGCGCCCGGACGCGTCGCACACCCAGCGGGTCTTCGCTTCGTGCCGCTCCCCTCCGCGCTCCCAGACCACCGTGTGCGGGCCTGACGGATCGATCGTCAGATCGGTCACCTTCGCCCCGAGCTCGATCTGGATACCGAGCGCGCGGTTCATCGGGACGAGGTCGCGCTCGAGCGAGGCGCGCTCCAGCTGGAAGCTGGGGTGGAACGGGAAGTGGTCGGAGCCGATCTCGCTCATCTCCGTGATGGGGAGATCCTTCTCCGGGGAGTCGAAGAAGAAGCGGAGCCCGTTTTTCAAGAGCTGGTGCTGGTAGAGGTACGTGCTGAGTCCGAGGCGCCGGATCATGTAGCTCGACGACACCTCGACGGTGCTCTCGCCCACTTTGTAGTCTTCGATCGCTTCGGCGGACTCGAGGACGAGGATCGAGAGCTCGGGGAGGGTGAGCTTGAGCTGGCGGGACAGGAACGCTCCGGCGATTCCGGAGCCAATGACGACGACGTCGTAGGGGGCAGGCACGGGTTCCTCCAGGAGAAACCGCGAGCCTACTGGGTTCCAGGGCCGCGCTGAAGCGAGTCCGATCGCGCGCCGTCAGGCGCTTCGGACGATTCGTAGCCCTTCGACCGCGGGCCGAGTCTTTGCCAGCCCTGGGAGGAGAAGCTGCTCCGCGACAGGCCGCATCCGCAAGCGGATCGCCCGGATCGCCTCCCGATGCCGCAGCGCCGTCGCGACGCACTCCCGCTCGCGCCTCCCGCTCGAGCCAGGTTCGTTCCCATAGGCCCGCGCGAGGTGGAGCGCGCGGCGCGCGGCGGCATAGTGCCCCGCGATCGATTCGCGGTCGCTCCGGAGGTCCCACGCGCGAGACTCCTCGAGGGGGTCCTCGTCGCGAGCCTCCTCGGCGGCTTCCACCTCGGTCTGGTCTCGCCCTGCCGCCCGCTCCGCGGCCAGGAAGTAGGTCTCGAGGGCCACCCGGTATTCGCGCTCGAGGGTGGGGGCCGTCTCATGACGGTGTGCGTCGAGCGCCCGCATCGCCCGGACAACCATCGCCGCCGCGTTCTCGACTTCGCTCATCCCGCCGCCTCGCTCTTCACCCTGGCCGCTTCCGGCCCGGATCGCAATGATGGACGCCCGTGCAGGCGGACGTCGAGTTTTCGCGTAATCTCGGCTCAGGGGTACGTAACCAGATGAGCAACGTCGAGCCGGAGGTTCTCGAGGCGGCGGGCTTCGCCACACGGTACGAGCTCGACACCGCCGGGGGGACGATCATCGTGGAGCTCGTGGACGACGCCACCGACGAATGGGTGGTCCGGACCGCGCGAAGCGCGAACCTGTTCGCCGAGAAGGAGCTCGTCCGGGGGCGGGCGAACGCACTACGGCGCGCGATGGTGCTCCGCGCGACCTAGGGAGCCCACGTCGGCCGGTCGAGCCTCTCGAAGTTGCTCCCATGTCCGAAAACGGCGAGCCGCCCCCGCGGCAGCGCCGTAGAACAGGTGCGTGACCGGGAGCTCTCTCGACTCTGACGCCTGCTACCGAGCCCTGACGGCGCGCGACGCCCGGTTCGATGGGCTCTTCTTCGTCGGGGTGACGACGACGGGCATCTACTGCCGCCCCGTCTGCCCGGCGCGCACCCCTGGCCGCGCACGCTGCCGGTTCTTTCCGTCCGCAGCGATCGCCGAGCAAGGGGGGTTCCGGGCGTGCTTTCGCTGCCGGCCGGAGCTCGCGCCGGGGGGGGCGCGCGTCGACGCGATCTCGACGATCGTCGCGAGCGCCGTCGCTCGGATCGACGAAGGGGCGCTCGGCGACGGGAGCCTGGAGGCGCTGGCGCGCGATCTCGGCGTCACGTCGCGCCACCTCCGGCGCGCGATGCACGCCGAGCTCGGAATCTCGCCCATCGAGCTCGCGCAGTCGCGCCGCCTCGCCCTGGCGAAGCAGCTCCTGCATGACACGCCGCTGTCGATGACCGAGATCGCGCTCTCGAGCGGCTTCGGCAGCATCCGCCGCTTCAACGCGGCGTTCCGCTCCCGCTTCGGCCGCGCCCCTACCGAGGTTCGCCGCACGATGACCGCGGCGGCGGGCTCGCGCGGAGACTCGTTCCCGTTGACGCTCGGGTACCGGCCGCCGATCGACTGGCGCGCGCTACTGGGCTTTCTGCGCCCGCGCGTGACTCCGGGGGTGGAGCGGGTGGAGGGGGAGACGTACCTGCGAACGGTTCGACTCGGGAAGCACTCCGGGTGGGTCGCGGTCGGCGCGAATGCGGAGGGCGCAACAAGAAGGACGCTTCGCGCAGACGTCTCCCTCTCGCTCGCCCCGGTGCTGCCGCTTCTGGTAGCGCGCCTCCGTCGCCTCTTCGATCTCGACGCCCATCCCGCCGCGGTGGCGGCGCATCTCGGCGAAGACGACGTCCTCGGGCCGCGAGTGAAGAAGCGACCGGGTCTTCGCGTACCGGGGGCGGTTGACGGGTTCGAGATCGGAGTGCGAGCTATCCTCGGACAGCAAGTGAGCGTGTCTGCCGCGACGACCTTCGCGGGGCGGCTCGCCGCGACGTTCGGCGATCGCGTCGTGACCCCGCACGCCGGGCTCGATCGCGCGTTTCCCACCGCGGCGCGCCTCGCCCGCGCCTCCGAGCGCGAGCTTGCCTCGATCGGTCTCACGCGCGCCCGCGCGTCGAGCCTCGGTGCGTTCGCGCGCGCCGTGGTCGGAGGGGACGTGCGCGTCGACGGCAAAGGGGACGCCGCGCAGGCCGTCGCCGATCTGGAGCGTCTCCCTGGGATCGGCCCCTGGACCGCCGCCTACGTCGCCATGCGCGCGCTCGGCGCACCGGACGCGTTCCCCGACGGCGACCTCGCTCTTCGACGCGCGCTCGGCGACGTCTCGAGCCGGGAAGCGGGCGCGCTCGCCGAGCGTTGGCGACCGTGGCGTTCGTACGCGGCCATGCACCTCTGGACCTCATTGGCAGGAGACCACTCATGACGTTCTTCAGCGCTCTGTCCACCCCCATCGGCCGCCTCCTCCTCGTGTCCCGGCGGGGAGAACACCTCTCGGGCATCTACATGGAGGACCACGCCGGGGCCCCCCTCCACGACGCCGCCTGGGTGCAGGACGAGGCGCGCTTTCGTGAAGCGCGGCGTCAGCTCGGCGAGTACTTCGGCGGCTCGCGGACCTCGTTCGATCTGGCGCTGTCCTTCGAGGGGACGCCGTTCCAGCGTCGCGTCTGGAATGCCCTCCTCGCGATCCCGTTCGGCCGGACGATCACGTACGGCGAGCTGGCGCGTCGCATCGGAGCCCCCAACGGGTCGCGCGCGGTCGGCGGCGCGAACGCGAAGAACCCGCTCTCGATCGTCGTCCCGTGCCACCGCGTCATCGGGAGCGACGGATCGCTCACGGGCTACGCCGGTGGGGAGGAACGAAAGCGCTGGCTCCTCGACTTCGAGCGCCGCCCCCGCGCTGTCATCACTTCCGCCGCCGATACACCCTTCGCGTGAGCCCTGGCTCCTCTTCGTGCGCGACGAGCTCCCCCGGCTCCCAAACCGTCTCGTCGATGGGGGGGAACTTCACGGCGGCAGGATCCGTCACGTGGTCCGGCACGTAGGTGAGGTCGATCACGTCGCAGTGGCGCATCGCATCCGCGTAGATGCGCGCGCCGCCGATGAACCACACGTCGCCCCCGGCGTCGCCGACCTTCGCGAGCGCCGTGGCGATGTCCGGATAGTGCTCCACCGGGCCGAGGTCTCCACCGGCGCCGCGCGTGATCACGATGTTGCGTCGGTGGGGGAGGGGGCGCCGGTTCATCGACTCCCAGGTTAGCCGACCCATGATCACGGTCCCGCCGCGCGTCACGCGCGCAAAGCGGCGCATGTCCCCCGGGTGCCGCCACGGAATGGCTCCGCGCAGGCCGATGACCCCCTCGGGCGACACGGCGGCGATCATCCCGCGCATCGGCACCAGCGTCACACGGCGACCTTGAAGGGGATCGCCGGCGCGGGGTCGTACCCTTCGAGGACGAAGTGCTTCATGACGGTGTCGGTGTCCGCTTCGAGCAGCGGCTGCAGATCGTCGAGCGATCGGATCGACGGCGCGATCGTGAGCGTCGGGAGCTTCCGCGGCGTCCGTTCGAGCTGCGTCCGGAGCCCCGGGACGTGGTCGTACTCCGCCATCGAGCCGTCTGCCTTCGCCGTGTAGATGTGGGCGTCGATCGCCGTGTGCCCGAAGAAGCGCGTCGGCATGCCGATGAAACGACCGAAGAGCTCGAGGAGCAAGGCGTACCCGGCGATGTTGTAAGGCACGCCGAGCGCGACGTCGGCGCTCCGCTGCGTGAGGTGCAGGTTCAGGTACGGGTCGCCGCTCGCGTCGAGCTGCGCGTTCAGCACGAACATCGCGTGACACGGCGGGAGCTTGCTCGTCTGGGCGTTCCCCGGCGCCCACGCCTCGACGAGAAGCCGTCGCGACATCGGGTTCCGCCTCGCCTCGTCGATGACGTACCGGATCTGGTCGCTGTAGGCCGCGCGCCCCTCGGCGTCGTGGATCGGGAAGTGCCGCCAGAAGTTCCCGTAGGCGCTGGGGACCTTGCCGTTCTCGTCGGCCCACGGGTCCCAGAACTTGCACTTGTGCTTCTGGAGGAGCGTTATCCGCGTGTCGCCGGAGAGAAACCAGAGGTTCTCGACGACGATGTTCTTCCAGCTGATCTCTTTCGTCGTGAGGAGCGGGAAGCCCTCGCGGAGATCGATCTCGTAGTTGTGGTTGAAGGTGGAGATCGTATCGACGCCTGTGCGATTCGGGCGGCGGGTCCCTTCGGAGAGGACGTGGCGGACGAGGTCGAGATACTGCTTCACTCGGTAGTCCTTAGCGCAAACGAGCCGCGGGCGGAACGCGCGGCGGTCGCCCTTCTGGCGGGCGGTCTCCGCCGCTATCCTCGAGGGAAATGCGAGACCTACGTCCGAAGCTCATCGTTCGTCTGATGAAGACGGGCGTCGACGCGTCCCTCCCTCCGCACGAGGCAAAGCATGTCAGCCTCACCAACCGGATGGCGTTTCTCCTGACGATTTGGCACGTCTTTCTCGCCGTCCTGCTAGGGGACGCGATGGGACCGGACCGGTTTCACCTGGCGCTCGCGCTCGGCGTAGCGCCGCTAGCGGCGTTCCTCCTCAACTACCGCCGAATGCATCTTGCGGCGAGTCTCTGGGTCTTCGTCTCGCTCGGCGCCTTCTCGGTGTACTTCGTCATGGCCAACCCCGAAGCTCCCGACGCCATCTTCTACTGCGTCGTTCTCGGAGTTGTCCCGTCGCTGCTTTTCTCGCGAAGCAATATGGCGCTGCGGTTGGGCGGGACGTTGCTTGCATCGGCTGTCTTCGGCTGGCTCTTGCTGTCGAATCAGCGCCTTCCCGTCGTGACTCACCCGGAGCCTGGCGACCTGGACGTCTATGCCCTGCTCTTCCGCCAGTTCTCTTTCGTCATGCCCACCGTCCTGTGTTTCCTGTTGGCGATCAACTCCGATCGCTCCGAGAAAGAGCTCGACGTCGAGCGCGCGAAGAGCGAAGCGCTCCTCCTGAACATCCTCCCGCGCCGGATTGCCGACCGGCTCAAGGCTCAGGGACAGGCGATCGCAGAGCGCTTCGACGAGGCGACCGTCCTCTTCGCCGACATCGTCGGCTTCACCGGCATCGCCGAGAAGATGTCCCCCACTGACCTCGTGGCGATGCTCGACAACGTCTTCACCCGCTTCGACGCCATCGCGGACGCGACCGGCGTAGAGAAGATCAAGACGATCGGCGATGCGTACATGATGGCGGCAGGTGTCCCCGAGCCGCGCCCCGATCACGCCGACGCAATCGCCGATGCAGCGCTCGCCATGCAGCGTGTCTTCGAAGAAGGGGGCGATCCGAAGCTCAAGCTCCTGTCGATGCGGATCGGCGTCCACACCGGCAGCCTCGTCGCCGGCGTCATCGGCAAGAGGAAGTTCGTCTACGACCTCTGGGGCGACACGGCGAACACCGCGAGCCGGATGGAGTCGCACGGCGAAGCGGGGAAGATCATGGTGACCCATGCCGTCTACGAGAAACTGAAGGGGAAGTTTTCGTTCGAGCCGCGCGGGACGGTCAAAGTGAAAGGGAAGGGGGAGATGCAGACGTACTTCCTCCTCGGTCGCATTCAGGCGCGCGAAGAGCAGCCCCAAGCGCCTCGCGCTTTGCCGTGAAGGCTCACCACCCGAGCCCCAGCGACCCCTTCCTTCGCGGCTCCGCTGCCGGCATCCACCCCCCCGGCACGAGCCCGATCGCGGTCGCGTCGGCGAGGTGCCCCGCTTCCTTGAACGCATACCCCATCGCCGTCAGCTCATCGCGCAGCGCCGGCTCGAGGCCGTTCTTCTCGTAGAGCACCACGTCCGGCAGGTGCTGGATGTGAAAGCGCGGCGCGTCCACGGCGGCGACCGGATCGAAGCCGTAGTCGATAACGTTCGAGAGCACCTCGAACACCGCGGTGATGATCCGAGGCCCGCCGGCGGCCCCCGCCACGAGGGTCGGCTTTCCATCTTTCCCCACGACGACGACCGGTGACATCGAGGACAGCATGCGCTTCCTGGGTGCGATCGCGTTCGGCTCCCCCTGAACGAGCCCGAAGCCGTTCGCGTGACCGGGAACCGACGCGAAGTCGTCCATCTCGTTGTTGAGCACGATCCCCGTGCCGGCGACGGTGATCCCGCTCCCGAAGAACCAGTTCAGCGTCGTCGTCAGCGCGACGGCGTTCCCCTGCGCGTCCACCACGGAGAGGTTCGTCGTGTGCGGGCCGCTGTCCGTGACCCCGACGCTCGGGATCTGCGACGAAGGGGTCGCATGGTCGGGATCGATCGTCTTTCGCTGCGCGTCCGCCCACGCGGGCGAGAGGAGCTCGGCGAGCGGGTTCTCGACGAAGTCTGGATCGCCGAGGCGCGCGTTTCGCGCCGCGAACGCCCGGCGCATCGCCTCGAACAGGAGGTGCAGCTCGGCCGGCGAGTGCCACGCCTTGTGAGCGAGATCGTACGGCTCGAGGATGTGCGCGATCATCGCGAGCGTGACCCCTCCGGACGACGGCGGCGGCATCGCGACGACGCGCGCCCCGTGGTACTCGAAGACGAGCGGCGTCCGCCATTTGGCCTCGTACCCGTGCAGATCGTCGAGCGTGACGAGCCCGCCGTGCGCCTTCATCTCCGAGGCGATCGCCTCCGCCGCCGGCCCTCGGTAGAAGCCAGCCGCGCCCTTCTCGGCGACCTGCTCGAGCACGCGCGCGAGCTCCGGGTTCTTCCACGTCGACCCCACCTTCGGCGGCGCGCCGTCCGGCAAGAAGAGCGCGAGCGAATGGGGATCTTTGACGAGGCGTTGCTTCAGATCGGCGATCTCGTCCGAGAACGCCTGATCGACGACCAGCCCGTCACGCGCCATCGCGATCGCCGGCGCGACGACCTCCTTCCACGGCTTCGACCCCTTCGCGGCGTGGAGCGCGAAGAGCCCCGCGACGCTCGCCGGCGTCCCTGCCGATCGCCATCCGTCGCGCGAGGTCCCCGCGGGATTGGCCGGGGTGCTCGCGCCGGCGTCCGCTCCCGAGCTGCTCGGGTCGACGTACATGTCGCGCGATGCGCTCGCGGGGGCCGTCTCGCGGAAGTCGAGCGCGCGATCGTCGCTTCCGAAATGGATGACGGCGAACCCGCCGCCGCCAAGATTGCCTGCCGTGGGGTACGCGACCGCGAGGACGAATGCCGTTGTCACCGCGGCGTCGACCGCGTTCCCCCCCTTCTCCAGCATCGCGAGCCCAGCCTGCGTGGCCTGCGTGCAATCGCTCACGACGGCGCCGTGAACGTTGGGCGGGGCGGACCCGCGCATCGGGTACGTCCAGGTCGAGGGGACCGGGGGAGTGGCCGCGGATGCGATTGGAGCCGATGCGCTCGCCGCACGCGCGGATAGGGTCGGCTGGGGTGACGGAGCGGATGACGCTCCGCATCCGAGGAAAACCACCGCGAGGGCCAAAGCGCGCGCATTCATTGCGCCCCTCTAGCATCTCCGCGCCCCCGCTCGGTAATCGCTGCAAGTCCCGGAGGGGGTCCGCCGGATGGATTCCGTTCGAGGCGGTCGTGTGTCGCGGGTGAGGATTCGACGCGAATCCGTGGGTGGACCGGGTCGCGGGCGCGTAGTAGCTTCTCAGGCGTCACTCTATAGGGAGTTACGCACATGCGCCTGCGCGTCGTCGTCTCGCTCTCTCTCCTTTCGCTCGCCGCCGCGGGGAATGCCTCGGCCCTCACCCAACCGAACGGCGCGACGATCCCGTCGCCCATGGGCTGTAGTGGCGGCGAGCCGACCGGGCTTCTTCCGGTGATGGCTTGCGCGTGCACGGCGCCGGGCGTGTGCAACATCGGCGCGCCGTGCCCCGGGGGATCCACGAGCTGCGACAACGGCGAGCACGGCACGTGCGAGACCACGCTGTGGCACTCGCCGAACGACAACTCGTGCATCCCTTCGAACCAGTCGGGCCTCAACCCGGCCACGGCGGCGCAGATCCTCCCCGAGACATTTCACCCGACGTGCGGGCAGACGTTCACCGTGCTCTCGCGCGGCACGGCCGAGTTTCAGGACATCTTCGGCTGGTACAACGCGACGACGACGGGTACCGCTCCGGATCCGACGGACCTTCACGTCATGCTCACGTGCGGTGACGCCGCCGGGGCGTCCGTCACTCTGAACGTCCAATCCGATCCCAGCTATCTGGGGGGCGACATCGGCTTCTTCCTCATCACCCCCGAGAGTCACTCGTCTCCCAGCACGTGCGCGAGCGGCAACTGCTGCCCATCGGTGGCGCTCCTCCAAAGCGGCGTGGGATACATCTATTATTCGCAGCGCGAGTTCGACCCCGATCCCGGCTACATCCATCTTCTCAACCTCCCGGGGACGATTGAGCCGAACCGCTTCTACTTCGCATGGGAGGACACGTTCCAGACGACGAGCGCCGACTTCACCGATCTCGTCGCCACGGTCGACGGTGTTCAGTGCAGCGGAGCCGGCGTCGCGTGCAACACGGGCGCCGACGGGGTCTGCGCGCAGGGGATCACCGAGTGCGCATCCGGGGCGACCACGCCGACCTGCACCGGCGTCGTTCAGCCGCAGCCGGAGACGTGCGACGGCCTCGACGACAACTGTGACGGGATCGTGGACAACGGCGCGACCTGCCCGATCACGGGCGACATCTGCGTGAACGGGCAGTGCGTCGCGCATTGCGGGAGCGCCGAGAACCCGTGCAGCCAACCGCTCGCGTGCGACCAGGCCACCGGGGAGTGCGTTGACCCCAAGTGCATCGGCGTCACGTGCAGCGCCGATCAGGTCTGCAACGGCGGCACCTGCGTGACGGCGTGCCAGGGGGTCGTCTGTCCGCAGGGGCAAACGTGCGTCGGGGACGCGTGCCTCGATCTCTGCGCTCGGGTGAGCTGCGCGGGGGGCGAGGTGTGCGTCGAAGGGGTCTGTCTGCCGAGCTGCATCTCTTGCGGCGGGCTCACGTGCAGCGCGCCGCTCTCCTGCGATTCGACGTCGGGGGCTTGCATCGATCTCTCCTGCCCGACGCCGTGCGCGGCGGGGACCGTCTGCCAAGCGGGGACCTGCGTCGACGCGTGTCAGGGGGTCGTATGTCCGGCGGGGGGCACGTGCACGGCGGGGGAGTGCAGCACTCCCGGAGCCTCCGGTGACGACGGCGGGATCGGTCTAGTTTCGCCCGGCGGGACGAGCTCGGGAGGGGGCCAGACTGGCGCCGGCTCGGACGGGGGCGGGGGCAACGGGGGCTCTTACTATACGTCCGGTCCTGCCAGCGGCTGCGCCTGCTCGACGCTCGGCGCGAAGAGCGACGCGGATCGAACGGAGTACGCCGGAGCGTTCTTCGCCGCCCTAGGGATCGGCGGGGTCATGTCGCGCCGCCGACGCCGACGCGCTGCGAGCTGACCGCTACCTCCGCGTGTCGACCGTGACCTCGGCGCTCATCCCGGGGCGCAGAGGGCGATCCTGCGGGATCGCGTCGAGGTGAATCCGCACCGGGATGCGCTGCACGACCTTGGTGAAGTTTCCGGTCGCGTTCTCCGGCGGGAGGAGGCTGAACCGCGCCCCCGTGGCCCCCGAGAAGCTGAGCACCGTCCCGTGGAGCTTGAGCCCCGAGTAGGCGTCGATTTCGACGTCGACGGGCTGGCCCATGCGCATCTTGTTCAGCTGCGTCTCCTTGAAGTTCGCCGTCACCCAGACGTCGTCGAGCGGGACGATTTGAACCACCGCCTGTCCGAAGGAGACCATCTGGCCGACGACGACGCTCTTCTTCGATGCCAGGCCGTCTCGGGGGGCGACGATCTTCGTGTACGAGAGATCGAGCGCCGCGAGATCGCGCGCTGCCTGGGACGTCGCGACCTTCGCGTGCGCCGCCGCTGCGCGGGCACGCGACTGCGCGATCTGTGCGTCGACCGTGCCCGACTGATTGACGCGCGCGTTCGCCTCCGCGACACGCGACTGCGCCTGCGCCACGCCGGCGCGGACGAAGCTCTGCTGCGCCTTCGCCTGCACGAGCGCCGCGTCGGCCGCATCGAAGTGCGACTGCGCGTCGTCGAGCTGTTGTCGCGGGACGGCGCCTTGGCCGAAGAGCTGCTTGACACGATCGAGGTCCGTCTTCGCCTGATCGCGCGCGACCGCCGCCTGCTTCACCTGCGCATCGGCGAGCGCGTTCTGATCTTCGGTCGCCGTGGCCGCCACGGACGAACCGCGTAGGGTCGCCTCCGCGGCCCCCTTCTGTCCGGTCGCCGTCGCCTTGATGATCGCCACGTCGTTGTCGGCGGCGTCGGCCGCCGCCTTGTCGGCCGCGAGTTGCGCCTCCGCTTCATCGAGGCGCGCCTTCGGCTGTGCGGGGTCGAGCTCGACGAGCACGTCGCCTGCCTTCACTCGTTGGTTCTCGACGAAGAGCACCTTCAAGACCGGCCCTCCGATCTGCGCGGGGACCGAGACGACGTCGGCGTCGACCTGAGCATCGTCGGTGTCCTCGAGGCCGGCGTGCATGACGTACCAGCCGACGACGCCGAGGGCGGCCGCCGCCAGGACGCCGAGCGCGATCCCGCGGACTCGCCCTTTCTTCGCCGGCACAGCCCCCTCTCGGGCCTCGGCCTCGGCTGTTGCTACGTTCGTGCTCGGATTCGCGGTGGTCATGCTCAGATCTCCACGGCCATGTGCTCTTGCTTTTCGTGCGGTGCGTTTGCGCTGCCTCCGCGCTTCCTCCCGTCGTCCAAGAGTACGACGAGGGGGATGGATGCGCAGAAGACGAGCCCTGCCAGGAAGAACGCGCGGTCGAAGCCGAGCATCGCGGCCTGAAGCCCGACCTGGCCGTCGAGCATGGCGTACGCGCGCTGGGACGCGGAGGCGACGTCGGCGCCCCCCCGCTCGAGGAACGCCCTCATCATCGAGAGGCGCGCCGTGACGGCGGGGTCGCCGACGGCCACGTGGGCAACGAGCCCGGCGCGCGCTTCGACCGTGTACCGGTCGAGGAGCGCCGCGAAGATGGCGACTCCAAAGCTCCCCCCGAGCTGCCTCACGAGGTTGTTCAGTCCGGTCGCGTCACCCATCCGCTTGCGTTCGATCGTGGCGAGGGCCACCGTCGAGAGCGGGATGAAGATGCAGGCGAGCGCCACCCCCTGAATCATCTGAGGCCAGAGGATCTCCTCGTGGCTCGTCGTGAGCGTGAACCGGCTCATCTGAAAGCAAGTAAACGCTCCGAGCCCCAGCCCGAAGGCGACGACCAGCCGGGGGGAGGTCTTGTTGTAGATCGCCCCGACGATAGGAATCGTCACGAGCATGACGAGGGAGCGCGGCATGAGCGCCAGCCCCGTCTGCATCGCGTTGTAGCCGAGGAACTCCTGCATGTAGATCGGCAGGAGGAACAGCGTCGAGAAGAGCACCGCTCCGAGCACGGCGCCGATCGCGGTCCCCGTCGCGAGCGAGCGGTTCTTGAGAACCCGGAGGTTCACGGCCGGCTTGTCGACCGTGAGCTCCCAGACGATGAACATCGTGAGCGCGGCGACGGCGATCGCCAGGTACGTGACGTTCAGCTTCGAGTCGAACCAGTTGTACTGCTCCCCTTGCTCGAGGAGCGTCTGGAGCGCTCCGAGGCCGACGACGAGGAGCCCAATCCCCCACCAGTCGACGTCCCCCTTCACCCGCTCGAGGTACGGCGGATCGTGGACGATGTTCCAGACCATGAAGAGGCCGATGAGGCCGACGGGGAGGTTGATGTAGAAGATCCAGGGCCACGAGTAGTTGTCGACGATGTATCCGCCGAGCGTCGGCCCGATCGCGGGGCCGAGCATGATCGCGAAGCCGTAGAGCCCCATCGCCATTCCCTGCTCTTTCGGCGGGAACGTCTCGCGCAGGATGGCCTGCTCGGTCGGCTGGAGCGAGCCGGCGCCGAACCCTTGCAAGATCCGGAAGAAGACGAGCGCAGGGAGCGACCGCGCCGCTCCGCAGAAGAACGAGCCGAGGAGGAAGAGCGCGAGGCCGGACAGATAGACCCGCTTCCGGCCGAAGCGTGCGCCCAGCCACGCCGTCAGAGGCATGATGAGGACGCTGGCGACGACGTAACCCGTGGAGACCCAGGTGATCTCCTCGACGCTCGCCGAGAGGGTCCCGCGCAGGTGAGGGAGAGCCACGTTGACGATCGACGTGTCGATCGTCCCCATGAGGGTGCCAAACGTCACCGCGGCGGCGATGAGCCACTTGTTCTTCGGGTACGCGATCTCCTGCGCGCCCGGCATGGGGAGGGCTGCGGCGGTCACCGGAGTCGCTTCGATGCTCGAGGGGAGGTTTTGGATGCGCTCGACGCACCGCGCAAGAAGAGTCGGACGAGGAGCGGCGCGTCGGCCGCCAGGTTGGTCCGCCCGTCCTCGAGCGCTCCCAGGGAGAACGCGCGAAAGAGGGCGCCCAGGACCCGGGCGAGGCGGTTTGCGTCGAGCGGCTGGAGCTCTCCCGCGGCGATCCCTTCCTCGACGACCGCGGCGAACGTCGCCCGCGCGCGAGCGATGCTCCGGGCAGCCTTACCCGCCGGGACCGTCGCAGAAGCGCTGCTCGCCCCGATGGCGCCGTGCTCCGCGGCCACGGTGAAGAAGGAGCGATGGGTCTCGACGTAGTGGAGCATCCGCTCGATCCGCGCCGTTAGCCCCTCTTCGAAGCCACTCGGGTCGTCGCTCCGTCGCTCCATCTGTGCGACGAGCCCCTCCGTGCGCTCCTCGAGGAGAGCGCGTAGGACATCCTCCTTCTCGTCGAAGTGGTTGTAGACGGTGCCGACGGCGATTCGCGCCCGCGCTGCCACGTCCTGAATGCGCGCGCGATGGAACCCCCGCTCCGCGAAGACGGCCTCTGCCGCTTCGAGGATCGCGTTCCGAAAGAGGGTGCGGGCCTCGTCTCGTCTGCGTGGGAGGGGGGCGTCGTGCCGCCCGGAGGAAGCGCTCACTCGGTGAATAATTATTCATCTTTTGTTTCCGCGCCAGTGCCAACCCCACGGGGGAAGCCTGAGAAGCCGGGAATTCCGTGCGAAATCGGGGCCTCGCGCTAGAGTGCCGAGCACGATGGAGGAGAGGTACGTCGCGCTCGCCGTTCCGTTCTTCATCGTGATGATGGGGCTCGAGCGGCTCCTGGTCAGGGGGAGGCCGGAGCTTCGGTACTACTTCGCCGACTCGATCACGAACCTGAGCTGCGGTCTCGGACAGCAGGTGCTCGAACCCCTGCTGCGGACGTTGGGGCTCGCGGCGTACATCCTCCTCTACGAGCGGGCGCGGTTCTTCACCGTGCCGGCGAGCTCCGTCGCGGGGTGGGTGGTGCTCGTCTTCGGAGTCGACCTCTTCTACTACGTGTTCCACCGCGCGAGTCACCGCGTGAACCTCTTCTGGGCGTCGCACGTGGTGCATCACCAGAGCGAGGAGTTCAATCTCTCGGTCGCGCTCAGGCAGAGCTGGATCGAGATCGTCTTCTCGGGGGTCTTCTATCTCCCGCTCGCCCTCGTCGGTTTCTCCCCCGCCGCGTTCGTGGCGATGAGCACCCTCAACACGCTCTACCAGTTCTGGATCCATACGCGCCTCGTGAAGCGCCTCCCCGCGCCGCTCGAGTGGATCCTGAACACGCCGTCGCACCACCGCGTTCACCACGGGATCAATCCGAAGTACGTGGACAAGAACTACGCGGGGCTTCTCATCATCTGGGATCGGCTTTTCGGGACCTTCGAGGAGGAAGCGGACGAGCCGGTCTACGGTACGGTGAAGCCCCTCGCGAGCTTCAACCCACTGTGGGCGAACGTGCACTACTGGGTCGAGATCGCGACGATCAGCAGACTCGCGCCGCGGATGGCGGACAAGGTCCGGGCCTGGTTCGCCCCCCCGGAGTGGCGCCCCCGAGAGCTCTCGAACGGGCTCGGGTACGTGACGATTCCCGAGGTGAGCCGGGAGACCCAGAAGAAGTACGGTGTTCGAGTCCCGAGGGCGCTCGTGGCCTATGTCGGCGTGCAGTTCGCGCTGGTCGCGGTTGCAGCGACTGCGCTGCTCGCGATCGCCAAGGGGGCGGCGGTCGTGCTCCTCGTCGCGATCGCGGTGCTCGTCCTCGTGGAGCTGGTCGCTTGGGGGGCGCTGCTCGAAGGGAAAGGCTGGGGAGTCGCGCTCACGGTGGCGCGGAATGCCGCCACTGTCGCCGTCGTCGTCTGGTGGACGCGCGGGATGCCCCTCGCCCCGACGGCGATCACCGTCGCCCTTGTCGCCTCCGTCGGGGCGATCGCGTGGGTCGTGCGCTTCCGGAACGCCCCTCGAGCGCAGGGGGCCCCGATCGTCACCTGACTACCGGAGAGACGTGACCGCGGGGGGCGCGATAGAGCGAGTAGCCACGGCACCGTATGCCTCGCCGGGGACGAACTGACGGAGCTGCCAGGTGTGGAAGTAGAGCTGTTCTTGCGTCGCGTGGAGCGCATCACGCGAGCGCGCGACGAAGAGCGAAGCGGTCACGATGACGGCGATGTTCGTGGTGAGCAGGAAGACGAGGGTGGGAATGCGCGGAAAGGCGACGATCTGCGGAAGCGTGACGAGCGCTCCGCCTTCAAAGCTCAGCGCCGCGGGGAGGAGCCCCGACACCTGGAGCGAAAAGGCCGCTGCCACGACAAGGCACCCCGCCGCGATCGCCCAGAGCCTGCGCGTGCGGTCCGCGGTCCCCACGTAGAGGATCGTGTTCACCGCGGCGATCCCGGGGAGGAGCATGAACGGACCGACGACCCCCGTGGAGGAGACGATCGCGAGCGACGAGACGACGAGCGCGACGTCGGCGGCGCGCCTCACGCGGGTCTCTCGCGCGCTCGCGACGTAGGCGTTGGCCGCGGCGGCGGCGAGGAAGAGGACGTCGCAGAGAGCTCCCCACCCGACTTGCCGAACGCCCATCCACAGCGCGAGCGGCGCGTACGCGAGCCAGCTCAGGTAGCCGATCGACGCCGCACGTGCCGCGGCTCGCTGCGAGTGGACGAGCGCGCGCGAGAGGTCGTCTCTGGCCTCGCGCGGGATCTCCCGCGGAGGCTCGGTGAAGAGGCGCACGAGGGAGCGCATGGCGTCGGTGTTCGCGGGGTCGAGGGCGACGGCGCGGCTCACTTCGCGCATCGCGCGCGTCCGCTCGACCGCGGCGTCCGCACCACCGGCGAGCGCGCGATCCGTGGCCAGTGCGGCCGCCGAGGCGTGCTCGCGCGCGAGGGCCCGTCGCCGCTCGACGTCGCGGTCCCCGGAGAGAAAATTCTCGATCGCTTCGTAGAGCTCGCGCGCGCTGGTAAAGCGATCCTCGCGCCTGACCGCCGTGGCACGCACGCAGATGGCGTCGAGCTCGGGGGCGATGTCGCGCGTCGGGGCGCGGACCGAGGCGCGGGCGTCCACCCCCTCGAGCGTGGCGCGCATCACCTGCTCGCTCGTTCCACGGGCGTGGAGCGGAGTGAGCGCGAGGATCTCGAAGAGGAGCGCGCCGAGCGCGTAGACGTCCGTGCGTGCGTCGAGAGGGGGGCCGTCACCGGCGGCCTGCTCGGGGGCCATGTAGCCGGGCGTCCCCATGACTGCGCCGAAGGCCGTGCGCGGCGCCGTGGCGTCCGCCGGATCGGGAGTCACTGCGCGCTGCCTTTCGCTCTCGGGAGCCGTCGCGTCCTCGACGACCTTCGCCAGCCCCCAGTCGAGGACGTACACCTCGCCGAAGTCCCCCAGCATCACGTTGTCGGGCTTCAGGTCTCGGTGCACCACGCCGCGCGAGTGCGCGAAGTCGATCGCGAGGCACACGCTCGAAAACGCCGTGAGAAGCTTGTGGCGCGTCCACTCGCGGATCGTCGTCTGCACCCCCCCGCGGAGCTCGTCGATCACCTGCTCGAACGTCTTTCCCCGGAGCCGGCGCATCGTGAAATACGTGCTCCCGTTGGCGTCGCGCCCGAGGTCGTAGACGGGGACGATCGACGGGTGCTCGAGCTGCCCTTGGACGCGCGCCTCGCGCAGGAACCTCGTGCGCGCGTCGGGGCTCGACCCGCGACCGGCGCGAATGACCTTCATCGCGATGTCGCGTCCGATTCGGTGGTCGGCGCAGAGGTAGACCTCCCCCATCCCCCCTTCGCCTAGGCGATCGCGCAGGGTGTACCGCGAGCCGCGCCCCTCCGCGTCGTCCAGATCCTCTTCGCGCTCCACGCTGCCAGGAGTTGCGACGCCGCCGACGCCCACGCCGCGCGCGCCGGGGGAGTCCCCCACGGTGACGCGGACGTCGTCGTGACCGACTCCGGTTCGGGCGAGCGGGGACGGTTCGATCGGTGGTTTGGACTCCGGGGGCATGCCGATGTTTGTCGCACGGCTCCGGGCCCTCGGGCGATGCGGTTCGACCGCTGAGCGTGAAAGCCTGGCGCGAGACCCCACAACGTGGCTTGAATGGGCCATGCGTCGTGCCATGCGATGGAATGCCTTGTTTGTTTTCGGCGCGGCTCTGCCGCTCGTAGCCATCGCGAGCTGCCAATCGACCAGTGCCGTGACGACGTCCTCCCAGTCTCAGGACGCGGGCCCCTCTCTGCCGCTGGCGCCGGGCGGTCCAGGTGTCTGGCCGAAGTTCAGGAACGACGCGTTCCAGGACGGCGTCAGCTCCGTGCACGCGCAGAAGACCGGGGGGGCGCTGTGGAGCTTTCAGACCGGGAAGGGGGTCTTCAGCTCGCCGGTCGTTGCAGTGGACGGCACCGTGTACGTGGGGTCTGCCGACGAGAACTTCTATGCTCTCAACGCCGCTGACGGGTCGCTCGCCTGGCAGATCGCGTGCGAGGGGATCATCGACTCCGCAGCGCTCCTCGACGACGAGGGGCGCCTGTACTTCGGCGCGGGCGACGGGATGCTCCGCTCGGCCGACGCGAAGACCGGCGTGGTCGGGTGGACGATGGCCGCGGACGCCCCTTCGGTGAACGGCGCGTACATCAACTGGTTCGAGGGGAACGTCGGCATCGGCCTCGACGGGACGCTGTACGTCCCGAACGACAACTACTTCGTGTACGCGGTGGATCGCGCGACGGGAACGCCGGTATGGCGGTTCAAGATGCCCGACCAGACCTGGTCGCTCCCCGCGGTCGATACGCAGAATGGCGGGACTCTCTACATCGGCAACAACAACATGGTGCCGCTCCTCGGGCCGAACGCGTACAGCATCTCCCCCGACGGCGCGCAGAACTGGAGCGACTCGATCACGGGGACGATCGCCGCGAGTCCCATGCTCACCTCGGCTGGGCTCGTCGTCGTCGGAGCGTTCGACGGGTACGAGCATGCGTTCGACGAGCAGGGGAACGACGTCTGGAAGTTCGCGGCGCGCGACCACATCTATTCGAGCGCGGCCATCCTGCCCGACGGGACGATCATCGCCGCCTCCGCTGACGGCTCGGTGTACGACCTCGATCCCGCGACCGGAGCCGAGAACTGGCAGTTCGACACCCCCGCGCCGATCCGGTCTTCCCCCTCGGTCGATGCCGACGGGAACATCTACTTCGGGTGCGGCGACGGGAATCTCTACGTGCTCAATCCCAACGGGAAGCTCCGCTGGTCGCTCCTGCTCATCGACGCCGATCGGAACGACCTGAACTCCTCGCCAGCGCTCGGAGCGAGCTCGATCTACATCGGCGGCGAGAGCGGACAGATCTTCAGCGTCCCTTACGACTACTGCCTTCGCGCCGAGGGGGGCTCCGATCCCCGTTGCTCGACGACCGCCCCGACGTTTCCCGAAGGGGCCTCCCTCCTCTGGACGACGACGTTCGGAGCGCTCGAGACGTCGCCGCCGACGGCGATCGATCCGATGACGCCGATCACCCTCTCGCTCGTCGATCGAACGGCGACCGGCGCGACGCTCGCGATCCTCGACTCGACGAACGTCACGGCGACGGTCACCCCCGCCACGCCGCTCGACATCGTCGTCTCCGGAGACGCGAAATTCGTGACGCTCGTCCCCCAGACGCCGTTTACCCCCGGCCCCGACGGGACCGTCGCCATCAGCGTGACGGCCCCGTACCTGGTGAACATGCAGCGCTCGGGGCTCAAGCTCTCGGGAGGAACGCCGGGAGGAACCGCGCAGCTCTCGTTCAATGCGACCGTGAATCCTGCGGGGACGGCGCCGTTGTCGGTTGCGTCGACATGGACGGTCACGCGCCTGTCGGTCCCGCTGCCGACCGTCATGCCGAGCTACAACCAGATCGGCTTCGACTCGCTCGTGTACATCCTCGGCCTCGCAGAGATCGACGGGACGAGCGCCGTCGGCTGGATGGTCGGCGGCGTATCGGATGCGCAGGGGAACGACTCGGTCGATCCCGCGACGGAGGCGATCCTCCCCCTCTCGGTCGCGATCGACGGGGCGATCCTCACCTTCAACGCCCCGGGGGGGATCACCGTGGAGGTCACCGAGATCAACATCCCGTTCACGACGTTCCGGATGAACTTCCAGCTGGGGACGCAGGGGCAGGGCCCGACGGGGACGGCGGCGCTCTTCGGCGGAACGACCTGCTCGGAGATCCCGACCTACGGGACGTTCCTCGAGGGGCTCGGACTGTGCAATCCGACGACGGACGAGATCTCGTTCGTGGCGGGGGCGAACATCGCCTACTACGGCACACCGACGACGCTGCCCGGACTGGGGACCGTCGCGTTCTCGGCGGCATCGACAGGCGTGACCGCGACGCTCACGGGGTCATCGCTCCAGCTGAATCAGCACCTTGCGTGGATCCTCCTGGTCGACCCGACGACGAACACACCGGTGCCGCTCGGGTACGCGCTCGGCACCGTGCGGACGGCTGCGGCCGACGGGACGATCGCGCAGGTGACGATCCCTTACGCCGGGAGCGCGCATCCGGCGAACGCGAGGGTGTACCTGATGATCGATACCGGGACGGTGGCGAGCGCTACGATCGCGTTGCCGTAAGGCCGGCTGCGCGTGGTTTCGCTCCTAGCTCCTAGTTGCAGCTTGCTGGGTTCGCGATCGTGCAGATGCTGTTGATGCACGCTGCAGGAGAGAGGCACCCGGGGCCGTTCACCGCGTCGCAAGCCGCGCCGTCAGCGGCGAAAGCCTCGCACGTCCCGGTCTCTGTCCCCGCGGCCGTCTTGCACGTCCCCTCCGAGCACTCGGTGATGGTCGAGCCCGAAAGGCCGCAGGGTTGTCCCGCCGCCGCGATCTGCACCTGCGCGCAGACGTTTGCCGGCGAGCAGTAGTAGCCCTGCGCGCCGTTGCATGTGTCCGCCGATTGAGTGCAGGCTGCGCCCGCGGCGAGGGGTTGCCCGCACGTGCCGTTGATGCACGCGAGGGACGCCTGACAAGGGGTCGTCGCGCTGCACGACGCGCCTTGGGCGGCCGGCGCGACGCAGGTGCTCGTCGTCCCCGACGTGACGCACGAGAGCCCCGGCTGGCAGTCGTTGCCCGCGGTGCATGTGCCGCCACCGGCCGCGCGAGTCGAGCAGACGCCGCACGAGCCTGTCGCGACTTTGCAGTAGGCGTTGCTCCCCGCGCACTGCACGTCGCTCCCGCAAGGGGAGCCGGCCGCAAGGGTCCCTGGGATCTGACAGGCGGAGGGTGTCCCGTTGTTGAGCAATGCCTCGCAGCTCGCCCCGCTGTACGCCTGAGCGCATGCCTCTACGTCGGCCGCCGTGGCGCCGCTCCCCGTCGCCGTGATGGCCGATGGGCAATCGAGCGCCGCGCGCGTGATGCACGTGCTCGTGTTCCCGTAAGCGACGGTGAGGCCGTACGGGTAGCAGGTCTCGAGTCCGTTGCAGATGCTCGTTGCTAGGTCGTTGCACGCCTGCTGTGCCGTCGGCGGCGAGCTCGTGCTCCCGGAGCAGGCCACGACGGCCACAACGATGGACGCGCCCGAAAAAAGCCAAAGTCGCATGGAGCCTCCCTCTTCCGCCCCAGCTTATCTCGCGACCGAAGGCTTGGCGCGAGCGCCGCAACGGGTCCCTACCGAAGCGCGCGACGCGGGGGATCTCCAACCACGGTCACGGAGACGGGTTCGGCGTGTCCCCGTTGTTGCAGACGTAATAGCCGCTGAGGATGGAGCTCGCCTGGCACGTGAACGCGGGGCCGCCGCTCGCCGGGATCGCCGCGCAGACGTCGGGCGTCGCGCCGGGGGTGCAGAATGTGTACTCGCTTTGGGTCGGGTCGCACGTCGTCTGGCAACCGACGTTGAAGTACTGGCCGCTCGTATCGAGCGTCCCGCAACAGACGGCGCCTGGGCACTGTGCGGAGTCGGAGCAGGGGAGCGCCGTGTCGTTCCCGTTCTCGCAGGCGCCGCTCGTGTTGCTCACACACGAATAGGTCGTCTTCCCGCCGCCACCGCTGCCGCCGCCGCCGCCACCTCCGCCACCGCCGCCACCACCGCCACCCCCGTTGTCACCCGCGGCGACGCAGCATATCTGGCTCCCGACCTCGCAGTACCTCGGAGCTCCGGTCGACGTCGTTCCGCACGCGATCCCAGGGTCCGCCGTCCCGGCGTCGTCGCCCGCGTCGCTGCTCCCTCCGCTTCCGCTTCCGCTGCTCGAGCTTCCGCTGCTGCTCCCGCTGCTGGAGCTTCCGCTGCTGCTCCCGCTGCTGGAGCCTCCGCTGCTACTCCCGCTGCTGGAGCTTCCGCTGCTGCTCCCGCTGGAGCCTCCGCTGCTACTCCCGCTGCTGGAGCTTCCGCTGCTGCTCCCGCTCGACCCACTTCCACTCCCGCTTCCCGTCCCGGGGTGTCCCGATCCGATTGTGCCGCCGTCACTCGACGACGTCTCGCCAAAGAGGGTGGAGTTGGCTGCCCCGCTGCATGCGCTCGCGAGCGCACCCGCCACGACGAGCCCGATGATTCTTGAAGCGTGCATCGTTGCCTCAATCTGGGTTCGAGAGCTCGAGGGTTTCTCGAGCGGTGTCCCCAGTTTGCCTGGGGGCATGCTGCGGGAGAAAGGATCACGGGCACAAGTGCGTGACGGCCCGTGGCTCAAATGAGACCGCAGGGGCTTTCCGTCCGCGCTCATCAAAATTATCGGCGCGCGGCGACATCGGTTACCGAAGCGTCAGCTTCACCACGCGACCGTCGCCGGAGAACAGCGCCCCGTCCGCCTCCGACCAGATCACGCTGCCGTCCTTCAATGCGAGCATGCCTGGCTCGTAGACATGGTCGTAGACGTGGGTAGCGGGGCCGCCGCCCAGTGGGACGCTCAGAATGCCGTCCGCGTCTGCCTTCTTCATCGAGTTCTTTCTGACCGAGAGGTAGACGTCGGTCGCGCCTACGGCGAGCGCCGCCGGGAGGTTGTGAATCGTCGTCAGCGTCACGGCGGCACCGCCGCCGGTGGGAACCTTCATCACGGAGGCGACCAGCGAGTCGCCGGCCCAGTAATAGGCATTCGCGGCGTCGACGACGATCTCGTTTCCGATCCCCTTCTGTCCGGAGACGAGCGTCTCCGCCGTGCCTCCCCGTAGAGGGGCTTTCATGACCCTGTCGCTCGTCGTCCAGTAGACGTTCTTCTCGTCGACCGCGACGCCGGCGCCCCGCCACCCCGACGCGGGGCCGGATGCGAGCGTGACGGGGATGCCCCCTTCGCTGCGTGCCTTCATCAGGACGCCGCTGTCACGCGTTCCGTCCCAAACGGATGCCGTCCAGTAGACGTCCTCGTTGCTGACCGCGATCGCGGTCACATGCCTCTGCTCGGCGGCGATCGTCGTGATGGCGCCTCCGGCGGCCGGGACCTTGAGCACGGCCCCGTTGTCGTAAGGGACCTTCCACGAGCCGTAGCTCGCCCAGTAGACGTTGCCCCCGTGGACGGCGATGGCAACAGGGTTGTTCTGGTGCGATGCGAGAGTCGTGGGAGATCCTCCGGCAAGAGGGACCCTGACCACGGACCCGTCCTTGTAGTCTCCCGCGCTCGTGCCGCTGTTCGTCCAGTAGACGGCCGCGTCGTCGGTGGTGAGGGAGGAAGGGTGACTCGCGCGCGAGAGGACGTCGGCCCGTCCGATCGAGAGGATGGCCATGACGAGGCCCGCGCCGGAGACGGCGCCAAAGAAGATGAGCCTCCACGTGAGACTCGAGACGAGCGCCTCTTCCGTCTTGTTGCTGACGAAGAGCTCCGCACCGGTCGCGGCATGGAGCACGAGCTGGGTGCCAGACTCCGAGCGATAGCCCTCGTTGACCGGCGGTCCGACTTCACGCCGCGAGGGACCGATCGCGTAGAGCGAGTCCCCCACCTCGAGAGCCTCCTGGTCGCAGGTGAGATTGCCGCCCGCGCGCCAGACGTTGCGCTCGGCCAAGAACGACAGGAGCTCCGGGGATTCCGACTGGGCCACGGTCCTTCGGGCGACGTCGACGACGGCCCCCTCGAGGAAGACGCGTGCAGTTTGTCCGGAGTCGTCCTCGACGCGGAACGGACGGAAGTCGGTCTGGTCGACGTGCTGCGTCGTTCTCTTCCCCTGGCTCTCCGTGACGACCGTCCGAACCCATACGCAGGATCGCCCAGTGACCGGAGCGCGAACGGGGCCCTGCTCGCCGGCGACGACTCTCCCCTTGATCTCCACGACGCCGTCGCCGGGTGCATCGGCGATGCGGGTCGTGGGCGTACGCGTGATCCGCCGCCGGCGGCGCAAAGCGCGCAGGAAGAATACCGATCCCCC
This sequence comes from Polyangiaceae bacterium, assembly GCA_052147435.1. Taxonomy (GTDB): domain Bacteria; phylum Myxococcota_A; class Polyangia; order Polyangiales; family Polyangiaceae; genus JBKQKP01. The sequence continues at coordinate 54,357 of JBKQKP010000090.1, read as the reverse complement.
GAAGACCAAGAGACCGTCGAAGATCAGGCTCCCGACGAAGACTTCCATTCGTTCGCGCTACGAAAACGTAGCCGCAGCCTTGCGCCGGCGAAACCGCCCCTCGTCGGATCTCACCCGCCAGGGCCCGACGTGCACGCCGACGGGTCACTCGTCCGGGGAACCCACTGGCCGCCGTCGCACTGCAGAGTGGCCGTGCAGTAACCGTCCCCACCGCTGCACGCTTCGCGCACGTTCTCGACCGAGGTGCAGGCGTTCGGGTCGTCGCTCCGGACGATCCAGTGGCCGCTATCGCACTGCAGGGTCTCCGTGCAGAAGCCCTGGCCGTTGGAGCACGCGTCGCTCACGCTGCTGCTCGAGGTCGCGCCCGGGCCCGACGTACACGCCGTCGGGTCGCTCGTTCGCGGGACCCACTCTCCGTTGTCACACTGCATCGTGTCCGTGCAGTAGCCGTCACCGTCCGAGCAGGCGTTGCTCGAGGTCCCTCCGCCCGTCGCGCCCGGGCCGGAGGTGCACGCCGTCGGGTCGCTGGTTCGCGGGACCCACTGGCCGTCGTCGCACTGCATCGTCGCCGTGCAGTAGCCGTCACCATACGAGCACGCGTCGCTCGAGCTGCCCCCCACGCCGGTGTAGCGGATCGCGTAGAACGTCGCCCCCTCGTAGTCGATGTACACCTCGGGGCCGCTGATCGACACCGCCGAGGTGAACTCGTGCGCGTAAGGCGTCGAGACCGAGCATCCAGGCTCCTCCATGAAGATCGCGGATTGCCCGGCCACGACCCACTGCTTGAAGAGCACGATGTGCTCGTCCGGGGTCTTGTTGAGCGCGTCGCCAGGCTGAAGCTGCCCGCCGTCGATCGTGTAGGAGAACGAATTGTCGTACGGCGCGAAGTCTCCTGTCACGTACCCGCCGTCACCGACCGGGGGGAGCCCCCAGGCCCAGGTGACGAAGCCCGAGCAGTCGGACCGGTAGGCGTTCCATGCCGAGTTGCTCTCGCGATCGCACACGTGGCTCGATCCCTCCCAGGCCCAGCACGACGAGTCGCCATCGACCGCGCCGTGTGCGGACTGGCAGTAGTGGAGATCGGCGTCGACCCACTCCATCGCCCTCGAGACGATGTCGGAGGTCGAGATGGCCGCCGCCGAGCTACCCAACGATTCGGAGGGGGGGGCCGAAGAACAGCCCGCGACGGCGACGATGGCGAAGGGGGAGAGTGCGGTGACGAGCGAGGAGAGCTTCATGACAGCCCCCCATTGCACGGCCCGGGCCGCTGGTCGCGGTGGGCATGAGCACGCGATTTTTCCCGCGATTCAGCGCGCCGTGCTCGCAGGCTACGGGGGGAGTGTCTTCGAGCGACACCTGAGTGTCGGAGCATGACGCGGTCGGCGCCGGCGTCGGCCCTCGGAGTCGGCGTCGGCCTCCGAAGCCGCGCCTCTCAATCCTCCTCCGGTTCCACGTCGAGCTCCACGGTCTTCACCACGGGCGGCGGCGGCTTCCTCACCACCGACACGAGATGACTCACCGGATCCTCGATCCGCATCACCTTCACCTTGAACGCGAGGTCCTTTCCGGCGAGCGGCGGGAGCAGGCGCGCCGTCACGGTCTTGTCGTCGATGGCGATCACGCGAAGGTCGATCGTCCCGCCGCCCGCCGTCTGCGCCTCGAAGAGCGCGCCGACCTCGAGCTTGTCCGCGCCGGGAAACTCGGCGCGTGGGATGACGCGCTTCGGCAGCGTGTCCTCCGGTGGGATTGCCTCGGCGGCGGGGATCTCCCCCTCGAGCGTCTCCCCGGCGGAGAGCCCCTCCAGCCGCTTTTCGAGCGCCGGCAGGAGCTTCCCCTCGCCGTGAACGTACTGGACAGGCCCCGACCTGGTGGAGGCCTCGATGACGTCGCCCCCCGTCACGCGAATCTCGTAGTCGATGCGCACGATGCTCCCGGCCGTGATCTTCATGCGGACGACGATACCAATGCCGACCAAGGTGAGCGAGGGGGAGGGAGCATCGCCTCGTCGTCGCCCCTTACGCCGCACCTCTCCGCGCGCTCGCGGCGCGAGGTGCAGCCCTAACCCCCAACGACAGCGCCAGCGCCCCCGCCGCCGCAACGGCCCCCCCTACGAACGCCGCCCCCGGCCCAACTCGCGCGTACAGAATCCCCGACCCAATCGGCCCCACCGTCCTTGCGAGCCCCCCTGCCGACTGCGCGAACCCGAGCACCACCCCCTGCCGCCCGGCACCCGCGTACTCCGACGCCAGCGTCGACAGCACCGGGTTCGTCACCCCAAGCCCGAACCCGAGCAGCGCCAGCCCGCCGATCAAGAGCGCGCCAGAGTGAGCACCGGCGATCATCAAGAGGCCCGCCATGCTCGACACGGCCCCCGCGACGACCAGATTCCGCGCGCCGAACGCCCGCGTCATTCGACCGATGAGGAACCCCTGCACGATGAGCCCGATGAAGCCGAAGAGCCCGAAGACCCGCCCGATGTCTCCCGCCCCCCAGCGGAGGCGAGTGCTCGCGAGCAGAGGGAGCGCGACCTGGAGAGTCGTCATGTAGAGAAACGTCAGGAAGTACAACGCGAGGACGGTCGCGATCGGCCCTTCGGAGAGGAGCGCGCCGAGCGTGGGGCGCCCTCCTTCAGCGTTCGCCGTACCCGGATCGCTCACCGTGGCCGAGTCCCGGTCCCTGCGCGTCTCGGGCATCATGAAGAATGCCGCGATCAGATCGATCGCCGCGAGAGCTGCCGCCGCCAGCGGCGGGAACGACGGCCCGAGCTTGCTCGCCCAAGCGCCGATGACCGGGCCGAGGACCATCCCGAGGCCGATCCCTGCGCCGATCCGCCCCATCCCCTTCGCGCGGTTGCTGCCGTGCGTGACGTCGGCGACCGCGGCCTGACACGCGGCGATGTTTCCCGCCGTCGCTCCCGCGAGGATCCGCGAGACGAAGAGCAGCGGAAGAAAACGCATGTCGCTCGCGACGGCGAAGAGCACCATCGACGCCGCGTTCCCCGCGAGCGACAGGAGCATCACGCGCCGCCGCCCGAAGCGGTCGGACATTCGGCCGAGGATCGGCGTGGCGATCATCTGCGTGACCGAGAACGACGCGAAGAGGAAGCCGACGGTCTCGGCCGTCCCCCCCATCGACTTCACGTACAGCGGGAGGAACGGGATGATGATCCCGAACCCCACGAGGTCGAGGAAGACGGTGAAGAAGACGATGACGACGACGCGCGTCTCGCGCGGGTCGCGCACGGACCCGCTGACGGGGCTTGCGGCGTCGGACGCGGTCACCTCCGCGCGACGTTAGGGGGCTAGGCGCTCCGCGGCAAGGAACGAGAACGCGCTTGGCTCACTGCGGACGAACGGTGACCCCCGCGGCGTAGCTGCTGCTCGAGAACGGGGGGACGTGCGCGCGGTTGAACGCGGTGCGCAGGCACTGCGTCGCCTTGCCGTCGCTCCCGGCGGGGCCGGTGACGTCGACCTTGTGCACCGCGCCGTCGGGCCCGAACGTGATCAGGGCGCGCGACGGATCCGTCATCCCTGCGACGCACTTGCGCGCCTGGGTGAGGACCTCGGTGAGCGCGCTCGTGACCGCGCTCCCCGAGGGGCGCTCGGGGCGTCCGTCGGTGGCGGCGGGGGGAGGCGCAGCCTTTGGCGCCGCGGCGGCGGGGGTCGGATCGGGAGCCGGGGTGGCGGGGAGTGCACCTCCGCCGCCCGCCGCCGCGCGAAGCGCGGCGTCGAGCGCGCTCCCTGCGTGGGGCGCCGGGGGGGGCGGAGCGGCGGGCGCCGCCGTCTGGTGCACCGGGGGAGGGGGAGAAGGGGCGTCAGCTACCTTTGCCGCGGCGGGAGCGACGCGCGCTTCGGCGATCCGCTCGTGTCGTCCATGACGCCAATGACGCCCGACCGGGGGACCCTCGCTCTCCACGACACGCGGCGCGGCCGACGGTGGCGGGGAGCTCGGCGCCGTCGTCACCTGCGCAGCGCCGGTCTCGACGGGGGGGGTGACCGCGGCGACCGCAGCGGTCGCAATGGCGGGAGCCTCGGGGCCCGCGGCGTGCGCGATCGCGGCGACGGGCGGGGCGGGGGGAGTGACGGTGGCGTGGGGCGCGCTCGTCCGCAGAGCGAACACGCAAGCCGCGGCGACGAGGAGGCCCGCCCCTGTGGCGGCGAGGACGATCGGGAGCGAGCGGCCGCGTGGAACGCTGACGTCGTCGTCGGCGACCTCGCTCATCGTTGGGGCGAGCGAGGCGGGCGAGAAGGACGGCGGCGCGAGCGAGGTTCCTGCGGACGCCTTGGCGCGCGCGAGCGCGCTGTCGAGCCAGTTGGGTTGCTCCGCCATCAGCGCGGCGAGGTCGACGAGCCCAGAGCTGTCTGCGTTTGGTCTCCTGGGGTTGCTGCCGGGAGCACGAGACGCCGGAGAATTCGCGAGCCGTGCCATCTCGCGCAGAGCGCGGCCATCGCGGGGGGACTCAGGTTCCATTGGCGTACGTTATCCCGCATGGATCGCCGGCGCGCCGCTCACAGCAGCGTCTCCTGCCAGGTCGACGGATTTTTCCTCTTGGGCTTCCGCGCAATTCCAGTAGCGGGCACAGAACGCTCGCTCCACTGGATCTCGCCATCTCGCCGCGCGCGCCCTGCGGCGGGAGATCGCGTATCGTTTCGTTCGGACCAGGACCACGAGACCGCCGGAACCGCCGGAACCAAATGAACAAGCACGCACAGGACAAGAAGCTCCCCCTGCAGTCGTTCCTCGCGCTCGCCGCGATCGGCTGGGCCGACGGCTCTCTCCAGCGGGTCGAGCGGGAGGGGCTCGTGCGCGCCGCGAAGGAGTGCGGCATCGCGGACGAGGAGCTCGGATTGGTGGAGGCCGCCGCGAAGGAGCGCCGCACGCTCGACGGCGTCGATCTCGGGGGGATGTCTCGCTGGGAGCAAGTGCTGACGTACGCGCTCGCGTCGTGGTTCGCCGCGCTCGACGGCGTGATCTCGACGAGCGAGCACGAGACGATGGTGCGCGTCGGTGACAAGCTCGGCCTCGACAACGCGCTTCGCGTGCGCGCCGCGGCCGCCGCAAACGACATTGCATGCCTCCCCGGTGCGGGTCGCCCCGAGCGTTACGACTTCGTAAGGCTCGTCGAGCGGCTGCACGAGCGCCTTCCGCAGCTCGCGAAGGACGGCTGATCGCTCCCCAAAAGGTCGGAGCGTGTGGGTCGCCCAGCGACGAAAATCCTCTCGTCTTTCCTCTTCGACGCTGGTCGCGCAGCGGGGCAGGCACGCTAGGCTGATCGAGCGAGGTGGAACGCGCCGGCGCCGGTGCGTTTCGCGGCACGACTGCGGGCGGGGGCCGCGTCGGGCCAAGGACTGCGTCGAATCGAGGGAGGCAGTGATGTCTGACTTGGAGTCGAAGGGGACTGCGCGACGTCTGTCCGGGCGCAGCGCGTCGCTCGCCGGGCTCTCCGCACTGATCGTCGCGGCCGCCTGTTCCACCGGGAGCGGGAGCGGAACACTAGGCACCAGTGGCGCGGTGGGATCGACCAGCTCACCGGCACCTTCCGCAGCGTCGGGATACGTGACGCTCACGAGGGGCGCCCACCCGCTCGCCCGACCCGAGTACGACGTGGGCCGGCTCGATCCCACGAGGGTCCTGCACAACCTGTCGCTCGTCTTCAAGCTCTCGCCGGGACAGCGAGCCGATCGCGATGCGCTCCTCGCCGAGATAGAGCGCCCCGGCTCACCCGTCTACCGCCAGTGGCTGACCCCCGAAGAGTACGCGGTACGCTTCGGTGCGCAGTCGGACGACATCGCGCGTGCCTCGTCGTGGCTCACTTCGCAAGGCATGACGGTGCACGAACCGTCGCGCCTCGGAGCGCGCGTCACGTTCACCGGCACCGTCGCTCAGATCGAGGCGGCGTTTCAGACCGAGATGCACCTCTACTCCGTGCACGGCGAGACGCACTACGCGATGGCGCGCCCCCCCTCGGTGCCCGCGGACCTCGGCGATCGCGTGCTCGCCGTCTACAACGCGCACGACTTCTACCCCCGGCACAGCAAGCCACAGATAAAGGTCGTCGGGCCCGATGCCCTCTGCCCCGCCGGCGCTCTGAACTGCACCGCCGGCGTGGACGGGATCGCGCCGCCCGACTGGGCGACCATCTACGACGTCAGCCCCCTCTACAACCCGGGTATCGGTGGGACGCTCATCACGGGGACGGGCGTCACGATCGCGATCGTCGGCGTCGCCGAGATCTCGCAGACGGATCTCACGGCGTTCCGAACGCGCTACGGCTTCGCCGCCAACCCGATCACGATGACGCTGGTGCCCAACACGGGCGCCGCACAGGCCGCCAACGGAGCGGGCATCGAGGCCGTCCTCGACACGGAGTGGTCGGGCGCCATCGCTCAGAATGCGACGATCCACTACGTTTATGTGGGCGCGGGCGACCTCAACGTGAGCGACGCCGCGTACTACGCGATCGAGCAGAGCTACGGCGGCGTCCTCAGCGAGAGCTTCGGCGGGTGCGAAGAGGGGACGACCACGGCCGACGCCGACGTCCTCGAGGTCTACGGTTCGGCCGCGAACCTCGAAGGCATCACGTACCTTGCGTCTTCGGGCGACAGCGGTGCCGCGGGTTGCCAGGGCGAGGGGGGACTCTGGGTGAACATGCCCGCGTCGTATCCCGGCGTTACGGGTGTCGGAGGGACTGGCTTCGCCATCGGGAGCGGACTGACCTTCAATGGGGCCGGCGCCGTCACGGCCCGCGGAACGGAGGCCGTGTGGAACGAATTCCACAACGCGTACACGGCGAACGGCGTGGCGGCGGGGGGCGGTGGCATCAGCTCCGTGTTCGCCCGCCCGAGCTACCAGAGCGCGATCGCGACCTGCACGCCCGTGGGGACATTGCCGTCGGGGGTGACCGCGGCCAACCAGCGGCAGGTGCCGGACGTCGCCTTCACCGCGGCGGAGGGGGCCTCTCAGTACGGCAACTTCATCGAGTGCACGTTCGACAACGCCGCCGACGATTGCAACGCCGCTGGCACCGATCCGGTCGTCATCGAGATCGGCGGCACGTCCGCGTCCACCCCTTCGTTCGCCGGCGTCGTGGCCCTCGCCAACCAGGCGACGGGCGGCCGTCTCGGCAACATCAATCCTTTGCTCTATGCGTTCAACGTGTCGCAGCCGACTTTCTTTCACGACATCATCACGGGGACCAACGAGGTCGAGTGCCGTACGGCGGACACGGGGTGCCCGGGCAACAACGTGCTCTACGGCTACGCCGCGACGGCCGGCTATGACTGCGCCAGCGGCCTCGGATCGATCGACGCGGCGAAGCTCGTGACGTCGTGGTCTCCTACCACGACGACCCCCACGGCGACGAGCTTGACCGCAGCGCCCACCGCGACCACCGAAGGGGCGAACGTCACGCTCAACGCGACCGTCGCCGTCGACGGGACCAACGCGAACGCTCTCGGCGGCACCGTGACCTTCACGTTCCAGTCGTACCTCGCCAACGGGATCGACTTCGACCAGTCATGGACGCTGGGGCAAGTGACGATCGCTGGGGGTACGACGACGGGGGGCACGGCGAGCCTGACGACGCCGATCCCGCCCGGGATGGTGAGGCCCAACCAGATTGTCGACGTCTACGCGATGTATGGCGGCGACGCGAATCACCTCCCTTCGTACTCCGCCAAACAGCAAGTCACCTTCACGGGGGTGGCCTTCTGCATCGATCCGCCCACCGATAGCGTCGCGGCGGGTGGCAAGATCGCGTTCACGGCCCTCGGAGGGGTGACGCCGGTTCGCTGGTACATCGACTGGGACTCGACGTGCAACGCCGCGGGGGCCAATTGCTCGACCCTCAACGAGACCACCGGCGCGTTCGTCGCCGGGACCGGCGCCAAGGGGTACGTCATCGTGGAGGCGTTCGACGCCGACGGCGTAGACACGTACGCCGAGGTGACGGTCGGCGGGGGGGGCGGGATCATCCCGTGGTCGAACGGTCCGAGCAACTACTCCGAGATTCTCGTGAGCGCGACGGCGGCCACGACCTGCCCGACGGGCGACAACTGCAGCACGGTGCCGAATGGATGCGGCGGTACCGTGAGTTGCGGCACGTGCACGGCGCCACAGACCTGCGGCGGAGGGACGCCGAGCAACCCGAACCAGTGTGGGTGCACGCCGACCGCGACGACGTGCCCTGCCGGTGACAACTGCGGCACTGTGCCGAACGGATGCGGCGGCACCGTGAGCTGCGGAGCCGCGTGCACGGCGCCGCAGACCTGCGGCGGAGGAGGGACGGCGAACGTCTGCGGTTGCACGCCGATCACGACGTGCCCTGCGGGGGACAACTGCGGCACCGTATCGAACGGATGCGGCGGCACGGTGACCTGCGGAGCCGCTTGCACCGCGCCGCAGACGTGCGGCGGCGGGGGGACCGCGAACGTGTGCGGTTGCACTCCGGCCACGACGTGCCCTGCAGGGGACAACTGCGGCACGGTGTCGAATGGGTGCGGCGGGACAGTCAGCTGCGGGACGTGCGGATCCTCTGAGACGTGCACCGCAAACAAGTGCGTGGGCGTTGACGCCGGCACCGATGCGGGAAGTGGGGAGAAGGACTCGGGGACCGGCAGCACGGACTCCGGTGGCGGCGCTACGGACTCCGGCAGCGGCGGAACGGACTCTGGTAGCGGCGCTACGGACTCCGGTGGCGGTGGCACGGACTCCGGGAACATCGGCGAGGACGCGGGCGCCGGGGAGGATTCCGGGGTCGCGGACGAGGACTCCGGAACGGCCAGTGAGGACTCCGGAACGGTCGGCGGAGAAGACTCCGGAACGGTTGGTACCGACTCCGGGACGATCGGCATTGTCGGGGGGGGAGAAGACGCCTCACCGCCGGTGACGGGTGAGGACGGTGGGAATGGTGCCGCCGGGGGCGGCGTGGGGGCGAGCGCGGGCTGCGGCTGCGTTACGGCGGGAAGCCGCAACGACGACACGCACGTCGGGGCAATCGGCGCGCTCCTCTTCGGTCTCGCCACGTTCGGGCGGCGCCGTCGCGGTCGGCGCTGAGCAGCGCTAGGAAAAAACTCAATCGGCCAGGAAGGCTCTCGTCCGCTCGAACTCCGCGTCGAGGGCGTCCTTGAACCCCCGGTCCCGCGGTGCGCGGCCAGCGACGTAGCCGACCTCCGCCTTCAGCGCACCGTCCGTCGCAAGCGCGAGGTTCGCCCAGCCGATGACGTCGTCGCGCCAGAGGAGCGGGAGCGCGTAGTAACCAAGCTTGCGCTTGGAGGGCGGAACATAGGCCTCGAACCGGTACGCCCACCCCCAGAAGGTCTCGAAGCGTCTCCTGTCCCAGACCACCGGATCGAACGGCGCTACGAAGCGCACGCTGTCGAGACAGCTCGGGTCCGAGTCCGCGCGCGGCGCCTCGCCGGAGGGCCAGCACCAATCGACTCCGTCGACGCGTTCGCGCGGCAACGCGGTCTTCGCGCGGCGAAGCGCCTCTCTCATATCCGCCGCCAGCTGGGGTGCGGCGTAGCGCAACCTGCTCGCCAGAACGCCGAGTCGGGCGACCGGCATCGGGGCGTACGCCTCGACTGCCAGCGCGAGCAGGGCGTCCGCGCGGGTGCGCCTCGACTCGGCGCTCCCGTCTCGCGGCTCGTGGAGCGCCGGCGCGTAGAGGCGGATTCCGGCGTCGCGTCCCACCACGCGCAACAGACCCCGGTAGTGCATCTCCTCGAGAAGATGCGTCGTCGCGTTCGACGAGCCCCCCCAGGCGTTCGTGACGGTGCCGTGATCGAAGCGCTCCGCGGCATCGCGCGGGTGCACCTGACCGCGTTCGCGAACCAACGCAAGAACGAGGCGCGCGCGCCGCGCGGTCGCCCGGTCCCACGCCCGCCGCGGCGAGCGCGGATGCATGAGCGCGAGGTGACGGCGCGGGAGGAATCCGTAGTTGATGAAGTGGTCCTCCTCGATCGACAGCTCGGCGTAGGCCCGCTCCAGATCCCCGGCGCGGTAGCCCACGACCCGATGGCGGAGCGTGAGGTCCTGGGCCCGGGCCGGCGCGCGAATCGGATCGGCCTGGACGAAGCCGAGGCGATCGATGGCGTTCGCCAACGTGGTGGGCGGGAACAGGCTGCGCGTGACCGCGAAGCAGCGGAGATCGCGAAGAGTGAGGTCTCTTCTGATGCTCGCCACGCTACGTCCCGAGTCGCTGCAGGACCATCACCGGCCGCGCCACCTCTTTCGATCGCGCGAGATCGATCGTGACGAACGCCGCCCAGTCGTTCGCCTCCTCCGCGTCCGCGATGATCTGCTCCACGCGCCACACCCCTCCGTCCGTCGAGACGATGCGCGTGTGCTCCGGGCTCCGCGCGTGCGCGTCGGTCCGGATCGAAGTGTGCTCGGCCCAGAACGGCGCGAGCGCCGCCTCGAGCTTCTCCGGTTTCCACTCGTCGCCGTCCAGCATCGTCGCGGCCGCAGCGTAGTCGCGACGCGCGAGCGCCCGCACGAGCCCGAAGAGCGCGTTCCTGACGAGCACAGTGAGCTCCTTCGCGTTGAACGTGATGTCCGCTTCCCCCGGCACCTCGTGCAAGGCCTCGTGCTTCGGCGCCGTGTCCGGGGCCCGCAGCTTCTCCCATTCGTCGAGGAGGCTCGAGTCCACGGCGCGGACGATCGCGCCGAAGTACGTGACGATCTCGTCCACCTCGGCCGTTTTGTCGGCGGACGGGACGCTCTGCACGAGCGTCTTGTACGCGTCCGATAGATACCGGAGCAGAATCCCTTCGCCGCGCTCGAGCCCGTAGTCTTTCACGTAGTCGGGGAACGTCGAGAACGACTCGAACATCTCGCGGGCGATCGACTTCGGGCGGATGTTCTCCTGCCCCACCCAGGGATGGCGCTTCGCGAACGCGTTGAACGTGTCGTAGATGAAATCCTTGTTCGGCTTCGGATAGTCGAGCTTGTCGAGCTCCGCGATCCGTTCGTCGTACTCGACGCCGGCCGCCTTCATCTCGACCATCCTGTCGGTCTTGATCTTGTCGAGCTGGCGCATGAGCACCATCTCGGGGTTCTCGAGGATCGCCTCGACGAGGGTGAGCAGATCGAGCGCGTACGTGTCGGTCTCGCGGTCGAGGTGCTCGATGGTCTCGAGGAGGTACAGGGACAGCGCGTGGTTGAGCGAGAAGTCCTCCTGGAGGTCCGTGTTCACGTGCACCTGGCGATCGGGCCCCACCTCGATGACCCCAGCGTCCGTGAGCGACTTGAACATCTGCATCGCAGTCCGCCCGAGCGCCCGCTTCTGCGACGTTCGCTCGTGGCTCGCGTTGATGAGGCGCGCCATCGCTTTGCACCCGCCGCTCTCGCGCGCGAGCACGTTCAAGAGCATCCCGTGGGAGACGCTGAAGCGCGAGACGAGCGGCTCGGGGGTCCCCGTGACGAGGCGATCGAAGGTCGTCTTGTCCCAGTGGACGTACCCCTTCTCGGGAGGCTTCTTCTTCACGAACTTGCGCCGCTTGTTCGGGTCGCTCCCGGCCTTGGCCTCGAGCCTCAGGTTCTCGATGACGTGCTCCGGCGCCTGCGCGACGACGCTCCCCTGCGCGTCGAAGCCCTTCCTCCCCGCGCGCCCGGCGATCTGCTGGAAGTCGCGCACGGTCAGGATGGCGGTCTTCTCGCCGTCGAACTTGCACAGCTTCGTGAAGAGCACCGTGCGAATCGGCACGTTGACCCCGACACCGAGCGTGTCCGTCCCGCAGATCACCTTCATCATCCCGCGCTGCGCGAGCCGCTCCACGAGGCGGCGGTACTTCGGCAAGAGCCCCGCGTGGTGGATGCCGATGCCGTGCTTCACGAAGCGCTGCACCTCCTTCCCGTAGGGGCTGTCGAAGCGCATCCCGTGGAGCGCCTCGGTGATGGCGCGCTTCTCCTCCTTCGTGGAGTAGTCGGTGCTCATCAGGTTTTGCGCCTCTTCGGCGCACGCGCGCTGGGTGAAGTTGACGACGTAGATCGGCGCCTTTCCCACCTTCACGAGATCGAGGATCGTCTCGTGGAGGGGGCTCTCGGCGTAGGTGAAGTCGAGCGGGACGGGGCGGTCGGCCGATCGGACCGTGACGGTGGGAGCGCCGGTGAGCTTCGTGAGCGCCTCTTCGAAGCGCTCGGTCGGACCGAGCGTCGCCGACATGAGGAGGAAGCGCGCCTGCGGGAGCGCGAGGAGCGGGATCTGCCACGCGACGCCGCGATCGCGGTCGGCGTAGAAGTGAAACTCGTCGATGACCGCGTACCGGATGTCGGCCCGCTTCCCCTCGCGTAGGGCGATGTTGGCGAGGATCTCCGCCGTGCAGCAGATGATCGGCGCGTCGCGGTTGACGGTCGCGTCCCCGGTCATCATGCCGACGTTGTCGGGGCCGAAGTCGTTGCAGAGGGCGAAGAACTTCTCGCTGACGAGCGCCTTGATCGGGCACGTGTAGTAGGAGCGCTCCCCCTTCGCCATCGCGAGAAAGTGCATCGCCGTCGCGACGAGCGACTTGCCCGAGCCCGTCGGCGTGTTGAGGACGACGTTCTTGTCCGAGACGATCTCGAGGATCGCCTCTTCCTGAGCCGGATAGAGGGTGAGGCCGAGCCCCTTCACGTAGTCGAGGAAGCGGTCCAAGACGTCTTCGGGGCGGATGTCCGCGACGCGCGGGGGGAGGTGGAAGAGCTGGTCGGCGAGGGGGGCGGCCACGAGAACGGCGAGTCTTAGCAGACCGTGTCGCCCCTTCGCCCGCGGCGTGCCGCGATGAGCCACTCTGATCCCGCCGTCGCCCCCGCGCCGTCCGCGCGAGCGTCAATCCCCGGGAATTTGGCGGCTCGCTGCGCTGGCACGGTGCGTGCTGTGCAGTAGGGGAGGATGAAGGGCCCTGGTTCACTCGCGGCCAGCGTGTGTCTCGCCTTGGTGCTCGCAAGCAGCGGCGAGTCCGGCGTCGCGCGCGGGTCCAGCACGCCCGGGCCTGCGCGCGGGGTGAGCGGGGTCGTCTCGTTTCAACGCGACGTCGCGCCGGTGCTCGTCGCGAGCTGCGCCACCAGATCCTGTCACGGCGGCGGTTCGCGGCCGCCGGTGCTCGCCGCGCGCGACGGAGTCAGGAAGTTGCGCGTCGCCCTCGTGGGGGTCGCGTCGGAAGAGCGCCCTGGCCGCGCGTACGTCCACCCCGGCGATCCCGACGCGAGCTACCTCATGCAGAAGATTGAGGGGCACTTGGTCGACGCCGAGTGCGCCGATCGAGACTGCGGCGAGCCCATGCCGCTCGACAACCCTTCTCTTTCGGCCGACGCGCGGCGAACGATCCGCGCGTGGATCGCGCAGGGGGCGCGGGACAACTGAGGGTCGGCGTGGCGGCGTCATCCGCGCGGGCGATGCTGGCCTGCTGACAATGCTAGGGTGCAGAGTCATGGCTCGACGGGCCGCCGTCCTCATCGTCGCGATCGCCGCCGTGTCGTTCGCTGGCTGCTCGAAGACGTCGTCGCCCGCCCCTGCTCCCAAACCCGCGGCATCGGCCACGGCAACCGACCCGACGAGCCGGGTTCTCACCCTTGCCCCGCCCCTTCACGGCGTGCAGATCGGGACGCCGGACTTCGTCGTGCCGGCGGGGCAGGAGCGGCAGTGGTGCTACTACTTCAAGCTCCCCAGCGACGTGGACCTGAACGTCGTGCGCTTCGAGATCCGCTACCTCGCCGGCAGCCACCACATGAACTTGTTCCAGACGGACAAGGACGTGCCGGATCACGACGAGGACTGCTTCGACAAGATGCCTCTCACGAGCCCGGAGAACCCCAACGGCGTCGATCTCGTGATCGGGTCGCAGCGCGAGGCCTTCGACTGGGCGCTGCCGCCGGGGGTCGCGTTCAGGTTGAAGGCGCACCGGCAGCTCGTCTTGCAAACCCACTACGTGAACGCGACGACGCAACAGACCCCCTCCGGTTACGGGAAGGTCCTCATCAACCTCGTCAGCGAGCCCGACGCGTCGAAGATCACAGCGCACATGGGGACGATGTTCGCGAACAACGTCAACATTCACATTCCGCCGCACGAGGCGCGCTCGTTCTCGACGACGTGCGGGCTTCCGAAGGCCGCGAAGCTCGCGGCGCTCACCGGTCACTTCCATAGCCGTGGCAGAGTCTTCAGCGTGAACCTCGCCCCCGACGGCGCGGACCCCACCGAGGAGATCTACCGATCGCGCGCGTGGGACGAGCCGCCGTTCCGGGTCCTCGCGGAGCCGCGCGACATCCCTGCGGGCGGTGGTCTCTACTACACGTGCGACTTTCAAAACCGCAGCGACCTCGACATCAAGTTCGGCCCGCGCGTAGACACCGACGAGCACTGCAACCTGTTTGCGTACTTCTATCCATGGGACGACGACAAAGCGCGCTACTGCTTCTGATCGGCTTCGCGGTAGCGGGGACGGGCTGCCGCAAGCGAGGAGCGACGCTCGAGATCGGTGTAGAGGCGCAACCCGCGATCGTCAGCCGGATCGGCAAGGTTCATTACGCGGCGAAGGTCGGGACGAACGTGCTGGTCGACAAGGAGATCGTCCCCAAGGCGGGGGAGTCGCCTTTCCCGTTCGAGGTCGCGCTCGACTCGCCGCCGGGCACGGAGACCGACGTGATCATCGAGGCGTTCAGCGCGGGGCCGAACGACACGATCGCGAAGAAGCCGATGCTCGTCCGGCGATCCCACGCGCCATTCGTGGGGGGAGAAGCGAAGCTCGTCCGATTGCGCCTCGAGTCCGCGTGCCTGACGGGGACGCCCGGATTCAAGGGCCCCTCGTGCCCCGAGCCGCAGACCTGCTCGAGCGGGCGATGCATCGATCCGACGCTCTTGCCCGAGGACCTCGAGCCCTACGCGAAGGACTGGTCGAAGAATCGTCCCGACGTCTGCAGGCCGGCGCACGCGGGGGAACCTTCCGTCGCAGCGGGGACGGGGCAGACCGACTACGTGGCCGTCGCGAACGGAGAGACCCTCACGCCGGAGAAAGGCCCCCAGGGGGGCCACCACCTCTGGCTCGCCGTGCGAATGAAGAACCTCACGCAGAACGGATCCACAGTGACCCTCTCGGCCGAGCAGCCGGGGACGGGGCTCAAGGTTCCGCCGACGAGCTTCGTCTTCCCGTTCGAAGCGGCGGGCGGGGGATTCTGCAAGCTCTACGGTCTTCGCCTGCAGCTCGACAACGCCAGCGTGCCGGTGCAGAAGTTCCTCGGCCAGCCGCTCGACGTGCGCGTTGCGGTGCGCGACGCGGAGGGGCGCGTCGCCGAGACAGGCATCCATGTGAACGTGGGGGCGACCACGATCGGAGATTGAGCGTGAGCGGCGGGGCGAGCGGTGATGTCTGCCCGCGGCCGATTGCGTCGCGAATCGGGGGAGACTCCCTTCCCGCGATCGTCACCCCGGCCCCACATCGGCGGGACCCGTTCCCTTTCGCGGGAAGGCACCGTCCCTCGTTCTCCGTCCCCGTCACGTGACCGAGGGACCCCCTCCCTTTCGAGGGAAACCCGTTCCCCCGGTCCTCACCCCTGTCCCACGTCGGAGGACCACCGCCCCTTTCGAGGGAAAGCTCGTTCCCCCGATCCTCACCCCGGCCGCGCGTCGAAGGACCAGCACCCCTTTCGAGGGAAAGCTCGTTCCCCCGATTCTCACCCTGGCCGCGCGTCGGCGGACAACCACCCGTTCCGAGGGAAAGCTCGTTCCCTCGATCCCTGCTGCGCCCTCTCGCGACCGGATCTGCTTGATGTAGTAGCCTCCTCCGCGCCGTGACGCCTACGGTATTGGACTCGATGGACACGCACGGTCGCGCCGCCGACGTCGCACGGGAGCTCACTCGCCGCCGTGCCGATCTCGTCGCTCACGCGCGCGGCTCGCTCGAGCAGCACCTTCTCGGCGTCGGCGCCGTCCTCGAGCGATGGGGGCAACCCGAGCGCGTCCAGCTCGCGGGGCTCCTGCACAGCGCGTACTCGACCGAGGCGTACGGATATCAGCTCTTCGGCCGCGAGGATCGGCCGCGGGTCCGCGAGCTGGTCGGCGCCGACGCCGAGCGACTCGTCTTCGCCTTCTGCGCGTGCAAGCGAAGCGCGCTCCTGGCGGCGGCGGAGGCTGCGCGTGGCACCGACCCCGTGTCGATCGCCGCTCGGTGGAGCGGCGTGACAGTGCGTCTGGGGCGTCGAGACCTCGCGGAGCTCCTGGTGATTCACGCCGCGAACCTCGCCGAGCAGATTTGCCTGCCGCGCGGAGGGCCGGCGCGTTGGCTCGCGACCGCGAGTCGGTTTCTCGCCGCCGCGCGCGACGAGGTGGAGATCGCACCGCCGGTTTTCGGCGGCTGCACGCGGGTGATGACGCGCGACGAGGAGGGCGCCCTTCTACGGACCTACCGCGCGTTCACGGCGGGCGCGTCTTGCACGCCGTCGCCGCCCGTTGGTGAGCCTCTCGTCGTAGCCGGCATCGGGCTGCTTGCGGGACGCCGCGGGGAGGAGGCGGCGGAGCTGGGCGAGCGCGCGATGGCGGCGTTCGATGCGTGGGGGGTCGCGTGGGACAAGCGCCTCCGCGTCGACCGTTGGCGGCAGCTCGCGGCGCTGCTCGTGCGCGACGGACGCGCGCGCGATCGTGAGCTCGAGGTGGCGGCCGACCGCGCGCGAACCGTCGTCGAGAGGGCTCGCGGATCACCGGCGCGGCTGTGGGCGCAGCTCGACGCCCTCGGCGCCCTTCCTGAGGCTCGACGTGCCGAGACCTCGCGCGATCCTTCGGACAACGAGGCACGACAGGGGAGGGGATCCGAGGAGGGCCTGCCGCCGCGATTCGCCCGATACGTCGCCGGTCTTCGCACGAACGCCGAGCGCCCGATGCTGCAATTCTATCCAGGTCTGCGCGCCCGCCCGTGGCACGATCCGAAAGAGTTCGCGATCGTCGCCGACCTCGAGCGCCTGGCGCCGGAGATCGCGGCGGAGGCGAAGGGCTTCGACGCCGGCCGCTTCCAGGACGAGGCGGAGGACATCGATCGCACCGGGCGCTGGGGCGTGCTGTTTCTGCTCGAGATGGGGCGGCGCAACGACCAGAACCTCGCCCGCTGTCCCGCGCTGCGCTGGATCCTGGAGCACCATCGGACGCTCACCACGCACGCGGGGCTGATGTACTTCTCTTGCCTCGACCCGGGGTCGCGCGTCGCGCCGCACCAGGGGCCGACGAACGTGAGGCTGCGGTGCCATCTCGGGCTCGAGGTGCCCGACAAGTGTGGCATCCGCGTCGGCGGAGTGACCGGGGTCTGGGAAGAGGGGCGATGCCTCGTCTTCGACGACAGCTTCCGGCACGAGGTGTGGAACGAGAGCGATCGCCGGCGGGTGGTCCTCGTGCTCGACCTGTGGCACCCGGATCTTCGCGACGACGAGGTGGCGCTCCTCGCCGGGCTTCATCGCTACGGCGCCGCCAACGGCTCCGCCGCGCGCAGGTACTGGGCGCGCAACGACGCGGCGCTCGATCGCGCGCGGGCGGCGGCGCCCGGGAAGAAGAAGAGGCCGAGAGAAACGCCCGCGGACCCGCGCAAGCTCGACGATCTCGTCAGCGACGCGCTGCGATCGGGCGATCTCGAGCTCGCCGGCGAGCGGGCGGCCCGCTACGCCGAGCTCTGTCGGGGCACGCGATGGTACCCGGTGGCGCGCGACACCGATCCGAAGCTCCCGACGTCCATCCCGTGGGAGCCCATGCTCACGCCGTCGAAGCTGCTGCACGACATCGAGCAGCTCGAATACCTCCAGGAGCGCGGAGTCCTGGGGGACGAGCTCGCGCCGATCGTTCGGAAGTACGACGGCCTCCTGGACACGCTGCGCCCTCTCGGCGACAACGCTCGCGTCCCACTCGTCGGCGCCGCCCGCGCGCAGGTGGGTCACGTGTACAGCCGGCTCGTCCATGTTCGCGATACGCCGCGCGTGGAGCGCGCGCTCTCCGGCGAATGGGGCGCCACTGCGGTGGAGGACGAGTACCTCGCGGCACGTCCGAGCGTGGTCGTGGTCGACAGGTTCCTCTCGGACCACGCGGTCGAGAGCCTGCGCCTCTTCTGTCTCGAGTCGACCATCTGGTCGATCAACCGCTACGACCACGGGCGCCTCGGCTCGTTCTTCCGTGACGGCTTCAACTGCCCGTTGCTGATTCAGATCGCCGAGGAGCTGCGGGCAGCCTTGCCGCGCCTGATCGGGACGAAGCATCCGCTCACGCAGGTGTGGGGCTACAAGTACGCGAGCTCCCAGCCGAGCTTGCCGCCGCACGCCGACTTCGCGGCCGTGAACGTGAACTTCTGGATCACCCCCGACGACGCGAACCTGGACCAAGCGTCGGGCGGGCTGGTCGTCTACGACGTGGAGGCCCCCAAGGACTGGGACTTTCCCACGTACAACCGCAACGCCGGGAAGATCCGTGCGCTCCTCGACGCGCGAAACGCGCGGCCGACGTACATCCCTTACCGCTACAACAGGGCGGTCATCTTCGACTCCGATCTCTTCCACGCGACGCCGAGCGTGAGCTTCCGCAGCGGCTACGAGAACCGGAGGATCAACGTCACGGCGCTCTTCGGCGATCGTCGCTCTGCGTGGGCGGGGAAGATCGGATAGGCCGCGCTAGTCGGCGCGCGGACTCGACGCAGTAGCGGACGAGCGTCGCGGGGGGGATCGCCTCGAGCTCGAAGACGAGCTTGTCGCGCGGCAAGGTGGGGTCGCCGAAGCGGCGTGAGGTCGCGCCGAGCGGCGGAAGCCCGAGATCGAAGTACATGAACGGCTCGGAGCCCCTGTGTTCCAGCATGGTGGCCATCGGCTCGATGGTGAAGGGGTAGATCACCGTGGCGGCGTCGTGGATGTAGAGGACCGGCGGACGACACCCTGCGCGGAGTCCGCGACGCACCGAGGCGATGCTGGGGGAGGGGGTTCCGTCGATACACACGAGCGCCATGCGGCCCGACGCGACTTCGCCGGATGCGGCGAAGAGGTCGAGGAGAGCCGGCCGATCGACCAGCAGAATGGCCTCCGCGAAGCGATCGTCCCGGGCGGGCTCGGGCGTGGCGCGAGGGCTTTGCATCAGTGCCCCTCCGTCGGGCTTCCGCCGCTCTTCTTGCGCTTCCGCTTCTTCCGCCGGAAGTCCGAATCGCCGGTCCCGAAGTCACCGGTGCCCGTCCCGAAGTCGCCGGTGCCCGTCCCGTCGCCGGTCCCTGTACCCGTGCCGTCCCCGGTACCCGTTCCCGTCCCATCGCCGGTCCCAGTCCCATCGCCGGTTCCCGTACCCGTGCCGTCGCCGGTTCCGGTTCCATCGCCGGTCCCCGTTCCTGTTCCGTCACCGGTGCCTGTCCCCGTGCCGTCGCCCGTTCCCGTTCCCGTTCCCGTTCCCGTTCCCGTTCCTGTCCCGTCTCCCGTGCCCGTCCCCGTTCCCGTTCCCGTCCCCGTTCCCGTGTCCCCTGTCCCGGTCCCCGTCCCCGTCCCTGTGTCCCCCGTCCCGCCCCCTCCGCCGGTTCCCCCCCCAGTCCCTCTCACGCCCCCCTCGAGCCCTGCTTCCTCGAGTCCTCCATCGTCACGAACCCACCCGCCGTCGTCGCCGGGGCCCCCGTCGTGGTGATGTCCCCACCCCCCCGCGTCCTCGAATCCATTGTCGTACCCGCCGCCCGTTCCGCCGCCATCGTCCCCCGCGTCCGGTTCGCCGCCGTCCTCGTCCCCGAGGTCGTCGTCCGAGTCTGCGGGGCCGCACGCAGCGGCGAGCGCAGCGAACGCGACGAGCGCCAGCCCCACGAAGTCGCGCCGGCCCGCTGGCGTCTCCGCGACGTCGACCGACGACAACGGATCGCCGTCGGCGTTTGCATCGTTGATCGCCCGGAACAAAGAGAGGAGATCTTCGTCGGACACACGGAGGCCGCCGAACGTGGCTCGCAAGCGGCCGTTCGGATCCGTCGGTCCACCGTGCAAGAGAAAGCGCGTACGCCCGGCCCGCAACGCCTCGAGAGCGTTTCCGCCGGTCGGGGCGAGGATCAGCGCGCCGAGCCCGCGCCCACTCTCGGGTGGAAGCGCTCCAGCGACCACGTACGTCCCCGTCGGCACGTTCCCGAACGGGCGCCGCCAGTCTCGGTCGGGATTGCCGTGGCGCGCAGCCGCCCCCCTACTCGCCGTCGCGAGGATCGCGAAGGGGGCGATCCGCGGCTCCCCGTCGTCTCCAAGCAGCGCCGCGCGCCCGGGGGCGCGGCGCCCAGCCGGGACGACGATGACGAGCCTGGACATGCCTACGGCGCCTCCACCGTCACGGTGTCGGCGAGCAGGATGTTCTCCCCCTTTCCGTTGGTGACGACGGAGCCGGCGAGCGTGACGAGCTGGTGCTCCTTGATCGACGTGACGTCGACGCTCGGTTGCGACCAGGTCCCCTTGAACCGCGCGTCGCGCGGGACGTAGGCGCGGACGCACGCGTCGGCGAAGGGGTTCGCGCAGACGACGAAACCACGGACTGCCTCTGCCAAGGTGCCGGCACCGGGACCGGGACTCTTGCCGTCCGGGGGGCGGCTCGTCTCGATGGCCTGGAGATCCGAGCGATCCGGCGATTTGATCGGCGCGCGAAAGAGCCCCTGGTAGCGAGCCGCGTTCTTCTCACTCGTGGGTGCGGGGGGCGCCTCCTCGGCGAGCTTGTGATCGAGGATTGCTTTCAGCGAAGTCTGCTTCTGGGAGAGCTCCATGTTCCCCGGATCGATCGCCGCGCCCTTGTTCGCTTCGTCGTACGCCTCCGGAACCCGGTTTTGCCGCGCGAGCGCGCGGGAGGCCATGTTGTAGTTCCAGGAGAAGTGCGGATCCGCTTGGATCCCCTCTTGCGCGAGCTTGAGCTGCTCGGCCGCGTCGTCGACGCAACGGGCCCACAGGTAGATGTACATCGCGTTCTGCGGGTGGGCCTTGTACAGGCGAAAGAAGCGCTGGCGCACGTGCTCGTCGTGCGTTCCGTCCGCGTCCTGCTCGGCGCGGAGCTGCTCGACGCGGGAGTAGTCGGAGCGCCCGTGCATGAAGCCTGCTGCCGCTGCGCCCCCCCCCAGGCACACCAGAAGCGCGACGGCGATCGCGACTCGTTGGACCGTCCGGCCTGGCGCCGCGCCCGCCGCTGTCGCCGCTCGCTGCGGCATTCCGCAGTGCGGGCACGCGAGCGCTTTGTCCGAGACCTCCTGCTGGCACTCGGCGCACTTGTGCAATGCCATCGTCATCGCCTCCCTTGATGCAGACGATGGAACGAAACGCGACGACGGCGCAAGCACTCGTCTCGCTGCTGCCGTGGGGCGGATCACAGCGCGTGATCTACGTGAAAGATGTCGTAGCCTTCGCCCGGTCGCGCGACCTCGAGCATCAACGAAAAGGGGCCCGGTCCCTGCCAGTAGGGGACCGCGATCCGATGCAGACCGGCCGCGAGCGTGATGTCCCCCTCCGCAGAGCGCGTCGCGTGAAAGCCGTCGTTGTCGATGACGAGCGTGTCGTCGATAGAGAGCCTCGAGCCGTCGTCCGAGGTCAGACGGAAATGGAAGACACCCGGCTGCGTGACGACGAACCCCCCTTCGAAGTCGACGCCGAACCACTCGACGCGGTTTCGAATCCCCGGGAAGCCCGGATAGCCGCGTCGTTCGGTGACGTCGAGACCGTCCATGCAGATGGCGCCGACCGAACGGAGTGCGGCGAAGTCGGGGAGCTCCCTCGTCTCGAGCGGGAGGGAGTAGACGAGGCCGCGCAGCCGTCCCAAAGGGATGCCAGGCGCTGTGCTGCGGCAGTCCCCCCTCAGGCCGGTGGCGACGACGCCACCGCTCGTGGGCTGCGCGAAGACGACTTCGTCCTCCGCATCCACGCAGCCAGCGGTTGAGACGCCGAGGAGGACAAGGAAGGCGAGCGAGACAGGTAGACGCTTTGCGGAGAGGTGCGACCTAGGGCGCGAAGTGGGGTTCATGTTGACCCTTCCCTTCGCAAGCGTCGGACCCGATCCCTTTCGACCGGAGCTCGCGCGATTGCGCAGCGTAGGGCCCCTCGGGTCGTCTCGGTTCCAGACACGGTGTTCGCTGGCTGGACGGAACGAAAAAGCGCCCGACGCGCAGGGTGTGCGCGCCGGGCGTATACGTCAGCCCCAGAACGAGAAATCGTCAGGGGATGCTGTTCGGATTCGCCGGATCGCTCCCGGCGGCGATCTCGTCGCCGTCGGCGTACCCGTCGCCGTCGCGATCGACGCCCGCGCGCCACCCGGAGCCCGGGGGGACGGCCGTGAACGTGAGCGCGCTGCAACCGCCGTCGGTGACGAGCGCCACGAGCTGCGCGGTCGTGAGCGCGCGGCCCCAGGAGTTGTCGGGGACGAACGCACCGTTCGAGAAGACGAACCCGGCGTCACGGCCGAAGAGGTGGCCGCGGACGATCAGGTCGGCCTGCCCTGCCGTCGCCTGAGCCTCGAGGAGCGCGATACGCGCTGCGCTCGCCGGCGCGTTCGCCCCGTTGAGCGTCAGCTGCTGGCCGACGATCGGGAAGAGGTTCGAGTCGAACGCGAGGACGAACGACGAGATCTCCTGACGAAGCTCGAGCCCTTGCAGGGAGAGACCGGCGCTCGGGTCGAGTGGGTCGGCCGGGTTGGCGAAGAAGGGGATCCCGTAAGGGTTCGGCGGGATGTTGTCGA
This sequence comes from Polyangiaceae bacterium, assembly GCA_052147435.1. GTDB lineage: Bacteria > Myxococcota_A > Polyangia > Polyangiales > Polyangiaceae > JBKQKP01. The sequence continues at coordinate 31,712 of JBKQKP010000090.1, read as the reverse complement.
TGCCCGCGAAGTCCACCGGGACCGTCGTCTGGATGAACACGAACGCGGTCAGGAACTGCTCGATCGTGCCGTCGGCGCCGTCGTGCTGGTAGCCGAAGCCGCGGACGCCGGCGACGGGGGGGTTCAACTGCGGGACGAGCGACCCGACGGCGTGCACTTCGTCGAGCGACGTGCCGTACATGCCGACCTTCTGGTACGCGTTCCGGAGGTGGGGGACCTTGAAAATCTGGGACTCGTTCTCGAACGAGAGCCGCCCGTCGGTTCCGAAGAAGCCCGGGTGCGCAGTCGCCCCCTGGTTCCCCGCGCGATTGAGGACGTGGCATCCGTTGCAGTCGTGGAACCGATCGACCGGCAGCTCGGTGCCGCCGATGTTGTTGAAGAAGAACGTGTTGCCCGCGGCCTGCTCCGCTGTGAGCGAGTCGTCGAGGTTGCGAATCGGGTTGGGCGGGTAGGTGATCTGCAGCGCGAACGTCGCGAAGTCGGACATGTCCGGAGTGCTTAGCTCCGCTGCATTTCCGACGAGGCCGGGGAACGCGACGTTGAACGAAACGAACGCGTTCACCTCGTTGAAGATGCCCGAGTTCGGCTGGGCCGAGACGACCGGGTTCCCGCTGCCGTCGAGGAACGGCACGCCGGTCTGCTGGATGGCGCCGTTGCGGTCGCCGCGCCAGTGCATGGGCCCCGCGTTGTCGAGCCCGCGGAGACTTTGCGTCGTCATCGGGCCTTTGACGGGTTGGTAGAACGCGAACAGATACTCGGCGTCTGGCCCGATGAGGGCCACGATATCGGCCTCCGGGATGGTGAAGACGTCCGACTGGGCGGCGTACGTCGTCGTGATCGGAAGCGGGATGTTGCCGGGGTTGCCGAGGTCCCAGGCGAGACCGTCGAAGTCGCCGCCGATATGGCAGCTCGCGCACGCCTGGTCGCCGAGCGCCGAGGTGGCGGTCGCGTCGTAGAGGAACTTGCGGCCGGTCGTCACGCTCGCCGGCTCCGGATTGAACATCGCGACGTGGGCCGTTTCGGACCTCTTGCCGAGGTCGACGACGGAGATCGAATCGTCGAAGCGCGTGAGGACGAAGGCGACGTTGTCACGCTCGTTCACGACGACGCCCGTCGGGCCGCCGCCTGTGAGCACGACCTGGTTCGCCGCCGTCGGCGCTGCAGTGCCCGACTCGAGGTCCGCCGTGTTGTAGATGGCGAGCTTGCTCGAGCCCTGCGCGACGACGTAGAGCTGCTTGCCATCGCTCGAGACCGTGAGGTCCTGCGGGAACGCGCGGCTGAGCGTCGGATCGCCAGTGCCGGCGGCATGATTGAGCTGGGAGTTCAGGTTGTCGGCCGTGATCGCCCCGGAGGCCGGGTCGATGACGGTGATGCGGCTATCGACCTCGTTCCCGACGACCGACGTGAAGCCGGGGGTGTGCCCCTCGAATCGCACGTCGTTGTGTGCGTCCGTGTTCGAGACGTAGACCTTCCCGTTCCTCGGGTTCACCGCCATGTTGAAGAGCGTCGTGCCCACGTGAGCGTAGACGCCTGTGGAGATGGCTGCCGGCGGGCTCTGGGTCGCGTCGATGGCGAAGACGTCCTGGTCGGGGAGACTCACGGTCACGAAGGGGTCGAAGATCGTGCCGTAGGCGTCGATCCAGTGGTAGTTCCCGTCGGGGCCCAGCTTCCATTTGACGATGAGTCCCGTCGTCGGCTGCGGCAGAAGCTGTCCCTCGATCGTGATCGTCGCAGGCCCCGGCATTCCGCCCGGATACATCTGCTCGACCGCAAACTCGGAGACGGTCGTTGTCTGATCGCCCGAGAAGAACGCCGCGGCGTAGACCGTCTTGCCGTCGGCCGAAGCCGCGAGCGCGCGCGGGGTATCCGCGAAGAAGGTGAGCTTGGTGAGGCGATCGCCTCCCGGGTCGACTCCGAGGTTGTTCGCGTCGAAGACCCACACGTCGGCGCGGCCGACGCCGGGGGTGAAGAGCTGCGGGTCGTCGGGCGAGTTCTGCCCGCGGTGCGCCGTCGTGATGAAGGCGCGGTCGTGATTCGGTCCGGCGAAGACGATGTCGCGCGGCTCGTCGCCGACGAGGAGCGTGCGCGTCACGACCGGGTTGTACGGATCGCTGACGTCGACCACGCTCACCGAGTCGGAGAGGTGATTGACGACCCAGACCTCGTTCCACGAGCGGACGGCGATCGCGATCGGCTCGAGTCCGGTCTCGACCGACGCAACCTTGTCGAGCCCGTCCCTGCGGACATGGAAGATCTCGAGACGGTTGTCGGGAGTGTTGGCGGCGAAGAGAAGCTGACCGTCCGTCGAGAGCGCGAGGGGGCGAACCTGCAGCGTCTCGAAGAGGGTGTACGGGTTCGCGGTCCGCGTGACCTGCCGGATGGGCAACGCTTGTCTGACGGAGCGAGCTGCCGTCGCAACGTCGGGCGCTTTGCTCGAGGGCGGCAGGGAAGTGCCGGGCGTGCTGCTACTGCATGCGGCGATCGTTGCAGCAGCGAGCGTGCAAGACGCCACTACGAATGAGCGCATCGGGTCTCCTCTCGTTGGGGGGCGTGACGCGAGGCTCGTGCGGGGGAAGCGCGCACGCGACGAGCTCGCCAAGACGGGTTAGCTGATAACCGCCAATGCGCCATAAACACTTTCGGCAGATCGTGTCATCCGATGTGGTGACTTCGTTGAAGGAGTCGGCCTCGCTCACCGTAGCCCGATGTGGGCGCCAATCGGTGCCGCAGCTCTTCCGATCCGTCGCGTCGCTTCCGAGAACTGAGGTAGGTGCTGCGCGCTATCGACCAGTCGGCGCGCGACGACGACGAGGACGGCGCACAAAACAACATCTAGCCAGGCTCCCGTTCGCCGCGCTCGTCACGTTTTGTCCCGCGTCATCTCGATCATCGTTCGCCGGAACCCGGTCTTCTCGAAGAGCGCCTGCGCCGCTTCGTTCTGCACGGCGGTGTGGAGGACGACCCGCGGCGCGCCGAGATCCTCGAGCCGCGCGCACGTCTCTCGTACGAGGCGTTCGCCGAGCCCGGTCTTCCGGAACTCCTTCGCGACGAGGACGTCGTGGAGGCCGCCGTGAGCTTCGAGCAGCATGTTCCAGTCGCGAGGCTCGAGACGGCCGTAGGCGTAGCCGACGATCGCGCCGGTGGCGACATGCTCGGCCGCGAGCACGACGACGCCGGGGTCTTTGATCTCGGACGCGAGGAAGCGTGCGTAGCCCTTCTCCACCGGTTCGACGAGGAGATAGCGGCTCGGGTCGAGCGAGTGATGGTAGCGAACGAGCTCGGCCGCGAGGCGCGCAACGCCGGGGAGATCGGCCGCGGTCGCGGGGCGGATCTCGTACGAGGACGAGGACGACGATGAAGAGGACGACGCGGGCATTGCCGGCGGAGGATGGCACGAAAGAGGAAAGCTGTCTGAAGCCCGACACTAGCGTAGCGGGGGTGCGTGCTTACTTTCGCTGGAAGGCTCGGCGTGCCTCGTATGTATTGCCGCAGCCCCTCCAAGGAAAACCATGGCCGACCAAACGATAGCGATCCCCGACCTCTCCCGCCCGTGGCCGCTTCTCCCGCTCCGGAGCGCTGTTCTCTTTCCCAACGTCGTCGTCCCGTTCGACATCGGACGACCCAAGACGATCGCCCTCGCCAAGTCGCTCGCCGAGGCGCTCACGACAAAGGAGCCCACATACGTGGTCGCCTTCTCGCAGAAGCGCTCAAACGTCGACGATCCGGGGGAGAGTGACTTGCAGCCGATCGGCACGCTCGCGCGCGTCCTCGGCGCGATGCGGCAAGACGACGGCAACTACGCGGTCATCGTCCAGGGCATCGTTCGGGTCCGCTTGGCGGAGATCGTCGAGCGCGTCCCGTTCTACAGCGCGCGGGTCGAGGCCGTGGCGGAGACGGGGGAACCGGACGCCGAGCTCGACGCGCTCGGGCTCAGTCTGCGCGAGGCGATGGGGGAGCTCCTCGGGCGAGTCCCCCAGCTCCCGCGCGAGCTCGTGGCGCAGCTCGCTTCGGTCACGGGGACCGGAGCGCTGGCTGACTTCATCGCCGGCCACGTCGACGCGCCGATCGACGAGAAGACCGCCCTCCTGAGCGAGCTCGACCCGAAGGCGCGAGCGCGCGAGGCGCTCCGGATCGTGTCGCGTCACGTCGAGACGCTGAAGGTTCGTGAGCGGATCAACGCGCACGTGAAGGACGAGCTCGGAAAGACGCAGCGCGAGCACGTGCTCCGCCAGCAGATGAAGGCGATCAAAGAAGAGCTCGACGACGGCGACGACGACGCGGAGGCCGAGCTCGACGAGCTCGAGAAGCGGATCGCCGAGGCGAAGCTCCCGGAGGAGGCCGCTCAGGTCGCTGGGAAGCAACTGAAGAGGCTCCGCGGGATGAACACGGCCTCGCCCGAGTACCCGATGGTGCGGACGTACCTCGACTGGATCCTCGATCTCCCGTGGACGAAGGCGAGCGAAGACAGCGTCGACCTGGCGGCGGTCCGCGCGACGCTCGAAGCGGACCACCATGGTCTCGAGAAGGTGAAGCGGCGCATTCTCGAGTTTCTCGCGGTGCGGAAGCTGAAGGCGGACAAGAAAGGCCCGATCCTGTGCCTCATCGGTCCGCCGGGCGTCGGGAAGACGTCCCTCGCCAAGAGCATCGCCCGCGCGACGTCGCGGAAGCTCCATCGCATCTCGCTCGGCGGTGTGCACGACGAGGCGGCCATCCGCGGCCACCGCCGGACGTACATCGGCGCGCTCCCCGGGCAGATCATCCAGGGAATGAAGAAGGTGGGGACCACGAACCCGGTCTTCGTCCTCGATGAGATCGACAAGGTCGGGAGCGACTACCGCGGCGATCCGTCGTCCGCGCTCCTCGAGGTCCTCGACCCCGAACAGAACTCGACGTTCACCGATCACTACCTGGAGCTGCCGTACGATCTGTCGAACGTGATGTTCATCGCGACGGCGAACACCGCGGACACGATCCCGGCGCCGCTCCGCGACCGGATGGAGATCATCGAGATCCCGAGCTACACGCGGCTCGAGAAGCTCGCGATCGCCAAGCGCCACCTCTTGCCGAAGCAGCTGGGCGAGCACGGGCTGACCGATCAGGTCGAGATCACCGACGAGGCGTTGCAGGTGGTGATCGAGAGCTACACGAGGGAGGCAGGCGTGCGCTCGCTCGAGCGGAAGATCGCGCAGATCGTCCGCGGCGTGGCGGTGAAGGTCGCCGAGGCAGGGCAGGCCAAGGAGCGGGTCGCGACCGAGGAGGACGTCCGGAAGTACTTGGGGCCCGCCTCCTTCAGCGACGATCGCGTCGAGCGGCTCGAGGACGCGGGGGTCGCCACGGGGCTCGCATGGACCCCTGTGGGCGGCGTCATCCTCTTCATCGAGACGACGCGGATGCCGGGGACCGGGAAGTTGATGCTGACCGGGCAGCTCGGGGACGTTATGAAGGAGAGCGCGCAGGCCGCGATGTCGTACCTGCGCGCGAACGCGGACCGTTTCGGCATCGAGCCGGAGCTCCTCGAGAAGAGCGACGTCCACATCCACATCCCCGCGGGGGCGATGCCCAAGGACGGGCCGAGCGCGGGGATCACGCTGCTCACGGCGCTGACCTCCCTCTTCACCGGGATCCGCGTCCGGCACGACGTGGCCATGACCGGGGAGATCACGCTCCGGGGACGGGTCCTGCCGATCGGCGGTCTGAAGGAGAAGGTCCTCGCCGCCCACCGTGCGGGGATCAAGCGCGTCATCATCCCCGACCGGAACCGCGCGGACATCGAGGAGATCCCGAGCGAAGTCAGGCTCGACATCGAGCTCATCCCGCTCGGCCGGGTCGACGAGGTGGTCGCGGCGGCGCTCGAACGACCGCCGGTGCCGCGACCGACTCCGAAGAAGGGGAACGTCGCCCCCGCGGCAGCCTCGCCGGCCGCCTGAGCCCCCTCAAGCGAGCTTGACGGCGAGGCCGTAAAGGACGAACCCTGGGGCTCGTGCCTCACCACGCGGCCCCGGATCCCCTCAACGACCTCCTCGCGTTCATCGAGCGCTCGCCGACGCCGTATCACGCGGTCGAGAGCGCCGTCGTTCGCCTCGGCGTGGCGGGCTTCAAGCCGCTCGAGGCGAGTGCTTCGTGGGAGGGGCTCGGCGCGGGGCGCTACTACGTGAAGCAGGGGGACAGCGCGCTCGTCGCGTTCGCCGTCCCCATGTCGCGCAAGCCGCGCGGCTTCCGGATCGTCGGCGCGCACACCGACAGCCCGAACCTGCGCTTGAAGCCCGCCGCGGAGTACGTGAAGGAGGGGTACCTCCAGCTGGGCGTCGAGGTGTACGGGGGGGCGCTCCTCAATTCGTGGCTCGATCGCGACTTGTCAATCGCCGGGCGCGTCGTCCTGAAAGCGCACGGGGCGGGGTCGGGGCTCGAGACACGCCTCGTCCGGTTCGAGCAGCCGCTCTGCCGCGTGGCGCAGCTCGCGATCCACCTGGACCGCGACGTGAACGAGAAGGGGCTGGTCCTCAACCGGCAAGAGCACCTCGCGCCGATCCTCGGTCTGGTCGGATCGGGGAAAGACGCATCGCGCCCCAGCCTCACGACACTCGTCGCGACGGAGCTGGGGACGACCGTGAGCGCGATCGTGTCGATGGAGCTGATGCTCTACGACGTAAACCCGCCGGCAGTCGGCGGGATCGGCGGGGAGCTGGTCTTCGCTGCGCGGCTAGACAATCTGGCGATGAGCCACGCTGGCGTGGTCGCGATCGTTCAGGGGGCGGCGAAAGTCGACGAGCGCGATCTGGTCCCGATCGTCGCGCTCTTCGATCACGAAGAGGTCGGCAGCGGGAGCGCTTACGGGGCCGAGGCTCCGCTTCTCCCGACCGTCATCGAGCGGATCATCGACGGGACCGGCGGGTCGCGCGACGACTACCACCGTGCGATCGCCCGTTCGCTCTGCGTGTCAGCCGACATGTCCCACGCCGTCCACCCCAACTACGCGGACCGGTCGGAGCCCCGCCACAAGGTGATGCTCAACGGCGGCCCGGTCGTGAAAGTGAACTCGCAGCAGCGCTACGCCACGTGCGCGCGGACGGCGGCGCTCTTCGAGGAGATCTGCCGCCGCGAGGACGTCCCCGTGCAGCACTACGCGCATCGCACCGACCTCCCTTGCGGGACGACGATCGGCCCTGTGACGGCGACGCGGCTCGGGATCCGGACGGTCGACGTTGGCAACGCGATGCTCAGCATGCACTCGATCCGCGAGCTCGCGGGGACGCGCGACCAGGAGAGGATGGTGCGTGTGCTGGCGGCGTTCTTCGGGCAAGACGACCCGTTCGCGGGATAGCTAGATCATCGGGCGCGAATCTCGATCAACCCATCCCCCGGCCCCTTCCCTGCAACCCCTTCCCTGCAAGCAGGGAAGGGGTGTCACGCGTTGCTAGGGATCTCCCCTCCCTGCTTGCAGGGAGGGGCCGGGGGTGGGTTGTCTACGGAGTCCACGGATCCGCGGACCCCTTCGGTTTGGGCGTCGCCGCTTTCTTCGCCGAAGGAGACGTCGGCGGCGCGGGAGCGGCGGAAGCGGACGGCGTGGGAGCGGCCGACGCCGACGCTGAGGGGGCAGGGGGGGCGGACCCGTGTGCTGCGGGGGACGCCGAGGGCGCCGGCGACGGCGATGCAGACGGAGCCGGCGGCGGCGCCGGCGGTACCGGAACCTTCCCCGTCAGCGCATCGACGCGCCCGACGTCCCACCAGTTCCCCTCGGACCGAACCTTGTCGTCGCACCACTCGCTCGCGAGCACCCCGCGGAACGTACGCACGCAGAGGACCGGCTGGCCGGCGTAGCGGTCGTCGCCGTAGTGGACGCCGATCCGGTACTGAGGGAACGCGTCGGTCGATACTTCTTCGATCGACGTCCTCGCGAGCGCGTGCGCGTGGCACCAGGGCGGCGGCTTCTCGTTTTCGACCGTGCAGTCGCCATGCACGAGAATCCACGGCTGAGACCTCGACGCGACCGGGGCGAGCATCTTTCCGGGCGGTGGGGGAGGGGGGGGCTTGTCTCCGAGGAGGTGCAGCTCGACCCGCGGGAACGTGCTCGGGTCGTCCTCGGGTTGAAACTTCGTCCAGAGCATCTGCACGACGAGCGCGTCCTTCGGCGGCGCCACGTCGACGTCGGTCGTCGCCCTCGCCGTCCGCCCGAGGTCGTCGGTGACGTCGAGCCCGACGGAGTAAGTGCCGAATGCGTCGGTGGAGAACCGAATCGAGCCTTCCCCCGGGGCGATGGTCATCTTCGCGGTGCTTCCGGCGGGCGTCGCGCGGAACGACCACGTTCGATCAATCGTCGCCCCCGTCCCGATCTTCCCGCGGGACAAGCACGAGACCGTCTTCCCCGGGTCGACCGATAGCCGTTCCCGGAACTCGTCCGACGTGCCGTCGACGCGGCAGGCGATTTTCGCCTCCGTAGGGGGAGCGCACGGGTCGTCGTTCTTCGTGTCGACGTGGAAGTGGATCTCCTTGTCGAGGAGCCGCACGCGCGCAAGATCGACCGGCACCTTCTCGAGGCTAGTCGTCGGGCACCCGGGCCCGGGGAGAATCTGCGATACGTAGATGTGGATGCCGCCTTCCGGGCTGTCGATCACCTGATGGATGCGCGCCCCCGTCGCGGACGCCTCGGTCGGCGCCGCGACGACGAGCATCTCGCTCGAAAAATCGATCCCGTGGGGGAGGAGCGGGATCCGGTCGGCGTCGAGCGTCGGCCAGAGCTCGCGCCATTCGCGCTCGCTCCGGACGATCCAGTAGCCGCGCGTGAGCCCCGAGTGCGGATCCATGTCCCATCGGACGAGCTTGAGCGCGTCCCCGTCCTCGCGCGCCGCGTGAACCCCTTGAGGGACCTTCGACACGAAGATCCGTGGCGACGCCGTCACGTCCGAGCAAGCTGCGAGCGCAGCGAAGACGGCAAAGGAGAGTCGCATTCTCACTGACGCATCATCGCCGGTTCGGCCCGGGGATGCCAGCGGGCTACTTCTTCCTTAGGCGATCGAAGAATCCTTCTGGCTTCTTCGTCCCCCCGAACGGCGAGAGCGAGCGGATCTCGATCGTGCCGTCGCGGATCTTGGTCTCGTAGACGCGGAGCTCGCGCTGGGCGTCCACGTCGTCGGGGTCGTTCGTCACGGCCACGCGAAGATCGCGGATCGCCCCCTCGTGGTCCTCCATCTTCTTTTTCAGCTCGGCGCGGTAGTAGTGCGCGCGCCGGCACATGGGGTCCTTCCCGATGGCCATGTCGACCATCTTCAGGCAGTTGCGCAGGTGCTCGGCCCCCGTTTTGCGCGAATCCATCGCCTCCAGGTACGCGAGGAGCGCCATCGCCTCCGGGAAGCCGGGCGCCGCGACGAGGGCCTTGCGGACGAGCGACTCCGCCTCGGCGCGGTCGCCGAGCGTGATGTGCATCTCGGCCTGGGAGATGAGGTGATCGGCCGCGGCCCCTTCCTTGATCTTGTCGCCGATCGACCGCTCGTACGCACGGCGCTTCTCGGGAACGACGAGCGTCTCGTACGCGATCGTGATCCGCGCGAAGACCTTCTCGCACTCGAGCCGCACCTCGCCGATGGACGCGGGGAGCGTGTCCGGATGCCAGACCTTCGCTGCGCGAAGATAGGCTGCGCGGATGTCCTCCGTCGTGGCCTCGCGGGGGACCATGAGCATCTTGAAGTAGTCTTCCTGGTCGATCCATTTCGCGCGATCGACGATCGACTTCTTCCGCGAGAGATCGGCGGCGGCCGGCATCGACCCCGAGGATCGCTCCGGAGGAGCCGAGGAGTTTCGCGGCGGGATCTGGGAGGCGACGCTGCCGGGGAGCGGCGAGGAGTGCCTCGGCGGCCCCGGAGCGACGCGCGGCGGAAGGGGCGACGATAGCCGGCCCGGCATGGGGGAGCTGAGCCGCCCCGGCATCGGAGAGGGGACGCGGTTCGGCACGGGGGAGGGGATGCGGATGGTGCGCGAGTCCGGCGTGACCGCGCTCATCGTGAACGAGATCTTGCGGACGTACTCGCCGCTGTTGAAAGCGTTGCCCGGAGTGTTCACGCGCATCGGGAGCGGCGCGTCGACGGGCGGGACGGACGCGCCGACGCGCTCGGAGAGCTCCACCTGCTTCGTGATGACGAGGAAGTACGCCAGAAGATCCGTCGCCTGGATCGTGAGCCCGCCGATGATCGCGAGCTCCGGCACCGTGGAGGGCTTCGCGCGCAGGCACTCGGCCGCGTTTCGCTCGTCGTTGTCGAGGCCGAGCCGCGTGAGGTCGACCCCAGCGGGGAGCTTGAGCGGCCGCCCCCCGACGCGCGCGATCGTTGCTTTCACGTGGTCCCACGAGGGGTGCTCCCGAACCCCGCGCCAGATGCACGTGAGGGGATCCATCGGCTCGGCGTCGTTCGTCCGCTCGCCGACGAGGTCGACGTCCGTGTAGAAGGCGAACGTCGTCTGCGGCGCGAGCGAGAATGCGTGCTGGAGCTTTCGCGCCCGCTGCTGCCGGAGCCCTTCGGCGAGCTGCTCTTCGTCGATCTGCCGCTTCGCGAGGAGGACCTGCCCGTGCAGCCGTTTGGTCGCCGCGACCTCCGCGAGGGACAAGGAGAGCTCGTTCGCGTCGATGTAGCCGTTCTCGTAAAGGATGTGCCCCAGGTACACGATCGACTCGCTCGTCCCGACGCGGGCGACCATCCCGTTCGAGACGACGACGTGCACGCACGCCCCCTTGTCGTCCCCCAGCTCGAACGTGCCCGAGAGCTTTCGCTCGAGCGCGTAGATGAGCAGGTGGGCGAGCGGCTTCTTTGCGAGGGAGCCCGTGGCGGACGGCTCCGGAAGCTGCGCGGGTTTGGGCTGAAGCATGGCCTCGGTCCTGGGGGTATGCCCCGGGTCATTCTGGAGCGCCAGCAAAAGGAGCGCCCGTCGCGGATGTCTGTCGTGCGGCGAAAACTTCAGGAAGCGACGACGCTTACTACAGTGGCCGCCACTTGAAGCCGTCCCGCGCGAGGAGCTCGTCGGCTTCGCGCGGTCCGTTCGAGCCCGCTGCGTACGACCCGATCGGCGCGCCGCGCCCGGCATCCCAGAACGCGATCAGCGGGTCGACGACCGCCCACGCCGCTTCCACTTCGTCGGTGCGCGTGAAGAGCGTCGCGTCGCCGATCATGCAATCGAGGAGGAGAGTCTCGTACGCCGGGTGGGACTCGGTCCCGAAGGCGTCGGAGTAGTTGAAGTCCATTTTCACTTCCTGGACCTCGATCCCGGGGGTCAGCGCCAGCGCGGCGCCGGGGACCTTCACTTCGAAGCTCAGCGACACGCCGTCCTCCGGCTGGATGCGGAGGCAGAGGACGTTCGGCGCGAGCGTCTCGGTGGGCACGGGGTCGTACATCAGCTTCTGCGGGGTGCGGAAGTGGAGCGCGACCTCGCTCCAGCGCCGCTTCAGGCGCTTCCCGGAGCGGAGGTAGAACGGGACCCCGCGCCACCGCGGCGTCTCGACCATCACGCGGAGCGCGGCGTAGGTGGGCGTCTGCGTCTTCGGATCCACGCCGTGCTCCTCGCGGTAGCCCGGGACGGCGGCGTTCTTGATCTCCCCTTTCGTGTACTGCGCACGCACGGCGTCGGTCTTGTCGCCCCTCACGAGCGGCGCGATCGCCTGCAGCACCTTCACCTTCTCGTCGCGAACGGCCTCGGCGCTCGGGCCGAACGGCGGATCCATCGCGATGAGGGCGAGGAGCTGGAGCAAGTGGTTCTGGAACATGTCGCGAACGACGCCGGACGTCTCGTAGTACCGCGCCCGATCCTCGACCCCTACGGTCTCGGCGGCGGTGATCTCGACGTGCGAGATGTGCTGGTTGGACCACAGCGTCTCGAAGATCGCGTTCGCCGAGCGAAGGACGAGGACGTTCTGGACGGTCTCCTTTCCGACGTAGTGATCGATCCGGTAGACCTGATGCTCCGCGAGGGAGCCGAGGACCACCTTCGAGAGGGTCTTCGCCGTCGCGAGGTCGTGTCCGAAGGGCTTCTCGATGATCGCGCGCCGCCACGGGCGGGTGTTCACGTCGGGCATCTTGGGGCAGATGTCGCTCTCGGCGAGCTTCTGGACGATCGTCGCGAAGATCCCGGGCGGGACCGCTAGGTAGAAGAGCCGGTTCTGCTCCTCCTTCTTCCCCTTCGCCTCGAGCGCCTCGAGCGCCTTCTTCAGCGCCCCGTACACCGCGGGCTCGGCGAGGTTCCCTCCGACCCACGTGAGGCGCGGCGCGAGCTCGGCGAAGATCTTCTCGTCGAAGTCCTTCACTTCGTCGAACGTCGAGAGCGCCGCGCGCATCGCGTCGCGGTATTGCGCGTCGGACTGCGACTCCATCCCCACGCCGACGATCCGGAACTCCTTCGCGAGGAGGTTCTTCTTCGCGAGGTAGTAGACCGCGGGCATCAGCTTGCGACGCGCGAGGTCGCCCATCGCGCCGAAGATGACGAGCGTGCACGGATCGCCGTGCAGCATCGCCATCGGGGCCGCTGGGTTGGAGGGGGGATGGGAGAGTGTGCTGACGGTGATCGGCTCGCTCATCGTTGGGCGAGGATATGCCCCCCTCTCCCGGTCGGGGGGCCGAAAATCGGATCGTTACGGAGCGCGCGTCCCGCGCTGCGCGGGGGCCCTCGTCCCATCGGCGAGGTACCGCGCCTCGCACTGCGGGGTCCCGCCGCTCGCCCCCACCTGGACCGAGAACGACCCTGCGGCTCGGCCGACGGCCGCTACGTAGGTGGTGGCGATCTGGTCGCACGTCGGCACCGGGGCGCGACCAGGGGTGCAGAGGACGGCGAGCCGCTCGTCTTCCGAGACGCTCACGCTCCCGCCGTCGCCGAGCGCGTCGGCGATCGCCGCGATCTGCGCCGCGTCGATGACCATGGCCACGTTGCACCCTTGCGCGCGCAGCTCTTTCGTCCCGGGCGCGTTCGACGCCTTCGACATCAGCGCCGCGCCGCTCGCGACGGCGGAGACGATCTTCTTCCCGTCCGGCGACGTCGCGAACCGGTAGACGAAGAACGCGAAGACCAGCCCGATCAAGACGACGATTCCGCCGATGATCCCGAGCGCGACGAGGCACCCGTTCGCCCCCTTCTTCTGCGGTCTCCCTGGAGGCCCCTGCGGTCCGGGTGGCGGGGTATAGCCTTGCGGCTGTCCGTAACCTTGAGGGGGGGGTTGCTGCGGTTGGAAGGGCGGGGGGGCGTTCACGGCGCGAGACTACCTCGGCAGTATCGACGCGGGCTGCAGACCGCTCGGCCTGGAAAACTCCGGTAGGTGGATCCCGGATCCCCCGGCTGGATAGTGGCCGATCCATGAGGAAAGACAGGAGGAGCGCTCGTGGACACTGGAATTCTGCGGTGCCGCGCGAATCGCCCGCGAACGCCGGGTGCGCACGCTTCCTGCTTAGCGGGGGGACATGCTGCTCACTCCCACATCCTCCTCTAAAGCGGCGCGTCGTAGGCGCGTCACTCGAGCGGGTGCGCGTGGCCTCGTGACGGAGCTCGCGCGCGACCAGCGCGGCGCGACGATGGTCGAGTACGTGATCCTCGTCGGCGTGGTCGCGATCGCGGCGATGTCGGCGTTCAAGACGTTCGGCTCGCAGGTGAGGGCGAAGATCGATCAGCAGGCCGACACGGTGAGCATCATCCAGGGGAGCTAGTCGCCTCGCGCGAGCGACGAGCGACGAGCTTCACGCTTCGAAAACCGAGCAACGTTTCGCGGGCGGTGCATGCAGGCGCATGCGCAGACGCTCCGCTTCGCACAACTGCATCTTTGGACGGACGCGAGGAGTTTGAACGATGGGAATGCGTAATCGTAGCGCGCAGCTGATGTCGATCGCGGTCGCGGGTGCCGTCGCCGCGTGTAGCTCGGCGGGTGGAAGCCAGCAGCCGGCCCCGCAAGGGACTGTGTCGCTCTCTTCGAACGCGACCTTCGTGAACGCGCAGTCCGCGGGAGACGTCGACGTCGAGGCGAGCTACCTCTCGTTCCCCGCCGCCACCCACCCGGACATGCTGAACCACGCCATCGGCGACGTCCTCATGGGCGACAAGGGGGGGGCGAAGAACCCCTGGGGCTTCATCCGCAAGGTCACGGCGCTCCCTACGCAGCAGGGCTCGTCGATCATCATTCAGACGTCCCCCGCCGCGCTCACCGACGCGGTGACGCAGGCGACGTTCAAGACCACCCTCACGGTCCCCGAGCTCACGAGCTCCGGACCGGTCTCGCCGAGCTCCAATGCAGTGACGGTGCACCCCCTCGGCGGCGTCGGCACCTCGGGCGGTACCACGATCCAGCTCCTCGACTTCTCGGGTACGAGCCTCCTCAACACGTCCGGGACCGCGACGCTCCACTCGGGCGATACCGTCGGCTACACGGCGCACGCGACGATCACCACGGGCACGCTCGACTTCTCCCCCTCCTTCGACATCGGCGCCGACATCGAGCCGAACCTCTCGGACCCGCTCTCGAGCATCCAGGAGTTCCACGTCATCGCCACCGGGCAGCTCGCGGCGGATCTCGAGGTCAACACCGGGGTTGCGCTCACCGGGAACATGACGGGGGTGGATCTCGCCGAGCTGATCGCCCAGCAGATCACGCAGTCCCCCTCCATGACGCTCGCCAGCTACCCGATCGACCTCGGCTCGATCTCGCTCGGCATCATCGACATCCCCGTCCACGCGCAGTTCACCGCGACGCTCGCGTGCGATCTCTCCTACGGCGGCGGCGTGGGCGTCGACGTCGGCGGGACGGCCACGGCGTCGGTCACGGCGGGCTTCGAGTACCAGAGCTCGACGATGAGCCCCGTGTTCAGCAACTCCGAGAGCTTCACGATGGTCGGCCCGACCTGGACGATGGACTCCGCCATCCACGTGCGCTGCAGCGTGAAGCCCGAGTTCGATCTCTCGTTCTTCGACGTCGCCGCCGGCTCCGTGTGGGTCGACGGGCACGTGTCGCTCGACGCCTCGGCGGTCTGCAGCTCGTCCGCGCTCACCGGCACCGTGAGCGGAAGCGCGCAGGCGGGCATCGACGCGGTCGCGTCGGCCAACGTCGATATCCTCGGCCTCTACCAGTGGTCGAAGACCTGCACGCTCTTCGACGCGGAGTCCCCCACGGAGTCCGTGAGCGGAACGTTCCCCCTCCCCGGCGGTTCCACGACCGCCTGCGTTTCGACCCCGCCCCCCGCGAACCCCGCACAGGGCGCTCCGCCCCCCTCCTGCTTCGGCGGCGGGAGCTCCGGGTCGAGTGGGTCGTCGACCGCATCGTCGAGCGGTGGTGCTTCGAGCGGCGGCAGCGAGGACGCGGGGAGCGCGGCGACCGACGGCGGGGCGACGACGGCAGGCGACGGCGGCACGTGCGACCACAGCGCCTGCGATACGGGGAACGCGCTCGGCGCGACCTGCACGCAAGACAACCAGGGGGGGGCGTGCATCGCCGCCATCTGCGCGAACGACTCGTTCTGCTGCGACTTCACCTGGGACGGCAGCTGCGTCGCCCACATCACGAACGGCGACTACGGGTGCCTCCCGACCGACTGCCCCTGATTCAGCCCCCGACGACGCGGTTCCGCCCGCTCTCTTTGGCGATGTAGAGCCGCTCATCGGCGAGACTCACGAGCCGATCGACGGTCTGCTCCGCACCGCAACAGTCGAGGGTAGCGACCCCCGCGCTGATCGTGCGCGCGATCGTCTGGCCGTCCACGGTGACGGGGCGTCGCTCGGTCGTCATTCGGAGCCGCTCCGCGAGCAGAACGCCGCTCTTCAGATCGACACCGCGCGCGACGACGACGAACTCTTCGCCCCCGTAGCGCGCCAGGATGTCCTCCGTCCGGAGCGCCCCGCGCATCGTCGCCGCCGTCGCCTTCAAGACCTCGTCCCCCGCGAGGTGGCCGTACGTGTCGTTGACCTTCTTGAAGTGATCAATGTCGCAGATCACGACGGCGAGCGGTGAGCGGTGCCGTGTCGCGTAGGCGACCTCGCCTCGAAGGCGCTCGTCGAGGTACTTCCGGTTCCACGTCCCGGTGAGCCCGTCCTTAACGCTCGACTCATAGACCCGCTGGAGCGCTTTCTCTTCCTGCTCGTCGACCAGCTGGAAGCGGAGCGTGATGGCGGACCCGAGCCTGACGCGATCGCCGTCGCTGAGAGCCGCGCGCGGGACCCGCTTGTCGTTGACGAAGACGCCGTTGCTCGAGCCCGCGTCGGCGATGATGTACGCCCCCCCCTCCTTCACGAGCTTCGCGTGCACGCGCGACAGGCTCGCTTCGTCGAAGGCGTGCGTGCATGTGGGCGCTCGGCCGAACGTCACGTCGGGGCCGTCGAGCCCGCAGACGCGCCCGGCCTCGAGCCCGGCCATCTGGATGAGGACCGCGCGGTCCGGCATGTGCGCGATCACGCGGCGAACGCTGCGGGTCTCTTCTTCGTCGAGGAGAGTGGACGCCGGCGGGCGAAACCGCTGGGGGGGGAGGCTCGGCGGAGGCTGATCGGGCATGCGCCCTACAAGCATCGCAAGATGCGGCCCCCTTGCAAACCGGGGAGAACGCCGCGGGGGGGGACCCGGCGTCGTATCCGGCGCCCAACGACGTCTCCGCGCCGCCTTTTCGCCACGCGCCTGCCATCCATGTTTTCCGCAAGCGTTTCCGCAAGGTCTACGTAGTGCCACCTCGATAGGCGAAATGTGGAAGCGTGAGCGCACGGGTGGCGCTCTAGGAGGTGAGCATCATGTCGGCGCAGACGACCCTTGGAAGTCCCGAGAGGGGGACGACGACGACGCAAACACGCATCGCGCATCTGTCAGACATCCACATGCTGGATGAAACGCGTTCGGACCGGGTCCGGGCGCGCAGTTACGACCTGAGCACGCATTTCGTGAGCATCGGCCGCCCGCTCGATCCGGTGGAGCGGCGAAGGAAGCTGAAGAACGGCCTTGCGGCCGCAAAACGGGCCGGAGCGCACCACTTCGTCATCTCGGGCGATCTCACCGAGATGGGGACCAAGGCGCAGTACGACGTGCTCGCCGAGACGCTCCACGAGAGCGACGTCGAGCCGTGGCGGATCACGCTCGTCCCCGGGAACCACGACGCTTACGACTCGCCCACGGCATGGCGAGAGGCGATCGACGGCGTCCTGCGTCCGTGGGCGCCTACGAGCGCGCGGAACGCCGGGGCGGTGGTCGATATCGGGAGCGTCTGCATCCTCCCCCTCGACGTCGCCTGCCATCAGCCGGTGACCCGCTCGTCCGGTTACATCGACGACGCCGCGGTCGACGCCGTCGAGCGGCGCGTGAGCGATACGGCGTTCCGTCACAAGCCGATCCTCCTCGTGCAGCACCACCCGCCGTTCGAAAGGTCCGCGCTCATGCAGTGGATCGACGGGCTGCGGGGCTGGGCCCGCTTGATGAACCTCATCGAACGCTTCCCCGCCGTGCACGCCCTCCACGGTCACCTGCACCACGCCGTCAGCCGGGTAGTCGGGCTGGGGCGTGAGCGGATTCTCGGGGCCCCCGCCATCGTGGACGACCCGGTCGATCGCCCGCGGGTTCGGCTGTACGACGTGCACGGGACGGCCCTGGAGAGCGCCGGCATCGCCTGATTTTTCTCGGGTCGAAGGGGCGAAAACCACGGCATCGTCGCGGCTCCGTCGCAGAGTTGTGACATCGGGCCTGTAGCGTTGGAAGGGCGTTGGCGAGCTTTCGTAACCCGAACGTCACGCAGCCTCCACGTGAACCCCCCGACACCCACGCACACTCCAACCGTGGGCGCGACCTCAAAGCCTGTCGACGTCGGCGGCGCCGGCGCGCCCCGCGCGGCCCGGTCCGCCTCAACCGACGACGCGGCATTCAAGATGCGCGCGATCGAGCTTTCGGTCCGCTACGGCGCGAAAGAAGCGCTCCAGAAGGCGTCGCTCGACGTGCACGCGAACAACGTCACGGCGCTCATCGGCCCAAGCGGGTGCGGCAAGAGCACGTTTCTACGGTCGCTCAACAGGATGAACGACACCGTAGACGGGGCCCGAATTGAAGGGCGCGTTCTCCTGGAGGGGCTCGACATCTACGCGGCGGGGGTCGACCCCGTCGTCGTGCGACGCCATGTCGGGATGGTCTTTCAGCGACCGAATCCATTCCCGAAGTCGATCTTCGACAACGTCGCCTACGGGTTGCGGCTCACGTCCAAGCTCGATCGATCTGGCCTCCAACACGCGGTCGAACGGGCGCTTCGGCAGGCCGCGCTCTGGGAAGAGGTGAAGGATCGCCTCGACGACTCCGCGCTCGCGCTTTCCGGCGGGCAGCAGCAACGCCTCTGCATCGCGCGGGCGCTCGCCGTCGAGCCACAGGTGCTCCTCCTCGACGAGCCTGCAAGCGCGCTCGACCCGATCGCGACGGCGAAGATCGAGGATCTCGTCTCGGAGCTTCGTCGATCGCTCACGATCGTCATCGTCACGCACAACATGCAGCAAGCCGCGCGTGTCTCGCAGCACACCGCCTTCTTCTACATGGGCCGTCTCGTCGAGGTAGGCGAGACGACCACGATCTTCACCCGACCCAAGAGCCGCGAGACCGAGGATTACATCACCGGTCGCTTCGGCTGATTGCGTCTCTCCGCCCGTCTCCCTCCTTCGCCCTACTCTGGAGCTCACGAATGCGAACCGTCTCCCTCTCTCTCGTCATCCTCGCCTCGCTCGCGCTTGCCGCATGCGACAAGACCCCTCCGCCCCAGGACAACTCCCCGTCCTCCACATCGTCGTCGACCTCGGCGCAGGCCCCCGCTCCGAAGGTCCAGTCGGTGACGGTCAGCGGCTCGAGCGCGCTTCAGCCGCTCGTCAACGCCGCGAAGGAGAAGTACGAGACGACGCACGCCGGAGCCAGCATCGAGGTCTCCGCCGGGGGCTCGAAGAAGGGGATCTCCGACGTCGCGTCGGGCGCGGTCCAGATCGGGGACAGCGACATCCCCGCGCCCGACGACCTGAAGGGGCAGCTCGTGGATCACAAGGTCGCCGTCGTCGGCTTCGCCGCGATGGCGAACAAGGGGGACTTCAACGCGAAGGTGACGTCGATCCCGATGAAGGACCTCGCTCGGATCTTCACCGGAGAGGTAAAAAACTGGAAGGAAGTCGGCGGAGGCAACCAGGCGATCGTCGTCATCAACCGCGCGCCGGCCTCAGGGACGCGCGCCGTGTTCGGCGGAATCGTGCTCGGCGGCGACAAGTTCATCGAAGGGCAGACCGAGGACAACTCCGGGGCTCTGGTCGCGAAGTTGAAGCAGACGAAAGGGGCGATCAGCTACCTCGCCCTCTCGTTCAAGGACGACGACCTCCTCACGCTCTCTCTCAAGGGGGCCGACGGCGCCGCGGTCGACTCGACCGACGCGAACATCGAGAGCGGGACGTACCCGATCTGGTCGTACGAGCACATGTTCACCAAGGGGGAGGCGACCGGTCAGGCGAAGGCGTTCCTCGACTACGTTCTGTCGCCCGACTTCCAGAAGACCGTCCTCCCGTCCGTGAAGGGGTTCATCCCAGTAACCAGCATGAAGGTGACGAAGGACTGATGAGGAGAAGGCGGTGTCGATCCACATGACGGCAGACTCGCGGGTCGTCGCGAGCGAGCTTCGCGCCGAGCGCGGCACGCGCATCGGCGAGGGGATGATCCGCCTCTTCGTCCTCGTCTGCGGCGTCTTCGTCGTCGTGAGCACCGTCCTTGTCATCGCCTTTCTGGCGCGCACCGGCATCAAGGGGATAGGCGAGGTCGGCCTCGGGCAGCTCGTCGCGCACGCGGTCTGGAAGCCCGAGGCGAACCTCTATGGTGGGCTCCCGTTGATCTTGGGGACGGTCATCAGCGCCACCGGCGCCGTGATCCTCGGCGCAGCGCCGGCGGTGTTGACTGCGCTCTGGATCATCGAGTTTGCGCCCAGGAGCCTGCGAACGGGGTTCAGGCGGTTGATGGAGGTTGCGTCGGCCGTGCCGAGCGTCGTCTACGGGTGGCTCGCGCTCGCGTACCTCGTGCCCAGAATGGAAGAGGTCGCACGCGGTATGTACGGCCCCGACGCGCGGGTCGGCGGCGAAGGCCTGGCGTCGGCGTCGGTGCTCCTCGGCGTCATGATTGTCCCGACCGTCCTGATACTGTCGCTCGACTCACTCGCGCGCGTTCACTCGTCGCTCCGCGACGCGAGCGCAGCGCTCGGCGCGTCGCCGCTCCAGACGGCGTTTCGTGTCGTTCTTCCGGGGGCATGGCGAGGCCTCCTCGTCGCGGTCTTCTTCGGGCTCGCCAGGGCCGCCGGGGAGACGATGGCCGTGCAGATGGTGATCGGCGGCGCGCGAATGCTCGCTTCGAACGCCTTCTCGCCGACGACGACGATCTCCACTCAGATCGTCATGGACATGCAAAACGCGATGCCGGGGACCCCCGCGAGCGACGCGCTCTACGCGATGTCGCTCGTACTCTTGGTGCTCTCCTCGGGCGTCGTCCTCGTCACCCGCGCGATCAGCGGCCAGCGGGTCGCCTAAATGCAGATCAAGCCGCAGCACCGCTCGATCGTTCTGCACTCGCGAACGGGCCACCGGACCGAGCGTCTCGTCGTCTGGGCGATCGGCTTTTGCGGCCTCTCCCTCGGGGCGGGCTACCTCCTCTCTCTCCTGTTCCTTCTCGTGCGCGGGGGGTGGCGCGTCGTCTCGTTCACGTCGTACGCGACGCCTCTCGAGGGGATCGAGGGGGAAGAGCGGATGCGTTTCGTCCTTGCCGCAATGCTCTTCGCTGCCATCGCGTGGGCGGCGACGTCGACTGCGCAGCGCTTCGTCGCGGCGCTCGACGGACGCGTGGGGCACCGGGCGAGCCGCGTCCTGGTCGTCGCGACAGCGCTGGTCGGGGCGCTCTTCTTTCGCGACCACCTCCCGAGGTTCTTGATTGGCCTCCCGAGCGAGACTCACGCCGGGGGGGGCATCGGCCCCGAGATCTTCAACACGCTCTACTTTGCGGTCCTGAGCACCGCGGTCACCCTCCCGGTTGGGGTTGGGGCCGCGGTGTACATCGCGCGCTTCGCCCGCTCGCGCCCGTTCGTCTCCGCCGTGCGAGGGGCGCTCGACACCCTCGCGTCGCTCCCGAGCATCGTCTACGGCCTCTTCGGCTTCCTTGTCTTCGTGGTGCAGATGAAGGCCGGGTACTCGCTCATCGCGGGGGCGTTCGTACTAGCCCTCGTGAACCTCCCGCTGGTCGTGGGGGTCGCGGAGGAGGCGATTCACGCCGTGCCGCGGGAGCTCGAGGACGGCAGCCTCGCGCTCGGAGCGACGCTGGTCCAGACCGTGCTGCGGGTCACGCTCCCGTACGCATGGCCGGGCATCCTGAGCGCGCTCGTCCTCTCCATCGGCCGTGTCTTCGCCGAGAGCGCCCCCCTGATCATGACGGCAGGGACGACGATCTCCCGTTCGACCGCGTATTCGCTCGACCCGTTTCGCGGGGGCGAGACGCTGGCCGTTCATCTTTGGTACGTGAACTCTGCCGGGCTGAGCCCCGACAAGGCGGACGTGAGCGCCGGGACCGCGGCCGTGCTCGTCATCCTCGTCACGCTCACGAACGTGGTCGCGTCCAGACTGGGGCGGCTCGCGGGCGGGAGTGTCGGCAAGCGCGCCGCCAAGGCGACGCGCTAGGCCGCGTGATGTGCATCGCGGGGCACAGCCTCTGCAACGTCGGCTAGGATTCAGGGAGAGCGCGCCATGCCTCAATCACATACGAGCCGTGACTTCGAGTCGGAGCTCCGCGAGCTGCGCGCGAACGCGCTCGCGATGGGGGCCCGCTGCGAGCGGAGCCTGCGCCTCGCGCTCGAAGCGTTCTGGAGCGGATCGAGCGAGCGCGCCGGCGAAGTGAAGGAGCTCGACCGCCGGATCGACCGCGACGAGATGGAGATCGACGCGCTCGTCCTGCGAATCCTCGCTCTGCGGCAGCCCGTCGCCTACGACCTGCGCCTGCTCGCGACCGCGCTGAAGCTGGTGACCGATCTCGAGCGGATCGGCGACGAGGCGGTCAACATCGCCGAGCGGGCCGAAGAGGGGCACGGGAACGCCAAGGAGCTCGCGCGCGCGAACCTGAAAGAGATGGCCGACCTCGCGCAGCAGATGCTCCGGAACGCGCTCGACGCGTTCGTCGAGGGGGAGGCCGCGCGCGCCGAGCAGGTCATGGCGGGCGACGACGCCGTAGACGAGCTCTACGGAAGGATCCTCCGCGACATGATGAGCTACATGGCGAGCCACGCCGACGAGATCCCCGCGGCGGTCCGCGTCATCAAAGTCGCGAAGTACATCGAGCGGGTGGCCGACCACGCGACGAACATCGCCGAAGAGGTCATCTTCATGGTTCGCGGAGAGGACGTCCGACACGTCCGGACGCACCCCCCAAACGAGAACGGACCCGACGGCGGCGGGGGCCCCGGGGCGGGCTAGACTCCCGGAAACCCTGGCCTAGAGGCAACTCGAGGCCAAATGCGTCGATTTCGCAACGGGATGTCGCGTGGTCTCCATGCAAATGCCACGGAGTAGGGGTAACGGTCGGACATGGCACGAGTGCTGGTTATCGAAGACGAGGCCGATCTCCAGGAGATCCTCCGGTACAACCTCGGGCAAGCGGGGCACGAGGTCCGCGTGGCCGCGACCGGCAAGGAGGGGCTACGCCTCGCCCGGGAGCAGCGGCCCGACATCGTTCTCCTGGACGTGATGCTCCCCGACATGCCCGGCACGAACGTCTGCAAGACGCTCAAGCAGGACGCGACCACGAAGGGGATACACGTCGTGATGGTGACGGCGAAGGGGGAGGAGATCGACCGCGTCGTCGGCTTCGAGCTCGGCGCCGACGACTACGTCGTGAAGCCGTTCAGCGTGCGGGAGCTGGTTCTCCGGATGCAGGCGGTCATGCGTCGCGCCGACGCGCCGCACCCGTCGAGCGTCATCGTCTTCGGCTCGCTCCGGATCGATCGTCACGCCCACCGCGTCTGGGTCACGAGCGAGGAGATTGCGCTCACGGCCCTCGAGTTCAAGCTGCTCGTCACGCTCTACGATCGCCAGAATCGCGTGCAGACGCGCAGCTCGCTCCTGTCCGACGTCTGGGGGATCGACGCCGATATCGAGACCCGCACGGTGGACACGCACGTGAAGCGCCTGCGCGAGAAGCTCGGGGCCGCGGGGCAATACATCGAGACCGTGCGCGGAGTGGGGTATCGTTTCTCGGAAGAACCGTCGGGGGATTAGGCTGGCTCCGACGTTCGACTAGGCGACCCCCGTGAAGCTCGGCATCCGACTGAAGCTGTTCCTGGTTTCGGTCGCGCTGATCGTGATCTTCTTCGGCTTTGCGTACGCGTACCTCACGTCGCACGTCGAGACCGAGCTGACGGCGCTCTTTCGTGGCGATCTGTCCGCCCAGGAGACCCTTCTCGCGCGCGACGGGGTGGCGCGGGCCGTCGCCTCGGTGCAGAGGTTTCTCGCCTTGGCGGCGGTGATCGCCCTGGTCTTCTCGGGGGTGATGTCGTCGTTCGCGGCGCAATCGATGTCGCGGATCGTGCGTGAGCTCACCGACGTGACACGGCGAATGTCCCGCGGCGACCTCAGCGTGCGAGCCCATTTCGCGGGCGACGACGAGCTCGGCGACCTCGGGCGCGCGCTCGACCAGCTCGCGGGGAGCCTCGTGTCGAGCCTCGGCGAGCTCCGGGCGGAGCGCGATCTTCAGGCGCGGATCCTCGACGGCATGAAAGAAGGGGTGCTCGTCCTCGATCGCACCGACCGCATCCTGCTCATGAACCCGGCGCTTCGCGAGATGCTGCTCCTCGGAGCGAGCGACGTCGGCAAGCTCCTCATCGAGTCCGTGCGGCACGCCGAGCTGCACGACGTCGTCGAGCGCGCGCGCGCGCGGAGCACGACGATCACGGGAGAGCTCGACCTCCCCGGCATCAAGCCGCGACGCCTCCTGATTCACGCCACCGCGCTCGCCGGCGAGGCGGGGGGCGTCCTCGCGGTGTTCGTCGACGTGACCGATCTGCGCCGACTCGAGTCGTTGCGCCGCGACTTCGTCGCCAACGTCTCGCACGAGCTGCGGACCCCCGTCACGGCCGTCCGCTCCGCCGCCGAGACGCTCCGTGACTCCGCGCTCAAGGACCCAGATCCGAAGGCGGCCGAGCGGTTCGCCGACATCATCGTCCGAAACTCGGAGCGCCTGCAGAACCTGATCGAGGATCTCCTCGAGCTGTCGCGCCTCGAGTCGAACGAGTTCAAGCTGAAGAGGGAGAAGATCGATCTCACGGTCGTCGCGAACCTGGTCCTCGGCCTGTTTCGCGAGCGCGCCGACCGGAAAGGGATCCAGCTCTCGGCGGACATCCCGCCCGGCATGCAGCCGGTCGAGACCGATCAGCGCGCGCTCGAGCAGGTGCTGTCGAACCTGGTCGACAACGCGGTCAAGTACTGCCCCGCCGGGGCGAGCGTGAAGCTCCGCGCCGCGAACGGCGACGGCATCGTGAAGCTCTCGGTCGAAGACACCGGCCCTGGGATCTCGGAGGCGCACTTGCCTCGCCTCTTCGAGCGCTTCTATCGCGTGGACGCGGGGCGGTCGCGCGACGTCGGTGGGACCGGGCTCGGGCTCTCGATCGTGAAGCACATGGTCGAAGCGATGGGGGGGGAAGTGACCGTGCGGAGCACCGTGGGGAAGGGGTCCGCGTTCGACGTGCGGTTGCCGCTCGCGCCGAGGGGGGGGCGAGCGAGCTAGCTCTTTACCGACGCGACCAGCGCTCGCAGCCCCTCTTCCACGCCGATGCGCGGCTCGTATCCGAGCTCTTCGCGCGCGCGGCCAATGTCGGCGAGCGATTCGCGGATGTCGCCAGCGCGGGGCTCGGCGTGGCGCGCCTTCACGTCGCGGCCGCAGATGCGACCGAGGATCGCGGCGAGCTCGTTCAGCGACGTCCGCTGACCGCAGCCGATGTTGTAGACGCGCCCCGATGCCTGCGGGCGGGTCGCCGCGAGCACGTTGGCCTCGACGACGTTCGCGACGTAGACGAAATCCCGGAACTGCTCCCCGTCGCCGAAGATCGTCGGCGTCTCGCCACGCAGGATGCGATCGACGAAGATACTGATGACGCCGGAGTACGCGGACGACGGGTCCTGGCGCGGGCCGAAGACGTTGAAGTAGCGCAGGGCCACCGTCTCGAGGTCGAAGAGCTTCTTCCAGATTGCGAGGTAGTGCTCGCTCGCGAGCTTCTCGAGGCCGTAGGGCGAGATGGGGGAGGGGAGCATCGTCTCGCGCTTGGGCAGCTCGGGATCCTCGCCGTAGACGGCGGCGGACGACGCCATCACGACGCGCTGGACCCCGGCCTCCTTCGCGGCCTCGAGGACGTTGAGCGTGCCGCGGAGGTTCACGTCGAGCGACTCCTGTGGGTGCTCGATCGAGTAGGGGACCGAGACGATCGCCGCTTGGTGGAAGACGACGTCGCGGCCGCGCATCTCCTGCCGGAGCCGCTCCATGTGACGCACGTCGGCGACGACGAGCTCCACGTCGCGGGCGACGGGCGCGAGGTTCTCGCGCTTTCCGGTGCTCAGGTTGTCGAGCACACGAACGGAGTGCCCCTCGCGCGTGAGTCGCTCCACGATGTGCGACCCGATGAAGCCCGCTCCGCCGACGACGAGTGCCTTCATTCCCCGCTCTCCATGTCTGTCCAACTATCACGGCAACAGACGCCGGGCATGTAGCGAAATGGAAGGAAGTCTCGTCGGCTATCGGACCCTCGGGCCTGCCAAGGATCCCTACGGCTCAGGCATCGAACGATGCCTCGACTCGGATATGTTGGACGTTATTCGTTGCGCCCCCCCGCGCCGCTCTTGGTGACCAAGAAACGTATGCCCCTCCTCACGGCGCTCCTCGTCGCCGCGCACGTCGCCACCACGACCGCCGTTGCGGGGGCGCCGGCCGCGCCAACTGCGCCGGCTGCCGTGGCTCCCCCCAGGCCGCATCTTCGCGCGGTCCGCACGACCACCCCCCCCGTCATCGACGGCGTGCTCGACGATGCCGTCTGGAAGACTGCCGGCTCGAGCTCGGCGTTCACGCAGAAGTACCCGAACGAAGGAACCGCGACGAGCGAGCAGACGACGGTGTACGTCCTCTACGACGACACCGCCGTCTACGTCGCGTTCGACTGCCCGCAAGTCCACACGCCGATAGTCCAGCGCCTCACCCGGCGCGACAGGGGCTCCGAGGCCGACTCCGTGCAGTTCGATCTCGGGACGCGCGGGGACCACAAGAGCTCCTTCGAGTTCAACGTGAACTCCTCGGGAACGCTCATCGACGCGATCCGCTTCAACGACACCGACTACTCGAGCGACTGGGACGAGAACTGGGAGGCGCGCACGGACGTGACCGATCACGGCTGGTCGGCCGAGTTCCGTATCCCGCTGCGCGTCCTTCGCTTCCCGGCGCTCCCGGTCCAGTCGTGGGACTTTCAGGCGAGCCGGTATATCTCGGGGAAGCAGGAGAACGACGACTGGGCGTACTTCCCACGCAGCGTCGCCGGGGAGGTCTCGCACTACGGGCGGCTCGACGGGCTCGAGGGGCTCGAGGAGAAGACGCCGATGGAGTTCCGCCCCTTCCTCGTTGGGCGTGTGCGTCGCCGCGATCCCGCCGTGGGCCAGCTCGCGAGCGGATGGGACACACTCGTGTCCGGGGGGCTCGACCTGAAGTGGCACCCGACGCCGGGCCTCACGCTGGACGCGACGTTCAACCCGGACTTCGCGCAGGTGGAGGCCGACCAGGTCGTCTTGAACCTGAGCACCGTGGAGACCTACTACCCCGAGAAGCGGCCGTTCTTCTTGGAAGGGATCGACGCGTTCCAGACTCCCTTTCAGCTTCTCTACACGCGGCGCATCGGGCGCGTGCCGCTCATCCCCGCGCTCCGGACCGACCCCGTCAACAAGGAGCTCCTGGTCGACGTCCCCGAGCCTTCGGCGATCTACGGCGCGACGAAGCTCACCGGCACGCTCGGCAAGGGGTGGTCCGTCGGAACGATTCAGGCGGTGACTGCCGAGAATACCGTGCAGGTGCAGGAGGACTACGGCTCACGGGTGCAACACCTCGTCAACGTGACGCGTCTCGTCGACCCGACGTCGTCGTTCGAGGTCGTGCGGCTCAAACACGACCTCGGCGGAGACGCGAACATCGCGTTCATGGGGACGGCGGTGACGCACGCCGAGCCGACCGAGACGTACCCGCTCCAAGCGCCGAGCGAATCAGGGCTCCCCAAGACGACCGAGCTGTGTCCGAACCCCGTGGAGCTCACGCCGCTCGTCCAGACGACGTTGAACCCCGCGCCGAACGCGCGCTGCTTCAACGACGTGTACGTCGGCGCGGTCGACTGGCGCTGGCGGTCGCCGGGGGGCGACTACGCGACGGGAGGTCAGGTCGCGGCGTCCGTGCTCGAGAACGGACCGGTTCGTCCCGTGGCCGACGGGACGATGATCCACAACGGCGACATCGGCGTGGGGACGCAGGAGTACATCAACAAGGAGGGGGGGAAGCACTGGACCGGCGGGATAAACACCGACGTCGAGTCGCGCGCGTTCGAGATCAACGACCTCGGGTACAACTCGCGCGCGAATCAGATCTCGGTGGGCGGCAACGTGCAGCACCGCGAGCTGGATCCGTTCGGTCCGTTCCTGGAGACGCACGCGTTCCTCTACTACGGCACGACGTACGACTGGGGCGGGCTCCTGGTGGGCCAGGGGCTCTATCTCGGCGGCTACGGGCGCTTCAAGAATTTCTGGTTTTACAACATCGACGTCCACTACCGCGGAACGAAGTACGACGACCGCGAAGTGGGCGACGGTACGGCCCTGCAGCGCGACGGGCGGTTCGGGACCGAGGTCTCGTTCTACACGGACTCGCGCAAGCGCTTCGTCTTCGGCTTCGACCAGATCGGCGACGCGATCTACGACGGTTTCAATATGAGCGGGAACGCGAGCGTGTCGGTACGCTTCCTGCCGCAGTGGGATCTCGACTTGCTCCCGACGTGGTCGTGGACCGCCGGCGAGCCGCGCTTCATGGACGAGCCTGCGTCGCAGAACGGCCAGTACCTCTTCGGCCAGCTCGACGCGCGCAGCATAGGGGTCACGCTACGGACCACGTACACGTTCCTCCCGCGGCTCACGCTGCAGGGCTACGCGCAGCTCTTCCTCGCGTCCGGGCATTACACGCAGTACACGCAGTTCCAGTCGGATTCGACCGGCCCGCGCCCGGCGATTCAGCTGAGCGAGCTCACGCCTTACAGCCTGCCGCTCCCGTCGAACCCGGATTTCGAATATGGGGTTCTCAACATCAACCTCGTCCTTCGCTGGGAATACATGCTCGGATCGACGCTGTATCTCGTCTACACGCGCTCCCAGACCCCGTCGACCGTGCTGAACAACGGCGACGTCGGGGGCTTGAACCTCAGCGCCGTTGGTCAGGCGCCGGCGTCGGACGTGATCCTGGCGAAGCTCTCGTTCTGGTTTGGAGTGTGAGCATGCCCAGGTCGATCGTCCTCGCCGGCTGCGCGATCGTCGTATTGGCGGCGTGCGCATCGCCCCCGAACGTTCCCGAGTCGAGGGTCTGGTCGCGAGCGAACTCGAACGACGGCTACGCCTCGTGCCCCGACGGGACGACGGTGACTGGCGGCGGATTCGAGCTCAAGGACAAGCCGGCGCGCCCCATCCGCGTCCCGATCGTCGTCGCGAGCCGGCCCGACGGGAACGGCTGGCGCGTGGTCTGCGACGACGAGACGACCGGGGAGCCCTCGACCGCGTGCAGGGCGTGGGCGCTGTGCGCGTCGGTGCTGTCACGCTGAGAAGCTGGGCGAGGGCGGCGCCCGGCGTGCAACGCGCTAGGCTTCTTGGTCGTGTCGGCGTTACCGGAGGGAGGGCTCCATGTGTGTCGCGACGAAGATCGCCGTGTCCGTCGTGGTGCTCGGCGCGGTCTGGCTGAGCGCAATCCTGATTCCGGCGTGCTCGAACAACCCCCCGATCGGGCTTCTGCCCGATTCGGGCCCGCCGCCGAGCGGCGACGGGGGAACCTACTGCGGGAGCGCGGGCGAGACGTGCTGCGCGAACCCGGGTCAGGTCCCCAACCCCGAATGCGACGACGGCACGGAGAGCGAGTGCGCCACGAGCACGGAGTGTCAGATCACCGAGACGCCGACGTCGACCATGCCGAACGGGTGCGGGAGCATCGCCCCGACGAGCTGCGAGCCAATGGCGACGAACACGGCCACTACGGAGAACTTCCGGATGCGGCGGATCATCCTCGTCGCGCCGAAGAGCCTCGCGCAGACCGCGGTGCAGCTCGGGGTCGTCACGAACGGGGTCGATCTCAACGAGCACCAGTGCGGGGAGGAAGGGACCGGCGACTTCAGCTGGCTCCTCAGCTTCGACACGACGGCAAACACGCTGACGACGGGGGGAGCCCCTCCCTGCGATCTAACCGACAATCCGGTGTGCGACCCGTACACGACGGGCTACTGCTTCGTGAAGAAGACCCTTACCACGGCGCTTGGGAGCATCCAGGTCGCGCCAGCCACCGTCGCGACGAGCGAGGCTTCCGACAATACGCTCGAGACGGCGCTCATCCCGAGCCTCAACATCCCCATCTACTACCAGGGGTCGATCATCGTCCTGCCGATCACCAACGCGCAGATCTCCGGAGTCACGATCTCCGACAACGGAAACTGCATTGGGACGATCAACGTGAGCGCGCTCGGGGCCGACTGCTCGGATCTGTACGAGAACTGCTCGAAGTGGCTCACCGCGGGGGCTCTTACCGGGTTCATCACGCTGAACCAGGCGAACAAGGTCCAGGTCGTGTCCCTCAACAAGACACTCTGCGCGCTGCTCACGGGGGATGCGAGCGGCCCAAACAGCAGTTGCCCGACCGACGCGAGCGGCAACGTCACCGACAAGGGGAACTACTGCTCCAGCCCGACCGGACCCGGAGGGTGCGACGACTCGTATTGGCTCGCAGCGACGTTCGCGGCGTCCGCGGTCAACATCAACGACGGTACGGGAATCCCCGACTGCACTGGTGGAAGCGACGATGCCGGGGCGCCGGTCGACTCGGGCGGGGACTGACGGCGGCTAAGCCACCCCTTGAAGCCCCGGCTTACCGCCGTGCCCAGGGGCGTGGCTGTCGTCCCCGCGTCACGGCGGCGCGGCGCCACCGTCCGCGGTCACCGCGAAGTGGAAGCTCGTGTCCGCGTCGTTCGTGTCCGCGTCGTACATGTCCACGACGATGGCGCCATCGCTCGCGCGCTGGCGAAGGAGCGCGTACCCGTACGGCTTGTCGTCCGAGAGCGGCGCCCCGCCGTTGCCCACGAGCAGCTCCCCTTGCGCCGTGCGCTCGTAGGTGTGCTCGTGCCCCACGATCGCGAGCGTGTACTGGCTCGTTGCCATGATGGCCTGCGTGCCGGCTACGCCGGGCGGTGGCGTCGCCGCCTCCTCCTCTTCGTGCCGGATCACGAACGTGTACGTCGTGGACTCGTTCATCGCCGCCTGGAACCAGGCGCTTTGCGCGTCGTCCCAGGCGTTGGCCGCCGCGAACACGAATTTGCTCGTCCACGAGCCGTCGATCGCGTTGATGTGCACCGTGTAGTAGGGGAGCGTCCGCCCTTGCGGCGCGAGGATCTTCGCTCCGTAGGCGGGGTACGTGTCGTTCCCGGCGAGGTCGGATCCCCCGTCGATGCAGTTGGAGCTCGCGAGCGGGGTGCACTCGTGGTTCCCCATCGCCGGGTACCACTGGCCGCTGAACAGGTTGCGCGCAGCGAGGTACAGATCGAGTTGCTCCGCCGCGGTGTTGCCGAGCGCCGTCGTGAGGATCGAAAACTGATAGTCCCCTGTACCCACCACGAACGGCGGCGAGTCCGGGCTGTTCTGCAGGTCGGTGAAGATCTTCGTGATGACGGCGGTCGGGTATCCGGCGGTGTCGTTCGGCAGCGGGGGTCGCGTGTCGCCGACAACGGCGAAGTACAAGCTGGGGAGCGTCCCTCCGCTTGCCGTCAGGACGGCGCCGCCTTCGCCCACCCATACCCCGCCGTCGAGCGGGCTCTCGCCTGAGTCGATCGCTGCGCTCGCGCCGCTGTCCTCGCCCGCGGCAGTCGTCGCTCCCGCCTCCACCGCCTGCCCAGGGGGCACCCCGTCCGCTTGCGGCGCGGATGACGAGGTGCCGCAGGCCGCCTGCGCAGCGATGATCAGAAGCGCACCCGCGCCGGCGGCGAACACTGAACGCCAGATGAATATTCGGCAAAGTCCGCGCGACATCGCCGCGCAGGGTGCCCTCGTCCGGGCCGCCAGGCCCGTCTCTTGAGGGGATCGCGAGCGTTAGGCGCGGGCGAGAGGCCGTCGCCATGTGTTCAGCGGAAGGTGCGACCGCGGGGGCGACGTGCAGCTCACAAGCGTACGGGCAGCTCGAGGTGCTTTGCGTAGATGCGGTCGCGGTGAAGGGCGAGGATGGGCGGGGTCGCGCTCGAGAGATCGGGCGAGGCCGTCGCGAACGCGTGGCGCACGATCGGCCGCATTCGGTCGTCTCCGTCGGTCGGGACGAGTGACGGGCTTCCCTGCTCGACGCCGAGGCGCTCGGCCGTCTCGAGGATCTCGGCCCAGTGCGTGCGAATCGGCTCACCGGGCGCGAGGAGCACCGGCACGAGCGAACGAGGAGCGCGCTTCGAGGGGGACGAATT